>PAUN01000032.1 GCA_002712885.1 Acidobacteriota bacterium
TTCGATCAACTCCGGGGGCTCGTCGCCGGCGACGGGGCCTGTGGGCCGGTCCTGGAGGCCCTCGGCGCGGCGGGTGGCCACGGCGCTGCTCCGCCGCCCCACTGACACCTTGGTATCGGTACGACAGGCGTGGGCAGACGCGCTCGCGGAGGCCGGTCAGTGACCGCCGTCGACGAGACCATCAAGCGAGTGACAGCCCGACGAGTCTGGGATTCTCGGGGACGTCCGACGATAGAGGCGGAGGGGCACCTGCCGAACGGCATCGGGGGGCGGGCGATGGCGCCAGCCGGCGCGTCGACCGGCAGCGGCGAGGCGGTCGATCTGCGCGACGCGGGCCGGGCGCACGGGGGCCAGGATGTGACACAGGCCATTGGAGGTATCGAGCGAGAAATATCCCCCGCGCTCGACGGACTCGCGGTGACCGACCAAGCCAGACTCGACCAGGTACTCATCGAGCTCGACGGAACAGCGAACAAGAGCCGCCTTGGTGGCAACGCCCTGATCGCCGTCTCGATGGCCGCCCTGCATGCCGCCGCCAGCCTGGCCGGCAAGCCGCTCTGGCGTCACTTGCTGGGAGCCGCACCGCCGATCGTCCCGCTCCCCGAGATTCAGATCTTTGGCGGTGGAGCGCACGCCGGACGGCGGGTCGACGTGCAGGACTTCATGGTCATGGCCATCGGGGCGTCCAGCTTTGGGCAGGCGCTCGACTGGACCGCCGACGTCTACCGAGCCGCTGGGGTCAGGCTGGCGAACCGCGGCCGCCTCCAGGGCGTGGCTGACGAGGGTGGCTACTGGCCGGTCTTCGACACGAACGAGGAGGCGCTGGAGTGCCTTCTGTGCGCCATCGAGGACGCCGGGCGGACCCCGGGCGACGACGTGGCCATCTCACTCGACATCGCGGCATCCGAGTTCCACGTGTCGGGACGCTATCGCCTCGGGCTCGAGGATCGTGAGTTGGATAGCGACGGACTCTGCGAACTGCTGTGCGGCTGGATCGGACGCTATCCGATTGTGTCGATCGAGGACCCCGTCTCGGAAGACGACACCGCCGGCATGCAGAAATTCACCGCCGCCGTCGGCCACCGCGTGCAGGTCGTCGGGGACGACTACCTGGTCACCGATGCGACACGCGTCGAACGGGCGGCGACGGAACAGTCCTGTAACGCCCTGCTGGTGAAGCCGAACCAGGCGGGCACGATCACCGAGACCAGGGCCGCCTTCGACGCCGCCCGTCGAGCCGGATTCGGGACGATCGTCTCCGCCAGGTCGGGCGACACTGAAGACGTGACCATCGCCCATCTGGCCATCGGGTGGGGCGCGGGACAATTCAAGGTCGGGTCGTTCTCGCGCTCGGAGCGGATGGCCAAGTGGAACGAGGTGCTGCGCATCGAAGAGGCGCTCGGTGACGCCGCGGTCTTCGCCGGCCGCGACGTGCTGCCGTAGAACTCACCTGCGGCTCACGGTGCGCGACCTCTGACCTCTCGTCAGACGGGGCTGCGCCCCGAACCCCACGCGACCGCTACGCGGGGACCCCAAGAGCCCCACTCCGCGTTCGCGAGGCGCGCATCTGCGCGCCTGGGCAACGACCGACAAGCTCAGCGCCAAGCCCACACCTCTCGCAGAACCGGTTTCCTGGCGAGGTGTTCGGCTGGCAAGGCGCGACGAGGGAACAGCCAGGCGGGCTGTGACCGAGGAAGCAACGCCATCCAGACGGGCACCTCGCCAGGAAACCTAGAAGCCCGGCTTTAGGGTGCCCTTCTGCCGGGCCACCTCCAGGAGGGTCGGATAGAACTGCACAAAGGTCCGCTCGACCGCGGTGTGCTCCGTGTGACATTCAATACACCGGGCGACCTGAGCGCCGGCCAGCGGCTCCGCCACCTCGGCCAGTGCGTCGTCCTGTCCGAAGTTAAAAAACGCCCAGCCGTCGGGAAACCGCGCGTCCTTCACTTCGGCCTCTAGCATCACCCGATCTGTCTGGAAGCGCCCGGTCCGGCTGATCTCGGCGTCGGTGGCGGCCCGACGAAACTCCAGAACAAAGGTGGTGCCATCCGGCCACCGCCCGGTCTCCATGAACGCTCGGTGGGACGAGGGGTTCACGAAGACATTCTGAAAGAGCTGCGGCCTCGTGGAGGCGCCGGCGGGTTGGTCTTCGTTGTAGGCCATCGCCAGCCCGGAACTCAGGAAAGTCCACTCCCGGTAGTCGTCCGGACGAACGAGGTGGGTACCGTTCTCATACCGGGGACCGTCGTTCGCGGCGGGCTGGCCCGACAGCACCACCGAGCTCACCGTCGCGAAGGTGAGGCAAGCTACACTCAGGCTGACGGTACTTTTTCGCATCGTGGTCGCTCCCCTGCTTTTCAGCAACTTCTAGGGCCGCGCCGCTCGTCGGCGAGACGACTGACATGGTATACCCACCGGCATACTCGGTTCGCCACGATCCTGAGCCAGTCTCCCGATGCTTCGTACCCTGACCACGACGGCACCCATGATCGCGGCGCTGATGATCGTCGTGCTCCTGTTCGAACCGCCCGCTTTGCACCCGTCGGACCGCATTCCCACACTTCGCGTGCTGACCGGTCTGACCGGCGGCCACCTGGCGTTGACATCGAGCCAGATCGAGGCCGCGCTGACGTTGGGCCGGCAGGGCGAGCCGCCAACCTACGCATTGACGCAGGTAGAGGGTGCGGGCCAGCCAGGGAGCCGGCCGGCCGGAGTCGTCTACACACCGTTCCTGCGCGTGGCGTGGGCGTCGTACGCCAGAGAGGCGACGGGACGTCCGCTCCGCGCCAACGAGGTGCCGGGTTGGATGAGGGCGGCGGTGGTCTACGTTGCCATGCGCGCCCCGGTCGAGACCGCCAGTGGCGCTCCACTCTTCCTCAGCGCGGTGCCGGCCGACACGCCCACCTGTTGTCGACAACCTCAGCCCACCCTCGTCAAACCGCTATGGATGACCGACGACGTCACCGCCTTGACCCGGTTCGGAGCCCACGTGCCGTTCGGCGACCTGGCTGTCATTGCCGCCTATCCACCGACCATCCTGCAGCCAGGGATCGATATCGTCACGTTTCGACGCGTCGACGCCATCACCGGTGAGAAGAGCCTGGAAATGCGTGGACGCCTGGACCCGGACGTGGCCATCGACTGGCGCTAGCAGCAACACTCGCGTAAGCAAAGCTGCGCCATCACACGTATCATCTGCGTGCGTATGCGTATAGCGTTCGTCGGCGTCGCCGGCCTGAGCCTCTTCTTTACCTCGTCTATCGCGTGGACCGAGCCACTCGCCCCCACCCCGGTTGGGCGCACCCCGGCGCCGGTGCACGCCCAGAGTGCACCGGCCTCGGCCTCTGGCACCGTGGCGGTCGAGCGTTTCTCGAACATCAGCGGCGCGCCCGACGACGCGTGGATGGGGTCTGGTATTGCCGAGACGCTGGCAGCTGATCTGACCGACAGCGCGAGGGTGGTCATCCTTGTCACGACCAGCCCCGCCGGAGCGTCCGGCGACGACGCCGCCGGGGCCCGCTGGATCGTGACCGGGGGCTATCAGCGACTGGGAGACGACCTGCGTATCACCGCGCGCATCGTGGACACCCAGTCGGGCACCGCGGTGCACCGCGTGCGGGTCGATGGACAGGCCGCTGACTTCTTCGCCATGCAGGATGAGCTCTCGGCGCGCCTGCGCGAGGGGCTTCCGTTGCGGACAGCCACCGCGCCGACGGGGACGACCGTTCCTGGTCCCGCGCCAAACGCGGCCTCGCCGCTGGCCCCACCCGGTCGACCCTCGGTCTCGTCCGGGGGCGGCCTCGCCATCACCGGCAACCTCATCGACGGACCAGCCCCCCCGGTGGCTCCCGCCACGGTCGCGCGAGACGCGTCCGGAAATGCGACCATCCGCGCGGTCCGGCTCGAGGCGCCCATCACCCTGGACGGGGTCCTAGACGAGGCCGTCTATGCCAACACCACGGCGATAGAGGGCTTCATTCAGCAACTCCCGGACGAGGGCGAACCCACCACTGAACGCACCGAGGCGTGGGTCTTCTTCGACACCCAGAACATCTACATTTCGGCCCGGCTGTGGGACAGCGCACCGGAATCGGAGTGGGTCGCCAACGAGATGCAGCGGGACTCATTTCAGCTCATCAACAACGAAACGTTCAACGTCTCACTCGACACCTTCTACGACCGCCGAAACGGGTATGCCTTCCAGGTCAACCCGATCGGCGGCATCTTCGATTTTCAGCTGACCGACGAGGGCAACCCCAACATCGACTGGAACCCGATCTGGGACGTGCGCACCGGTCGGTTCGAAGGTGGCTGGACGGCCGAGATGCAGATCCCGTTCAAGTCCCTGCGGTATCGGCCAGGCCGTGTCCAGATCTGGGGCATACAGCTCGGACGGCGGATCTACCACAAGAATGAGTCCACGTATTTGACCCCGGTCCCGATTTCTGGAGGGCCGGGACTGTTCCGTATATCAGCCGCAGGCACCCTGACTGGCATTGAAGTGCCGGAGGGGAACCGGACGTTCGAGATCAAGCCCTATGCGATCGGATCGAGCGCGACCGACCTCAATGCGGACCCCGCGGTCCGCAACGACGGCGACGGTAACGTCGGCTTCGACGTCAAATACGGTCTGACCCAGAACCTCACCGCCGACTTCACCTACAACACCGACTTCGCTCAGGTCGAGGTCGACGAACAGCAGGTCAATCTGACGCGTTTCAGCCTGTTCTTCCCTGAGAAGCGCGAGTTCTTTCTGGAGGGGCGCGGCACCTTCGACTTTGGCCGCGGTGCGCAATTCGGCGGCGGCGGCGCCCCCGGGGGTGGTGGCCGACCCGGTTCAGGAGGGTTCGGCGGCGGTTCCGCCCCGACCATTTTCTTCAGCCGCCGAATCGGCCTGGAATCAGGCAACACAGTGCCCATTCTCGGGGGCGGCCGCCTGACGGGCAAGGTCGGCGACTTCAGCGTCGGTGCCCTCAACATCCAAACCGACGACGTGCAAGCCGATGACATCTCGGACTCTGGCATCCGTGGCACCAACTTCACCGTGCTCCGCGTTAAACGCGACATCCTCCGCCGCAGTAGCATCGGCGGCATCTTCACAAACCGGTCAATCTCGGTCGACGGCGATGACTCGAACCAGGCCTTTGGCGTAGACGGCACGTTCTCGTTCTACGACAACGTCAACTTCAACGGCTACTACGCGCGAACCGAGACGCCGACCCAAGACGGCGTGCTCGACCGGAACAACGACAGCTACCAGACCGCCTTCACGTACAACGGCGACCTCTATGCCTTAGGCATCGACCACCTGCTCGTCGGGGAGAACTTCAACCCCGAGGTCGGTTTTCTGCGCCGCACGGACTTCAGACGAACCTTCGTCCAGAGCCAGTTCAGCCCGCGACCTTCCTCCCTGGCACGCGTCCGGCAGTTCAAGTTTGGCGGCAGCTACGACTATATCGAGACCGTCGCGGGTCAGGTCGAGTCGCGGATCGCGAGAGGAAGTTTCGAGACCGAGTTCGAAAACAGCGACCGATTCGTGGCCGACGTCCAAAAGAGCTCCGAATTCCTCTTCGACCCGTTCTACATCGCTGATGACGTGACCATCCCGGTCGGCGGATACGAGTTCCAGGACTACTTCGTCTCGTATGCGATGGGCGCCCAACGACGCATCGCCGGGACACTTTCGTTGCAACGCGGTGAGTTTTTCGGGGGGAATATCACGACCGTCGGGTACACGCGTGGTCGGATCGAAATCACGCCGCAGTTCTCGTTCGAGCCCAGCGTCTCGGTCAACCGCGTCGAGCTACCGCAAGGGAGCTTCACCGCAAGATTGGCCACCAGCAGAGTCACCTACCCCTTCACCCCGCGGATGTTCTTCGGTGGTCTCCTGCAATACAACTCGACCCGCAACACGCTCAGCACCAACCTGCGTCTGCGCTGGGAATACCAGCCAGGCAGTGAACTGTTCGTCGTCTTCAATGACCAGCGCGATACGGAATTCACCAACACGCGCGGCTTCCCGATGCTCGAGAACCGCGCCTTTGTCGTCAAGTTCACCCGGTTGTTCCGGTTCTAATATATAGACGAGGCCACGCTCCGCCCCCCCCGCGGCGGCTCCGCGGAGCCCCCAAGCCCCACTCCGCAACCGCGGGGCGCGCGTTATCGCGGGCCTGAGAGTCTTTCATTACCGACTAGCCTCTAGCGCCCTGTACCCATGATTCGCAGCATAAGTCGCCAGCCGAGCATCGCCGCGCTACCAACTTATGCTGCGAATCATGGAAGGCACTACACTAGCCTCCCGGTGTGCGAAGGCCGTAGCCTGTGGTCTTCTGCTCGACGGTGTGCAGCGTCGTTTGCCTACTGCGAGCAGACGCAGTGAGGATCAGGCCACATGAGTCACCAACAGACTGAGCCGCCGCGGCTCGACCTGGCCAGGCTCCCCACCCCGATCGAACGTGTCGAACGCATTCGCAAGGGGTGGACGGTACTGGTCAAACGGGACGATCTGACCGGCACCTCGCTCACTGGCAACAAGGTCCGTAAACTCGAGTATCTGCTCGCCGACGCCCAGGCGGGACACGCCCGGCGGGTCGTGACCTGCGGCGGTGTCCAGAGCAACCATTGCCGGGCTACCGCCATCGCGGCGGCAAGGCTGGGCCTCGACTGTGTCCTGTTTCTCAGAACGGCCGAGCCGACTCCGGGCCCACCCACCGGCAACCTACGGCTCGACCGGCTGGTCGGCGCCGACGTCCGGTTCATCACACCCGCGCAGTATCGCGACCGCACCGCCATCATGACGGA
Source organism: Acidobacteriota bacterium (assembly GCA_002712885.1). Lineage (GTDB taxonomy): Bacteria > Acidobacteriota > Vicinamibacteria > Vicinamibacterales > UBA8438 > UBA8438. Next base: position 6,802 of record PAUN01000032.1, read on the forward strand.
GGCCGCGGGCCCGGACGGCTACGTCATCCCCGAGGGCGGAAGCAACGCGCTCGGCGCCTGGGGCTACGTCCGGGCCGTGGACGAGATGGCGTCACAGTGGCACGCACCACCCTCCGCCATCGTGTGCGCGACCGGCAGCGGCGGCACACTGGCCGGATTGGCCATCGGGGTCAGACGCCGAGCCCTCGACCTCCCGGTGTACGGCGTGGCGGTATGCGATAACGCGGCATATTTCACAGACATCATCGACAACATCAGTGCCGACATGACGGAGCGCTGGCCCGCTCTTCCGAGAGTCCGGGCCCACGAAGTCGCGGTGATCGAAGGGTACAAGGGCCGGGGCTACGCCCTCTCTACTCCCGAGGAGATGTCCGACATCGCCTCGGTCGCCCGACGCAGCGGATTGATCCTCGACCCCGTCTACACCGGCAAGGCGTTCCGCCCGTTGCTCCACGAACCGGACCGGTTTGGCCCGCGCCCGCTCTTCATCCACACCGGCGGCATCTTCGGCCTGCTCGCATAACCCGGACGGGCGGCGGGAGCGAGCCATCTAGTCGACCCGCGCCCCGGTCGACTAGATGGCCCACCCCACATCCTTGCGCGCGTCTCCCGACGGAGGCTCGTGGGTTCCGCGTAGGCGCCGCGTGGAGTCCGGGGCGGAGCCCTGTTGAGAAATGCCCCTACAGCCCCTCCAGAAAGACAGCGAACTGGTCGTTAAACAGCGCCCCAGGGCGTCTCTCTCGCAGTCGAGTAATGACCTCGGTGCCGGACATGCCCAGCTTGTGAAGGATCAATCCCGCCACCAGCGCCGATCGGTTCAATCCCATGCCGCAGTGTGACAGGACGCGATGATTGTGGCTGATAAGCGAGGCGCACATCGACGCCACGCCATGCAGCTTATTCAGATTCGGAAGACGCTCGTCGAAGATCGGGAAATAGACGTAGAGGCATTCGTTCGGCGCGGTCGGCACCCCCACGTCCAAGCCGCCCTCCAAGTCGATCACCGTGTCGATCCCACGCTGCGTCACCACCGTCCAGTCATGGATCACCGGCGAAATGAACAAGTGCCCGCCATCGTCGACTTGCACCGGGCTCAGGTCCACCACGTCCCCGAAGCCCAACTCTGAGTCGCCCATCGTCACCCCGAAGTCTCCCGCATACGATGCCCCGCTCGAGCTAAAGCTGTTCGCGAGCGCTAGACTCGGACCATACTATGCGCTCATCGAGCACGAGGAACCGTCATGACTATCCCGACCAACGCCTCACGCTACCCCCGCCGCGAAGCCTTAGGGCTCCTCAGCGCCGCCGCCGGCGCCGGCATGGTCGCTGCCGGTACCGGTGTGCTGCCCCTGCAGGCTCAGCAGCGTTTCACCAGCGTCGAACCGCCGAGCTTCCCGGCAGGCGCAATCATCCGAACGCTGCAGGGCGACCTCGACCCGAGCGAGCTGGCCGACGGCGCCACTCTGTTCCATGAGCACGTCGGCCGGGACGACGTCGACCTGGCCGTCAACGAACTGCGTGAGTGCGCATTCAATGGGCTCGGCTGTATCGTCGATGCCGCGACCGGTCGCCGCAGCGCTAGCCAGGTGCGCAATCTGAACGCCATCGCGAACCAGAGCGATGTGCGGATAGTGATGGCCGGCGGCTACTTCGAAGACATCGGCTTCTCGATTTACCCGGTGCGGGTGGCGGAGATGTCAGAGGACCAATTGGTCGAAGAACTGGTCAGCGACGCCGCGGCGCAGCGCTGGGGCGCATTCGGCGAGATCGCATCGTCTCTTGAGATGCGTCCCGATGAGCGCAAGGTGCACCGCGCCGTGGCCCGCGCCCACCTGCGCACCGGTCTCCCGATCTTCACGCACACGCCGCATGAGAGCTGTCCGAGTTGCGCCATGGACCAGATGGATACCATCGAAAGCCAAGGCGTCGACTTCTCGCATGTCGTCATCGGGCACATGGCCACCATCAAACCGGAGCATGACCCGCTCGGCACCCACAAGGAAGTGGCGCGGCGTGGCGCATTCATCGGGCTCGACACGCTGGGACACGAAATGGGTCGGTCGGACATTCCCGCTCACGACAAGGTGCGAATGGTCCAAGACCTGCTCGAGGCTGGCCTCGAAGATCACATTCTGCTCTCGTCCGATCAGGGGAACGAACGCCAGTTCAACCGGTACTACGGCCACGGATGGGCGTCGGTCTTAATGCAGTTCGTCCCCAAACTGCGATTCGCCGGTGTCCCGGAAGAGGCGATCCGCAAGATTCTGGTCGACAATCCCCGACGTTTCCTCGCGTTCGTTCCGCAGGATTGAGGACAAAGACCATCTCACCGCCCGAGTCCCCAATTCCGTGCTGGACACATCAGACGCCATCCGACCGCCCTTGCCGCCTTCTGCATTGACCGGCATCCTCGTGACCGCCCTGGCGGCCGTCCTGGCCGTCTCCGCCGGTCGCGCCTGGGCTCAGCCTCCCAGAGAATCGGGCGCCGACCCGTCGCTCGTCGTCGTCACGTTCACCAGCATCGGCGGTGCTCCTGAAGACGACTGGATCGGCGAGGGCATTGCCGAAAGCCTAGCGACGGCATTGGGCCATGGGGTCCGAGTCGAGTCGGTCGTGCTCGCCGAACGACGCGGCGCGGCGCGGATCGCCCAGGGCACTCATGAGCGGATCGGCTCCAGACTCCGTATCACAGCCCTCGTGACAGAGGCCGACTCGGGCCGGGTCCTGGGCTCGGCCCTTGTCGACGGCGAACTCAGTCAGCTTTTTGTGTTGCAGGACGAACTGGCCACGCGGCTGGCCGCGCAACTGACCCCGGGTCCTGACGTCGGACCGACCTCGATGAACCACGAACGCCAGGCTCCGCTATTGCCACCCCCGACCGGCGGCGGTGCCCAATCAGATGTGGCGACGCGACCCGCTGACAGGGGACCGGGTGTCGCCGGTTTTGCCCTGTCCCCGCGCGGAATCATCGACGGACCGGACCCCCCAGAGTTGCCGGCCATGGTGGCCCGCAACGCCCGGGGCCAAGCCACGATTCGAGCGACACGCATCCGGGAGCCGATTGCGCTGGACGGACGACTCGATGAAGGCGTCTACCGTTCCGTTCCGGCCGTCAATGGCTTCATCCAGCAGGAACCAGACGAGGGCGCGCCGGTCACCGAGAACACCGATGCGTGGATTTTCTTCGACGACGACACGCTCTACATCGCGGCTCGGTGCTGGGACTCGCAGCCCGACCGGATGGTCGCCAACGAGATGAGACGGGACAATCTAGGCATCTTCCAGAACGAGAACTTCGCGATCGTCCTGGACACGTTCTACGATCGACGCAACGGGTACATGTTCCATACCAACCCGTTGGGGGGCATGTTCGACGGGCAGATCACCGCCGGGAACATGAACCGCGACTGGAACGGGGTGTGGGACGTCAGAACAGGCCGATTCGACGGCGGATGGACGGTTGAAATCGCCATTCCGTTCAAGACGGTGCGATTCAGCCCCGGCGCGGCCCAGACCTGGGGTGTCAACCTGCGGCGCATCGTCCGGTGGAAGAACGAAATCTCGTATCTCACGGCGGTGCCGGCCGCATACGGCCTGTCCGGCATCATGGAGTTGGCGGTCGCGGGCGCCGTGGTCGGCGTCGAGGCGCCCCCCAGCGGCGGCAACCTTGACGTCAAGCCGTATCTCATTTCTGACCTGACCACCGATCGCCTGGCAACCCCGGCCTTCGCGAACGCGCTCGACGGTGACGCCGGGTTCGACGTGAAGTACGGCGTCACGCAGGGGCTGACCGCCGACTTCACCTACAACACGGATTTCGCGCAGGTCGAGGTGGACGAGCAGCAGGTCAACCTGACCAGATTCAGCCTGTTCTTTCCTGAGAAGCGGGAGTTCTTCCTCGAAGGCCAGGGCATCTTCGACTTCGGAGGCGGTCGCGGTTTCAGCGGTGGGGGATCCGGTGGCCTGAGAGTGGGCGGGTCAGGGGGAGGCGCGAGCAACACCCCCATCCTGTTCTTCAGCCGGCGCATCGGACTGGATGGCGGTCTACCGGTTCCGATCGACGCCGGCGGACGCCTCACAGGCAGAGTCGGCGCGTACAGCATCGGCCTCCTCGACATCCGGACCGGCAACGAGAGCGGGTCCGATACGCGCCCGACGAACTTCGGGGTGGCCCGGATCAAGCGCGACATTCTACGCCGCAGCAGCGTCGGCGCCATGGGGACCTACCGCTCGGTCGCGATCGAGGGCGACGGGTCGAACCAGATGTACGGCGTGGACGCCACGTTCGCGTTCTACGACAACCTCAACCTGAACACCTACGTCGCCCGAACCGACACACCGGGCCGCGACGGCGACGATACGAGCTACCGGGGGCAATTCGACTACACCGGCGATCTGTACGGACTCCAGGTCGAGCGGCTGGTGATCGGGGAAAACTTCAACCCGGAGGTCGGCTTCCTGCGCCGAACCGACTTTGAACGCACCTTCGCCTCGGCCCGGTTCAGCCCGCGTCCAAGCGGCATCGCCTCGGTGCGAAAACTGAGGTGGGAGGGCAGTTTCGACTACATTGTCAACGGCGCCGGACGGGTCGAGACTCGGATCGCCAGCGGCGCGTTCGGCGCCGAGTTGGAGAACAGCGACCGATTCCTGGTTAACACATCGCACAACTACGAATTTCTGACCGACCCGTTCGACATTGCCACCGGTGTGGTCATCCCCGTGGCCGGGTATACGTTCACGGACACCCGCGCGTCGTATAGCTTCGGAGCGCAGCGCCGGATCTCCGGTAACTTCTCGGCGTGGCACGGGAGCTTCTTTGGGGGCACCAAGACGGGCGTCGGTTTCAGCCGCGGTCGGATCGGCCTCTCCCCCCAGTTGTCAGTCGAGCCGAGCGTCGAAATCAACCGGGTCGACGTCCCGTCCGGTCGGTTCACCACGGCGCTCGTGACAAGCCGGGCCACGTTCACTCTCAACCCTCGGGCGTTCGTCAGCGCGCTGCTGCAATACAATTCGAGGGCCGCATCGCTGTCGACCAATATCCGGCTGCGGTGGGAATACCAACCAGGCAGCGAGCTATTCGTGGTGTACACGGATTTGCGGGACACCCTCGGGCCCCACTTTCCGGAGTTGGAGAACCGAGCCGTGGTCGTGAAGGTAAACCGCCTGTTTCGGTTCTGACCCGCCCACCCCCCCCCGAGAGGCAAAGCAAATGAGGCCGGTCGGCTGGAGTCAGGCCAAATGTGCGATCACCAAGGTATCCTTGTGACGATGAAACTGTTGTTGGCAGACCCGCGCTGCTATTGCGCCGGTGTCGATCGCGCGATCCAGATCGTCGAATTGTCCCTGGAACAGTTCGGGGCGCCCATCTATGTGCGTAAAGAGATTGTCCACAACCGCCACGTCGTCGGCTGGCTCCGTGAGCGGGGCGCAGTGTTCGTCGACGAGCTCGACGAGGTACCAGAAGGCGCGCTGGTCGTCTTCAGCGCCCACGGTGTGGGTCCCTCGGTGCACCAAGAGGCCGAGCGACGGTCGCTGCGGGTGATCGATGCCACGTGCCCGCTAGTGAGCAAGGTGCACGCCGAGGTGGAGCGATTCGTCGACGAGGGATATCACATACTCTTGGTCGGCCACGCCGGTCACGAGGAGGTGGAGGGCACGATGGGCCACTCGCCCGATCACACGACGTTAATCGAAAACGTCGACCAGGCCCGCTCGACACCGATACCAAAGCATCACAAACTGATGGTCTTGACGCAGACTACGCTCAGCGTGGACGACACCCAGCACGTCGTCGACACGCTGCGCGATCGTTTCGCCTATCTCGAGTTGCCACCCGCAGACGATATCTGCTACGCCACGCAGAACCGGCAGAACGCCGTCAAGGCGATGTGCGAAGACGGTATCGGACTGCTCTTGGTCGTGGGGTCCGAGAACTCCAGCAATGCCGCCCGTCTGGCCGAGATCGGGGCCATGCGTGGGATTCCCAGTCATTTGATCAACAGTCACAAGGACGTGAACCCCGCTTGGCTGAGCGATGTCGTCAGGGTGGGCGTCACCGGCGGAGCCAGCACGCCGAGTTCGGTGGTACATGATGTCGTGGCGCGGCTGGAAAAGCTCGGTGTGTCCGACGTCGAACCGTGCATCACGGCTGAAGAAAACACCGTATTCCAACTGCCCATGGTGCTTCAGCGCTAGCAAACCGTCGTGAACGTGCAAGCAAAAGCATCGATCCTTCGGATACAGCCAGATCGCGAGTCCGCGGTTGGCTGGTGGACGCCAGACGGCGTCCGTGCGCCTGAGGTAGGCGGGGATGCCGTGACGCGGGCGGTCCACCATGTGGCCTCGCCAGTCCGGCTCGTCGATGTGGACGGACAGCTTGCGGTCGCCCACGGCGGCACCGCGACCTTGGAGGCCGAGGGTGCAGCCACATCAGGCGCGCGGCGGCTTGTGGGCTACGCGCCGGCGCTCCGACCTGACCAACTCGGCGACCCCGGATTCTGCGCCACCCATGGGCTGACCTATCCCTATGTCGCCGGCGCCATGGCCAATGGCGTCGGGTCCGAGGCGGTCGTCGAGGCAATGGCCCGGGCGGGCATGGTCGGTTTCTTCGGCGCCGCCGGTCTGTCGCCCGAACGCATCGAAGCGGCCATCGACCGCATTCAGCGCACCGTGGGCAACCGTCCCTACGGGTTTAATTTGATCCACACCCCAGCCGAGCCACAAAGCGAAGCGGCGGTCGTCGCACTCTATCTTCGCCGTGGCGTGCATCTGGTCAGTGCGGCGGCCTACATCGAGCTGACCCTCCCACTGATCCGATATCGCGTCGCCGGAATCCATCGTGATACGGAGGGCACGGTAGTCACGCCCAATAAGGTGATCGCCAAGGTGTCGCGGGTCGAGGTGGCGCGCAAGTTCTTCGCGCCGCCCCCAGTCGAGCTGCTGACGGTCCTGGTCGCGGAGGGGCACATCAACGCCGGCCAGGCGGACATGGCGGCAGAGATCCCGGTCGCGGAGGACCTGACGGCGGAAGCGGATTCCGGCGGGCACACCGACAACCAGCCGGCGATCTCCCTGGTGCCAACCATGCTGGCCCTGGCCGACGACATGCAGACCCGACACGGCTATCGAACCTCGTTACGGGTCGGCGCTGCCGGCGGTATCGCCACGCCGGAGTCGGTGGCGGCCGCCTTCGCCATGGGGGCCGCGTTCGTGCTCACGGGCACCATCAATCAGTCCTGCGTGGAGGCTGGCACGTCGCCGGTGGTGCGCGAGATGCTCGCGCGCTCGAGCCAGGCCGACGTCACCATGGCCCCAGCCGCGGACATGTTCGAGATGGGCGTGCAGGTTCAGGTCCTCAAGTGGGGTACGATGTTTGCGGTTCGAGCCCGCAACCTGTACCGTTTGTACCGTACACATGCGTCGCTGGACGAAATTCCCGCCGCGACCCGGCAGGTTCTGGAGCGAGACTACTTCCGCGCGACCCTGACCGAGGCCTGGGCGAGCACGCGGGCATATTTTGCTGTTCGCGACCCGGCACAGGTGGCGCGAGCGGAAAGCGATCCGAAGCATCGGATGGCGCTCGTCTTTCGGTCGTATCTCGGCCAGACATCACGCTGGGCAAATTCTGGCGAGGCCTCGCGCAAGGGCGACTACCAGATCTGGTGCGGACCGGCGATCGGCGCGTTCAACGAGTGGGCCCGGGGCTCGTTCCTAGAAGCGTCGGAGCGACGTGACGTGGTGACGCTGGGGATGAACCTGCTCGTAGGCGCGGCAGCGTTGGCGCGGGTGGGATGGCTACGGACGCAGGGGGTGTCGTTGCCACGTGCGGCACGGCGGTTTTTGCCACGCGACCGGGCGGACCTTGCCGCCCTTGTTGCTTGCGAATGAGGAAGACAGCTGTTGGCGCCACCGGGAGACAACGAGATGGCCAACCAGAGCCCCATCGCCATCGTCGGCATGGGATGTCTGTTTCCTCGGGCGCAGGGGCTCCAGGAGTACTGGCGTCTGATCCGCACGTCGGAGGACAGCGTCACCGACGTGCCCCCGACTCACTGGTCGCTTGACGACTATTTCGACCCCACCCCCGACCGGGCCGACCTGACCTACTGCCGCCGCGGCGCGTTTCTCTCACCCACTACATTCGATCCGACCGAATTCGGGATCCCTCCGACCGTACTGGAAGCGACGGATACGGCGCAGTTGCTCGGCCTCATCGTGGCCAAGGCGGCGCTTGAGGACGCGGGCTACGGGCCCGAGAGCGACTTTGACCGCACACGGGCCAGTGTCATTCTCGGGGTCACCGGCACGCTGGAGCTGGTCATTCCACTCGGTGCACGATTGGGCCACCCGAAGTGGCGCCGCGCGATGCGTGACGCCGGCATCCCCGAACACGTCGTGGAGACGGTTGTCGACCGTATCGCGGACGACTACGTGGGGTGGCAGGAGAACTCGTTTCCCGGTCTCCTCGGTAACGTGGTCGCGGGCCGCATCGCCAACCGACTCGATCTCAGGGGCACAAACTGCGTCGTGGACGCGGCCTGCGCGAGCTCGCTCGGCGCCATCCACCTGGCGATGCTCGAACTGGCGAGCGGACGGACCGACATGGTCATCTCAGGCGGCGTCGACGCGCTCAACGACGTCTTCATGTTCATGTGCTTCAGCAAGACCCAGGCGCTGTCATCGACGGGGGACGCCAGGCCGTTCGCCAAAGACGCCGACGGCACCGTGATCGGCGAAGGTCTGGGCATGGTGATCCTCAAGCGTCTGGCTGACGCTGAGCGGGACGGCGACCGTATCTACTCGGTGATTCGCGGAATCGGTACCTCGAGCGACGGCCGCTCGCAGAGCATTTACGCCCCTCGCGCGTCGGGACAGACCAGGGCGCTTCGCGACGCCTACGCGGTCAGCGGGGTCGACCCGTCGACGGTGCAACTGTTGGAGGCCCACGGAACGGGCACGACAGTCGGCGACGCCGTCGAGTTCGACGCCCTCAGATCCGTGTACGCCGCGGCACGATCCGACGGACCGTGGTGCGCGCTCGGATCGGTGAAGTCGCAGATCGGGCACACCAAGGCCGCGGCCGGTGCCGCAGGACTGATCAAGGCGGCACTGGCCCTGCACTATAAGGTGCTGCCGGCGACGATCAAGATCAGCGAGCCCAATCCACGCCTCGAGATCGACGACAGCCCGTTCTACCTCAACACCGAGACCCGGCCGTGGCTTGGGGCGCACGGCCATCCGCGCCGGTCGAGTGTGAGTGCCTTCGGTTTCGGCGGAAGCAATTTCCACGCGGTGCTCGAGGAGTACACCCGCCAGGACGCAAGTGCGGCGTGGGACGGCTCGACCCAGCTCGTCGCCCTGTCGGCCGACACCATCGAGTCGTTGCGAGACAGCCTGAACCAATGGCGCGCGTTCATCGATGAGCCCCCCTCGGCGGACGCCTTGGCGTTCCGCGCGCTCGAATCGCGGGCAACGTTCTCGCCCAATCATGTATTTCGCCTAATCATCGCGGTTGCCGCAGGTGCCGACCCGGTCCGCCTCTTCGCCACCGCGACCGCGGCGCTAGCGGCCGAAGGGCACGAGCAGTCGTGGACCCGGCCGGGGGTGTTCTTCGGCGGCCCACCGCGTCCAGGCCGACTCGCATTCCTCTTTCCTGGACAGGCCAGCCAGTACGTCGGCATGGGCCGGGACCTGACGTGCATCTTCCCAGAGGCGCGGGAGGCGATCGTCCAAGCGGATGCGGACGCCCTGGCGCATGGCGCGGGGTGCCTGAGCGACCGCATTTTCCCGAACCCGGTCTTTGACGCCGGCACCCGTTTGCAACAACAAGCGGCGCTCACCCGAACCGATGTCGCCCAACCGGCCATCGGGGCCGTGAGTCTGGCCATGCTAAGAGTCCTCCACCGATTCGGGGTGCGACCCGACTGCACCGCCGGCCACAGCTACGGCGAACTGGTCGCGCTGCGGGCCGGCGACCGGATGGATGACGATGCCCTGCGGAGCCTCTCGACGCTCCGCGGCCAGGTAATGGCGGCGGGACCGAGTGACCGCGGGACCATGGTCGCGGTGCAGGCACCCTTGGCCGAACTGGACACGATGCTCGCCCACGAGAGCATCCACGCGGTGCTGGCCAACCGCAACAGCCCGTCGCAGGGAGTGTTGTCTGGCACCCGAGACGCGATCGCTCGGGCAGTACGGGCCTGCGCCGATCGCGGCTGGCGGACCACGCCGTTGCAAGTGGCCGCGGCATTCCACAGCCCACTGATGCAGGGCGCCGTCAACCGATTTCGACAAGGTCTCGACGACATCGAGTTCTCCGCTGGGACTGTAACGGTGTACGCGAACTGCTCGGCGGAACCCTACGCCACGGACGCCGCGACCGTCCGCGACACGCTGGCCCGGCAGTTGGTGACCCCGGTGAATTTCGTCGACGAGCTTGAGCACCTGTATGCCGCTGGGGTCCGGACATTTGCGGAAGTCGGTCCTGGCAACGTGCTGACCAGCCTGGTTCGCGCGACCCTCGGCGACCGGCCGCATGACGTCATCGCGATGGACGCCACGTGCGGACGAGGGTCCGGAATGACCGACCTAGCTCGGCTGCTCGCGCACCTGGGTGCCCTGGGTCATCCCGTCGATCTGACGGCGTGGGAACCACACGCTCGCGAGCCCCGTCAGCCCAAGATGAACATCTCACTGCTGGGGACGAACTACCGTTCGCCACAGCCCTCAGCCCCCGAGACGCGGCCCACCGCGGACGTGTCGGAGCCCCATGGACCCCTCGACGTGAGCAGACACCCTGACCGCACTACCGACGGTACGGCGCCCGGCGTCCTCGCCGTCCCGGCACCGCAGCCATTGCCCACGCGCCGCACCCAGTCCACCCCAGCCGCGTCTGTGCCGACGGAGCCAGTCGCGCCGCCGGGCCAGTCTCACCCAGCGGTGCCGGTGGCGGGTGTCCTGGAGGTCGTGCAGGAAGGGCTGCGGGCCATGCAGACGCTTCAGCAACAGACCGCCGAGGCGCATCAGCGGTTTCTTGAAGGACAGGAGTCGGCGCACAGAACCATCCAGATGGTGATGGAGAGCCAGCAACGACTCGTCGACGGCGGCTCGAACGTTCTGTATCCGGTCGTGGCGGCTACCCACCACCCGGCGGCCGGCGCGCCGGTGGCGGTCGAACCTGCAGCGGTCTCGAAGCCCGCGCCCACCCCTTCCCTGCCCGTTCCGCCGGAGGCCGCGCCGGGTGACCCGCCCGACGAGGGTGGCGCGCGTGGCCGCGTTGACCCGGTGGACGAGGTCGAGCCGAGCACATCAGCCACGGTCAGCGAGGCCGCGCCGCCGCCCGCCGCGGCGGTCGCCGCGGATACCTTGCTGGAAGTCGTCGCGGAGCTCACCGGTTACCCCATCGAGATGCTGGACCTGGACATGGATCTCGAGGCCGACCTCGGCATCGACTCCATCAAGCGTCTGGAAATTCTGGCCGGATTGCAGACCCGGCTCCCCGAGATGGCCGCGGTCGACTCCGCGTATGTCGGCAGCCTGCGCACGTTGCGCAACATCATCGACTACATGAGGACTAACGATGTGTCGGTCGTCCCGCCGCCAGCCGATTCCACCTCGGTCGAGGCGCCCACACCGGGCGCCCACGCCGTCCCGGGTGTGGATCCGGGCCCGGTGAGCCAGGATCATACGGCACCGACTTCCCGGCCCACCCGGCGTGTGTTGCGCGCCGTGGAATTGCCGGCACGCTCTGACCGTGGCCGGATCGAGCTGGCCGTCGGACGCGAGGTCTGGATCGTCGACGACGGTACCGATTTGCCGCAGGCATTGTGTGACCAGTTCGCCGCCCAGGGCCGCACCGCCCACGTCGTGTCAGCGGACGGTGACAACGGGAGGCCTAGCACGGCCCGTATCGGCGGCGTCATCGTGCTTGGGCGTCCCGACTCGGCCGCCGCCGCGATCTGGCGCGAAGCAGCCGAAGCACGGCTCAAGGCCGCATTTGCGTTGACCAAGCGGGTGGGCCCGATGCTGCGCGAAGCGGCAGCTGGTGGCGGCGCGCTGTTCGCAACGGTCTCCCGCCTGGACGGTGCGTTCGGCGTGGCTGGCGGCGAGTTCGACGCTGTCCAGGGCGGTCTGGCCGGATTGACCAAGACCGTGTCTCGAGAGTGGCCGGCGCTCCTCTGCAAGGCCCTGGACGTGTCCGCGGCCTGGGTTGACCACGAACGAGTAGCGGTCGCGATCGTGGACGAGCTGGCCGCCGACGGCCCGCTTGAGGTTGGGTTGGACGGACGGAGTCGTCGCGGTCTCGACCTGGTACCGGTCACTATCCCGTCCGGGCGACCACCATGTGGACCGGGCGATGTTGTGGTCCTCACCGGCGGCGCCCGCGGCGTGACCGCGGCGGTTGCCCGGGCGTTCGCCGCCGAGAGCCAATCGACGCTCGTGCTGCTTGGACGCTCCCCCGCCCCGGGGCCCGAACCGGCGTGGCTGGACGGCGTGACCGGCGAGGCGGACATCAAGCGCGCATTGCTTGAACACGGGTTCACGCACCACGAGACGCCGGCCCCGCCCGACCTTGAAGTGGCGTATCGACACCACATCGCGAATCGCGAAGTCGCCGATACCATCGCCGGTATCGAACGGGCCGGTGGCCGCGCGGTGTATCGCTCGATCGACGTTCGCGACGGCGAAGCCGTCGCCACGACGCTCGCCGACATTCGCCGCAGCCTCGGTCCGATCCACGGACTCATCCACGCCGCGGGTGTGCTCGAGGATCGGTGGATCGACGACAAAACGGTCGAGCAGTTCGCACGCGTGTTCGACACGAAGGTCGCCAGCCTCCGGCACCTCCTCGAAGCCGTCGAGCCGGAGGAGTTGGCGTTCCTGGCCCTGTTTTCCTCAGTCAGCGGGCGTTTCGGCCGACAGGGGCAGGTCGACTACGCCATGGCCAACGAAGTACTCAACAAGGTGGCGCAGCGTCAGGCCTCGCTGCGTCCGTCCTGTCGCGTAGTCGCGATCGATTGGGGCCCCTGGGACGGCGGGATGGTCACCCCGGCCCTCAAGCGAGACTTCGCCCGAGCCGGCGTCGGCGTCATCTCGCTCAAGGCTGGTGCGCGGAGCCTGCTCGACGAACTTGCGTACACCGAGACACGGGCGACCGAGGTGGTGATCGGCGACGTGCTGCCGGAACCAGCCGACGACGACGCAGCGCGCCGCGCGCAGCCGGCATCGGCTGCCCAACCAGGGCTGTCCCCGGTGTTCGAACGCCGCCTGGACATCGATCGGCACGCGTTCCTGAACTCTCATATCATCGGTGGGTATCCCGTGTTGCCGGTGGCGGTCATGCAAGAGTGGCTCGGTCACGGAGCGCTGCACGACAACCCGGGGTTGCTCCTGGGCGGATTCGCGGAGTTTCGCGTGCTCAAGGGCGTGATCCTGAGCAACGGTCCGCGCGATCTCCGGGTGGTCGTATCCAAGATTCGCCGTCATGACGAGTGCTTCGAGGTTGACGTCGAGCTGCGGAGCGGCCCGGACGAGGAGGAGACCGCTCACGCTCGGGCCCGTGCGATCCTGTTGTCAACGCTGCCCACGGCACCGGACTATACACAGCCTCCACGGCTCAACGAGGAGAACTACGGCTACAGCGTCGACGCCGCGTATCGCGAGGTGCTCTTTCACGGTCCGTATTTTCATGGCATCGAAAGCATCGACGGGTACTCGTCGGACGGGATCGTCGCGCACGTACGCTCGGCCCCGCCTCCAGCGGACTGGATGGACGACCCCCTGCGAACCGCGTGGTTGGGTGACCCGCTCATCGTGGATGCCGGACTCCAGATGGGCATCCTGTGGTGTCACAAGGCGCTCGGGTGCGTGTCGTTGCCGACCTTCGGGGCCCGATACCGCCAATACACGGATGCTTTCCCGACCGACGGGGTCGTGGCCGCGCTGGAGATCCGAGAGCAGATCCCTCATCGCGTGACCGGCGACATCACTTTCGTCGATGCGAGCGGGACAGTCCTCGCCCGCATGGAGGGGTATGCGTGGACGGTAGATCCGTCCTTGCGCGACGCCTTCCGGCCACTGGTGGCCCAGTCTGGCGGTTCTCGAACCTCCGACGCTCGATGACCGGCGCCGCCCCGATCGCGGTGGTCGGGCTTGGCGGGTTGTTTCCGCAAGCGCCCGACCTCGATACCTTCCAGCGGCATATCCAGACGCGGCACGACGCATCCCGAGTCGCGCCCCCGGGACGCTGGGTGCTCGACCCCGAAGAGGCGTATCACCCCGACCTCGCACCGGACACCGTCTACTCGACACGCGCCTGCTTCGTCGAGAACTTCGCTTTCGATGCGGCGGGACTCAACCTGGACGCGGAGACGTTGCGCGGACTGGATCCGCTCTACGAGATGGTGCTCCACGTCGGTCGCCAGGCGTTCGCCGACGCCGCCACCGAAAGCCTGGACCGCCGGCGCGTCGGCGTGACACTGGCCGCGATCGCACTCCCGACCGAGGGGGCGTCCGCCATCACGACCGAAATACAGGGCCGGGCGTTCGAAGACGCGTTACTCGAGCCGGCCGGCACAGGGACACGACGCCGCGCGCCGCTCTCTTCTCCGCTCAACGCACGCGTGACCGCGCGGCCGGCCAGTCTGCTGGCGCAGGCTCTGGGGCTGGGTGGCGGCAGTTGCACACTCGACGCCGCGTGCGCGTCCAGCCTGGTCGCCGTGAAGCTCGCGTGCGACGAACTGAGCGCGGGTTACACCGACGCCATGCTCGCCGGCGGCGTGTCCCGACCCGAGAGCCTCTACACGCAGATGGGTTTCTGCCAGTTGCGCGCGCTCTCCCCCGCCGGCGTGTGCCGGCCGTTCAGCGCCGACGCCGACGGCCTCGTCGTCGGCGAGGGCGCGGGCATCGTGGTGCTCAAGCGACTGGAAGACGCTCGTCGTGACGGCGACAACATCTACGGCGTGATCCGCGGGATCGGTCTGTCCAACGACATCGCCGGCAGTCTTCTGGCGGCCAATTCCGATGGACAGCTTCGGGCCATGCGAGAGGCCTACCGACAGGCGGCGTGGGAGCCTGTGGACGTCGACCTCATCGAGTGTCATGGAACGGGCACCCCGCTCGGTGACACGGTCGAACTCGAGAGCCTGCATACGCTGTGGCACGAAGCGTCGTCAGCGTCATGGCGCCCCGGTCAGTGCGCAGTCGGGTCCGTGAAGTCCAACATCGGGCACCTGCTGACGGCCGCCGGGGCGGCCGGGTTGATCAAGACCCTGCTCGCCATGCGTGACCGGAAGCTGCCACCCTCGGCCAACGTCGACCTGGCACGGATCGCGCCCGCCCTTACGCGGGGCCGGGACCAGCCCCGGAGCCCATTTCGCGTACAGACCGTGGTCGCGCCGTGGCCACGGCGCGACCGCGCGACCCCGCGCCGTGCGGCCGTCAGCGCCTTCGGATTCGGCGGTATCAACGCGCATGTACTGATAGAAGAGGACGGAGAGAATGATGTCGCGGCACCTCGCCCGACGCTCCGCCGACGCGACGAAGCCGCACCGGTCGCCATCGTGGGCATGGACGCTCACTTTGGTCGTCTCGACTCGCTGCACGCGTTTCAGGAAGCGATACTCCGGGGCGATTCAGCGATCGAGCCGTTGCCGCACAGCCGGTGGTGGGGAGGCGACGGTGTCGCCCGAGACGTCTGGGGTGACCAACCGCCATCCGGCGCGTTCATTGACGCAGCATCTGTAGCGGTTGGCGCGTTCCGCTCGCCGCCGAACGAGATCCCCGAGACGCTTCCCCAGCAGTGGCTCATGCTGCAGTCGGTCAGCCGGGCGCTGACGGATGCCAGAACGCCGGTGCCGCGCGGAGACCTCAGAACCGGCGTGATCATCGGGATGGGGCTCGACCTCAACACCACGAACTTCCACCATCGCTGGGCCGTGCCTGGACTGGCCCGTCAATGGGCCACATCTCTGAATCTGCGACTCGACGACCGGCAATTCGACGCGTGGGTCGCCACGCTGCGAGAGGAGTCCGGTCCCGCGTTGACCCCGGGCCGCGTGCTCGGCGCACTGGGCAACATCATCGCCAGCCGGATCGCCCGAGAATTTGGGTTCGGCGGCGCCAGTTTTGCCATCTCGGCCGAAGAGGCGTCTGGGATTCGCGCCTTGGACGTGGGTCTGTCGGCGCTTCGCCGACGCGAGATGGATACGGTGGTCGTGGGTGCGGTCGACCTGCCGGGTGACCTGCGGGCGATGCTGGCGACCGACGCGGTCCGGCCATATTCACGGCGGGGCGAGGTGCGGCCATTCGACATGGCGGCAGACGGCACGGTCGTGGGAGAGGGGGCCGCCACGCTGGTGCTCAGGCGGCTCCAGGACGCCGTCGACGCGGGCGACCGAGTCTATGCGGTCATTCGCGGTCTGGGTGTCGCTGGAGGGACGGACCCTGGCCCCAGCGCGGAGGCCTATACCCGCGCGCTCGAGCGTGCGTATGCGGACGCGCGTCTCGCGCCGGGCCGGGTCAGCTATCTGGAGACGCATGGGAGCGGCGATCCGGGCGAGGATGCCGTAGAGACCGAGGCCCTGGCAGACTTCTTCGGGGCTGACCATGACGCCGACGCGGACGCGTCCTGCGCCATTGGTTCGGCGAAACCCACCATGGGCCATACCGGTGCGGCGGCCGGGCTCGCCTCCGTCGTCAAGACGGCGCTCTGCCTGTATCAGGAACTGATTCCACCGCTGTCCGGCTTTCGCCAACCGACTGCGCCGGCTGCCTGGAGCCGCGGACCGTTCTACATGCCAATCCGGCCTCAGGCTTGGCTGCACGACCGAGTTGCGGGGCCCCGCTGCGCCGGCGTCAGTGTGATGACGTGCGACGGCGGGAGCGCCCATATCGTGCTGCAAGGCGTCGAGCGCCACGGCGCGGCGCAGACCGCGGAGCGTCGACAACCACTGGGCAGCAGAGAACAGGCCATCTTCGGCGTGTCAGGCCATGACACCAATGAACTCCTCTCCGGTCTGACCGCGTTGCGGACGCTCGCCGCTGACCATGCCGACGCGGACATCGAGGCGCTGGCCCGGCGCGCGTACGCCGCGCGGCGNTCGGCGTCGGNCCCCGGCACAGTCGGTCTNGCGATCCACGCCACCGGCCCCGCCGATCTTGGTCGCGCCATTGGCGTGGCCGACCGCGCGCTGCGCGCCGAACCGACAGCCGCGATGACCGGCCAGCAGGGCGTCTTCTACTCGCCGAGCCCGCAAGGACCACGAGGTCAGGTCGCGTTCGTGTTCCCCGGGTCCGGTAACCACTATGTCGGGATGGGCGCCGGTGTGGGCGTCGAATGGCCGCACATCCTCGGCAACCTGGACGAGGAAACCTCGTATCTCGAGGGCCAGCTGTTGCCACGACTGGTCGCGCCGCGTCGGCATGACTGGGGCGATGGGTGGCGGCACGCATCGGATGACGCCCTCAACCTGGACTTTCTGGCCATGCTGCTCAGTCAGGTCGCCCATGGCGTGGTAATGAGCGACCTGCTTCGCCACCTCGGTCTCCAGCCGTCTGCCGCGATCGGATACAGCCTGGGAGAGTCGACGGCCCTCTTTGCGATGCGGGCCTGGCCCGAACGCGACGACATGTATCGCCGGATGCGCCGGTCGTCACTGTTTCAGACCGAGCTCGTGGGCCGGTGTGACGCCGCTCGCAGGACCTGGCGCGTCGGCGCCGACGAGCGGGTCGACTGGCGGAGCGTCGTCATCAACCGCCCCGCCAGTCTGGTGCGCGATGTCGTCGCTGGCGTCGACCGCGCCTACCTGCAAATCGTGAATACAACGGACGAATGTGTGATCGGTGGCCAGCGCACGGCGATCGACACCGTCATCGGCGCCCTGAGGTGCGAGGCCATCGATCTGGCCGGCGCGTCGGCGGTCCATTGCACGGTCGCCAGAGCGGTCGAGGATACGTATCGCCAGATACACCTGCTACCCACGACCCCGGTCGACGGCGTCCGCTTCTACAGTGCCGCCCAGCAACGAAGCTACACCGTGGACCGCCCTTCGGCCGCCGATGCGATCGTGGCCCAGGCCGTCACGGGCATAGACTTCGCGGCGACCATCGAGCAGGCCTATGCGGACGGGGTTCGTGTCTTTGTCGAGGCCGGCCCGCAAGCGTCATGCTCGCGCATGATCGGCAAGATCCTCCACGGACGTCCACACCTGGCTCAGTCGGCGTGTGTGAAGGGCGAAGACGACGTGACGACTGTGCTGCGTCTCGCCGCGTCGCTGTACGCCGAACGGACGCTGGTCGATCTCGGTCCTCTGTATGCGAACGCCACGACCGCGCTCGGCCATCAGCGGCCGGACGCCTCGGGCGCGGCCGAGGCACCGCCGACATACATCGTCGTACCCACGGGAGGACGGGCCCCGCGGCCCCGGCTGCCGCGACCGCGACCCACGCCACAGGGACCACCAACAACGATGACCGCGGCACGGCACAGCGTCGCGACGCAGCGCGCGGGTGGCCACGCCAGGCTGGCCACCGCGGTGGCGGAAGCGGCGACGGGCGGTGCGCACGCGCACGACACGTTCTTGCGCTACTCGCAGACGGCGATGACGGGGCTGAGCGAGACGCTGGCGTTGCAGGCGCGGCTGCACAGGATGCTCGGTCTGCAGGACACCCAACCGCACCCGGCCGTTGTTCGTGGCTCGCCATCTGTGGTGGCGTATGACCGTGACCAATGCCTGGAATTCGCGGTCGGTTCGGCCGAGACGGTGCTGGGTCCCGAGTTCGCGGCGGCGGACCATTATCCCGTCCGGGTGCGTCTGCCGGACGAACCGCTGATGCTCGTTGACCGCATCTTGAGTGTCGAGGGCGTGAAGGGCTCGATGACCGGCGGCCGGGTGGTGACCGAACATGACGTGCGACCGGATGCGTGGTATCTCGACGGCGACCGCATGCCCGTCTGCATCACGGTCGAAGCGGGGCAAGCTGATCTGTTCCTCTGCGCCTATCTGGGGATCGACCTCGAGGTGCAAGGCAAGCGGTCCTACCGATTGCTCGATGCGACGGTGACGTTTCATGGCGGACTGCCGCACCCGAACGACGTGGTCCGCTATGACATCCACATCGACCGCTTTGTCCGCCAGGGTGACACCTACCTGTTTTTCTTCGGGTTCGAGGGCACGCTGGAGGGCCGGACAGTGTTGACCATGGAGCACGGTTGCGCCGGCTTTTTCACCGAAGAGGAGACAGAAGCGTCCGGCGGCATTCTGCTGACCAGCGACGATCAGACGCCGACACCCGGACGCCGCGCCGACGACTGGCGTGAGCTGGTGGCAATGCGGGCCGAGTCGTATGACGCGCCTCAGGTCGAGGCGCTACGCCGCGGCGACCTGGCCGCCTGTTTCGGGTCCCGGTTCGACGGTCTCGGTCTGCGGGCGCCGGTGGGACTGCCCAGTGGACGCATGCACCTGATCGACCGCGTGGTCGACGTGAATCCGACCGGCGGACGATTCGGCCTCGGGCTGATCCGCGCCGAAGCGGACATTCGTGGAGACGAGTGGTTCCTGACCTGCCACTTTGTCGACGACATGGTCATGCCTGGAACGCTCATGTACGAGTGTTGCGTCCACACCCTGCGGGTGCTGTTGATGCGGATGTTGAAGTTCAAAGTGCCGATGGGGCGGTGCGAGTGTTTGAGTGTCCCGACGGGCAGGTGGAGATCGACGAGTCCGTTGTCCTGTCTGAGCAGTTGCGAGTAGCGGATTTCGACGCGTCGCTTGGACTGCGGCGGGATGGGAAACACGCTGGTCTGGAACAGTCCCTGTCCCATGTATTCGAGCAGTGCCGGATCCTGTCGGCGTCGAACGATCGATTCGTAGATCCGGCGTGCGTCGGCCTTCTTCAACAGTCGACCGGTCAGTTCCTTGCCATCGACGATCAGTGTCAG
>PAUN01000033.1 GCA_002712885.1 Acidobacteriota bacterium
ACGGTGAGCTCGTCGAGTTCGAGTACTCGAACCGCCGGGCCGCGTATCTGGGCGAGCGTCTGCGCGCCGGCGGCGAGGTGGTCGAGGTAGACCGGCACGCCGGAACCGTCACGCTGCAGATCTACATCAAGAACACGGACGACACTGTGATTTCGCCCGGGCGAGCCGTGGTCCGGCTCGGCGACTAACGCACTAGCGACGCGGACGCGGGGCCGACGTGCTCTTGCGCTGAGGTCGGTAACCAGCCCCAGAGGCGTGGCGCGACTGCCGCTTGGCCGGCTTCCCCGGCGCCACGCTCGGGACGGTGTGGACGTAGTCTCCGGCCAACGGCTGATTGGCGTGCTGACGCCGACGGACGATCGCCTCGCGAGGGGGCGTGGTGGGAATCAAGGCATCGCAACCACTGCCGATTAGGTCGCCTCGGCCGGCCTTCAGTAGCGCTCGCCGTACCGCGACGTAGTTCTCAGGCTTGAAGAACTGCATCAGCGCCCGTTGTAGCTTGCGGTCGCGTAGGTGCTTGGCGATGAAGACCGGCTTCTTGGTGAACGGATCGATGCCCGTGTGATACATCGCGGTCGCGACGTCAAACGGGGCCGGAATAAAATCCTGCACCTGGTCCGGTCGGTAGCCTCCACGCTTGAGGAAGACGGCGAGATCGATCATCGCGTTGAGATCGCTGCCCGGGTGGCTGGCGATGAAGTAGGGCACGATGTACTGCTTCTTGCCGGCCTTCTTCGACTCGGTCACGAACCTCTCGGCGAACTGCTCGAAGTCGTCGCCCGATGGCTTGCGCATCCGCGCCAGCACCTCCGGGTCCGTGTGCTCCGGAGCCACCTTCAGGTGACCACCGACGTGATGGCGGGTGAGCTCCCGGATGTAGCGTGGGGAGCGCTGAGCCAGGTCCATCCGGAGCCCACTCGCCACGAGCACCTTCTTCACGCCTGGTGTCTGCCGGGCCGCGGTCATCACCTCGATGAGCGGGTCGTGGTTCGTCCCAAGCAGCTTGCAGATGGTCGGATGCACACAAGACTGGCGGCGGCAGATCGCCTCGACCTCCGGCTTAGTACATTTCATCTCGTACATGTTCGCGGTAGGGCCGCCGATATCGCTGACCGTCCCCTTGAACCCCGGGTCGCTCGCGAGCTGGCGGACCTCGTCGAGGATCGATTGCTTGCTGCGTGACTGGATGATTCGCCCCTGGTGCGTGGTAATCGAACAGAATGTGCACCCGCCAAAGCAACCACGCATGATCGTGACCGAGTCCTTGATCATCTCGAAAGCCGGGATTGGCTCCGTATAGGTCGGGTGTGGCCGCCGGGTGTAGGGCAACCCGTAGACCCGATCCATGGCGGGCTGCGAGATCGGCAGCGCTGGACGGTTACAGACGATCGTCCGGCGGTCGTGACGCTGCGCCAACCGCCGCGCGTTGTAGGCGTTGGTCTCGTTGTGAATGATCTTGGTCGCTTCGGCGAAGGCCAGCGTGTCGTCGCGGACGTCTTCGAATGACGGGAGGGTCAGGGCGTCATCGGGCGGCGGCTCAGACGCCCCCAACGCAAAGGCGACGCCGCGCATGTCACGAAGGTCGCGCACCGTCTCTCCCGCGTCGAGGCGGCGGGCAATCTCGACAATGCCTTCCTCGCCCATGCCGAACACAAGCAGGTCCGCTTTGCAGTCAAGCAGAATTGAGCGGCGCACCGTGTCGCTCCAGTAGTCGTAGTGGGCCAGACGCCGGAGCGAGGCCTCGACGCCACCCGCAATCACCGGAACGTGGCGGTACGCCTCCCGCGCCCGCTGACAGTACGACAACGTCGCGCGATCCGGCCGCGACCCAATCCGACCCCCCGCCGTGTACGCATCGTCGTTGCGAACCTTCCGGTTGGCCGTGTAGTGATTGATCATCGAGTCCATGTTGCCGGCGCTGATCGCGAAGAACAGCCGCGGGCGGCCGAACCGCGTCCAGTCGTCGGCAGAGTGCCAGTCGGGTTGGGACACGATGCCAACCCGGTAGCCGGCGGCCTCGAGGACGCGACCCAGGATCGCCATGGCGAAGCTCGGGTGGTCGATGTAGGCATCGCCGGTGACAAACACCACGTCGACGGCGTCCCAGCCCCGCTGCCGCATCTCGTCGGCGGTCATGGGAAGGGCGGCCTGTACGGCACGCCCCGACGGCGCCGGCAGCGTCGCCAGCGTGTTTCCGGTCGAGCCGGGCGGATCGAGAGCGTGAACCCTAGGCATGAGGTCTCGGTGGCTGGTGGGAGATTCGCGTATTGTACGCCTGTTCATGCAAGACGACACCCTGGTCCGTTGCCCACACAGCGAAGACTGCGGCGCCTGCGCCCTGCTCGGTGTCGGGTATGAGGATCAACTCCAGCGTAAGCGCCACTTGTTGGCGGACGCCCTGGGCAAGCACACGAGCCTGCGTCGCGTCCGACCGCTGGCGTGTGTGCCGTCGCCAGGGCTGGAGGGCTACCGGAACCGGGCCAAAATGGCGATCGGGCTGTCCCGTCGCGGCCGGCGGATGGGCTACTTCCGCACCGGCACCCGGGAGATCGTCGATGCGCCCGATTGTCGCGTACTGGTCCCGGACCTGCTCGAGACGACGCGCCGGATCCGTCGTTTCTTGGAGACCTCGCGACAAATTCCCTCTACCTTGCGGCACATCGACGTGCGGTGCGGTACCGATCCGACGCGTCAGCATCTCACGCTCGTCTTCCGTGCCACCGAACGCCAGTCCTTCCCGGTCGACGGACTCCGGAGGCACTGCCCCGCCGTCACCGGCATCTCGGTGAACCTCAACCCGGGCACGGATGCACAGGTCATTCGCGGCTCCGTCCGCCCGCTGTGGGGCGATCGCGAGATCTGGGTCGATCACGCGGGCTATCGGCTCCGGGTGTCTCCGGCCGCTTTTTTCCAAGTGAATCTGGCGCTGCTGCCGACCATCCACACGCTCATGGAGCAGTTCTTCGGACGCGGCGATGTCCTGGCGGACCTCTATGCTGGTGTCGGGACCCACGGGTTCGCGCTCCGACGACAGTTCCGTCGTGTGTTGTTTTCGGAAGGCAACCGCAGCGCCGTCGCCGATCTGAAATCGACGATCCGCGCGCGGCAAGTCGGAGACATCCGGATCGCTCCGGTCGCCGTGGAGCGCGGACTCGACCAACTGCGTGAGGAGGCGCCGGACGCGGTGGTGTTGAACCCGTCCCGCGCCGGCGCGCGGGAGATCGTGCTCGACGCCATTGCCCAGTGTCCGGTGACCAAGTTGGCCTACTTGTCGTGTGACCCGGCGACGTTGGGCCGCGACCTCGACGTGCTCTGCCGCCTCGGATTCACGGTCCGCTCGGTGCAGCCGATCGACATGATGCCGCAAACCAGGCAGGTCGAAGCGCTGGCGCTTCTGACGCGACCGCGTCTACCCACCCCACGAACGGAGCGGACAAGATAGTTGGCCAGATGAGACCTTGGGTCGATACCTCTCCGTAGGTTTCCGGGCAAGGCGTCCGTCTGGCGTCTTTGCCGTGTCGGTCACCGCCCGCATCGCGGGCCACTCCGAGTACACTTCCCCGATCATCGAGCGACCGCACGACCTCACCACTGACCTCCTGGGGGCGCATGACGCGCATGGACGCGACCAAGACTGAACGGCACGATCTCATCGAGCTCGAAGAGCGCTTCGGCGCCAAGAACTACCACCCGCTCGACGTAGTCCTGACGCGCGGCGACGGGGTCTGGGTGTGGGACGTCGACGGGAACCGATACCTCGATTGTCTGGCCGCGTACTCGGCCGTGAACCAGGGCCACTGCCATCCACGCATCGTCGCCGCGCTACAGCAGCAGGCGGCGCGCCTCACGCTGACGTCGCGCGCGTTTCGAAACGACCAACTTGGCCCCTTCTACGAAGAGGTAGCCACGCTCACCGGGTTTCCGCGCGTACTGCCGATGAACACCGGGGCCGAGGCGGTGGAGACGGCGATCAAGATGGCCCGCAAGTGGGCCTATACGGTCAAGGGCGTCCCGGAGCAGGAGGCCGAGGTGCTCGTCTTCTCCGACAACTTCCACGGTCGCACGACGACGATTGTCGGATTTTCGACAGACGAGCAGTACCGGCGCGGCTTTGGCCCGTTCACGCCCGGCTTCACCTGCCTGCCGTACGGCGATATCGAGGCGGTGCGTCGAGCCCTGAATCCGAATGTGGCGGCGGTCCTGATCGAACCGATTCAGGGGGAAGCGGGCATCATCATCCCTCCAGATGGGTATTTGAAAGACCTCGAAGCGGCCTGCCGAACCCACGGCGTCTTGCTGATCCTCGACGAAATCCAGAGCGGACTGGGACGAACGGGGCGGTTG
Source organism: Acidobacteriota bacterium (assembly GCA_002712885.1). Classification (GTDB taxonomy): domain Bacteria; phylum Acidobacteriota; class Vicinamibacteria; order Vicinamibacterales; family UBA8438; genus UBA8438. Next base: position 4,345 of record PAUN01000033.1, read on the forward strand.
TTTGCGTTCGAGCACGAGGGCATCAGGCCGGACGCCGTGATCGTGGGAAAGGCACTCGCCGGGGGCTGCTATCCCGTGTCGGCCGTGCTTGCCGCCGACGAACCGATGGGAGTCTTCGAGCCGGGCGACCATGGGTCGACCTTTGGTGGTAACCCGCTCGGTTGTGCGGTCGCCCGGGAAGCGCTTCGCGTCCTGACGGACGAACGGATGGTGGAGAACTCGGCCGCTCTCGGGCACTATCTCCTCGACCGGCTTCAGCACATCGACAGCCCCGCCATTCGCGAAGTGCGGGGCCGCGGTCTCTGGGTGGCGGTCGAGCTCTACGCGGAGAGAGGCGGCGCGCGCCGGTATTGCGAAGCACTACAGGCGCACGGTCTGCTCTGCAAGGAAACCCACGACGATGTCATCCGGTTCGCCCCGCCGCTGGTCATCACCAGGGACGAGGTCGACTGGGCCATCGACCGCATCCAGCGGGTATTCCAGCAGCTCGACTGACCCCGACCGGCCCACCATGGGACGCTTGACTAGCGAAGTCTCCGCTGAGATTATTCGCACGATGAACCGTTCGCGCTCGCCGTCGCCACCGTCATCATCACGACGGGCGTCCGGACTGGCAGCCATGTTCGTGGTCTTCACGCTGGCTCCAACCATCGCGGTGGGCCAAGCACCCGCAGGGCCAACGGCACCGTCAGATACCGCCCCCCTGGCATTGACCCCGGCCGAATACAACAACACCATCGCCGATCTGCTCGGATTCCCGAGAGACGGGGCGCGCTGGCCCAAGCGCTCAACCCTCGCCGACAGGCTGAGCCCGCGGCGCACGGCCAGCAAAGGCGTCTTTCTGCCTCCGCCTCCCCCACCGGTGTGGCCGTGGCGGTTCCCGGCGGAGCCTGGCTTGGAGGGTTTCGAGGGGATCGCGCAAGGGCAAAGCCCTTCGTCCTATCAAGTCGAGGAGCTGCACTTGGCCGCGATGCACTTCGCGGCGTTCGCACTCGAGTCACCGACATTCTTCAGCTGCGCCGACTGGGACGCGTGGCCGGCGACTCAGCAGGAGTCCTGCGCCTGGACGAGTATCGAACGCTTCGCACGGCGTGCGTATCGACGCCCGATCCGGACCGACGAACAAGAGCGGCTGTCGGCGTTCTGGACGGCCAACCTCACGGCGGGCCCGCCCGACGAAGCGGTCGCCGTCACCGTCGCCGGTATCCTGCAAGCCCCGCCCTTTCACTTCAGGGTCGAGCCGGGCGACCCCACGGCAGCACCCAATGAGTGGGAGCTGGCCACGCGACTTTCCTACTTCTTGTGGGACTCGATGCCGGATGATGTGCTGTTCGATGCGGCGGCGGCCGGCGAACTGGGCACCGCGGCCGGGATGGAGCGCCAGGCGCGCCGGATGCTGGACGACCCGAAGGCTCGGCCGGCCATCGTGCACTTTCATCATCAGTGGCTGGGCACCGACAAGGTAACGCTCGTCGCGCCGGCTCGCCGCGCCTTTGGACCACTCTTCGGCATCACCCCGCGTCTGAAGAATGCCTCGGACGACGACCTGGAGTGGCCCGCCATCATGGGCCCTGTACGGTACTCGATGAAGTACGAGACCGAATTATTCGTCGAACAAACCATCTTTGACGGCGCGGGCACCTTCCACGCGCTAATGACCGACAACCACGGGTATATGTCCGACGCCACGGCGCCGATCTACGGCGCCAACGCCAGGCGGGTCCCAGACGGGGGCACCGTGACGAAACCGATCGAGCTAGTCGTCGCCTCGATCGGACGTGAACAGAAGCTGACGCTATACCCCGCGGAATTTCCCCGCAGCGAGCGCGCGGGCGTGCTGACCCTGCCGTCGGTCCTGGCGCTCGGGGCCTACGCGGTCCAACCAGGACCGATTCTTCGAGGGAAACGGGTGCTCGAGCGGCTCGCCTGCATGCACTTGGGCACCCCTATTCAGGGGGCGGAAGCGGCACTGCCGCCGGACACGCTGACGGTTGAACGCACGAATCGCCAACGCACCGCGACCGCCACGAGCCCCGCCACGTGCACCACCTGCCACAGACAGATCAACCCGCCGGGGTTCGCATTCGAGCACTACGACGCAGTCGGACGGTGGCGAGCCCAGGACAATGGACAGGCAGTGGACGCGAGCGGCACGCTCACCCTGGCCGGCGGCGAGCAGATCACCTTCACCGACGGCGTCGACTTCGCGCATCAGCTCGCCGGCAGCGATCGCGTAAGAGACTGCTACGTGCTGCACTGGACGCGCTATGCGCTCGGCGACCAGGTCGAGGCGGCCACGCCCGGACTCGGAACGTTGCAGGCCCGCTTCCGCGAAGACGACTCAATCCAGACCCTGCTGGTCTCCATCGCCGGAAGCGACCTCTTCCGTACCGGTACGCGACCAGGCTCCGGAGACGCTCCATGATTTCGCGGCGATACCTTCTTCAGCTCAGCGGCCTCACCGCGCTCGGGGCCGCGCTACCGGGCGGCACGCTGCGCGCGTTCGCCCAACCGGCCGAGCCGCCGAGGCGTCTCATCGTCATCAGCCATTGCCACGGCTGGCCATACAGCGAGTGGAAAATACGTCCCACCGGCCGGTCGGAAGACGAGCCGTGGGAGCTCGAGCTGGATGGCCTCCCTCAGAGCGAATTCAGCCGGCCGCTGGCGCCGCTCTACGCACACCGACACCGGCTGCTCGTGCTGGACGGTCTCTCGCTGGCGACGGCCGAGCTGGACGTGGGCGGAAACCGCCACGATCGCGGGTGGATTCACGCCTGGACCGGCAACAACGCCGACTTCGCCGCCCGGGACACACGGTCGACGTCACCGTCGCTTGACCAACTCGTCGCCGCCCAGATTGCCAGACCCGATCGACTGCCCTCGCTGGAACTGTCGGTGGACGCGGCGCTCGAAGCCGGTCGGCCGATCGCCTACAACCTCGGCGGGGTCCGGTTGCCCACGGAGAATACGCCGTTGAGAGCCTGGGAACGGGTCTTCGGACCGGCCTCATCCGGCGACGCCGTCGGCCGGCGCCGCCGGACGACGCTCGACTTCGCCTACGACGAATATCGCCAGCTCGCCCCGCAACTCGGCGCCACCGACCGCGCTCGGCTCGAGTCCCACTTCGGGCTCATCGAACGACTGGGGTACCGGCTGGAAGGGCTGGCCACGCTGGCGTGCAACGCTCCGGCGCGACCGGCGGCGGCGTTCGAGAAGTACGACATGCGATTCGACGCGTTCTCGGACATCATCGCCGCGGCGTTCAGCTGCGACATCACCCGGGTGGTGTCGCTGTCTCTCGGCGAGATGCCGACCGCGGAATTCGGTGCCGCCGCCATCAGCGACAAGGTGCACAAGGGTATTGCGCACTATATCTACGACGACCCGGCAAAACACGCGGCGATGACCGACTACGTCCGGTATCACGCCGGCCAGGTCGCGCGCCTCGTCAGTACCCTGGAAACGATGCCGGACGTTGGCGGCGGCTCGATCATGGACAACACCCTCATCGTGTGGGGCTCCGAGCTTGGCGATGGGTGGCACGGGTACAGTCACTACTGCCCGATGCTCATCGGCGGTTCGTGGGCGTTCAACACGGGGCGCTACATGTATTGGCCTCACGAGACGCCAGCGGAGATGCGGGTCCCGTCACAGATCCTGACCGGCGGGAACACCCGAGTGTCCGGTATCCCCCATCAGCACCTCCTCGTGAGCGTGGCACGCGCCATGGGCCTCGACGTCGACCACATAGGACTTGAACACGTGCGTGGGCAACGGGGCGATTTCATCGATGTGAGCGGCCCCCTGGCCGGACTCACCTAGGTTTTCCCGACGAGGCGCCAGCAAGGGCGGACGTCGCAGCATTGGCTCAGCGGGGTCACAGACCGCCTGTCTGCTCCCTCGTCGCGCCTGGCCAGGCAGACGCCTCGTCAGGAAAACCGCTCCGGTCGTTTTTCAGCACCCTCCTAGCTAGACTAGTGCCCGGGTCTGGCGGAACGGGGCGTCAGCGTAGCGGCACCCTGGCGATGCGGGTACCACCCGCCACTTGTCCGACCCACAGCTCGTCGCCCACCTCGATGGCGGATGTGCCGAGGATCACCCAGTCGTTGGTGGGATATCTGAAAATCTCCTCTGACGTCATCGCCTCCGTGTCCACCCGGGCCACGAACGACACGATTCCCTCACAGGTGCGGCGTGCGATGCACTCGCCAACTCGCGTCCGCGTCGGTGCGGTGTGCCCGGCGGCCAGCAAGGTGCCATCGGGCGCCCAATGCACGTTGTCGATGTTGAACCCCACCGCGACCCGCTCCTGACGCACCGGCGTTTGCCCGCGCGACAGTTTGATGACGGACTGGCTGGCATAGCCCGCCACCAGAAACCAACGGCCGTCGGCCGACACCTCCAGCCCATTTGGACCGATGTCCTCGCTGCCAGGCACGCGGACCCAACCGGCGTCGGCGCGCCACTCCCAGATGTCGCCCGTGCGCGGGCTTGTTGCCGCAAATCCGCCATCGGGCAACGCCACGACCGCGTTGAGGCCGAGGCCTTCCGGCGCCACCACGCAGCCGGTCCAGGTCAGACTCGGCGTCGCCCCGCGCGCGTCCACCTCAAACACCTCGACCGCCTCTCGCGCTCCGTGGCGGACCACATACAGGTCATGCGTACCATCGCCCCCAGGACGCAGGCTGATACCGTGGGCTCGGAAACCATCCGTGACCATGCCGGGGCAGTCGGCGTAGAGTGCGGGGTCGTGGCGCTCCTGTGCCGTGGCGGTTGGGAACAGACGCACAGTGCTGGCATCGCGGTGGTTGGCCGCGGAGAGGTAGCCGTCGTCTTCCCAACTCGCTACCACCACCCACGGGGTCTCGGGCACCACGGCGAGATCTTCAGGGCTGATCGGTCCGCACACGAACCGGGTGTCGCCGTCCGGCTCACATTGAGCCGCGGCCGGTCCAGCCAGAACCAGCCCACACAGCGCAACCAGGCACGACGACCCAAGCGTTCGCGCTCTCATTTCTCGGATTATACGTCCGCGCGGCTGCGTCCGGGTCGCAGCGTCCCGGCCGCCGACGCCGGGGCGCCAAGCAGGAGCCGATTCTTGACCGTGATGTCGTCCGGAATGGCTTGAGTCCAGATGCGATACCCCTGTCGGGTTAGAGCGGTCGCCCGCACGATGTCGACGGCCAAGGGACCGTCGATCCACCCGGTGAGCCGACCGGTCTCCCCGGTGTCGAGATCGTGACAACAGGGCAGCACGGCCACCCGTGCGCGCGCGGCCACGGCGCTCTGCAGCACCAGGTCCGTAAGCGCGCCGCACGCATGACACGAGACGACGACATCGGTGTCGCGAATCTCGGCCTCCTCCATCGAGCCGGCGACAAACGCCACGCGGCCGGCCAGTCTCGGCCACACCGCGACCAGCGCGTCGTGCACCGCCACGCGCGAGGCGGGTAACGTCGAGTCGATGACGAGCGCGTCCGGCGACGAATCGTCAAGCACCAGCATGACCTGAGCCAGCAAGCCGTGTCCGGCCCCCAGGTCCACGACGCGACCGCCCCGAAAGAGCCGACGAACCCGTCGAGCCATCTCCCAAGCTTCATACAGCTCCTTGCGGGGCAAGCAGCCGGCGTGACACACGGCCCGTGCCACGCGATGAAAGAGCGTGTCATCGGGAAAGCGCCCCAGGTCCCTGTAGGTGAGACGTCCACGCGCGGATCTCGCAAACATGCGTCCTTGGTCCTGCCGGTCACAACTACGGCAACGTATCGACTGCCGATGCAGCCGGTCCGTGACCGACGAAGCACCACCACCAGCCGGGATGCCCCGCCCGGAAACTCATCTCAGACGATAGCGCTCCGGCAAGCCCGGTTGATAGGACGGTGGGCTGGTGTGAGTGAATCCCTGCAGGAACTCGACGGTGGCCTCGAGCGTGCGCTCGGCTTCCGCCTCGAGCGCTGAGCGCCATGCCTGCCAATCGGGTCCATTGCCACCGACGAAGACGGCCTGGCCTGGACGCGTGGTCAGGTAGTGGTCATAGCTCGCGTATCGACTCATGGTGATCATCTCGTCGTAGTCGGGGCTCTCCTCCGTGCGACGCGGCGCGTCAGGGTAGATGACCCGCCACTGACCGATCGGCCGGCCCCCCATCTTGTCCTCGAATGGCCACACCTGTGCAACGGTACGGGCGAGGATATCGTTGAAGGCCCCTTTTCTGATGCGCGTGTATCGCAAGACCACGATCTCGATGCCGGGTCGCGCGACATCGTTTCGAACCGCAATCACCTCGTCGTCGAGCGTCGGCTGACTCGTGTCGACACGCGCGTACTCCTCATCCACGGCCGGCAGAAACCGCGGTCGATTGGTGGCGGTCAGTCCCTGCAAAAAATACCCGCCGTTCGACCCCAGGCCGTACTCGGCCCGGGTTCGCAAGGCCTGTATGCTGCGGTCGCGATTCGGACCGTTGCCACCCAGCGCGCGAGACAAGGCGCCGCGTGTATGCCGCCAATGTTCGAAACTGGCGTATCGGGCGAGTCGGTATCCTTCGTCGAATCCCGGGCTGCCGCCACCCTCGGGGAACACGACTTGCCACTGTCCGGTCATCCTGGCGCCCAGTCGCTCGAACCACGGCCAGACCCCGAACAGGCTCGCCCGATAGTAGAGCTCATGCGCCCCTTTTTGCAGCCGCTGGTGACGAAGCATCAAGACCTCGTCTGAGGGCCCCAGGGGGCGCACCAGGTCATTGCGGGTCGGGCGAGGCGGATCGACCGCGTCCTGGCCCCGACCGACACCCTGCACGGGGAAGCCAGCCGCGCACGCGCCCACGACCGCGAGTATCACCCCGGCCTGGCGGACGGTCGAGAGGGCACGGCACCGGTGTGTTCCGAGTCGCTCCATAGCCTTCACATTCTCCCCCCTGATGCTCTCCTACACAGTATCTACCGTCCCGGTCCGTGCACCGGTCAGGGACGACGACCCGCACACCAACACATGCCGCTCCCTGCGGTCCCCCTGGCCGTGAGATGATCCCGTTGCACCGCGCGTCGGGGCAGATCCAAGGATCCGCTCAGGAAGACACATGTGACATGACAGTGAGCAACAAGATCGTGGTGGCGACGACGTTACCCGCGCTGGCGTTCGTGGTTGGGGTCCTCACGGCCGGGACGGTGGAGGCTCAGCCGGTGCCTCGGTACGAAGTCGACTCACTCTGGCCGTCGCTCCCGTTTGGCGACCACTGGATCACGGGAGGGCTCGGCGGGATGTGCATCGATGGCCGCGACCACGTGTACATCCTCAACCGGCAGAACGTCGTGCCAGACGACCTGGACGGGGCGCGGCCCGCTCCGCCGGTCATCGAGCTCGACCCGACTGGCACGGTTGTCCGTGCATGGGGAGACCCAGATAGCCTCGGCGACCGCCTGCACGATTGCCACGTCGACTCAGATCAAAATGTGTGGATCGTGGCGTCGGGCACCGGCATCGTGCAGAAGTATTCCAGCGATGGGAGCCAACGTCTGCTCCAGATCGGCGAAACGGGGCTATATGACTCGTCGGACGGGACACGCGAGGGACGACCACTGAACTCCGACCGCGCCCAGTTCTTCCTGCCCGCCAGTCTGGATGTGGATACCGTCACCGGCGACATCTACGTCGCCGATGGCGAGACCGCGCGTGGCAATCAGCGCATTGCGGTGTTGGACCGGAACGGCCAGTTTCTCCGCCAGTGGTCGTTGCACCGGACCGACGACGAAGGGACCGTGACCCCGCTGCCACATTGTCTCCGCCTGTCCAACGACGGCCTGGTGTATGTCTGCGACCGCCAGGCGGACCGCGTTCAGGTGTTCGACCAGATGGGGACGTTCGTCCGGAACATCGACGTGCCCTTCACCCCGGTCACGTCGCCTGACGGGCGTCGGAGCGGCACCCGCGGCACCGCCGTCGTGCTCGCATTCTCGCCCGACGCGGACCAACGGTTGATGTTCGTCCTCAATCAGAACAGCGTGATGGTCGATGTCCTGGACCGCCGGAGCGGAGAGCTGCTAGCGAGTTTCGGCGGGGGTCCGGGACGCTACCGCGGGCAGTTCACCTTGCCCCACGGCATCGCGGTGGATTCGATGGGCAACGTCTACGTGGCCGAGCAGGAGGGCCGCCGTATCCAGAAGTTCCGCATTGTCACTCCGTAAGGACAGACAATCGCGTCGAGCCCCTCAACGAACACATCGACCGCTCAGCTCGTTGGCCACCACGTTCGCCGAGTCTGGGCGCATCCCATGGTCGCTTTGTTGCGGACAAGTCATCAAACTGTCGAGTCCACATCTGAACAGCGACTGCCTCCGTGGTGGAGTCTCGTGGTCGGCAGGGTGGTTGCATATACTACGGGAGAGGCTCTGGGTGTCCCTGTCTTGGAGGACGGCGTAATGATCTCGATGAAGCGTAGCCTGGCAATGGTGGCCGTCGTGGCCCTGACCGTGGGGGGCACGCCGGCGTGCAGCGACTCCAGCTCCAATCCATTTGCACCGGGCGGGGCCGCGTTTTTCTCGTTCACCGACATCTCGGTGGGCTCCGGTGCCACGGCCGCGACCGGCAACCGCGTGGTCATGAACTATATCGCCTGGCTCTTTGAGGACGGACGATCGGAGAACAAGGGACCCCAGGTTGACAGCGGCACGCTCACCTTCGTGGTGGGGGCAAATCAGGTCATCGGGGGATTCGACCAGGGCGTGCTGGGGATGCGTGTCGGCGGCCGGCGGCAATTGATCATCCCCCCGGACCTCGCGCTCGGTTACAACGAGGCGGCCGGTATCCCGGCCGACTCGTCACTGGTGGCTGAATTGGAGCTCCTCGACGCCCAGGTGGTGGTCACCGACACCGCTCCCTTCACAATCATCGACCTCACGGTCGGCACGGGCTCCGCGGCGGCTACCGGCGATCGCCTGTTGGTGGCCTATGGCGGTTGGCTCTATGACGAGAGCCAGCCGGACAACAAAGGCACCCAGTTCGACAGCTCGGACAGCAACGGATTCACCTTCACCCTCGGCGCCGGACAGGTCATTGCCGGGTGGGACGAGGGCCTCATCGGAATGCGTGAGGATGGCGAGCGACGCCTCATCATTCCACCGGAACTGGCGTACGGTGCAAGCGCGCGCGGGCTCGTCCCGGCCAACGCCACCTTGCTGTTCGACGTCACATTGCTGACGACGACGCCACAGTAGGGTCCTCTCGGGGGTGCACCACCCGACGACCGCCCGGTCGGAGTCAGCAGCGGCTGAGGTTGGCGTCGACCAAGGCTGCGAGCAGCCCCGAACGAGCGTGCTACCATCGCTCAGGCATGTCTCACGGTCGTGAAGCGGCCCTCGTCGCCGTACTGGCCGTCGTCACCACGGTCGCTCTGACGTATCCGCTCGCGTTTCAACTTGGCAGCGGCGGACGGGTCGACGCCGAAGACGGCCTGTTCAGCATCTGGAACATCGCGTGGGTCGCTCGGACCGTCGTCGCCGACCCCACCGAGCTGTGGCACGCCAACATCTTCTACCCGCATCGCAACGCGCTCGCGTTCTCTGAAGCCAACCTGGTGGCTGGCCTGCTCGCGGTCCCTCCGTACTGGCTGACTCGTAATCCGTACGCCGCCCACAACACCGTCGTGCTCTGGTCGTTCATGCTATCGGTCGTCGGCGCCTATCTGCTGGTTCGGTATCTAACCGGTAGTCGATCGGCCGCCGCGGTATCCGGGGTACTGTTCGGATTCTGCCCGTTCGTCTTCGCCCGTAGCGCGCATATCCAACTCTTGATGACCGCCGGCCTGCCGTTCTCGATGCTCGCGTTTCACCATCTGGCGGTGCGGCCGGGTGTCTGGCGCGGCGTCGTCCTGGGTTTGGTATTGGCGGTGGCCGGGCTGGCCTGTGGATACTACGGTCTATTCGCCGGCCTCATGGTCGGGGTGGCGATTCTCTTCTACGCCGCCATGGATCGACTCTGGACCAGCCGTTCGTATTGGACGTCTATCGCGGTGGCGGTCGTCATCGGCGGTCTCGTCGCGGGGGCCTGTTTCCTCCCGTATGTGGATGTCGGCGAGACTCACGGCAGTGTGTCCAGAACGCTGGATGAAGCACGGGTGTACTCTGCCGACTGGCGGGCGTATCTGGCGTCACCCGCTCGGTCACACCGGTGGCTGCTCACACGCATCGAGGTCTGGAATGAAGTGCTGTTCCCCGGCTTCCTGGTGCTCGGGCTGGCCGCGGTCGGGGTGGTGACCGGACTACGTTCGACCCGCGAAACCCTTGCGAGGACCGCCGTGACTTCGCCAGCGCATCAGGATCCGAGCCGGGTCGTCGCCCTCTACGGATTACTCGCGCTACTCGCCGCCTGGGCGTCATTTGGTCCGTCGGGTGGTCTGTACACCCTGTTGTTCGAAACCATCCCGGGGTTCGGGATGTTGCGAGCACCGGCGCGTCTGGGCATCGTGGTGGCGCTCGCGCTGGCGGTTTTGGCTGGAGTCGGTGTAACTCAACTCGCCCGCGAACGGCGGAAGGCGGCAGTCACCGCCGGTCTGTTAATCGTGGCACTCGCCGAACTGGCCGCGGTGCCGTATCCCCACTACGAGGCGCCGCGGTTCCCAGCCGCGTATCGCATGCTCGAACAGTTACCGGCAGGACCGATCGCCGAGTTTCCCTACTTCAACCAACGGATGGACTACCCGCGCCACACGTACTATATGGTCGGGTCCACGGGGCACTGGCGTCCGCTGGTCAACGGCTACTCTGATGTAATCCCTCAGGACTTTCGGGCCGAGGTCGACGACCTCGCTGGATTCCCCTCCGCCCGGTCATTCGACATCCTGGCTCGCCACGGCACCCGGTACGTCCTGTTGCACCGGCAGTTCTATGCTGATGAAGACTGGACGACGCTCGCAGCCCGCGTCGCATCCTTCAACGATCGACTGCAGCCGATCTTCTGGGACGACGACGCCCGGCTCTACGAGCTGGTGCCCGACGGGACGTAGTGTCCGCAACTTGCGACGTGCGAGCCGCCGGTGGTACGTTTGCGTCTCTGGTGACGAACACGCCCCCGACCGCCGCCGGTGGTCTGACCATCTTCTTCCCGGCCTACAACGACGCCGGCACGATCCCCAGCATGGTAATCGGGGCGGTGATGACCGCCCGCGAATTGACCGACGACTTCGAGGTGGTGGTGGTCGACGACGGCAGCCGTGACGGCACGGGCCAGGTGCTGGAGGAGTTGGCACGCATGTGCCCTGCCCTCCGCATCGTCACGCATCTCCAGAATCGAGGTTACGGGGCCGCCCTGCGCACCGGCTTCGTCTCCGCGACGAAGGAATTCGTGTTCTACACGGACGGAGACGCCCAGTACGACCCGCGGGAACTGAAGGACCTCTGGGCCCACATGACACCGGATGTCGACCTGGTCAACGGCTACAAGATCAGCCGCTCCGATCCGCTGCATCGCATCGTCATCGGCCGCCTGTATCACCACGCGGTCAAACTGTTGTTCGGACTCCTGGTCAGAGATGTCGACTGCGATTTTCGGCTCATGCGCCGGTCAATCTTCGAGCGCGTGCACCTGGAGAAGAACAGCGGCGTGATCTGTCTCGAGCTGATGAAGAAGGTGCACGACGCCGGCTGCCGGATTGTCGAGGTGCCAGTGCATCATTTTCATCGCGCCTACGGCACGTCGCAGTTCTTCAACTTCCCGCGCATCGCGAGCACGCTCATCGACATCGCGAAGTTGTGGACGGCGCTCGTCTGGCGCAAGACGCACCAGACCCCCGCGACCCGACCGGAGTCGCCGCCGGATGCGTCACCGGTGCGAGGGGCAAAGGGGACGGAGGAACGGTCATAGCGACCCAGGGTGCGCGGCCCAGGCGCATCGGCCGCTCAGCCCGGACCGCCGGCGGCCGGTTTTCTGGCCATGGCCAACAGCGAACTGCCGCATGGCAAGTCGACGTGGCGCACGAGGGCCGCCTCGACGGCCAGCATCCGGTTCAGCAAGGCGTTGATCGGCCGCGACGGCACTTGCATTTCTCGCTCGGCGTCCTCGTCGTCCTCCCGGACCAAACCGAGAGCACGCTGCATGAGGCGCAATGGCACCAGAATCGGCAGCATCGCGGTGTTGGTATAGGTGATCCGCTCGACCCCAAAGCCAGCCCGCTCGAGCAAGACCCTCAGCCCCGGCGCCGTGTAACGTCGCACCTCGTGGGCCAGGACCGAATGGTTGCCGGTCAGGATCGGCATCGCGGCGACGTTGACGATGACCCGACCGCCGGGGCGCAGGACGCGAAACATCTCCGAGACGGCGGATCGTTCGTCCTCGCTGTCGAGGCAGTAGAGGACGTCAAAGGAGGTCACCAGGTGGAATCGCGCGTCAGGAAACGGGAGGTGTGTCACCGTCGCCTGACCGACGTGACGCCCGGCGGCGCGGGCCCGTCGCACCCCGGCCCAGGCTCGGTCGATACCGCGGGACAGTCCGTAGTCGGCAAGGACCCCAAGATTGATGCCGGTGCCGCAGCCGCAATCCAGGATATCGGGATGGGGGTAGTCCTCGGTGGCCCGCACCAGGAGCGGACGCACGAACCGCCGGAGCCCGCGGAACCAGAAGTGCCGCTGTTCTGCCCGCGCCGTCGCCTCCAGCAGCCGTTCCATCGGTCAAGCCTTCCCCACCGGGCGGCGTCCCTTCACGCACGACCGACCCTGTAAAGAGATGAGCGAGATCAAGAAGATCGACGAAATCAGCATGGGCGACGACAACGCGTCATTCTACAAGGGCCGACGGGTCCTGATCACCGGTGGACTCGGATTCATTGGGAGCAACCTCGCGGCCCGACTGGTTGCCCTGGGCGCCGACGTGCTGCTTGTCGACTCGCTCACCCCGGACTCCGGCGGCAACCTGTTCAACATCGATGGGATCCGGCACGCGGTCCAGGTCAACGTGTCCGACGTGCGGGATGCCAGCTCCATGCAGTATCTGGTGCGTGACCAGCAGGTCATGTTCAATCTTGCCGGACAGGTCAGCCACGTCGACAGCATGCGGGACCCGTATACGGACCTCGAGATCAACTGTCGCAGCCAGTTGTCGATTCTGGAGGCCTGCCGGCACCACAACCCGTCGGTCAAGGTGGTCTTTGCGGGCACCCGACAGATCTACGGGAAGCCGGACGTCCTCCCCGTGACCGAGGAGCACCTGGTCCGCCCCATCGACGTCAATGGCATCAACAAGGCGGCCGGTGAGTACTACCATCTGGTCTATAACAACGTTTTCGGCGTACGGTCGTGCGCCCTGCGTCTGACCAATGTGTATGGGCCCCGGCAACTCCTGAAGCACAACCGCCAGGGATTCATCGGCTGGTTCATCCGCCTGGCCGTCGAAGACCGCGAGATACAGCTCTTCGGCGACGGGTCGCAGCTACGCGACTTCGTGTATGTGGACGACGTCGTGAACGCGTTTCTCCTGGCCGGCGCCTCCGACGCCTGCAACGGCGAGGTCTTCAACGTGGGGGGCAGTGGACCCGTGTCACTGGCCGAGCTCGCCAAGCTCCTAGTCGAAGTGGCAGGCACGGGCCGGGTGCGCTTTGCCGACTGGCCAGCCGAGCGCCGCGCGATCGACATTGGAGACTTCTACGCCGACTCGTCGAAATTCAAGCGAGCGGTCGGATGGACCGGCGCGGTAACGTTGCGTGACGGACTCGACCGAACCGTCCGCTACTACCGAGACCATCTGTCCGAGTATGTCGAGACGCCGCTCGACACTCCGCCGGAGACGCCATGACCGACCACGCCGTGCGCTGGATCGATTTGCGCCCTCGGGAGGACGCCATCGATGTCGACGCGGCCATCCGGCGTGTAGTCGAGCGAGGCTGGTTCGTGCTGGGACCCGAGGTGGAGGGCTTCGAGGCGGAGTTCGCGACGGCCACCGGCTCTGATCACACGACCGCGGTCGCCTCCGGGACCGACGCGTTGACCCTGACACTCCGTGGGCTGGGCATCGGCGCTGGCGATGACGTGATCACCACGGCGCTGTCCGCCGTGTTCACCGCGCAAGCCATCATGATGGCCGGGGCGCGACCGGTCTTCGCCGACATCGATCCGGACCGCCTCACGGTGGACCCGGCCGCAGTGGAAGCACTTGTCGGCCCTCGGACGGCGGCGGTGATACCGGTCCACCTGTACGGGCAGCCGGCCGACCTTCCGGCCCTTGCGGCCGTGGCGGACCGCCACGGGCTGGCGCTGGTCGAAGACTGCTGTCAAGCGCATCTGGCCACGTGCGGCGGAGTCCCGGTTGGCACCACGGGCGTCGCCGCCGCGTACAGTTTCTATCCGACCAAGAACCTGGGGGCATTGGGGGACGGCGGAGCCGTCTGCACGCGCGACGCCTCACTGGACGCCCGGCTACGCCGGCTGCGGAACGGCGGTCAGACGAGCCGGGACCACCACACGGAACCGGCGGCGCATTCGCGGCTCGATGAGATCCAGGCCGCGGTGCTGCGCGCGAGACTTCCGTACTTACGTGAGTGGACCACACGACGACGGGCGCTGGCCACACGGTATCGAGACGGGCTGCGTGAAGTGCCCATTCGGGTGCCACCTGAATCCGATCCCGGACATGTGTACCACCTGTTTCCGATCAGAACCGTCGCGCGCGACCGTTTGCGTGACCATCTGCGCGACCGGAACATCGAGACGCTGACGCACTACCCGACTCCGCTCCCAGCCCAACCAGCCTTTGCCGACATGGAGCCCAACCACTCCCCGGTGGCTGCGGCCGTGTGCGGTGAGTTGCTCTCGCTGCCGCTCTACCCGTCGATGACCGAAGCGGCTGTCACGCGGGTGGTCGACGCGGTGGCCAGCAACAACATCGGCGTGGTCCCATGAAATCGCACGTCCGCGGCTGGCGCGAAAACGCCGGTCCGCATGTCCGCCGTGGCCCATGCACTCCGTGAGGAACGCGCTGGGGAGCAGACCGATGCAGAACGACGACGACACAACCTATCGGGTGGTGGTCGACCACGAGGAGCAATACTCGATCCGGCCCGACTTCCAAGACAACCCACCCGGCTGGCGCGACGCTGGGCGGAGCTGCACGAAGGCAGAGTGTCTCGCCTACATCAACGAGGTGTGGACCGACATGCGAGCACTCAGCCTCCGCCGGCAGATGGACGCCACGACGCAGGAAACCGACTCCTGACATGACACCCCCGGACACGGGCCCGGCGCTGTCGCTGACGGCCGGCCACGCGCATCTGTGGTGGGCTGTGCCCGAGCGATTAACAGACCGGGACGCGCTCGCGCGCTATCGCTTGGCGCTGACGGACGAGGAGCGCCGGAAGACCGACCGTTTTCGTTTCGCGCGAGACCGTCAGCTCTGCCTCATCGCGCGCGTCCTCGTCAGGACGACGTTGTCCCGGTATGACCGTGTCCAGGCGTCCCAGTGGCGATTCCAAGCCAACCGATACGGTCGACCCGCAATCGAGACGCCGGCATCGTCACTACGCTTCAACCTCTCTCACACGTCGGGGCTGGTGGTCTGTCTAGTGTGCCGCAACCGTAAGGTCGGCGTGGACGTCGAACCGCTTAGTCGCACGGGAGAATGGCTCGACCTGGCGAGCCGGTTTTTCTCAGCCTCTGAAGCCGCCGCGCTCCGTCAGGTGAACGCGACGGACCGCCCTCGCCGTTTCCTCGAATACTGGACCCTGAAAGAAGCGTACATCAAGGCTCGAGGCATGGGGCTGGCCATCCCGCTGAGCGATTTCTCGTTCCACCTGCCGCCCCGTCATCCGGACGATGTTCGGATTCGCTTCGCCCCGGCGCTGGACGACAACCCGGCGCGATGGCAGTTTGGCGTGTGCCAGCTCGGCGAACACCATCTCGTCGCAACCGCGGTAGAGGCGGATGCCAGTGCCCCGGTGACCATCACTCCACACGAGGCGGTCGGCCCGCTTCTGTGACACGCCTTCTTCCCCACGTGGACGGCGCGGGAGCGGACCTGCGCCGCCCGCGGTGCCCTGGACGGCCTCCCGGGACCATCACCGGTGATACTGGGGCCCCCCCGTCTGCCGCAGGGTGACCGGCCCAGGAAGAATCTCGCGGAGATATCCGTCGATCCCCCGCTCGTGGCGCCAGTGCTTGGGATACCCGAGCGACACCTCTTCAAAACGGACCCCGTCGATCCAGTCAGTCGTGCGGACGTGCAGGTGCCCGGACACCACGACCCGGGCCCCGAAACGGGTGTGCCACTGCTCGGTACGACGGGTCCCGCACCAGGGCGAAAATCTGGGAATTTGGTGCAGGCGGACGAGCTCCTGTCGGAGCGGAAAGTGATTCACCAGCACCGACGGGGCGTTGGTGCATGTCTCCCCCAGCCGTCGCTCT
Source organism: Acidobacteriota bacterium (assembly GCA_002712885.1). GTDB lineage: Bacteria > Acidobacteriota > Vicinamibacteria > Vicinamibacterales > UBA8438 > UBA8438. Next base: position 20,721 of record PAUN01000033.1, read on the forward strand.
GAATACTCGACGCGAGCATGACACCAGGCCGTGCGGCTCGGGTACGGATCGGGCGCCAGGAACCGTTCGTCGGCACTGAGAATGCCGTCGGCCGCGGCCCACGTCACGGCGTCCTCCGGCGCGACACGATCCGGACGGAACGTGTAGTCGAACAAGACGAACAACGGGGCAATGACACACGCCGGCTGCCCCGGCCAGGTCACATACGGATCCTCGGGGGTCAGAACACCGAGCCGACGACACACCTCGACCGCGGCCTCGTATTTCGCGACGCCCCGTGGACCCTCGGTCCGGTGACTCCACAGCTCGTGGTTCCCCGGTACCCAGAATACCTGCGCGAACCGGTCGGTGGCGGCCACCAGCCCGAGCTCCAAGTGTGCGAGGGTCTCGCCGACGTCGCCGGCGAGAATCAACCAGTCATCGGAATGCGCCGACCACTCCCTCAAGGCCTCTCGGTTCCGTCGATAGCCGAGGTGGAGGTCGGCGAGCGCGTAGAGTCTCATCCGTCGCGAGCCGGGACGTCCTTACGGATGGCAGGGAATAGGGGTCGACTCACCCACGTCGTAGATCGCGCAATCGAGGTCACCGGACGGAGACACCGACACCAGACCGAACTGATTGACGATGTTGTTCGGCGGCATGAACGCGCCCTGTGACACGTCCGCCCACCCGCTCAGATGCCAGCTCCGCTCGTCGAAATCTCGGTTCGGATCCGAGACTCGTCTGGCCAGACAGCTCCCACCGGACGTACCCGACACATTCACCCTCAACATTACACGTTGTCCTCGCTTTGAGTCCCGCCGCGTGCCCGGTGGCCACCACGAACGACGCCAGAACCGCGCTGGCCGCCAGTCTCCCGATCAACAGCGATTCCATGGAATCCATAATGTGAAGTCGCCGAGGCACTGTCAAGGGCTAGACACCGGTTCGACACTTCGTGGGACGCGCCGGTGGCGCAACACTCAATTGCCGTCCGGAAGCGCAAACACGAACAGGTTGTTGCCCGAGCTGGGGCACAGCTCCGGGGTCAGACCCATAAAATGCGATGCCTTGCCGCTGGAACCGGTGCCGACCGTCCACCGCAAAGCTGGTCGGGAATCCACTGAGCGGCNAGCATGGCTTCGGTGACGGGGACGAACTCGTCGGCCGNCTGCGCGTCGACAAGCACCGGTGGCCNGACCGCCGCGAGCGTCGCGACGACCAGAGTCACCGCCGGAATGCGTGATAAACCANCAGGTTGCGTAGACATCGCACGTTTCTTTGGGATGCANAACTGGCGAGAATCNGCCGATTATATCGGTCTTCCAGNCCNGCGGTAGGACCTGGTCTGGACNGCAGGGTCGCGGACGTCAAGCCCAGTTTAGATCTGCGGGCCCTCGACCAGGTCAGGGGCCACACCCGCCGCCCCCCCCTCCTGGTCACCGTCACCATCGCCACCAGCGTGGCCTCACTGGTCATCNAACCGGCAACAAAACGGGCGACCTTTCCTGACNTCGGCTGACCCGGAGCATCACGTGATACAAGCCCCTTGCACTGTAGGACCCCGACCCATCGCCGATGTGACGTGATTTCGCTTATGATGTNCTGCATCGATTTGCCAGTCCTTTCCCCCTCCTAGCCTCATNCGGGGGGGANCACGCGCGACTAAATGACACGGAACCGACCCACGAGGAACAACTTCATGAGAGTGCTATCGACGCTGACCCTGACCAGTCTGAGAACACCCAAGACCGGTGCGCCATCTTCTGGGTGTCGAGGCGCCCGTTCTGCAAGGCGCGAGGAGTGCGCATCCCNGGAGGACGCAAACGACGCACAACGTCGCGGGACGGGATGCATCAGCGGCCAGAATGGCGCATCTGTCTTGGTCGGCCTCCTCGCGGTCGCTCTGCTGCTTGCCCCAGCTCCGGCCGTGGCCCAGGAGCCCTCCACCGCGAATGGTGAGTGGCCCTCCTACGGGGGCAATCTGTCGCACGACCGCTATTCGCCGCTCGCCCAGATCACGGCCGACAACTTCAGCGACCTGGAGCTGGCGTGGCGGTTCAGTACGGACAACCTCGGCCCGGAACCGGAGCGCAACTATCAGTCCACCCCGCTCATGGTGAACGGGATTCTGTATGTGACCGCCGGCTCGAGACGNGCCGCCGTGGCACTCGACCCAGCCACCGGCGAGCTACTGTGGATGCACCGCGTCGACGAAGGGGAGCGTGGCTCCACCGCCCCACGCCGGCTGTCCGGCCGTGGCCTCACCTACTGGAATGACGGNAACGACGGCGTCATCCTCTACGTGACGCCCGGCTACCAGCTCGTCGCCCTGAACGCCCTCACCGGCACGCGGATGGCTGGCTTCGGCGNCGGCGGCATCATCGACCTCAAGCAGAACATCGACCAGGATCTGGAGGCGACATCCGAGATCGGACTCCATGCCGCACCAGTGGTCGCCGGGAACACGATTCTCATTGGCGCGGCCCACCTGCCGGGCGGCGCGCCCCCGTCACGCACCAACGTGAAAGGCTTCATCCGCGGCTTCAATGCGCAGACCGGCGAGCGCAAATGGATCTTCCACACCATTCCGAACGGTGACGAGTTCGGGAATGACACATGGGGCGACGATTCGTGGCGCTCCACCGGCAACACCGGCGTGTGGGCGCAAATGACCATCGACCCGGAACTGAACACGGCGTACTTCCCNGTCGAGGCCCCGACCGGCGACTACTACGGTGGGCATCGGCCCGGGGACAACCTGTTCTCCGGCAGTATCGTGGCCGTCGACCTGGACACCGGCGAGCGCAAGTGGCACTACCAGACCGTGCACCACGACATCTGGGACTGGGACCTGCCCGCGGGCCCGGTCTTGCTCGACATTACCGTGGACGGTCGCCCCATCAAAGCGCTCATCCAGCCCACCAAGCAGAACTACATGTTCGTGCTCGACCGCCAGACGGGTGAACCGGTCTGGCCGATTCCAGAAGTGCCGGTCAAAGCCGGAGACGTGCCCGGCGAGTGGTACGCACCGACCCAGCCCATTCCGACCAAACCGCCACCCGTCGACGAGGTCGACCTCAGTGAAGACCACCTCGTCGACTACACGCCGGAGCTACGGGCGCGCGCGCAGGCCATCTACGACAGGNACACGATTGGCTGGCTCTACGACCCACCCACGGTCGCCACGCCGGAGATGCTCGGCACGCTGCAATTGCCAAACTCCACCGGTGGGGTGAACTGGCCCGGCGCGTCAGCCGACCCGGAAACCGGCTTTTTCTACGTCTATACCAAGACCCAGATCGGCGCCCTGGGACTGGTCAACGACCCAGACCGTTCGGACATGGATTTCATCCGAGGCCGCCCGGAGGGGGTCGGCTTCCGGGATGCGTCGACGAGCATCGACGGCTTCCCGATGATCAAGCCGCCCTGGGGCCGCATCACGGGCATCAACATGAACACGGGTGACATTGCCTGGCAGGTCCCGCATGGCGAAGCGCCGGACAACATCCGGAACCACCCATTGCTTGACGGCGCCGACATCGGCCGAACCGGCTGGCCAGGCCGAGTCGGACTCTTGATCACGAAGAATGTGGTTGTCGCGGGTGAATCGGGAANCTACACGACCGAGACCGGCGAGACCGGCGCGATGCTCAGAGCCTACGACAAGGCTACGGGCGACGAGGTCGGCGCCGTGTATATGACCGCCCCGCAAACCGGTTCGCCCATGACCTACGAGGTCGAGGGAGAGCAGTACATCGTGGTCGCTACCAGCGGCGGCGGCCAGTCCGGCACATTGCTGGCCTACAAACTACCCTAATCCGTGACGCGGCAGAGGGCCGCGACGTTGCGATCTCTGGTCTCCCGCACCGCCGCCGCGGTGCGGGCGGCCTNTTTGTTTTCTGGAACCCAACGGGTGCGAGGTCGCCGTTCTCTGGTCGTTCCGTTTCATTCTCCATCATGGCAGAAGCCAGTTCGGTATGAGGCGCTGATCCGGATGTAGTTCAACTCCTTCTTCCCATCGTCGCTGTAGAGAATGACGTCCAGCAGCGCCNTCCACGTGTCGGAACCCGCGCCGCCGCTGNTCAGACGGACCATCTCGTCGAGAACCAGACACGGCATACTCTGCAGGCCAACAATCCCGTTACCTGTACCAACATCTCGCAGCTTCTCGACCACGTTCTCGAACAGGCGNTAAATTCCTCGTAGGTGATCTTANTTTCGCCTGTGATACCGATTCTGAAGCGCTCGATCAACTTCGTAAACTCCACGTTGACCCAATACAACACCCAGGCATTGGCGACGTCTTGTTGGTTCGGACGTGACGTCCCCCGCTGCCAGTAGCGGCTGGGTGTAGAGTCTGACGGCGACTGGACTCCGTTCAGCAACAAGCCGCTTGCCTCCGGTTAACATCCTTCCAGTGAATACACGCGCCCCCAGGATCCGATTCGTCGAGGCTAATGGCCTCCGGTTCGAAGTGGCGGAGGAAGGAGCAGGAGACCGGCTGGCACTCTGCCTCCATGGATTTCCGGAGTGCGCCTTCTCGTGGCGGCACCAGATACCCGCGCTGGTGCGACTGGGCTATCGGGTCTGGGCACCGAACCTGCGCGGCTATGGACGTTCGACCCGTCCCGGTCGCGTCGCCGACTACCACATCGATCTGCTCGTCGCGGACATCGAAGGCCTGATCCGTGCGGCCGGCGCACGCGAAACATTGCTCGTCGGCCACGACTGGGGAGGCGGCCTCGCCTGGATGACCGCCCTCAGGCGCCGATGCCCGCTGGCGGGACTCGTCGTCATGAACTGCCCACATCCAACGCTGTTCGCTAGGGGACTCTACCGGTGGCCGCAGATCCGGCGGTCCTGGTATGTCTTCGCCTTTCAGATACCGAAGCTACCGGAACTGCTCCTCGGTCGCGGGCGAGCTCGGGCCATCGCCCGGACGTTCCACGATATGGCCGTGGACAAGACACGGTTTCCGGACGACGTGCTGGACGTCTATCGCCAACAGGCGCTCGATCCGGGGGCACTGACCGCGATGGTCAACTACTACCGGGCGAACCGACGATTCCCTCACGAATCACACCCGGACCTGACCCGCCCCATCACGGTGCCCACCCTGTTGATCTGGGGCGAGGCGGACACCGCGCTCGGCAAGGAGCTCACCTTTGGCACAGACCGGCTGGCCACGGACCTCACCGTGCGCTACCTTCCGGGTGTGTCGCACTGGGTACAGCAGGAGGCACCGGACGCGGTCAACGACGCCATCACGCAGTGGCTCGCCTAGCCCGTGGTGAAAGTCCCGACGTATTCGACGCAATCATCCAACGGCCGAGGGCCGGGGACGGCGGTGGATTCTATGCTCGATTGATGTCTTCCACTTCCCACGGCATCTTCAATAACGTCTCTCGGATTTTCGATGCAGATCAAGCGATACAACGCCGTCTATCGCTTCGACTCCCGGTACGGTTCCCCGCCGGCTCCCTCCTTGCGTCTGGACAAACAGGCGCCTCGCCTAAAAACCTGGAGGACGAGAGGATTGGCTGGCGGCGATGCTGTCCCGTCAGCCTAGGCGCGCACNTGCGCGCCTAGGCTGACGCGGAGTGGCCTCTCAGGTCCTCGCGTAGCGGTCACGTAGAGTTCGGGGCGCAGCCCCATCTGAAAAGGTTACTCGGGGGGCGACGTGTCGTCAGGTGGAGCGGTCGTCTCCTCCTCCGTGCGGAGGGAAATACCTTGCCCGGCCGCCACAAGAGTGACCAGCGGGAGATCGCGCAGAACCACCTCGACCGGATCGCCGAACGGATCCAGCAAGCGCATCCCCTCGACCCGAAACGGCAGAAACACGACCGACGCGTCCCGCGAGTTGTCGACGACGGCCCGAGCGTCGGCCCCCGACACCGGCTCGACGGTCGTCTCGAACCGTCGCTCTTCCAGTCGATACATGAGGTTCGCGGCCACTTTCTGCCCGACATCAGCCGCGGCCGGCGCCAACACCCGGATCGCCGCGTCGTCCCACCCGTCGGTCCGGGTCATCAGATAGGCCAGCAGCAACGCAAGCCGCGACGAGTCATCCTCGAACCACCAGACGTCGATCCGACGGTCGTGTGGCTTCGTCTCTGCCAGCCGCACCCAATCGGTCTCAGCAGCGTCGAACACGACCACGTTCTGGTCCAGCCGGATAGCCCGCTGCAGCAACCTGGCATATCGCAGGGACGGCGCCGACGCCCCCTCGCCATGGTGTTCCAGCCAGTTCAGTGCCACCGTATTGGCGCGAATCGACCCGACGCCCCATGATTGCAGCAGCGTCATCGACGCTTGGGACAGGTCGGGCGCCACGACCACGAGTGGGAATGCATCCATGGCGTCTGCCCGGAGCTCCGCGCGTAGCTGTTGCTCCGCTTCCCGTTGTCGTGCGCGCCCGGACGCCGACGCGCTGTCGCCCTCGATCAACTGCACCGCCGTTACGAACCCGGTGCCACCACTGATCCAGGACGCGAGGGCCAGCACGCGCGACCGCCGTTCCGGAGTGTCCGTAAAGAGCAGAATCTGCGGCTGCCAGTCGACCGGTGACTCGGGCTGCTCGACTAGCTCGCGGATTCCGTCTTTGACCTGGCGATATCGGTAGGCCCGCCGGCTGTCTCGCCACCNGGTCGGCACCGCCGTCCACCGGAGATACTGATACCCGGCGAACAGCAGCGCCACGGCCACCGCCGTCGCGGCGGGGTCAATAGCCAGCATGACACCGCCGCACAGAAACGTGCCGAGCAAGCTGGCTCGCTTGTTGTACAACCGAAATCGTGGGCGAAACGACGGGCTGGCCCCATGGGCCTCGACGTAGGTAGCGTAATTGAGCAGGCCATAGGAGATCAGGAAGAACATCGACACNACCGATGCGATCGCGTTCAGGTCACCGACCACGATCGTCACGAGAGCGATCGCCCCGGTCAGCACGACCGCCCGACGAGGATTACCGCTCTCCGCATCGACCGTGGCGAACATACCCAACCCCTTGAACAACCGGTCGCTCGCCAGGGCCTGCAAGATTCTCGGCGCGCCAAGAAACGACGCGAGCGCCGACGACAGCGTGGCCGACAGCACCCCCGCGTCAATCAGCCACGGTACGCTGGACACTCGCCCCATGCCCTCGTAGTCGGCGGCGAGATCGGCCAGCGGGCTGGCCGCCGCGAACATGACGATGGCGGCGCCGTACACGATCGTGGACAGACCGACCGCGAGAAAGGTGCCCGCGGGTAGGCTCCGCGAGGCATCCTTGAGATCGCCCGACATGCTCACGCCTTGGGTGAACCCGGTAACGGCCGGGAAGAAAATAGCGAACAGGAGCCAGAAGGAAGGGGCCGTCGGGTCCGGGTCGCTGGTCAGATTAGCCCTGAGCAGCTCCGGATCCCAGGCCGCGTACGCCCCGATGAAGAACGAGGCCAGTGCGGCCACCAGCAGCGCCATGATCACGAATTGGAACCGTGTGGCCAGGTCTGAACCGGCATGCGCGAGCCCGAACAGCGCCAGCGCCGCCAGCAGCGCCGCGAGGCGCACCAGCAGATCGCCGCCCCCAAAGATCGCCGCGACCCCCTCCCCAAATCCAACGCAATAAAACGCGACGGAGATGGCCTGAGCCAGGAACAAGAGCACGCCCAGCGCGCCGCCGTACTCGACGCCCAGGCTGCGTGAAATCAGGTAGTAATCACCGCCGCCGCGGACTTTGCGGTTCGTCGCGATCGCCGATAACGACACGCTCGTGTGCACCGAAATGGCGGTGGCCAGNGCCAGCATTCCGAGCGCTTGAAGCAGGCCAGCCGCGCCCACCACGTAGCCCAGCCTCCGAAACAGAATAATGCCGAGAATCGTGAGGATGCTGGGCGTGAAGACACCCCCGAACGTGCCGAGCAACCGTCGGCTTCGACCGGGTGTGTGACCTACTGTGGTGGAAGACCCGCTCATAACGGACCGCGATCATACCAGCGGCCCACGTGGAGGTTGCCAGCGAGCACTCCGGGTCTCGGCCCGTCCATCCCGAGGCTGGGTCAGAAGCCCAGACCGAGCCGGAGCGAGACGGCGCTGCCGATGCTGTTCCTAAAGGAACCAAACCCTGAGCTGGCGAGGTTCGAGAGGACGTCGCGCGGGTTGTCGTGACTCGTGAGGTTGTAGAACTGGACCCCGACGTCGACCCGGCGNCCGACGAGTTCCATACGCTTGGTGACGGCCAGATCCGCCGAGAAGAACGGCGGATAATCGGCGCTATTGCGATCGCCGACAACTGAGTAGTCCTCNTTGAAGATCGTGTAGGGAAACCCATTTCGCCACTCGANCCCGGGGGTCATGGTGATCCCCCGAGGTAGCCGGACCACGCCCCACAGTAATAACCGATTGGGCACCTCGAAGGGCTGGAACGACTGCTGGTTCTCCAGCAACAGCGGGTTGCGGTGGTTATCGTAGATCTCACCAAAATCGTTAAGATCGCCGGCGGCGCGCATCTTTGAGAAGGACGCATACAGGTCCCCATGGTCGTTCGCCAACGTCCACCGCACCGTGGCGTCGAACTCGCGGCTGGTCAAGCGCCCGGTCGACGAAAGTAACAGCGCCGCAGCCGCCGTATCGGTCAAGCGATTGACGAGCAACCGATTCCGCGCGCGATTCTCTCTATAGTTCACCCGAAGCAGCAACGACTCGGTGAGCTGTCGGTCGAACTCGACATTCCACACGCGACTCGTCGGCTCCTCGAAGCCCTGCGGATCGATCCGGTTCTCGAACACCAGTGGGGCNCCGCGCGCCGAGCCGGCGAGGTCGTACTCTTGTTCGACGCGTTGCTGAAAACGCTCGAACGCGTCGACCTGCAAGAACGTCCGATCGAAGAACAGTCCCCACCCACCCTTAATCAAGGTGCGCCCGGCNCGGTCCAGCGCCAGTGAGAACGCCGTGCGCGGTGACAGGTGACTCTCGGAGATCATCGAGCTCTGGTCGTACCGCAGACCGAGGTCCAAGGCCAANCGTGAACTCACCTGCCAGTGGTCCTGCACGTAGCCGGAGNTCATCACATCCGAGGCCTCCAACTCGCCGGGGCCACGAAAGGTGATCCGTTTCAACAGGCGTCCATCGGCGCCACGGACCTCTATCGGGCCGCTCCGGTCGACCCCCTCGAATGACGTGGCGAACACCTGCGCGCCGAGTTTGACCAGATGCTGCTGACCTCTCCAGCCCCAGCTCTGCAACCGAGCGACCCCCATCTCGAGCTGGGTGCTGGTGCGGTCGATCTCATTGAAATAGTTGCCACGTAACCCATCAGGGGTCAGTTGGGCCGGTCCCACTCCCTCCGGCCGTACGGCCACGTCGAACCCTCTCAGAGCGAGACGCGTCTCCCAGAGCGTGTTCCCGACAGTGGCCAGCCGGTCGACCAGCGCCACATTCCAACCACCGAGGTCCGCTTCCGGAGTAGCCTCCCCAAAATCAATGGAGCTGATCCCCAGGTTGTCAACGGTCGACGGAAACACGGACAGGGTCCCGGTCATCGAGTGACGATCGGTGAATTTGAGGTCGACCTGCGTGAACACGTCGAAGCCCTCGACGATTTCCTCCGTATCGCCGGGAATGTTCTCTTTGACTTCGGAACGCACGAATCGGTAGTCGAACGCTTGCGAGATCCATGCCCGGCCCCGCTTGAGCGGACCGCTGACCTGCACCCGAGGTGTGGCCGTGTTGATTCCATTGAGCGTGCCGCCGCGGAACCGGGGCCTCGGGATCAAACTTCCGAAGTTGAGGTCCCAGTGGTCGTCGCCGGCCACGGTTCGGACCTCGGTCACCGCGCCGGACACCCGCCCAAATTCCGCCGAATAGGGCACCGCGTGCACCTCGACCGTCTCGACGACGCTCAGCGGCAACTCGAACGCGAACTGGCCGGTGACTGGATCGGTGGCATTCGCCCCATTGACAAGCAGGGTGCTCTGGCTCGGACGGGTACCGTTGAAGCTGAGATGCCCGCGCGGGTCACGCACGACACCGGGTAAGAGCGGCAGCGCGTCCTGGAAGCGATCGGTCGGCAGCTGGAAGACCTGCAGGAACTCCGTCTCGAACTCGTCCTTTTGGAGCGGCTGACCGGCCCCCGTGCTGGCGTCGACGGTGACCACTTCCGACAGCGGCGCCACCTCCAGCATCAGCCGCACGCCGAGTACCTGGCCCGCCACAACCTCGACCGGACCCACCATGCCGGACGCATAGCCTGAGAGATCGGCCGCCACCATATAGGCGCCAACCGGTAGCGCCACGAATTCGAAGGCCCCGTCGTCGTCGGTGACGGTGGCGTCGAGGACGGGATCAACCACAGGGGCGGCGGCCTGAGCGGAATCAATCCCGGCCACGGTCACCGTCGCGCCCGGAAGCACATGGTTGGCGGAGTCGATGACAACCCCCTCAATTCGCGCCGTTTGAGCCTCGGCGGCACTTGGCCACGCGGCCAGCGAGCAACATATGAGACCGACGGCCAAGAGCGCCTGTGCCCCCATGTCGGAGGGATACTACCGTAGCGGTCGGCTCAGCCGCGCGAAACGAGGTCCCGCGACACGTAGAGACCCGATCGGTTGGCCATGACGGACAGACGGTTGTACGCTCGCGTAGCAGTTGGCGGCCTCGACGCGCCGAGGCCGCGTCCCGCTGAAGAAGGAGACCGTTACCCGATGTTCGACACGATTCAGTCTGCGGTCGACGACCCGATCGCCACTACCCTGAACCGACCCGATCGCCTGGAGCAACGTCCGCCGCGCTTCGGACGCATCAGCCCGCCGACCGAGCCGCCCACGGTCTCGTTATGACGACGACGCCGGCAGACCTCANCGAGAAGANCANNCGCGACNACCGCATCCTGCTNGAGGGGCCGCANAGTCGNACCAGAGACCTCTGGCTGGTNNTCAGATCNGTCAGAGATTTCATCGTGGGGTTCCGAGGGCTGCACTTCGTCGGCCCGTGCGTCACCGTGTTCGGGTCGGCCCGGTTNAAACCGGATCACCCCTACTACGCCCTCGGCCGAGAGGTGGGCGCCGGCCTGGCCCGGCTGGGTTTCACGGTGATGACCGGCGGCGGTCCGGGATTGATGGAGGCGACCAACCGCGGGGCCAAGGAGGCCGGTGGACGCTCGGTCGCCTGCAATATCCGCCTGCCAAATGAAGAGGACCCGAACCCCTACCTGGACCACTCCGTCACGGCGCATTACTTCTTCGTGCGCAAAGTGCTGCTCTTCAAGTATTCATACGCCTTTGTCGCGTTGCCGGGCGGCTTCGGCACCATGGACGAGCTCTTCGAGGCGCTGACCCTCGTGCAGACCGGCAAGATACAGAGCTTCCCCATCGTGTTGATGGGCACCAGTTACTGGCGCCGACTGCTCCATCTGATCCATCGGATGGAACGCGAAGGGACGATCAGCGCGCGGGACCTCAGCCTGTGGCTCACGACCGACGANCTCGACGAGGCGATGGCTCATATCCGCACGCACACGGTCGACAAGTTCGGGTTACTCAAGCGCCCGGTGCCGAAACCGTCGAGAGTGTTGCGTGAACCGCGGGTCGCTCCCAGTCGGACCACGGGCGGCTAGTGCCCTAGGGCATGGACGCGCGTGTGGCGACCTGGCTCACGGCACGTCGAATTGATCGACAGTCAAGACCGGCATGTCGCCGTCGGTCGCCAGCGACACCTCGCCGCGTACTCGCACCACGGCGTCACCGGCCGCCGCCCCGAGCGCACCGACCCGGTCTCCGACCAGGACGAAGGCGCTGTCGTCCGGTAACACCAGGGCGGTAACGGTGTTTGTCTCGGAGATCCGGCCGACCGCAGTGAGCCCGAACACAGTCGGCGTGAACCCGGCGTTTCGAATGACGTCGCGGACGGCCATCAGCGACACGCTCGTGCCCGGCTCGAGCCCTAGCACGATCCGGCCCTCCTCGCTTTGGATCTCAACCCGCGCGACGTAGTCCAGCCGGGACAACCGTCGCTCCAGACCTTGCGCGCACGACGGACAGGTCAGCTCGACCTCCACGGCCACCTCGACCATGCCTGGCTCACCCAATGGCTGCGCGACCGTCTGGCCAGCGACGCTCATCGCGGCCACACCGACCAACAGGCGCCCCACCCACCTGATCGCAGGTTGCATCACCGACGGCTGCGTTCGCAAGTGTCGCGGGGCTGCTAACCCCACTCCTTACCTAGCGAGTCGAGCTCCGCGCGATCCGCTACGGCCACCCCAACCATGAGCAGGGTGACGCCCAATCGCACGAGGATCGTGGACCTCGCCGCGGACACGCAATTGCGATGTCTCATGACATTTCCTCGGGTCGAAAACGGACGCCCGGCATACGCCCCTCGAGCCAGGTCCGTGAANTCAAAACCAGAACCGCAGCCCCGCGACCAGCCGCCGACTCCCCGCCGACTCGCCCGCGGCCGCCGCCAAACGCGACGTATCACCGAACGTATCACGCCACCGAATGCCAATATAGGGTGCAAACTCGCGCCGGATCTCGTAACGGAGCCGTAGCTCACCGTCGACGGTGCTCAATCCGGCGCCGAAACCACGCTCGACGTCCGTCTTGCCGAACAGATTGAACTCCACGACCGGCTGNAACACCAGCCGGTTGGTCAACAGCAACTCGTACTCCGCCACCAGTCGGGCCGCGGTGCGCCCTCCGGTCCCAATGTAGGCCGTCGCCTCAATCTCGAACCAGTAGGGCGCCAGGCCCTGGACACCAACCGCCAGCCATGACTGCGCGGGACCCGNCCGGGCGTCCTGGCGCAGTCCGACGACCANGTCCCACCAACGAGCGAACGCCCGGCCGTACAGCACATGNGCCTCGGTCTCNCCGANATGGCCGCCATCCACGTCGCCCTCGGTACGAAACCACAACCGGTTCTGNTCACCGCCAATCCATCCTGTCGAGTCCCAGCTCGGGCCCTCGTGCGTGTCGCCCCCGTGCCACTCGAGTTGGTCGACGAGCACAAAGGCGTGCACCGCGCTGTCCTGCATCGCATGCGCTTCCACGTCCGGAAACGCCGCGGCCCGATCGCCGTCGGTGACGGGCGGTATCGGCGTGGCTGGCTGCGCGGGGGCCGCGTCTGGGAAGAGACACGCCACGACGCCTGTGCACCCGACGACAAGGACGGTGAAGCGCCTCATACGTCGACCCGCACCTCTCTGAACATGCCGGCGGCCATGTGATAGAGCAGGTGGCAGTGGAACGCCCACCGTCCCAATGCGTCGGCCCGCACCCGGNAACTCCGCCTGGAACCGGGCGGCATGTCGATAATGTGCTTTCGAAGATGGAATTCGCCGTCGTCGTTCTCGAGATCGCTCCACATGCCGTGCAGATGCATCGGGTGCGACATCATCGTGTCGTTCACCAGCACGATGCGCATCCGCTCGCCATAGGTGAGCNGTATTGGATCGGCATCAGAGAACTTGATGCCGTCAAACGACCATGCGAACCGCCGCATGTGGCCAGTGAGATGGAACTCCACCGTACGGCCTGGTTCGCGCCCGTCCGGGTCGGGAAACAACGTCCGCAGATCAGCGTAGGTCAACACCCGACGCCCGTTGTTGCGCAACCCAATGCCTGGGTCGTCGAGCCGTGAGCTGGGCATCATGGTCTGCATGTCCACCAAGGGATTCCCTCGTTCGCTCGGTGGATGCGGCTGCATGGCCGCGTCGGCGGTGACCGTCGCCGGCATTTCGTGACCGACGTCGGTGTCCGGTGGCGGCGGGGCGACCCCGTGTCCCGCATGGGTTTCGTCCGGCGGGGGTGCCGCCTCGGCCGCGCCATGGGCGTCGTGATTGCCGGGCGGCATGTCCGACGTCGCACTCGACATGCCCTCGTGGAGGCCGTGTCCCATATCGTCCCTCGTCAACACCGGTCTGGGACCGAGCTCGGGCATCGGCGCGCGCACTCCGGCACNCACGGCCAGCGTACCGCTGGCGAACCCCGTACGATCCAACGACCGCGCCCAGATGGAGAACGCATCCTGACCCGACGGCTCGACGATGACGTCGAACGTCTCGCCCGCAGCNATGCGAAACTCATCCACCGACACCGGATGCACATACTGGCCGTCGGCAGCGACCACGCGCATCGACAGGCCCGGGATCCGGACGTCGAAGTAGCTCATCGCCGACCCATTGACGAATCGCAGTCGGACGCGTTCTCCGGGCGCGAACAGACCNGTCCAGTTTCCCGCCGGGGCCTGCCCGTTCATCAGATAGGTGTAGGTCGCCCCCGTCACGTCAGACAGGTCGGTGCGGTTCATCCGNATCTCACCCCATGCGACGCGGTCGGACAGGGCCGTCCCGAACCCCCTGGCCCGAACATCACGCACGAAGTCACCCACCGTCGGCTGGTTGAAGTTGTAGTAGTGGGACTGCTTCTTGAGCTTGGCGAAGACGCGATCGGGGTTCTCGTCCGTCCAATCNGACAGCATCACGACATGGTCACGGTCGTACGCGAACGGCTCCGGCTCGATCGGGTCGATGATGAGCGCGCCATACATTCCGCGTTGTTCCTGAAACCCGGTGTGGCTGTGATACCAGTAGGTCCCGCCCTGGCGCACCGTGAATCGGTATGTGTGCGTCTCGCCGGGACGGATGCCATTGAAACTGAGTCCCGGTACGCCATCCTGACTTGCTGGGAGCAGGACGCCGTGCCAGTGGATCGACGAGGCCTCGTCAAGTGTGTTGATCACCCGGACCGTCACAGTGTCGCCCTCGCGCCACCGGAGCGTCGGGGACGGCACGGACCCGTTGACGGTCAGCGCGAACCGTGGCGAACCGGTGAAGTCCGCCAAGGTCTCGCTGATGGTCAGATCGAAGTCCGAACCTTGGAGCGTCGCGACCGGCTGAGATGTGTCGACGAAGGCTTGGACGGCCGGACGCCACAGGCCGAGACCCGCCGCCGCCCCGCCCATCGCGAGCCCTTTCACGAAGGTCCGACGTGAATGAGCCATGGTGGACCCAGCGGACGCGACAGGCGAACGACCGATCGAATGTGTAGCCATGCACCTTCCCCTGAACGAACTACGGANCAACACAACAAAGGCGCGCGACAATGCGCGCCCCGTGGCCGAGGCGTGGGGCTCTCGGGGTCCCCGCGCAGCGACCGCGTGGGCTCGGGNCGTAGCCCCGTCTAAGAATGAACGGCTAAATTCGAAGGACCGAGGGTGCNGCGGACAGAGAGAAGCCTGGAGGACCGTGGGTGGACTGCACAGGGAACGCGATCGNTCCAACCGAGAGTCGGAGGGACGACTGCGTCATATCCGAGAGAGGCCCNTCGCCGTTTCCGGGCTCTACGGATCTCCGCACTCTGGCCCCCGCCTCACGGGCGCTGGCGTGATCGACACAGTCGTGGGACGCGGCGGCGGCTAGGCGTNCGGAGGATGCGGGCGGTGTCGACGCATCGCAATGAGAGTGGGTGCCTGATGTCGGAGACGCGTGGGCCGCGGAACCGTCGACGCAGAACACCTCGCACACGGTGGCTGCACTCGGAACGACCACGAGCAGGGTCATGAGCAGACCGGCCGGCGCTTGTCGCCACATCACCAGTTCACCATACCGCCACCAGCCCCGTGCGCGCAACCGGCGTCCCGCGGACGGGTGGGAAGGCGATCTTCGGGAGGTCGGCTTCTAGCAGCCTCCCGCTACCTCAGGTCCACCGCGATGAGTGTGTCGGTATTCCGCGCGTAGAGACGACCGTCCGCCAGGGCCGGATACGCTCTGACCACTCCGGGCAGGATCTGGGCGCGCGCGGTCGGCGAGAACCGCTCCGGCGAAGCCTCCGCCAGCATCAATTCGCCAGATTCGCGGAGAATCACCAGTCGGCCACCGGCGAGAATGAGCGACCCGGCCCCGAATCGGTCTTCGGTCCACCACACCTGACCGGTCGCCAGGTCGACGGCGCGCAGGCTGGGTCCATACTCCTGACGACCGTGATACCCGTAGAGNACGCCGTCACGAATCACGGCCGTCGCATAGTGATTGGTCATGCTCTCGTCGCCAGCCCATTCCTCGACGAGCGAATCGCCCTCCACCCGAAGCAACGTCGCTCCCGTTTGGTAACTGGAGGAAAGAAAAATGTGGTTCCCATCGACCAGTGGAGTCGCGGCGTTGACCGACGAGCCTGACCGGGAACGCCAACGTTTCTCGAACAGCACCGCGCCCGACTCCGGGTCGAGACCCATGAGTCCGTTCCGCGTGAAGAACAGCGCATGTCGTCGCCCGTCGAAGGTGGCGCCGACCGGCGATGAATAGCTCGACTCGTCGGTGGTCGCCGTCCAAAGTTCGTCACCAGTGGCCGCGTCGAACGCCACGATGCCGCCTCGACTGCCACCGACATTCGCGACCAGACGTCCCGCTTCGACGAGCGNCGACCCGGCGGCGCCGAAGAATCCCTTGCGCACGCCGTAGCGCGAATGGGTATCCACCTGCCACAGGGCCTCGCCAGTCTCGAAATCCACCGTATGAAGCTGTCCCTGCGCGCCGTAGGTGTGGACGCGGCCCTCGGCGACGACCGGCACCGACCGCGGCCCTTCGTCGAAACCGAAGTCGTCCCGATAGGTGGTCTGATAGGCATATCTCCAGACCGTCTCGCCAGACTCGGCGACAAGGGCCTCCACCACCTCTTCAGCGCCGACCCGATGGAACAGAATGACCCGCTCACCGACCACGGCCGGGCCAGCGAATCCGGCCCCCACCGGTCGCTCCCACAGACGGGTCGGGCCGTTCTCCGGCCACGTNTCGGCGAGACTCACACCGGAGTAGGTACCGTTGCGGGTGGGACCGAGGAACTGCGGCCAATCCTGGGCCACCACGGTGCCCCCGACGGCGTGGCAAGCCACGAACAGCGCGAGCGCGCTTCTCACACGTGTGATCATCGGTCTCCTGTCTCCGGCAACGGTGCGGCTTGGGACTGCGGCGCCGGTTGGTTCATGGACTGATCGGGCTCTGGTCCCGTCTCTGATCGGGAGCCTCGTCGGTCTGATGGACCAATTTCTCGACCAGTCGCTGATCCGTGGCCAGACCGGCGTAAACCGCGTGGTCGACCCAATGGTTGTAGAGCCATTCNGCTTCCCGCAGCTGGCCTTCCAGACGGAAGCCGAGGCGCTGAGGCACCGCGCGGCTTCTATGGTTGTCAATCGCGCACCGAATCTCAACGCGATGCAATCCCATCACCCCGAAGCTGTGGGCGATGAGGCGGCGACAGGCGGCCGTGACCAGCCCCTGCCCCTGAAAGTCCTCGCCAAGCCAGTAACCAATCGCCGTGGCGCGATTCCGCCAGTCGATCTTGTGGTGGCCGATGACACCGACGAGACGGCCGCGCGACACGATCGCGGCCTGGAACCCATGATTGTCCCGAGACTGGGCCAGCGTGGTACGAATGAAACCGCGGGTATCCTCAACGACNCGGATACTATCCAGCCAGGGCAGCCACCGGCGCAAATACCCCCGGTTGCGGTCGGTTAACTGAAACAGGTCATCCGCGTGGCGCAACTCAAGCGTGTCCATCGTCAGACCGGGGCAAATGGCAAACGATGGCATCAGGCTCTAACGTGGCCCCACGAGATCCAGCGTCGCAGCGAGTCGGCGGGCCGGCCGCCCACTGCCGTGCAAGTGTACACGCGACGATTGCCCTGTCCGAGAGCCAGCACAGAATGCCCATACGAGGTCGTTTTGCCAGAAACCGCCAAGATGACGTAGCCTTGTTCCGCGTCTGCGAATCAGGGGCCCGAGTGATGACTCTCCCACGGCGACGTTTCACACGCATTATCACCGTGCTCACGGTGACCGGGCTCCTGGCCGGGTTGGCGGTCACCGCCAGCGCACAATGGGGTTACTTCCGAGAGGGTCGGGCGCCAGCCAGATACCCGCCGGCCTCGATGCCGGACCGCGACTTTTCATTCTGNAAGCTCGCCTACACGAGTGTTCGCTACGAAGACCTTGGCATGGGGTGGCGGACAGACTATCCGTACGCCGGCATCAACCTGATGACACGGTATTCGGAACTGACGACCGNGCANATCAGCACGGACACGCGCGGCGAGCCGAATCACTGGGTTGTCGAGCTGACGGACAAAGAGCTGTTCAACTGCCCGTTCATCATGGCGGCCGATGTCGGCACCATCGGACTGAGCGGCGCCGAAGCGGACGGGCTCCGCACCTACCTGCTCAAGGGCGGATTCTTGTGGGTAGACGATTTCTGGGGCTCGATTGCCTGGCAGCACTGGAGCTCGGAAATCGCCAAAGTCCTGCCTCCCGGGCAATACCCGATTCATGACGTGCCGCTGGATCACCCCGTATTTCGCGCGCTGATGTATGTGGAGGAAGTACCCCAAATCACGGCGATCCAGTTCTGGGGCTGGAACGGCGGTAACACATCGGAGCGGGGCGACGACAGTGCGGAAGCGCACTTGCGAGCCATCACGGATGAATCGGGCCGGATCCTGGTGCTAATGTCGCACAACACGGACGTCGCCGACGCGTGGGAGCGGGAGGGCGAAGACCCCAACTACTTCAAACAGTTCTCTCCCAACGGCTACGGGCTCGGCATCAACGTGCTGCTCTACGCGATGAGTCACTGACCGGCTCTTCGCGGATCACCGCGTGTGTCTGGCGCTAATTCTGCCAACGTCACATGACTCATTCGGACCCGACCACGCTTGCAGAACAGCTGCTCGCGCACTCCCGGGGCGTGGCATTCTTCGACCTGATCGGACTGGAAATTCTGGAGGCGGAACCAGGCCGATCGGTCGCACGTGTACGCATGCAGCCCGAGCTCGCGAACCCGGTCGGACTCATGCACGGGGGGGTCATCGCATCGCTCATCGATACCGGTATCGCATATGCCCTACTGTTACAGGAGGACGTGCAGGACGCACTCCACGCCGGCCGCTCGCTCGTGACGGTCGACCTACGGGTGAAGTACTTGCGTCCAGTGTCGGCCGGGTCGATCACCTGCGAGTCGCGGGTGGTCCGGATGGGGCGTCAGATCATCCATGCTGACGCAATTGTGACCAACGACGCCGGGAAGGAGGTCGCGCGCGGCGACGCGATCTACACGACTGCGCAGCCGGGTCCGAATCAGCCCGAGCCTGGGGGTGTCGGGCTCTGACCAAAATACGCTGGCCACTTGGTGCGCCGGCGCATCCCGCCTGGCAAGGCGCGAGGAGCGCGCATACCGGGAGTATGCAAGCGACGAACAACGTCGGCGGGCGGAATGCCGCGTCGCAAAACTAGAACGTGGCAATCGGGTTCANCGGTGACCCAGTGCCACCTTCCACCGCCAGCGGGGCCGCCGTCAGCATGAACTCCCAGCGATTCTGGCGCGCGGCTTCTTCGGCGAGCGCCTCGAGGTCGAGGTTGTCGAAGATGCGGACCCCCATCGCCACCAGCACGAGCTGGTGAATCGGCTGAGATACCCCATCCACGCCCGACGGCAGCGCGTCGTTTGTGTAGTCGCTGCCGATCATCGCGACATCGCGTTCTTTCAACCAGGGCCCGACCGACGCGTGGAGTCCGGCGGCCAGACGTCCGGTTGCCCAGGGCCCCACCTCAGCTCGACGCGCCCACCGGCCATACCGCACCAGCAGGATGTCGCCCGGTTCGACCCGCACACCGGCCTGTCGCTCCCAGGCTTCCAGATCCTCGATGTAGACCGGCGTACCAGGCTCGACATAGTCGACACCCTTGAGCCGCGCCATGTCGATCAGGACCCCCTTGGTCATAATGCCCTGCTTGACGTCGAGTATGGATAGTGCCGCACAGCCGGCCTCCGTGACTTCCGTCGCTTTCTCGAATCCGTTGTACATGACGCCGTTGTGCGACATGTGACATAGCGAATCCATGTGGCTGTGCGCATAGCCGTGATACGAGACCGAGTACCGGTCGCCGACGAACGGCCCCACTCGACCAACCCCCGACATCTCGTGGCTGAAGGGTGATGTAGCATCCTCTGCCCGCTCGGTCAGGTAGTTNTGGGAAAGCGACACCGACATCCCTTCCCGTACGAGACCGGCCGCCTGCTTCCGCTTCTCGTTGGTAATCAAGTTCAATGCGCCAAGCTGGTCATCGTCGCCCCAGCGGCCCCAGTTCGACAACTCTGTCATCCAGCCTTCGACCATCGCTTCGGTCACGTTGCGATTGGATTGAGCCTGGGTGTCTCTGTCGGGGCCGCACACGAGCACCACACCCAACGTGAGCGCACTGGCCACCAGCGCGCGAGGCATTGTCTTTGTCATGTTCCGTCCCTTCGCGGGTCTTCGGGACCCATAGCTACGACGACGGTCGCGCGTCAAGACCAGAACGCTGGTGACCCCCCGCATTCCTGCGTCTTCCCGTACGCACCGCCGTTGCCGATGATGCCCGCGGCTTGGGCCACTGTCCAGGGAAAACAGCGCGTCGCGCCGACACCGTCAGGTCGCGTAAAATAGAAAGTTTGTATGAGAGTGCGGTGACGGAACACCAGCAGGGAGGCATCGATGGGAGACGCCGGAGAAGGTCTGGTTGACGCGGAAGCACGAATCCAGGAACGGATGGACGAACTCGAGCGCGAGCGCTCGGCGCGGCGCNCGAAGGCACCAATCGACCCGGCCGCGCTGAGTCGGATCGAGTCGCTACGCCTTGCCCGAGTTGATCTCCAACGCCAGGCCGACGCCACTACACATCCCGGGCTGCAGGCGGTCCGGGCCCAGGCCCTCGCCGACCTCGACAGTCAAATCGCCGAAGCCGAAGCCGAACTGGCCAAGAAGGCCTAGGTTTCCGGGCGAGGTGCCCGCCCGGGTGCTCCTTCCTTGCGCCTGGTCAGCCGAACGCTTCGCCCGGAACCCCCTACTCGATTGGTTCGGCCCCGGGTCGACAGCTGGCCGGTGCCGGGCTGGTCAGGCGCGCCGGCGCGGTCGGGCGGCGGGAGCGCGCATCTCGGTCCGTGAACCGGGCGACGAGCCCAACCCACCTCACCTTTGTCCCCCAGAGCGCTTGGCGCGGGCTAACGGGTGCCTGGACGAACGCGCCNGTTTTGAGGAACCCTGCTGCAGGTGTGCTGAGTCACGGGGCCCCCGTGACCCACATATCGGCCTGCACGGCGCTGTTGCCGGGTGAGCCGCCGGCCACATACAGCTTGCCNTCGATGATCCCCGCCGCGGGTGAGGACAGCGGCATCGGGAGCGTAGCCACCACCTCCCACTGTCCGCCGAGAGACAGCGCGAGGACGTCGGCATCGACTTTCTTCGACTCACCCGTCGCCGTAGTGTGACCGCCGACCATGTAGACCCGGTCACCGTGCACGAATGTGCCACCCTCGGCATGCGAGTGCCCCTTCGGCAGCGGAGGACCGGCGCTCCACGAATCAGTCGCGGGGTCGTAGATATCCACCCGGGCCTGGTCGACCTGCTCGCTGTCATGGTGGACCTGACCGCCCATCGCGTAGATCTTGCCGTCGAAGGTGACACAGGCGAACTGATTGCGGGGCACCGGCATCGGGGCCGCGTGCGTCCACTCCGCGCTCCCCCGCGCCCAGGCGTCCAAGTCGAGCACCCAGTGGTCCGGCGAATCGGTGTCGCGGTCGGCTTCTGTGCCACCCATAAAATGCAGGCTGCGCCCCACCAGCGAGAGGCCTCCCCCGCCGCGTGTCTCCGGCAGCAGCGGTGCCGCCGTATACCGGTCGTCGTCGATGTCGTAGCTCCACACCTCGGCAATGGTGTGCCCCTTGTAGCCGTCCTTGTACCCGCCCGCGAACCAGACGGTGCGACCGTCCAGCACCATGTTCATATGAGAAATCGCGCTGGGCAGGTCCTGGATGCGGGTCCAGCTTCCGTCCGTCGGGTCGAACACGTTCGATACCTTGCTCGACTTGACGCCATCGGTGTAGCCGCCGAAGAAGTACAACTTGCCGTCCAGCACGACCGTGCCCGGCTCCCACTTCTCGACCGGCATGTCCGGCAGCTTGGTCCAGGCGCCCTGCGCGCCCNCAGCGCGGGGGAGGCAGAGCGCTCCGGCCACGAGCATGGCCGTCACGAGTAACGTCTCGAACCGACTGCCACGCGGTCCGTTGCTGGTCGAAGGCCTNGCTGAACACATGGTTGACTCTCTCCTCCCGTACACGGCGACGCCGACAGTCCAACGACCCGCAGCATGACCACGAGCCTACCGACCGTTGAGACCCCAATCCTATGCCAGGAAGCGAACCGCGTGTCGCGGGAATCGATCGTGGCGGCCTCAGCGGGATCGTCTGTAAGCCGGGCGGCCATAAAGCTCTTGATCGAGCCGTCGCCCGCTTGAAGTCGCCTTCATACCAATCGAGCAGCTCGGACAACTTCAGGGCCCGCCCTAGTACAGGTTCGCCGCTCGTTGCGCATGAACACTCGCGTGTTGTCCTCCGGTTGNGCATCCAGCTGCGACGCACCATACGCCTCGGTGCCCAGCGGCGGGCATCCGATGGCAACGCAGTTGACGGCGAAGTGGATACGCGGCTCGTCGAACTGCTTCCAGATGATCCCCTGTTCGATGTCGTCAAGATGACGCTCTTTCCCGAGCAGGGTGAAGAAACGCTTCATCCACGGTGATGAGAACCATCCGCCAAGATCCTTAATCGAGGTCGCCGAATAGTTGTCGACGGTCAACGTGGCGGTCAGCGCGTTATAGGCGTTGACCGGAAACGCCAGTTGCGAGGCGTCGGTCCACGCCTCGAACTGCGTGGGACTCACACCGGTGACTTGAGCGACATAGCCGCGGAGTCCAGACGGGTCAGCCTGGATCGCGGCGTAGTCGACGGAGCTGACCGCGGCGTCGTTGCCGACGTGACGCCGGAGGACACAGTTCCACTCGGCGTGCTGTTGGTCGAACGGCTGCGCGGTGGCGGAGAGGGTCGACAGCATGAGCGCGGCCACCGCTNCGACCACTCGCGTCATGACGCCGACTCCGAGAACGAGATGTCGCCNAAGTGGGACACACAGGCCGTCCCGGTATTGTCCGTGTCGGTCATGACCGCCACACCCGCGCACAGTGCGCGGCCAGTTNTTGTCAATCCAGGTCTCCCGACCCGCTGTCTCCTTGGTTCTCTCCCACCCGCTTTTGAGGGTCGGAGAACTTGGAGACCGAAGCTGTTTTCTATGGATAACCCTACACGGCCGTCGTACTCGCTCACCACGGTAGAATGCGTCAGTGCCCGCCACCGAGACGATACCCACCGATCTGTGTGAGTGCACTGCCCGTGCGCTCGCCGCGCTGATCCGCGACCGGCGTGTCTCGTGCCGAGANGTAATGGCTGCCCATCTGGCACGTGTGGNTCTGCACAACNAGGCTGTCAACGCCGTGGTGACGTTGGCATCGGACACGGCGCTGGCCGAGGCGGAGGCCGCCGACAGGACACTGGCCCGCGGTGATGGCGTTGGCCCCCTGCACGGTCTGCCAGTGGCACACAAGGATCTCTTCGTCACGGCCGGCCTGAAAACGACGTTCGGGTCACGGGTCTTTGCGGACCACGTACCGACCGAGACCTCGCTCATCGTCGAGCGGGAACGCCGTGCCGGCGCCATCACGCTTGGCAAGACGAACACGCCGGAGTTCGGGGCCGGTTCCCAGACATTCAACGAGGTCTTCGGAGCGACGCGCAACCCGTACGACCTCACGAAGACCTGCGGCGGTAGCAGCGGGGGCTCGGCCGTGGCACTGGCGACGGGTATGGTACCCATCGCGGACGGCTCCGATCTGGGCGGCTCGCTCCGCAATCCCGCGAGCTTCTGTAACGTAGTGGGTCTACGCCCGACGCCGGGGCGGGTGCCCAGTTGGCCGGACGCGGCGCCGTGGTTCCCCTTCAGCGTGGCCGGACCGATGGCCCGGACCGTGGGCGACGTCGCGCTCCTACTCGACGCGGTCGCCGGTCCGGATTCGCGGGCCCCGCTGTCGGTTGGTATCCCAGCCGTGCCGTGTCTGGACGCACTCAGTCGGAACTTTCGGGACGTGCGAGTCGCCTGGAGCCCCGATCTTGGAGGACTCCCGGTGGAGCCGGACGTGACCGCCGTGCTCGAGCGCCAACGGGGGACGTTCGAGTCGCTCGGATGTCTGGTCGACAATGGATGCCCGGATTTCTCCGGTGCCGACACGGTCTTCACCACCTGGCGGGCCTGGGTCTACGACGTGCTCTTCGGCGAGACCCTCGACCGCCACCCGGGGATGCTGAAGGACACCGTGGTCTGGAACATCGAAGCAGGACGCCGGCTAAGCGGCCGCGACCTGGCGGACGCGGAGCGCGCTCGCGCGGCGCTCCATGACCGGGTGCGCCGGTTCATGTCGGAGTACGAGTTCCTGTTGCTCCCGGTCGCCCAGGTCGTACCGTTCGACATCGAACAGCCGTATGTGACCGAAATCAACGGCGAAGCGCTGCCGACCTATCTCGACTGGATGAAGTCCTGTTACCAGATCAGTGTGACGGGTCTACCGGCCGTCTCGGTCCCCTGTGGCCACACCGACGAGGGGCTCCCGGTCGGACTACAGATCGTCGGCCGTCCCTACGACGAGCGCGGCGTCCTGCAGTTGGCTCATGCGTTCGAACAGGCCACGGAATTCTGGAGACGCCGGCCCTACTTGCCGTCGCCCCCCTAGGTCTTCCGACGAGGCGCCCGTAGAGGGCGGACGTCGCGGCATCGGCTCAACGGGGTCACAGCCCACCCAGGGGGCGACGACGCCACTGGCAATCAGTTGGTGGGAAGTGATACAACCCTTCGACATACCCGCTCCACGTGGGGGCATCCTGGGGATTCCCAGTCCAGTCAGTGCTGGTCTGGAAGACGCGTTGGTGCTCGCGGGCACCGGTGCGACAGAGGCACACATGCGCATGACACTCTTTCGGGGACTCGGCGTCGTCGGCGTCGTGGCACTGTTTGCGGCAGGTGCCGCCTGGATGGGACCAGGTGTCACGGCTCAGGTCTCGGCCGACGCCGACGACATCGCGGGCACCGTGCAAGGATCCGCCGGACCAGAGGCGGGGGTCTGGGTGATTGCGGAGACAGAGGACCTCGCCACCCGCTTCCGCAAGATTGTGGTCACGGACGATGCCGGGCGGTATGTGGTGCCCGATCTGCCGGAGGCCAGCTACAACGTGTGGGTCCGCGGCTACGGCCTGAAGGACTCGGAGCCGGTGGCCGGCTCACCCGGTACCGCGCTCGACCTGCGGGTGGCGGACGCGGCGAATCCGCGCGAGGCGGCTCAGGTCTATCCGGCCAACTACTGGTATTCNTTGGTCGAGGTGCCGCCAACCAGCGAGTTTCCCGGAACGGGCGACGCCGGCAACGGCATCTCGACCAATATGCGCAGTCAAGCCGCGTGGGTCGACGGCCTCAAACAAGGCTGTCAGCTGTGTCACCAGTTGGGGAACCAGGCTACCCGCGAGGTCCTGAACCCAGGTGACTTCGACTCGACCGAGGCCGCCTGGGCGCATCGCGTGCAGGTCGGCCAGCGCGGCGCGATGATGAGCGGGGGACTGCGCCGGTTCGGGGCCGAGCGCGCCGTCTCGATGTATGCCGACTGGACCGATCGCATCATGGCCGGCGAGGTCCCGCCGGTGCCACCGCGTCCACAAGGACGCGAACGCGACGTGGTGCTCACCATGTGGGAATGGGGCGGCCCGACCGGCTACATCCACGATGAGGTAGCGACCGACAAGCGCAACCCGGAGGTCAACGCGGACGGTCCAATCTACGGCGTCGAGTTCGCCAGCGACCACCTCGTCTGGGTGGACCCGGCCACGAACGAAGCGAGGCAGGTCAGGATCCCCGTTCGAGACACCCCGGGCGAGGGCGACTTCAGGTCGTACATCTCGAATGAGATGCCGGAACCCTCCTTGTACTGGGGCGACGAGGTCATCTGGAACAACCCGGGCAACCCGCACAACCCGATGATGGACGCGCAGGGCCGGGTGTGGATGACCCATCAAATCCGCGGACCGGGCAACCCGGCCTGGTGCCAGGAGGGATCGAGCAACGCCTACGCCCAGCACTACCCGCTGACGCGTGCCGCGCGGCACATCGCCTTCTACGATCCAGAGAGCGAAGAGGTCGGCCTGGTCGATACCTGCTTCAACACCCACCATCTGCAGTTCGGTCACGAGGACAGCGAGCGGCTGTATCTCAGCTCGGTGGGTCCGGTCATCGGATGGCTCGACGTGGACGTCTACGAGGAGACGGGCGATGCCCAGGCGGCCCAGGGCTGGTGCCCCATCATCGTTGACACGAACGGTGACGGCCGGATCGGCGACTGGGTCGCCCGTGGCGACGAGCTCGACCCGACCAAGGACAAGGAACTGGGAGCCGGGTGGTACGGCATCGTCCCGGATCCGACGGAGGACCACGTCGTGTGGGCCGCTTCGGGCGGCGTNCCTGGACAGATCGTGCGACTGGCGCTTGGCGACAATCCGCCCGAGACCTGTATCGCCGAGTACTACCAGCCGCCGTTCGACAACCCGAACGCGCCNATCNAGGGGTACTCGCCNCGCGGNATCGACATTACGACCGACGGCATGGTCTGGACCGCCCTGTCCGGCAGCGGACATATGGCCAGCTTCGATCGCAGCAAGTGTGCGGTGCTCAACGGACCCACGGCCACGGGTCAGCATTGCCCGGAAGGATGGTCNCTCTATGCGACCCCGGGACCCCAGATGAANGGCGTGACGGACCACGGCAGTGCNGACTTCCACTACTACAGCTGGGTCGATCAACACNANACGCTGGGTCTTGGCAACAACATCCCGATTGCCACCGGCAGCACGTCCGATTCGTTGCTCGCGTTCCTCCCGGACGAGGAGGAGTACGTCGTCATGCGGGTCCCCTACCCGCTGGGGTTTTATTCGCGAGGGATGGACGGCCGGATCGACGACCCAGATGCCGGGTGGAAGGGACGGGCGGTCTGGGCCGATTACGGGACGAACGCCGTATGGCATTCCGAAGGCGGCAAGGGCACGCAAGGCAACCTCGTGAAGTTCCAGATGCGACCTGATCCCTTGGCGCATTAGTACTCCGTCGGGGCTTCGCGGCCCTACTTAGACGGGGCTTCGCCCCGAACCCTACGCGGCCACTACGCGGGGACCCCTGGGAGCCCCACTCCGCGGCCGCGGGCCGCGCATTGTCGCGCGCCCGGGGTACCGTGGCGTTGCGGCACTGCACTCGTGTCCGGACGGCCCGGGAGGTAGGATCCTTCCGGGCCGTTTTCTTGTCCGCGAGTACCTGCCCGCCGATTCCGTGACTGACGCGATGACCAACGACCACCAGCCGGAGAGCGCCGCCGCCAGAGACGATGACCTGGCGCTGGTGCTGGTCGGGGGTGGGGCGCGCGCCGCCTATCAGGTCGGGTTTCTCAGGGCGTTGGTCAAGAAACACCCGGCGATCAGACTGCCGATCATCACCGGCACGTCAGCCGGCGCCATCAACGCCGCCTATCTCGCCTCGCAGGTCGGCCCGCTCAGTGAGGCGGTTGACGGACTGGTGCAGCTCTGGCGCCGGCAGCGGGTCGACCAGGTCTTCCGGGTCGATGGTCGTTCTCTGCTGGGTCTGGTGGCGCGATGGGGCTTGAGGCTGATCTCCGGTGGCGGCAGCCTGGCCCCGCAGGTCCGCGGACTGCTCGACACGTCTCCGCTTCGGAGATTTCTCGAACACGCGCTGCAACCAACCGACAACGGCGAGTTCGTCGGCATCGCCCGCAACATCGCCGCCTGCCGGCTGCGCGCGCTGGCGATCACGACCAGCAGCTACACCACCGGGCGATCCGTGGTCTGGGTACAGGGTACCGACATCGAGAACTGGGAACGACCGAACCGGCGCAGCCGGAAGACCGCCATCACCATCGATCACGTCATGGCGTCGGCCGCCTTGCCGCTNTTCTTCCCCGCCATCGAACTGGACGACGGATGGTATGGCGATGGCGGCATCCGGATGCTCGCCCCGTGCTCACCCGCCATCCACCTCGGGGCTCGACGCATCATCGCCATCTCGAACCGCTGTCGAAACAGTATGGATGAGGCCGACGAGCCAGTCATCCGGCACTATCCGCCGCCGGCCCAGATCGCGGGACAAATGATTCAGTCGATGTTCCTGGACGACCTTGACCGCGACGCCTTCAGCTTGCAGCGACTGAACCGTTTGCTCGCGGTCCTTCCCCCCGACCAGCATCAAGGGCTGCGACCGGTTGATCTCGTGGTGGTGCGCCCGTCGCGGGACCTCGGCCGACTCGCCGGCGAATTCGAGCCGCAGCTCCCATGGCTCTTTCGCCATTTGACACGCGGCCTGGGCTCACGGGAAACGCCGAGCCCTGACCTGCTGAGCCTCCTGATGTTCCAAGAGGACTANATCGATCGGCTGATGGAGATCGGCGCGGAAGACGCAGAGACGCAAGGGGAGAGGGTTGCCGCTCTTCTGGAGCGGCGCCCGGGGTAGTCTTGGACCGGGGCCGGCGGTATCGGATGCGAACAGAGAGGACGCACTACCGATGACGCCGTGCCGCCCCAGGTTCATGAATCATGCGGGTTAGTGGACCGTACCAGACAGATGTACCGCGTCCGCCGGCGCGCGGCGCCCGGTTGGCTAGGCGCGACGAGGGAGCATACCGGCAGTATGCGACTGAGGAGCAACGCCGCCAGCCGGGATGCCCCGCCCGGCCGGCGCGTTACATCTGTCTGGTACGGTCCACTAGAGCCATCTCCGCCCTGACGGTGCTCACGACGACGCTGCTCGTGCTCGTCGGTACCGCCCAGCAGAACAACCGATTCGCCGTCTCGCCCCGACACCCCGCCATCGAGTACGGCACACGTCCGCGCACCGATCGGGCGGCCCGCCTACACGCGCAGCTTCGCGCCGGCGAGGTCACCCTCGCGTTTGACCGCGAACGCGGGTATCTCCGGGCCCTGCTCGACGCCCTCAACATACCGATCGAGTCGCAGACGCTGGTGTTCTCACACACCAGCCTGCAGGCAGACTTCATCACCCCTGAAACCCCACGCGCCATCTACTTCACGGACGACGTCGCGGTGGCGTGGATTCCGGGTGCGCCGGCGATTGAAATCGCCGCGCTCGACCCACGGCAGGGGGTTATGTTCTACGCGGTTCGTCAGCAAGTCATACCAGCGCCGCCCTTCGAGCGGCCACGGACCTGCGTTGAGTGCCACATCTCGGACACTACGCTCGGCGTGCCTGGTCTGGCGGTCGGGAGCACGGTCATTGACACGAAAGGGGTCCCCTTCTCGGCTATTCCGGTCGACCACCGGACCGCGCTCAAAGAACGGTGGGGCGGTTGGTATGTCACCGGCGACACCGGGGAAGGTCCGCACGTCGGGAACACCGTGGCCACCACCGCGATCAACCCGACCCTCGAGATCGATCCGGCGAACCTGAACCTCCCCTCGGTCGAGGACCGGATCGATAGCGCGCGATATCTCACCCCCTACAGCGACGCGGCAGCGCTCATGGTGCTGGAGCATCAGACGCACATGACGAACCTGCTCACACGCACGGGGTGGGAATTCCGCGCTGCGGCGCACGAAGGGCGTGCCACCGGGAACGACGGGGCCGCGAGCGCCCTCGACCCAGCGCTGGCCGAGACGGTCGACGCGCTCGTCGACTACATGGTGTTCGTCGACGAAGCGCCACTGGACGACGCCGTTCAGGGTTCAGCCGGATTCGAAGCGGTGTTCGAGAAGCGCGGTCCGTTCGACTCCCAAGGCCGGACACTCCGGTCGCTCGACCTCACCACACGGCTGTTCCGATACCCGTGCAGCTACATGATCTACACCGCCGCATTCGACGCGCTACCGGCGGCGGCGCAGCACGCAGTGTACGAACGGCTGTGGCAGGTGCTCAGCGGTGCGGAACCGGCCGCGCGTCTTCTCCTCGACGACCGGCAGGCGATTGTGGAGATCCTGCGAGAGACCAAGCCTGGGTTGCCTTCGTATTTCGAGCCGCCCGTGCGATAGACGGCGGCCAATGCTACTCCTGCAGACTTCCCTTAACAGATTAGGAGACATGGCTTATTCTCCTTATGTATTTAGGAGAACGTCATGACGCGACGCGCCGATCTGTTGCCGGGAACTCTCGATGTGCTCGTGTTGAAGGCTGTCTCGCTGGGACCGCTCCATGGATACGGCGTCTTGCTGCGGATCGAACAGATGACCCAAGGGGCGCTTCTCGTGAAGCAAGGCGCGCTGTATCCCGCCCTCTACCGTCTCGAGCAACAGGGCCTGCTGGATACCGAGTGGGGTGTCTCGGACAACAACCGTCGCGCCAAGTTCTACACCCTGACCGCCGCCGGGCGCGGCCGGTTGAAGGACGGCACGGCAAGCTGGAACCGATTGGCCGAGGCCATGGCGATCGCCTTGCGGGCCCAGTCGAGTGAGATCTGAAGGTCGAAGCCGCGGCTATCAGCCTGTGGCGAGGTCGCCACGCCGGGTCGACACCGTGGAGACGCTACGTACACGATTCGCTCGGCTCAGCGTCAACCGACGCCCACCCGGACGCCGCTAGGCGCGAGGCATCGACGCCAGCCGATATCCATCGATAGCTTCGGGCAGGTCTGAAGTGCCGCCGTGATCGGCCACGATCGCGGCCCCTGCGTCTACTCCAGACACCAACGCCGTCCCGGTGGACGCGATTGACGGAAAGGTGCGGTAGTTGCCAGCGCAGTACACGTTTGCGAGCACTGCATCGCGGAGCGGAGGATTCTCGTAGCCTCGGTGAAAGACCGGTGCATACATCCCAAGTCGGTTGACCTGTGTCCAGACCGGCTTGAGCTCGAAACCGAACACGCGATGAAAGTCAGCCCGATAGCCAGCGAGAATCTCGTCGTCGCTCTGGTGGAAGAACGCGTCATGCCGG
>PAUN01000034.1 GCA_002712885.1 Acidobacteriota bacterium
CGCCCCAATGAGCACGACGCGTATTACTTACGCGCGGCCTTCCTCTTGCGACTGGCCCAAGACTTCTTCATGCGGGCAGAAATAGCACGCTTCTGCTCCTCGGTCATCTTTCGACGACGCCGACGCTTCGGCGCCGCCGCGCCGCCGGCAGGTGCGGCAGCTTTCTTCTTACCGCCGGTCAGGGCGCCGAGCGCGGCGTCGATCTTGGCGAGACCCTCGAGCAAAGAAGCTCGCTCGACTCTGAGCTTGTCAATAATAGCTTTCATTGTGTTGTGCGGCCCCTTTCACAGATAGTAACGAGGTGTTCGGACGAACGTGGCCATCATCCCGTCCATGAGTAAATGAACCGACACCAAGATCGGCACGAGCAGTAGAAGCCGGTGTGTCAGCTCCTTTATTCAATAGCAGCCGCTCCTCATACAAATGCGATCCGAGAATTACATTTGGAAGTGCCGGTTTCCTGGGGCAAGACAGACCCAGCAGAGCAAAGGTTACTTCCGGTAAGTACGTATGTCAATTGTTTCGGGCGCGTTGGCCGGCTTCGCTATCGATTTGTAGCCAACGTCTGCGCCCGGTGCTCATGGATAGGTAGCACACGGGCCTGGTCAGGGCCCGCCTTGCCGCGCAGCAGGGCGGCGTCCCGTGATGGTCCTGAACGAAGAGGAACGCCGCCAGTAGGCTGTCCTGTCCAGGACCTTCGTATCTCCGTCTCATCACACCGGTGGGCCGTTGGCCCCGCTGACCTTGCCGGCGCGGCCACCTCCGCGCGATCGAGCGCGACACCCTCGGCGCATCCATGCCGGTCGAGCCCATTATGTGGCCACGCGGCGCCGTCCGGTTGTGGTCGCCATCCACACGGTCGAGGCCAGTCGGGGGCAAATCCAGACGACATGGACTTTTGGTTTTACCCCATTTCCATGCTAACTTATGCGGGTATCTGACTGTCTCACGTTCCCGAACGGGATGCTGCCCAAGCGCTACTCCCTCATCGTCGCAGACCGGTCCTCCGGAGTCGTTCGCCGCTTTACGCTGGCGGTGCGGCCAACGGTTGCGCTGATCATGGCCGTGCTCGCGCTGCCCGTGGGATGGACCCTGCAGGCGCGCTGGGCCGCGACGGCTCGGATCGAACAACTGCAGCTGCAGAACGCGACGCTCGAGGTAGGAAATGCGCGGTATCGGACCGCCAGTGACGACCTGTCTGGAGGGATCAGTGCCCTCCAACTGGTGATGACGCAACTGCGGGATCATTCGATTGTCGATCCCCGCGTCCGTCGGGCCATGGGACGTCTCCCGGAGCATACCGGTAACGACGGCGCACGGGCCTTGCGCTCAGCCGCATTGAGCTCGCCCATCGAGACCTTCAATCTGTTGAACGACCTGTTGAACCTGCTCGACGGGCAATTGGCCGTTGCGAGTGACGGCGTCGACCACCAGCAGGCGTTCGCGGCGGCGACGCCCATCAACCTCCCCTCGGATGGTCGGGTCACCAGCCGATACGGATACCGCCCCGATCCCCTCACCGGTGCGAGGCAGTTCCATGCCGCGGTCGACATTTCGACCGACGCCGGGCAGCCGGTCTTTGCCACCGCCCGCGGCACGATCAACTCGGCAGCCGTGAGCGGCGCTTTCGGCAAGCTCATTGAGATCGAGCACGGGTTCGGGCTGGTCACGCGGTATGGCCACCTGGCGCAGTTTGCCACGTCGGTCGGTGAGACGGTGTCGCGGGGCGACGTGATCGGGTATGCCGGTGCGACCGGGCGGGCCACGGGCATCCACGTGCATTACGAAGTGTTGGTCAACGGCCGGTCCATCAATCCGCTGCAACTCGGCTCCGAGCCACGCTCGCAGGCGGCCAACTGACCCCAGGCGGTGCCGTCGCGCGACCGCGCTTGACGAAGTTCGGACCCCTTTCCTACAATCGGACGATAGTCGCCCTGTCGGGTGCAGCGCCCCGTGTCGGGGACTTGGGCGGCGAACTGACTAGCGAGGCGAGGCATGGCGCATGCCCCCTCCGCGCGCCGTGCCGGAGTATCGGTGTCGGTTGCCCGCTGCCCGNAGCGGCACACAGTCCACCTCAGGCGCGCGAACTGGCTCCTGCGGTCATTCACGCTGATCGGCCCCTCAACTGATGCTGCAAAACGTCCTCAAGAAGGTCTTCGGCACCCAGAACGAGCGCGACTTGAAGCGCCTGCAGCCGCAGGTCGTGGCGATCAANGAGCGAGAACCNGACATCTCGGGCCTCAGTGACAGCGACCTGCAGGCGTGGACAGACACGCTGCGCCAGCGAGCCGACCAAGGCGAGCCGACCGATGACCTCCTCGTCGACGCCTTCGCAGTGGTACGAGAGGCCGGCAAGCGCGTACTCAACATGCGGCACTTCGACGTNCAGCTCGTCGGCGGCATGGTGCTNCATGATGGCAAGATCGCCGAAATGAAGACCGGCGAGGGCAAAACGCTCGTCGCCACCCTACCCGCGTACCTCAATGCGCTGAACGGCCAAGGGGTGCACGTTGTCACCGTGAACGATTATCTCGCGCGTCGTGACGCCGAGTGGATGGGCCGGCTCTACCGATTCCTTGGATTGGACGTCGGGGTGATCCAGCACGACATGCGNGACGCGGACCGACAAGCCGCCTACGCCGCCGACCTGACCTACGGCACCAACAACGAGTACGGCTTCGATTACCTGCGCGACAACATGAAGTTCGAGGTGTCGCAGTTCGTGCAGCGCGGCCACCACTTCGCGATCGTGGACGAGGTCGACAGCATCCTGATCGACGAGGCTCGGACCCCTCTGATCATCTCCGGACCGGCCGAGCAATCCACCGAGTTGTACGGCGAAGTTGATCGGGTCGTGCCACGACTCGAGGCGGGCGCGGTCACACAGGGCCAGGTCAAGGCGGAGGATCGTGACGCCCTCGAAGACACCGGCGACTACCTGACCGACGAAAAGGCCAAGACCGTCACGCTGACTGAAACCGGGATGGCCAAAGCAGAAAAACTGCTGGAGGCTCGACTGGAGCCAGGGGGGTTGTACGACCCGGCCAACATGCCGCTGCTCCACCATATCAACCAAGCATTGCGCGCCCACGTGCTCTTCAAGCGAGACGTGGAATACATGGTCAAGGACACTCAGCACGGCCCGCAGGTCGTAATCGTCGACGAGTTCACTGGCCGATTGATGCCCGGCCGACGGTGGAGCGACGGCCTCCACCAGGCGGTCGAAGCCAAGGAAAAGGTCAAGATCGAACGAGAGAACCAGACACTCGCGACGGTCACGTTCCAGAACTACTTCAGGAAATACGCCAAGCTGTCGGGCATGACCGGGACCGCTGATACTGAAGCGCCCGAATTCAACAAGATCTACAAGCTCGACGTGATGGTCGCGCCGACCAACCGCGTGCTGGTTCGGTTAGAGGAGCCGGACTCTATCTACCGCACCGAGCGGGAAAAATATGACGCGATCGTCGAAGACATCATCGACAAACAGGCACTCGGCCGGCCGGTGCTGGTGGGCACCGTCTCCATCGAAAAATCAGAGCGGGTCGCCGGTCTACTCAAACGCCGCGGTATTAAACATGTAGTGCTGAATGCCAAGTTCCACGCACATGAAGCAGAGATTGTGGCCCAGGCGGGACGTCTGGGCACCGTCACCATCGCGACGAACATGGCCGGTCGCGGGACCGACATCCTGCTCGGAGGCAATGCCGAGTACATGTCACGAAAGCAGGCGCTCAAGGAGGAAGTCGCTGTCCGCCTTTCGAAAGAAGAGGCCAAGTTCGTCGACGACGACGAACACGTCTATTTCTACCATCTGGAGTATTTCTACAGGGTGGCCCGACCGGACTGGGAACGAATCTCGGCCCAGTTCGCCGACCAGACGGGCGCCGATCACGAGAAGGTCGTCGCGGCCGGCGGGCTCCATATCATCGGTACCGAGCGGCATGAATCCCGTCGTATCGACAACCAGCTTCGAGGACGGGCCGGTCGTCAGGGCGACCCAGGGTCCTCCCGGTTCTATCTCTCTCTCGAAGATGATCTGATGCGCATTTTCGGGTCAGACCGGCTCTCTGGCCTGATGGAGCGCTTGGGCATGGAGGAGGGGGTGCCCATCGAGGCCGGCATGGTCACCAAGGCGATCGAACGCGCGCAGAAGCAGGTCGAGGCACAACATTTCTCCGTGCGGAAGCATCTGCTCGAGTACGACGACGTCATGAACAAGCAGCGTGAGAACGTGTACACGCTGCGTCGAGAAATACTGGACGGCCAGGTGCACGTGTCGGACGACGAGGTCGTCGACAGTCGAGCGTATCTGATGACGCTGGCCGAAGACCTGGTCGACCAGCGTGTCGAGTTGCACTGCGGGCAGGACGTGGACCCTGAGGACTGGGACGTCGCCGCGCTCGGCGTATCGGTCGGCGAAGTGGTCGGCCTGCCGCCGCAGATGGTCGAGGCGCTCGAACTAGCTGACAAGAGCCCCGACGAGATGCACGATGTCCTTTGGAACACCGTCAAGGCGCGCTACGAGGAGAAAGAGAAGGCGGTCGAGACGGAGATCCTCCGGCGGGTCGAGCGCGACGTCATGCTGCAGATCGTGGATTCGCAGTGGAAAGACCACCTTTACAGCCTCGACCATCTGAAGGAGGGCATCGGTCTCCGCGGATATGCCCAGAAGGATCCGCTGGTCGAGTACAAACGGGAGAGCTTCGCCCTGTTCCAAGATATGAAGGACCGGATCGACACTGAGATGGTGCGCTATCTCTGGCGTCTCCGGCCCGTCGTCCAAGACGACGGCACCGCAGCATCCGCTCCGGTTCGGCGTCAACGGGCACCGATGACCCTGAATGATCCGAGCCTCGCTGCGTCCGCGTTATCCAGTGGCGGCCGGAACGCCCCCCCTCGGCCGGCGCGCTCCGGTGGTGACGACGCGGCCGTACGTACCGTGCGGCGTGACAGCCCGAAAGTGGGTCGCAACGAACCGTGCCCGTGCGGAAGCGGGAAGAAATACAAGAAATGCCATGGGGCCTGAGGTGAAGATGGACAGCGAAGTACGGGCGACGCGGTTCACGACGACCGACATCACAGAGGCACTGACGTTCGACGACGTCCTGCTGGTCCCGCGGCACTCCGAGGTGGTGCCCAGCGAGGTCGATGTCTCGACGCGTCTCACCCGCAACATCTCTCTGAAGGTGCCGATCCTCAGCGCCGCGATGGATACCGTGACCGAATCGCGCCTCGCCATTGCCATGGCCCAGCTGGGCGGTATGGGAATGATTCACAAGAACCTGTCCATCGAGGACCAGGCGTCTGAGGTCGACCGCGTGAAGCGCTCGGAGAGNGGNATGATCGTCAACCCGATCACCCTCTCCCCCACCGGNCGCATCTACGAAGCCCTGGACCTAATGAAGAAATACCGCATTTCCGGAGTGCCGATCACCGAGGACGGCCGCACGGAAGGGAAACTCGTCGGCATCTTGACCAATCGAGACCTNCGGTTCGAGGGGGACCTGGACCGGCCGATTGCGGATGTGATGACCCACGGCAAGCTGATCACGGTGCCGGTTGGCACGACGCTGCAGGAGGCACGCTCGATCCTGCACACCCATCGCGTCGAGAAGCTGCTGGTTGTCGACCAGGACTTCATGCTCAAGGGGTTGATCACGGTCAAGGACATCCAGAAGATGATCACCTATCCCACCGCCTCGAAGGACGAGTTGGGGCGACTGCGGGTCGGAGCCGCTGTGGGCGTCTCGAAGGACACGCTGGAGCGGGCTGAAGCGTTGGTCGCCGCGGGCGCCGACGTCCTGACGCTGGACACGGCGCACGGACATTCCACCGGAGTGATGACGATGGTTCGCACCATCCGCGACCGGTTCCCAAGCGTAGAGTTGATNGCGGGCAATGTGGCCACGGCAGAGGGTACCGAAGCCCTGATCGACCTAGGCGTAGACGCCGTGAAGGTCGGGATCGGGTCGGGATCGATCTGCACGACTCGTGTCATCGCCGGCATCGGGATGCCCATGATTTCAGCCCTGGCTGAATGCGCCGACGCCGCGAACCGCCATGGCGTGCCGATCATCGCCGACGGTGGGGTGCGCTATTCCGGTGACATCACCAAGGCCGTGGCGGTCGGGTCGAACACCGTGATGATCGGCAGNCTCTTCGCCGGCACGGACGAGAGTCCNGGCGAGCTCATCCTGTTCCAAGGNCGTAGCTTCAAGGAATACCGCGGCATGGGGTCCATTGGCGCGATGCGAGCCGGAAGCCGCGACCGCTATTTCCAGGAGGACTACGACCTGGCGAGTCCGACCGAAGACGGTGAGAAGCTGGTCCCGGAGGGCATCGAGGGGCGGGTCCCCCACAAAGGCTCGGTCGGCGCGATGATTCACCAGCTGGTTGGCGGGCTGCGNGCCGGCATGGGATATTGTGGTGCGGCAACGATCCCCGACCTCCAGCGTAAACCGCGCCTGGTCCGGATCACACCGGCCGGCATGCGCGAGAGCCACGTGCATGACGTGGTGATCACCAAGGAAGCACCCAACTATCGTTCCGAGTAGTCCGCCCGCTACGAGATGCCAGGACCGGCTGTCAGCCGTCCGCTCTCGTCCGTGATCACCAATTCCCGTGTGTCCTCGCCCTGGTCGGTGATGCGAATCGACACGGCTCCGGGCCATGGATGCGGCAGGCGGTCGGCCCATTCGATGCACACCAGCCCTCCACGCTCCGACAGCTCTTCGAGACCGAGATCATCGACCTCCGCTGGCGCCAATCGGTACAGGTCCACGTGATACACCTGTCCATCCCCGTACTCTTGAATCAGGGGAAAGGTGGGACTGGTGACCTCGTCTGACGCCACGCCGCGGCCGCGCACGAACCCGCGCACAAATGCGGTCTTTCCGGCACCAAGTGGNCCGTACAGGAGCACGACNCTGCCNGGTCGCAGCCGGCGCGCAAGCTCGTCGGCGATCCCGGCGGTTTCGGGCTCCGAGTGACTACGGTGGCGCGCNATCACGATACTGGTGGCCTGTCTTCCCTGGCGCCGCCATCGGCGGACAGCTGTTGCACGGCAAGTCCGAGGGCCTGNCCGAGGTCGCTGGCGATCATCCCGACCTCGCCCTGGGCCGCCGCTGCCAGATCTCCCGCCATCCCGTGCACACAGACCGCCAAGGCGCAGGCGGTCTCCGTCTCCACGAGCTGGGCCACCCACGCTGCCACTACCCCGGTCAAGACGTCGCCGGTGCCTCCGGTGGCCATCCCAGGATTGCCGGTCACGTTGATCCACACCGCACCGTCCGGAGTCGCGACGACGGTCCGGGGCCCCTTCAGCACCACGTAGAGCCGCCGAGAGGTGGCCAGGTCGCGTGCCACCTCCATTCGATGTTGCTGGACGTGCTCGATCGTCCCACCGATCAGACGCGCCATCTCACCAGGATGCGGCGTGATGATGACGTCCCGACCATCGCGGCCGACCAAGGCATCGGGCTGGTCGACGAACGCGGCGAGCGCGTCAGCGTCGAGCACCAGCGGTACCGTCGATCGATCGACCAGCACCCGCACCGCCCGCTGTACTTCTGTCCCCAGTCCAAGGCCGGGGCCGATCGCCAGCACGTCGCACCGCTCGGCCAGCACCGTGTCGGCCGCTGACGCCGCCACCGTCCCCTCAGACGTCGACGCGAGTCCCAGGGTCATGTACTCCGACATCAGGCCGCTCACGACGTCCTGACAGGTACGCGGCGTCGCCACCGTGACCAGCCCGGCCCCCGACCGGAGCGCGCCCAAGGCCGCCAACTGAGCCGCCCCCGTCTTGCCGGTGGATCCGGCCACGATCATGACCCGGCCACACTCGCCCTTGTGCAGCTCGTCCGGTCTGGGTTCGATCTGGTCCCGCGCCCACTCCCGAGTGATNACCTCGATTCGGGGTCCGGACACGACATCGATCACCGGGTCCGGGATACCGATATCGGCCACCACGAGGTCNCCGGCCAGGGTGGCGGCCGGCGGCACGAGCAGAGCCACCTTCGGGGCGCCGAGTGTTACCGTCAGCGCAGCCTCGATCGTTTCCCCGACCACGGCGCCGGTGTCGGCCGAGGCCCCGGACGGCAGGTCGATTGACACGATCGGCACCCTAGTAGCATTCAGGTCGCGCACCACCTCGGCCCAGTGNCCGTCGAGCGGCCGGGACAGCCCNGTGCCGAACAACGCGTCGACNATCACGTCCGCCCCGGCAATCTCCGGGATCGCTTCGGCCCAGGCGCCTGGGTCCGCGACCTCCGTCACTGCCAGCCCCANCGCGTCGAGCGCACTCAGGTTACCGCCCGCGGCGCCAGTCACCGCCGACGCCGGCACGGCGAGATACACGGATACATCGGTCCCGGCCGCGGCCAGTAGNCGAGCGGNCACGAACCCGTCACCCCCGTTGTTGCCCTTCCCGCACAGCACCGCCACTCGCTGGTCTGGCAGCGCCGGTTGATACCGCTCCATCGCCGCGGCGACCTGCCGACCTGCGTTTTCCATCAGCACGGCCGAGGAGAGGCCCACCGCCTCAATGGCGGCGCGGTCGGCCGCCTGCATCTGGGCGCTGGTCAGNACACGCATGGTGTAGGGTCTCGTGACGATCGACGGGCTGTCGTCAGTGGCCTGCTATGGTACCCTGTCGCCGCCGGGTTTCGCGGGCGCGCCACCGCCGGACAACCGCGCACCACGATACCTGCCCGGCGGACACGCGGCTCACGTGTCACACCCGCGCCCGCCCCACGCGCCGAACGCCGCGCTCTCGAGACACAGCAAGGAGGCCGATGGACGCAACGGTCAACATCAACGGAGTGCTCAGCCGAGGCGAGCACGCGGTCATCTCGGTGTTCGACCATGGGTTCCTCTTCGGTGACGGGGTATATGAAACGCTGCGGACCTACGACCGCCACCCTTTCCTGTTCGAGCCNCACCTGGACCGGNTGCGNGCCTCGGCCCACCGCCTGTCCATCGTGGTACCGGTGACCGACCAGGAACTCGCCGAGCGAGTGCAGGACACCATGTGGACCGTGAACCCCGACGGCGAGGTAACCCTGCGCATCCTGATCACCCGTGGCATCGGCGATCTCAGCTACGACCCGGCCGCCTGTCCTGACCCAACGCTCGTCGTGATCGCGCGCCCCTTACCGGNATTGGCCGAGACCCTCACCCGAGACGGGGTCCGGCTCGTGCAAGCCCGCGTCATTCGGAATAGCCCCGAGAGTGTCGACCCGAGCATCAAGTCGAACAATCTCCTCAACAACGTTCTGGCCATGCAGGAAGCCGTGCGCGAGGGCGCCTTCGAGGCGATTCTGTTGAATCACCGGGGCGAGCTCGCCGAGTGCTCACAATCGAACCTGTTCGTCGTACGTGACGGCGAGGTCTTAACCCCGCCCCGGGANGCGGGGCTGCTGCGGGGTGTTACCCGGGAGTTCTTGTTCGAGGTCGGAGCGGACCTCGGGGTGATGGTCCGGGAAGCGGNNCTCCGACCGACTGACCTGGACACCGTGGACGAGCTGTTCGTCACGAGCACCAACCGCGAGATNGTCCCGGCGGTCGCCGTCGGCGATCACACCATCGGCTCGGGACGACCTGGTCCCGTGACATTGCGCCTGCTCGCACGATTCCGTGAGCTTGCGGCCGCACACGCGCACGAATCCAGCAGACTCGCCCCGACCGGCAGCCCCTAGCAGGTTACTGAAAAGCGTCAGAGAGGTTTTCCGACGTATGCGTCCACGGGTGGACAACTGCAAATCAGGTTGCGGTCGCCGTGCGCGTCGTTGATCCGGCCAACCGTCGGCCACACTTTGTGGTCTCGGACGAATGGCAAGGGGTAGACGGCCGTCTCGCGNCTGTAGGGATGGGACCACGCGTCGGCGGTGGCCTCCATCGCGGTGTGCGGNGCGTTCTTCAGGAGATTGTCCACCGCATCCGCNTCACCAGTGACCACGGATTGAATNTCTTGACGGATCGCGATCAACGCCTCGCAGAAGCGGTCNAGTTCGTCTTTCGACTCGCTTTCGGTCGGCTCGACCATCATCGTCCCCGGCACCGGGAATGAGACGGTCGGCGCGTGAAATCCGTAGTCCATCAGCCGCTTCGCGACATCAAGCTCGGTGACGCCGCCCGACTTGAAGGCCCGCAGGTCGAAGATCATCTCGTGAGCGACCCTCCCGTTCGCCCGCGTGAACAGCACGTCGTAGTGCGGCGCCAGCCGGGCTTTGAGGTAGTTGGCGTTGAGAATCGCCACCTTGGTGGCGTGACGCATACCACCCGGCCCCAGCAACCGCATGTAGCCGTGTGAAATCAGCAGAATACTGGCACTGCCCCAGGGCGCCGCGGCGATGGCCGGGATGGCTGACTCGCCCCCGACCGGCACCACTGGATGCCCGGGGAGATAGGGCGCCAGATGCGCCGCCACGGCGATCGGGCCCATGCCCGGTCCGCCCCCGCCGTGGGGAATCGCGAACGTCTTGTGCAGGTTGATATGACAGACGTCGGCGCCGATGGCCGCCGCACTGGTCACACCCACCTGGGCNTTCATNTTGGCCCCATCCATGTACACCTGTCCGCCATGCGCATGCACGAGATCGCAGATCTCCGTAATGGCGTCCTCGAACACGCCGTGAGTCGAGGGATAGGTCACCATCAAGGCGCAGAGCGTGTCGGNGTGCGCCTCCGCCTTTACCCGCAGGTCATCCAGGTCGACATTGCCCTGCTCGTCACAGGCCACAATCACCACCCGNAACCCGGCCATGGCGGCGCTGGCCGGGTTCGTGCCGTGCGCCGAGGCCGGAATCAGCACGAGGTTGCGCTCAGTCGCCCCTTGCTGCCGATGCCGCTGATACGCACGGATGACCATCAGCCCAGCAAATTCACCCTGCGCGCCAGAGTTCGGTTGCAACGACACCGCGGACAGCCCCGTGATGGCACACAGGGCGTCCTCCAACTCGCGGAAGAGTTCCTGATAGCCGGCGGCGTCCCCCACCGGCGTAAACGGGTGTACGGGAGAAAACTCGGGCCAGCTCACGGGCCGCATCTCGGTGGCCGCCGTCAACTTCATGGTGCAGGACCCGAGCGGAATCATCGACGTATCGAGTCCGATGTCCTTCCGTTCCAACTGTTTCACGTAGCGCATCATCTGTGTTTCCGACCGATAGCGGTGGAAGACGGGATGCGTCAAGAATGGTGAGCGTCGAATCAGCGGCTCCGGCCAGTTCGGNGTCACGACCGCGTCCGCAGATTCGAGGTCGGGCGCCGGTTGGCCGACGGCCACGGCGGCAAGCGCCAGAATCTCCCGGACATCCTCCTCGGTCGTTGTCTCGTCGAGCGAGATCCCAACCGTCGCCGCCTCGTAGCGGAAGTACAGCCCGGCGACGGCCGCATCCGATCGGAACCGCGCGAGCGCCGAATCCGGCATCTGCAGCGAAACCGTGTCGAAGAAGTAGGCGTGCGTCGGGTCGAGGCCCAACCCGCCCAGACCGTCGGCCAGACGTTGGGTCAGTGCGTGCACACGCTCCGCAATCCCCCGGAGTCCGTCGGGGCCGTGATACACCGCGAAGAACCCCGCCATGTTGGCCAGCAGGGCCTGCGCGGTACAGATGTTCGAAGTCGCTCGCTCGCGCCGGATGTGCTGCTCACGAGTCTGCAGCGACATCCGGTGCGCCGGTCTACCGCGTCGATCGACGGAGATCCCGATAATGCGCCCCGGCGTCTGACGGGCAAACTCTGTCCGTGTCGCGAAGAACGCCGCGTGCGGTCCGCCGTAGCCCAACGGCACGCCGAAGCGCTGCGAGTTACCCACCACGACGTCGGCACCAAGCTCGCCCGGTGGCGTCAGCAAGGTCAGCGCCAGCAGATCGCTGCACACGGCCACGAGTATCCCGGCGACATGGGCTTGTTCGATGACGCCGTCGATGGCCACGATCTGGCCGTCCTCCCCAGGATACTGGAGCAGCAGCCCGAATACCCCGTCACTGCAGATATCCCCCGAGTCCAACCCCCATGCCGACGGGTCACCCACTTCGACCGTGATNCCGAGNGGCTCGGCGCGTCCCCTGACGACATCGATGGTTTGTGGGAAACACCCGGACGAGACCAGAAACCGGTTCGCGNCGGGCCGTNTGCGGGCCTGGACCCGATGTAACAGCGCCATGGCCTCGGCGGCGGCGGTCGCTTCGTCCAACAGCGACGCGTTNGCAACCGCCATGCCGGTGAGGTCGCCNACCATTGTCTGGAAGTTGAG
Organism: Acidobacteriota bacterium; assembly: GCA_002712885.1. Lineage (GTDB taxonomy): Bacteria > Acidobacteriota > Vicinamibacteria > Vicinamibacterales > UBA8438 > UBA8438. The sequence continues at coordinate 12,254 of PAUN01000034.1, forward strand.
CAGAGCTTCCAGACGCCCCTGGGCCACTTCCGCCTGATACGGCGTNTAGGGGGTATACCACCCGGGATTTTCGAACACGTTNCGGAGGATGACGCTCGGCGTGAAACAGCCGTAGTAGCCTAGACCGATGAACGGGCGCCCCGGCCGGTTGCGTTGACCGACAGCCCGAATCCGAGCCAGGAACTCCGCCTCCGTTTCTGGGCCCGGCACGTCCGGGGGCGCNGCGACCCGGATCTGCCGCGGGACCGCCTCGTCAATCAACGCGTCAAGCGACCCCGCCCCGACTGCGGCCACCATGACGTCGATCTCGTCAGGTCCCGGCCCGATGTGTCGGTCGCTGAACGATGCAGCCGTGGCGCGCACTACGACACCAGCTCGGTATACGCCGCCGCGTCAAGCAAACCGTCGGTCTGCGACGGGTCCTTCAGTTCGATCACGATCATCCAGGCGTCATGCGGGCCGGCGTTCACGGTCTCCGGGCGGTCGCTCAGCGCGCCGTTGACCTCGACGACGCGGCCGGCCATCGGACAAAACAGATCCGAGACAGCCTTCACCGATTCGATCGACCCAAACTGCGTGCCTGGCTCAAAGAGTTGCCCCACCTCAGGTAGNTCGACGAACACCACATCCCCCAACTGGTCCTGCGCGTAGTCGGTAATCCCGATACGGGCNATGGTGCCCGANACGGAGATCCATTCGTGATCGGTGGTGTAATGCCTGTCGGTCGGATACATACCCTCTCACCCTCTCTTATAGAACGGCAGCGNCACAANGCGAGCGGTGACCTGCCGCCCGCGGATCTCGATNGCGCACTCCGTCCCCNGCGCGCACGCTCCCACCGGCAGATACGCCAGGCCGATGGCTTTCNCGAGAAACGGTGTCCGTGTCCCGCTNCTGACNACGCCCANCGGNTCGGCCCCNACGAACACGGGATAACCGTGCCTCGCGATCCCCTGCTCGACCATTTCGAACCCAACCAGCTTGCGGGTCACGCCGCGAGCCTTTTGCGCGATCAAGGCTTCGCGACCGATGAAGGCCGGCTTGTCCCACCCGACGNTCCAGCCGAGCCCCGCTTCCAGCACGGTCGTCGTCTCGTCGATGTCCTGGCCACTGAGACGCATGGCCGCCTCGAGACGGAGTGTGTCACGGGCCCCGAGTCCGGCCGGCTTCAGCCCCGCCTCCGCGCCCGCCGTCAACAGCGTCTGCCACAATCGATCGGCCCCGGACGGGGGGACAAAAATCTCGAATCCGTCTTCGCCCGTATAGCCGGTGCGAGAGATGGTCGAACGCTGGCTGGCCACTTCGCCCGTCTCGAAACGGTAGTATCCGATNCCGGCGAGATCCACCTCCGTGAGCGGTTGCACAATCTCGAGCGCCCGCGGTCCTTGCACCGCGATCAGCGCATACCGCGACGACGTGTTNACCGCGAACGCGTCACCCACCTCCTGAATGCCGGCGCGGATGTGGGCGAAGTCCTTCGCGATGGAGGACGCGTTCACGACCAGCATGAAGTGGTCGTTGGTCAATCGATATACCAGCAGATCGTCGACGAACGTCCCCTCTTCGGTGNTCAGGGCCGAGTAATGCGCTTGACCAATCTCGAGACGCGACGCGTCGTTCGACGAGATCCGCTGCACGGCGGCTAACGCGTCGCCCCCGGCCACCTCGATCTCGCCCATGTGACTCACGTCGAACAGTCCGGCCGCCGTGCGCACCGCGAGATGTTCTTCCGTGATCCCGGAATACTGCACCGGCATGTCCCAGCCGCCAAAGGGCACCATCCTGGCGCCCATCGCGACATGTCGACCGTGCAACGGGGTCTTGAGCAGCTTGGCTGGCGCGTCGGTCATGGACGGTGATGACTGCCGCCTTTGAACGGCCGGCAACAGGTGTTCGTCGGCGGGTGGTGAGACGTTCTCTGCGGGCGTATTGCCGGAAAATAGACCGGAGCAACAGCCCGCGTAAACGTACTATG
>PAUN01000035.1 GCA_002712885.1 Acidobacteriota bacterium
TCCCCGAGTGGCGTGGTGAGCCAGCGGGTCGCGGTGCGAGGCGAACGCGAAGCCGGGCAGCTCGACCTCCTGCCCCGACTGACTGCGGACGCGAGGGCGGTACGTAGCGAGAGGCCTTCGTTCACAACCCGAGAAGATTCGGTGCGATCTTGTCGAGACCCTGCTCGGTGGCCCACAAGTCGAGCTCGGGCGTGGCCAGATCGTCGACCAGCGGTTCGGCGAGACCGAGCACCCGAAGGTCGACCGACTTGAGATAGTGACGGCAGGTCTTGCACGCCTCAACGCGTAGGTGTGGCAGCGACTCATCGACGTGAAACACGAGACCGTCGTCTCCGGACACACCGCAGGCAGGGCACACCGCCCTCGGAAAGCCCCACGCGGCAGCGCAAAACGCGCACACCAAACGACGCATGCCCTGCGTGTGAGACTCGTCCTCGAGTCGTGACACCTGCGGTGGCCACCCGCATTGTGGACACACCGGAGCCCGCGCGGGCGCGCCGGTCGGCGCCAGGGCGGAGAGGGCCTCGGCCATCGGGGAAAGAAAGGCGCGCGCCAAGAACGCCAACGGCACGGGCTCACACGCGAGGGCGCCGCCGAGAGTGGCGAACTCACCCCCCGTCAGCAACGACAGCAGCAGATCGACCTGGGTCCGGGACTCCGCACGCGTCACCGCTCTCGCGGCCCAGCTCACCGGGTCGGGGGCCGTCTCCGGCATCTCGCGGCAGAACGTCGAGAACTCAACCGATAGCTCGTCGAGCGGAAGCTGTTCGAGCTGGATTCGAGGTGTGTCCCCACCAGGATCCGCCGACACTGCCACCCAGCGGGACGCGTCGATCGGCGCGCAGACGGAGGTCTGGAGCTCAAGCACAGAGAGATAAAATTGCAGCAACGGTGCTGTGTGAGGCCGGTCGGCGAGGAGGGTGCGTGCGCGGCGGGCTCGGTGAGCCCACCGGGAAGCGACGTCCGAAGGACGGGTGCGTCGACCCAGCGGGGTCAACGATCGACCCGATCGCGGGACCACCGGGGATGATGCAGCTTCGCCCAGGCCGGCGTGACCTTACCCTCGAGCATGCCGCGAGCGGTGCCCGGGTAGGCCACGGTCCCCAGATACACGTGCACGATCAGGAAGAGACCACCGCCCAGCGTCGCGGCGTAGTGCAGCAACCGCGCGGTGTTGAGCCACCCGGCCCCGAACGACTCCGGGAACCACAGCAACCCGCCGGTCACGACAAACACGATGCCGAGAAGGCTCTGCACCCAAAAGAACAGCTTTTGTCCCGCGTTGTATTTCCCGGCCGGCGGCACCTTCTCCCGGTCGTGCGTCGCGTAGTGCTTGATCGCCCCGAGCCACGCCCGGTCCTGCCCGTCCAGGAACATGTCGCGAACCCAGAGCCCAAACATGAACAGGATCCCCACGCCGAACAGGGCGCCGATCTGGGGGTGAAGCACCCGGGCGGCAGCTCCTCCGCCCAGGAGGGTCGTGAGCCAGAAGAGGGACGGATAGGCAAAGGCGAGCCCGGTGCCCAGCAACACCACGAAGGTGACGCCCACCACCCAGTGGACGATCCGCTCGAGGAAGGAGAATCGGTGAATGAGCGTGGTCGACATCGGCTTCGAGCTTCAGATGGTCTCTTCCGGGCGGTCCGGGCCAACGGCGAGGAAGTGGACGAACGCGGAGATGACACCGAAGCCGAGGAGATACGAACCAATCCGCTGCAGCACGTTCAAGCCGCGGAGCTGGCCAGGGCTGGCGGTCGGGTGCGCCGGCAGACTGTAGTCCTCGAGTCGGTCGCCGTGCGGGACGACATACATCATGTGGGTGCCGCCGACGCCGCCCGGATTGTAGAGGGCCGCATGCTCGTAGCCGCGTTCGTTCAGACGTTCGACCTTCTTCTCCGCCAGCGCCAGCATGTCTTCCTTGATGCCCCACTCGATGGCGTTGGTCGGACAGGTCTTCACGCAGGCCGGCTCAAGACCGGACTCGACCCGGTCGATGCACATGTTGCACTTGGCGACGGTCTTGGTCTCCTTGTCGAACCGTGGAATGTCGAACGGACAGCCGGAGACGCAGTACTGGCATCCGATACAGTTGTCCTGATTGAAGTCGACGATCCCGTTCTGGTACTGCACGATGGCGCCCGGCGCCGGACACGAGAACAGACAGCCTGGCTCCTCGCAGTGGAGGCAGGCGTCTTTCTTGATCATCCAGCTCAGGTCCTCGCCGACCTCAACCTCATTGAAGCGCATCAAGAGCCAGGTGTTCGACGACAGGTCCTTGTGACTCTGAAAACTGCCGAAGTTGGTGGTCTGCTCGACCTTCAGGTCGTTCCACTCCTTGCAGGCGACCTCGCACCCCTTACACCCGATGCATTTCGAAATGTCGACCAGTTTCGAATACACGGGTCCGCCCGACCGGAGCGAGTTGAGCGGAATCAACGCGCTCGGTGTGGCTGAGATACGTTTGATGGCGAGATTGTCCGGCATTGGCTGTCTGCGGTCTCTTTCAGCGGGCCCGAATGCCCCCTCCGGGGCGGGTCTCAAGACCTGCGGCTACATACGATCTCATGTCGATGCCGGTCCCGTGCTCTCTATATTGACGAGAAACGCCTTGAACTCGGGGCAGCGGGTGTTCGCGTCGCCCACATACGGGGTCAACAGATTCGCCATCGAGCCGTGGGTGATGCCGACAAACCCCCAATGGACTGGAATGCCGATGGTCCAGACCGTCTGCCCGTTAACCAACAGCGGCTTGATTCGCTTGGTGACAATCGCAATGCCTTCCACCTCACCCCGCTTGGACCAGACCCGGGCCCGACCGCCGTTCTCGATCCCCTTCTCGGCCGCCAGCCCCTCAGGGACTTCGACAAAGAAATCGGGCATCAGCTCAACCAGGAGCGGCACGTTCCGGGTGACGAAGTGCTCGTGCTCCACCACCCGGTAGACGGTACAGGCGTAGGGAAAATCGTCGCCCTCAGCGGCCAGTGTCTCGCGGACCCCGTCATACCAATTGATGACCGGGTTCACCGCCACGGACTCATGCAACGGGTTGGTCGTGGGACTTTCGACCGGCTCGTAGTGCTCTGAGAATGGACCGTCAGCCAGGTGGTTGCTGAACAGACGCGCCACCCCCTCTTCGGTCATGATGAACGCGCCGGGCCCATCGGGCGGGGTCGTCGCACCGTAGTCCGGCACATCGCCGATCCACCGCTGCCCATTCCAGGCGATACCAGCGCGGTCCTGGTCCCACGGGCGGCCTTCCGCGTCAGCTGAGGCCCGGTTGTACAGCACACGACGGTTCAGGGGCCAACTGAACGCCCAGTCGTGGTGCATGCCAAGACCTGTCGGGTCGTCCGTGCCCCGGTTCGCCATCACGTTGCCCGCCTCGGTATAGCTGCCCGTGTAGATCCAGTTCCCTGCACTCGTGCCACCGTCGGCTTGGAGCTGTCCAAACGAGGACAGCAGTTGGCCCGTAGCACGGTCGTACCCGTTGATCTCTTTCGCCAGTTCGACCAGGGTCGGCTCGCGCGGATTCAGGTAGTCCCACGTGAGATTCTGGATCGGCTCGTTGTACACGGCGTCCTCGCCGTCCTGCTGGTACAGCTCCTTCACCCGCCAGAACAGTTCCGACAGCACGTAGGTGTCGGAGCGCACACCGGCTGGCGGGTCGATCGCCTTCTCTTTCCACTGTGCCCACCGCCCACTGTTGGTGAACGAGCCGTCTCGCTCGATCCAGTGCGTGGTCGGCATGTACATCACCTCGGTCTGCACCTCGGTCGGCTCCATCCCGGGGGCTCGCCAGAACTCGGCGCTGTCGAGCATGAACGGATCGATGATCACTTTCCACTTGAGCCGAGACATCGACTCGAGCAGTCGTGGCACGTCGGGACCGGCCAGCAGCGGATTGAACCCGAGCGCGATGAACCCTTCGACTTCGCCTTGCCGCACCTGGTCCCAGATAGACAACCAGGTGGCGTCTCCGTCCTGCTTGCCCAGGTATTGATACCCGAACTCGTTGGCAGCAGTGGCGTGGTCGCCAAACCACGCCTTGAGCTGCGAGACGAGAAACTTGGGATAGTTCCCCCAGTAGTTCACCGTATCCGGCACCAACGGCGTCGGCGTCGATGCATCGAGGTGGTCGCGCAGCGTTGCCTGCTCCGGCGTCGGCACCTTCAGGTAGCCCGGCAGAATACCGGCCACGATGGCATGGTCGGTCGCCCCCTGCACGTTGGCATGTCCACGGAGCGCATTGATGCCGCCACCGGGTCGGCCGATGTTGCCGAGCAGCAGTTGCAGAATGGCCCCGGTGCGGATGATCTGGCTGCCCACCGTGTGCATGGTCCAGCCGACCGCATACATGATGGTGCCCACGCGATCGGCTCGACCAGTCGAGCAGATGATGTCGGCCATCTCGAGAAACTTCTCCTCGGAGCAGCCGGCAATCTGCGCGACCATCGCCGGCGTGTAGCGCTCGTAGTGGTGCTTGAGAAGCTGGAACGCACAGCGGGGGTCTTCGAGCGTTGGGTCGCGGCGCACGAATCCGTCGGCGTCCCGTTGATAGCTCCACGACGTCTTGTCGTAGGCGCTCGCCGCCTCATCGAACCCCGAGAACAGTCCTTCCTCGAACCCGAATTCGCCGCTGACCAGGAACGACGCATTGGTGTGCGCCCGCACATAGTCGGCGTGGTGCAAATCATTAGCCAGCATGTACCGGATCAACCCACCGAGCACGGCGATGTCAGACCCAGGCCGGATCTGCAGGTGCTTGTCCGCCACGGCCGAGGTGCGCGTAAACCGGGGGTCGATCGTGAGCAGCGTCGCGTTGTTCTCGTCACGCGCTTCGAGCGCCCACTTGAATCCGCAGGGATGGTTTTCGGCCGGGTTCGCGCCCATCACCAGGACGACATCGGCGTTCTTGATGTCTTTCCAGTGATTGGTCATCGCGCCCCGACCGAACGTGGCGGCCAGACTGGCCACCGTGGGGCTGTGTCAAATGCGGGCCTGATGGTCTATGTAGGTCAGCCCCATGGCGCGCATCGTCTTCGTAATCAGATATGCGTCCTCGTTGGCGACCGTGGCGCTCCCGACCCAGGCGATGCCGTTGGTACGGTTGACGGTGCGCCCCTGTCCGTCGCGCTCGACAAAGGTGTTGTCTCGCGATTCTTTGAACTTGCGCGCGAACCAGTCCATCGCGAAGTCCCAGTCGACTTCTTGCCACTCATCGGCACCCGCCGCCCGATACATCGGACTCTTCCGCAGCCGTGGACTGATGGCGAGCTGCATCTGTGACGCGCCCTTGGGGCAGAGCGTGCCGCCATTGATCGGGTTGTCGGGATCGCCCTCGACGTGGATGACCGTGTTGGTGGTATTGAGCCCACCACTGCCGTGGGTATAGGCGATGGTGCCGCACCCGACCGCGCAGTAGGGACAAACGGTCTTGTACTCGCGGGCGTTCCGAATCTTGAGCTGGCGCACCGCCGCGTAGGCTGGTGTCAGGTCGAAACCGAGGGCGCTGACGCCGACCGCGCCGCCGACGGACGCCTTGAGAAAGGTGCGCCGAGAGATGGCCATGCCGGGCCTACAGTACCACAGGGGAGACCAGAGGGTAGACGTGTTCGCGACGCGGCCGCCGTCGGTCGAGAACGAGCTCATAGGTCGATCCTGCATTGTGAGTCGTTCGGGCGAATCGCCTGTTTCGCTGCAACACGCCGGGTCGCCACGGGCTGCTAGAATCGCGTCATGGTTACCAGTCCTCCCCCCCATTCCGACGACGTGGGCCTACGCGGCGTACCGGTCCGCAAGCCAGACGGCGCCATCGTGACTGATGCGGTGGCGGTTGAGGCCCCGCTCGAGATTCGGGTGAATGGGCGCCCGCTCGTGATCACGATGCGGACGCCGGGCCACGACGAAGAACTCGCGGCCGGATTCTTGTTTGCGGAAGGCGTCGTGACGCACGCCGACCAGGTGGTCTCGATTCGGACCGAGCCAGCGTCGGCACAGCCGTCACCGGACGAATTGGCCGAAGGCAAGGTTGGGGCCGGCGCCCGGGTGATGGTCGAGTTGCGGGATTCGGCTGACACGACCGATATCGAGCGGGCGCAGCGCGACTTTCGGGCGACCGCGGCGTGCGGCGTGTGCGGCAAGGAGCGTCTCGACGATCTCGAACAGACGCTGCCGGCGATCACGAGCATCGACGTGGCAACCGACATACTCGCGCGGCTTCCGGATCGGATGCGACCGCGGCAGCCGCTCTTCGAAGCGACCGGTGGAATTCACGCCGCCGGGCTGTTTACGTTGACCGGCGCACTGCTCAGCGTGCGAGAAGACATCGGCCGTCACAACGCGGTGGACAAGGTGATCGGTCGGGCGGTCCTGGACGGCGCCACGTCACTCGACAATCGCATCCTCGTGGTCAGCGGCCGGGCCGGGTTCGAGCTGGTGCAGAAGGCGCTCAAGGCCGCGATCCCGGTGATGGTGTCTGTGGGCGCGGCATCGAGCCTGGCCGTCGAGATGGCGTCGGCGTCCGGGATGACGCTCTACTCGTTCGTTGGACCCGGCCGAGGCAACTTGCACTTGTGATCTACTCAGGGCTTCTCGAAGATCGACTGGTCGACTTCCACGTTGATCTCGGTGGTCGTGTACCGGGTGTCGACGGTGAACGCCCCAGGCACGTCCAGAAGCTGTCTGGTCGGCAACTTCACCCCTCCGTGGTCCTCGTAGTCGGAGTAATCGCCGGTGATGCGCACCGTGCCTAGCTGCGGTACCGTCGTGTTGAACTGGAAACGCGACAACAGCATCGTGTCAGCATCAACAAAGATACTGAACTCCACGTCCTGGACGTCGACGATGACCACGTGGTGGGAACGGCCCTCAAGGTCAGCATCGTCAGCCTTGCGAAACTGCGCGCCGCCGAGTTCGGGCCGCTCAAACCCCAGGAACGGGTGCAGCAAGCTACGCGCCAGTAGCACGGCTGCCTGGGGCCCTTCCAAGTCGACCAATCCCTGCGGACCCAGCTGCCAGGCCAGCGTCCCGTTCCAACCACTGCGCTGCTCGAACAGGTCNCTCTGCTGCTCTTCGTAAAACTTCTGACCGGGGATGATGACCGTTTCGATGTCACCGTCCAGGGGGCCGAACTCGGTTTGCATGGTGAAGCCCCCAACCTGCCTGACGCTACGAATCGCCTCGAACGCGGCGCGGCCCCCTGACGCCTCGAGACTCGACGCGACAATCTCCTCGAGGGTCTGCGCCGATGCGGCCGGAACGAGCAGCCCACAGACNAGGAACGTCGCGCCGACGGCGCTNAGTCTTCTGATAGCAATCGCGGTCATCTTGTCAGCCTCCTCGGGGATCATTTACGCCGTTCATACGCCGCGCATTCACAAGCGAGCACATGCTATTCTGCGGCCATCTGATGGCCGGGATCAATCTGGGCTGGGCGATCCGACTGGGGTTGGTCACGTGTGTGATCGCACTGGCCACCATCAACTGGGCCGTCCGCCGGGGACCCGCCGTGGGCGTGGGTGGCACCGACCCTTCGGCCACGGGCGTCAGCATTTCCGAACGCGGGAACGAACCGCTCCTTGTCAACGAGAGCTGGCACATCCGGAACATGGCGACGGCCCACGGCGCATTCGTCATCGAAGTGGAGGCTGAGGATCCGTCGCAGGCCGAGACCATCGCGCGCTCACTGATCGAACCGATCAAGGACGACTACGATGAAGTGCTTGTCTACGTGAACCAACGCGGTGACGACTCGGACCTGCCGGCTCGGCGAATGCAATGGACCCCGAGCGAGGGGTACGTGGAAATCACGTATGACCAATGACCGGACCGACCCTGACNACGCGCGATGAAGAACGCCCCGGACGTCGATAAGCTCGCGAGTGAGTTGAACGCGTGGAGCGACGACGCGCTCGGCGGCCCATCCCGGCTCGAGGAGTGGCTGCGCGTCCTGACCGCCCGCAGCGCCAGCGACTTGTTGCTCGTGGCCGGCCTGCCCCCCTCGATCCGCGTGGACGGCACGATAACCGCGTTGCCTGAGGGCCCCCTTGACGGGGCCGAAATCGAAACCGCGGTGCTGGACGCGCTCCCGGTCGGCGCGGCCCGCCGATACCAGCAGGGCGATCCAGCCGACGCGTCACTGGCCGTGGCCGGTCTCGGTCGGTTCCGGATCAACCTCCACCGCGAGCGGGGTCGCGCGGCGGCCGCGGTCAGGGCGTTGCCGGCGCGGCCGCCGCGGCTCTCCGGGTTGGGCTTGCCGCCGAACGTCGAGCAGCTCACGAGCCTGCCGTTCGGGCTGGTCTTGATTGGTGGACCAACCGGGTCCGGGAAGTCGACGACGCTCGCGGCGTTGGTGGACGAGATCAACCGACGTGACGCCAAGCACATCGTGACGATCGAAGACCCGATCGAGTACGAACATCCGCACGCCAAAAGCGTGGTCGAGCAGGTGGAGGTGGGGCTGGATGTTTCAGACTTCCCAACCGCGCTCAGGTCGACCCTGCGTCAGGCCCCGGACGTGCTGGTGATCGGGGAGATGCGCGACCCGGAGACGATGCAGATCGCGCTCGCGGCGGGCGAAACAGGACANCTCGTGTTCTCGACCCTGCACACGAACGACGTGGCGTCCACCGTGGCCCGAATCGCCGACTCGTTTCCACTGGAACGGCAGGCCACGATCCGGCAGGAGCTCTCGATGGCGCTGGCCGCGGTCTATACGCAGACCTTGCTCCCACGGATCGGCGGTGGACGAGTGCCGGCCGCCGAGTTGCTGATGATCGGCTACGGCGCGCGGCAACACATTCGGAAAAACCAAGTGCAACACTTGCACCAGGAGATCGCCCTCACGCGCCGCCATGGATCATTCACGCTCGAGGAATCGCTCGCCCGGCTCGTACAGCAGGGACAACTGGAACGACGAGAAGCGCNGGCCCGCACCGCCCACCCGGAAGAGCTCGACCTGTTGCTCCGCGACACACCCGCGACCACCCCCGGCCGCACCGAGGCCACCCGCTAGTGCAGCGTCTGCGCGAGTATGCGAAAGCAGACCAGGCGCGCGACAATGCGCGCCCCGTCTGAGTAAAATGAAGCCACCGGCCTACGTGCATGGCGCCAGCGACGTCCCCTTGTTGGGTGAAACGATTGGCGACAACCTGAAACGGACGGTTGCGCGAGTTGGGGCGCGGGAAGCCCTGGTGGCGCCCGCGCAAGACTATCGCGCCACCTACACCGAACTCTGGGACGCGACCACCGCGCTGGCCAAGGCGCTGCTCGCGCGCGGCGTCGCCCAGGGCGACCGCGTCGGTCTGTGGTCGCCCAACCGGTTTGAGTGGGTCATCATTCAGTACGCCACCGCCCGGGTGGGCGCGGTTCTNGTCAACGTCAACCCGGCCTACAAGACCCAGGAACTGCGGCACGCACTGAATCAGTCCGGTCTGGGTCTGCTCCTCCTGTCCCGACGGTTTCGTCAGACCGACTACGTGGCCATGGTCGACGCGGTCCGTCCCGACTGCCCGACCCTGGGCGACGCGGTGGTGCTGGACGACGACTGGGCGGAGCTGCTCGAGGAGGGCGGGGCGGTCACCAACGCCGACCTGGCCGTCCGTGAGGCCAGTCTGGCGTTCGACGATCCGATCAACATTCAGTACACGTCAGGCACGACCGGCGCCCCGAAAGGGGCCACGTTGTCGCATCACAACATCCTGAACAACGGTTTCTTCTGCGGTGAGGTGCTCGGCTATACCAAAGTCGACCGCGTGTGCATACCAGTACCGTTCTATCACTGCTTCGGCATGGTGATCGGGAATCTGGCCTGTACCAGCCACGGCGCCTGCATCGTGACCCCCGGGGAGACGTTTGATGCCGGACAGACGCTCGCCACGGTCGAGGCCGAGCGGTGCACAGCGCTGTACGGAGTGCCCACGATGTTCATCGCCCAGATCGACCACCCGAACTGCGACACCACGGACTTCTCGTCGCTACGGACCGGGGTCATGGCCGGCTCTCCGTGCCCGGTCGAGGTCATGAAGCAGGTGCGCGAACGGATGCACATGCCGGAGGTCACGATCTGCTATGGCATGACGGAAACCTCGCCGGTGTCGACCCAATCGCGGGTGGATGACCCGATCGAGAAACGGGTGACCACCGTGGGCGCCGTGCACCCGCACGTCGAAGTGAAGATTGTCGACCCGGACGGGAGACGCGTTGTGCCTCGCGGCGAGCGCGGCGAGCTGTGCACCCGCGGATACAGTGTGATGCTCGGCTACTGGAATGACGACCACGCCACGGGCGCCGCGATCGACTCGGGACGGTGGATGCACACCGGGGATCTGGCGACCATGGACGATGACGGGTATGTGAGCATCGTCGGACGTATCAAGGACATGATCATCCGAGGTGGAGAAAACATCTACCCGCGTGAGATCGAGGAATTTCTCTATACCCATCCCGCCGTGGCTGACGCCCAGGTCATCGGGGTGCCGTCGAGCCGATACGGGGAGGAAGTCATGGCTTGGGTGCAGCCAAAACCGCAGGCCCAGCTCGACGCCGACACGTTGACGGCGTTCTGCCGCGGCGCAATCGCCACGTTCAAGATTCCGCGATATTGGAAGATTGTCGACGCGTTCCCCATGACGGTCACCGGGAAAATTCAGAAATTNCGCATGCGAGAAATAGCGGCGACCGAGTTGAGTCGTTCCGAGGACGAACAGGCATGATTCGAGTCACAGTGCGACGGGGCGACGGGCTCGGCGACCGGGAGTGGCTCGGGAGCGTGGTCGCCAGAGCGCAGGCGGGTCTGAAGCAAGCCGGTCAGCCGCTGCGGGCGGAAGCGTTCATCATCCGCTCCGAGCTCACGTATATGGATGAATAGCGCGACACCGCTCCGAAGACCCGCGGCGATCTCAGGGCAGAGCGACGCCCCGTTTGGCGAGATGAGCGCGGAGCTCGGGCGCGTAGGCAAAGAGCGCGGGTGTGCCGCCCGAATGCACCATGACCACCGTCTCGTCTGCACCCCACCGCCCCGCGTGCCGGTGGGCGCACAAACCAGCGAATACCTTCCCGGAGTAGACCGGGTCCAGCAACACACCTTCGGTTTCCCCCATCAGGAGGATGGCGTCAAGGCACGCCCCGGTCGCGTCGCCGTAGGCGCGGCCGACAAACTGGTCGTAAATTTCGGTGGCCCCTCGCGGCCGATCCGGGTCNCGGTCAAGTAGCTCGCTCGTGGCCGTCCACCAGGTGTCGAGGTTGGTCCGACACCGCTCGGTATCGCGATTGACGCTGATACCGATCACCGGACAGTCAATGCCGCGCTCACGAAGCGCGATGAGCGTGCCGGAGAAAATGCCGCCGGTACCAAACGGCGTGTAGACGGCGGCCGGGGTGAGACCGAACGCCGCGAGCTGGTCCGCGAGCTCAAGACCGGCCCGCACGTACCCCAGACAACTCAGCGGCGTCGAACCGCTCACCGGTATGTAGTACGGCGTCTCACCTTCTGCCCGCAGCTCGTTGCACACCCGGTGTGCATGGCCTTCGATCTCCCAGTGGTCGTCGGTCTCGGCAAACCGCACGTCGGCGCCCATCAGGTAGACGGTCAGCAGATTGCCCTGGAAAGTCCGGCGCTCATCGTCGCTCAGCACGACCGTCGCCCGCAGACCGACCCGACGAGCTGCCGCCGTGGTCAGCCGCGCATGATTGCTCTGGGAGCTGCCGCACGTAACCAGTACCGTCGCCCCGGCCGCCGTGGCGCGCGCCACCTCGTACTCCAGCTTGCGCGGTTTGTCTCCGCCCAGCGCGAGATCGGTCAGGTCGTCGCGTTTCAGATGCAGATCCATGCCGAGCCGGGCGCTGGCATGAGCCAGATGGTGGAGCGGCGTCGGTGTCCGCGTCAGCGGTTCGCGCGGATACCGCGCCAACTCCTCTTCAAGCGTAGAAGGCATCCTGCGATGATCGCCGGACTGAACCGTCGGAGCAAGGCGGGATCGGTGGTATACAGAACTGTTGGAACAGTCAGACAAAGGGACAGTGATGGCGAAGACCTCCGACCGCGAGCTCGGCATGCACCGGGCGATTACACGACGCGACTTCATCAACGGGGTCGCGATTCCGGTTGGTGGCGCGCTGGCACTGCCGAGCTGGGCGCGAGCGCTGGAACAGGCCCCGGCGCCGGAACAAGCGGCCGACTACTACCCGCCGACCCGGACCGGCATGCGAGGCAGCCATGATGGCTCGTGGGAGGTCGGCCACCAGATGCGTGACCGGCGGGGATGGGATCTGGCCAGCGCCACCGACACCGGCGAACGGTATGACCTCGTCATAGTCGGCGGCGGAATCAGCGGTCTCGCCGCGGCGCACTTCTTCATCTCCCAGGTCGGGCCAAACGCGCGGGTGCTGATTCTCGACAACCACGACGATTTCGGCGGACACGCAAAACGCAACGAATTCCACTACAACGGTCGGATGCTCGCGCTCAACGGCGGCACGTTGAACATCGAGTCGCCGGAACGCTATAACGCCCCGTCGCGAGCGCTGCTCGACGCCATCGGTATCGACCTCGACCGGTTTCTCTCGAACACCGCCGAGAGCCGCGGCATGTATCGACGCATGGGGCTCGGCTCGAGCTACTTCTTCGACAAAGAGACCTGGGGCGTCGACCGCCTGGTCAAGCGGGATGGTTTCCGGGGCTATTCACCAGAGTTTCTGGCCCAGACCCCGCTGTCGGATCCGGCGCGACGCGACCTCGCCCGCATCCATGACGCGCCCCTGCCCGACTACTTCCCGGGGCTGTCGTCGGCCGACAAGAAGGCCGGGCTGGCAAAGATGAGCTACACCGACTTCATGCTGAAGACGGTGCAGGTGGATCCACAGGTGATGTGGTTCTACCAGAACAGCGGGCACGGCAGCTTTTCGGTCGGCGCGGACGCGCTCCCGGCGCTATTCGCGTGGGAGATGGGATTGCCCGGCTTCAGCGGCATGGCGCTGGAGCCGACCCCTGACGGCGTGCTGGCGGATCTGCCGGGCGGGCACCACGGACGCCAGCGTTCGGGAGGCGGCTCGATCCATTTCCCCGACGGGAACGCCACTCTCACGCGGTTGCTGGTGCGATGGCTCATTCCAGGGGCGGTGCCCGGGAATACCCAGGAGGACGTCGGGACCGCTCGCGTGGACTACGCGCGCCTGGACCAGCCGCACCAGGCCACGCGTATCCGCCTCAACAGCACTGTCGTCCACGTGGGACATCGCGGCACCGGATCGGGCCGAGACGTCGAAGTGAGTTACGTGCGCGGCGGGCAAACCCACCAGGTGAGGGGCCGAGCCTGCGTCATGGCGTGCTGGAATTCGGTGATCCCCTATCTGGTGCCTGAGCTGCCGCAGGCGCAACGTGAAGCCTTGGCCTTCGGGGTCAAGGCCCCACTCGTCTACACGAGCGTCGCCGTCCGCAACTGGACGGCGTTCCAGCGGCTTGGCATCAGCCGCGTCAGCACCCCGAGCATGTATCACACCCGGCTCGGGCTCGACGAAGCGGTCAGCCTGGGCGACCTCAGGCATGCCGAATCGCCTGAGGAGCCGATCGTGCTCAGTCTGGCCCGGTATCCGTCTTCACCGGGGAAGCCGCGCAAGGAACAACACCGCATCGGACGCCAGGAACTGCTTAGCACCAGTTGGGATACCGTCGAGCGCAGCTTGCGGGACCAGCTCGGACGGGTGCTCGGCGGGGGAGGCTTCGACCCGGCGCGAGACATCATCGCCATGGCGGTCAATCGCTGGCCACACGGGTACGCCTATACCTACAACAGCCTGTATGACCCGTTGGAATGGGTGTTTTCATCGAGCGATACCCGACCGTGCGTGGTGGGCCGACAACCGTTCGGGCAGATTACGATCGCCAACGCTGATGCGGCCGCCAGCCCGCACACCGACGCAGCGATTCTGGAGGCCCATCGCGCGGTGCAGGAGGTGCTCCAGCGCCGTGCGATGCCCGTGCTCGGCGTTTTCTGACGAGGCGCCCGCGTGGACGGCGTTGCGTCCTCGGTCACATGCCGCCCCCCGCATGCTCCCTCCTCGCGCCTTGCCATACGGACGCCTCGTTAGAAAATGGCTTGGCCTTGTCGCGGCGTCAGCCATGGCAGATCTGACATCCTAGACTCCTCTGGTCGTCTCGCTCCTGAAGCCCTAAGCCGGTAAGCCACCGCGCCCCACTTGGAACGGATCACCCACGCATATAGGATCAACGACATGCAGAAGACGACCGCGATTCGATGGACCACGCTTCTTTGGTGCGCGGCGGCCGCCCTGACGGTCGCCACAGTGGCCGCTTGCGGCTCTGGTGACGCGGCGACGACGACGGCAGCACCGGCCACGGCGGACACTTCGGACCCGTTGNCCTGCGAGACCCTGACCGGTCTCACGTTGGCCGACACCACGATTACTCTCGCAGAGACCGTGCCGGCCGGTCCGTTCACGCCGCCCGGAGCGAACCAGGCGCTCGAGCTGCCCGGCTTCTGTCGGGTCGTGGCGATGACACAGCCCGCGGTCAACTTTGAGGTNTGGCTCCCCACCGAAGGTTGGAACGGCAAGTTTCACACTTCCGGCAATGGTGGGATGGCCGGTTCGATCAGCTACCGTGCCATGGCGACGGCCTTGAACCGGGGCTATTCCGCGGCGAGCACCGACACCGGGCACGTCCGGGGTGACGGTGGCTTCGACGCCAACTGGGCCCTCAACCGTCCGGATCTGATCGAAGACTTTGGTCACCGATCGATTCACCTGACGGCTGTCCATGGCAAGGCGATCTCCGAGGCGTTCTACGGAGACGCGCCCAACTACGCGTATTACGTCGGCTGCTCGAAGGGTGGCCAGCAGGGCATGATGGAGGCGCAGCGGTACCCGGAGGACTTCGACGGGCTCGTCGTTGGCAACCCCGCCCATATGTGGACCAGCTTTTACGCCAGCGCGCACCTCTGGTATGCGTTGGCGACCCTCGACAANGAGGACAGCTACATTCCGCCGAGCAAGGTGGCCATCCTGGGCGACGCCGTGACCGCCGCCTGCGATGCGATCGACGGCATCGAAGACGGTGTGCTCGACGACCCGCGCAAATGTCAGTTCGATCCCGGCACCCTGACCTGCGCCGCCGGACAAGACGAGAGCACCTGCTTCACGGCGGCCCAGGTCCAGGCCGTCACGGACATCTGGAGCGGACCCACGAACAGCGCCGGCGACGTGCTATACCCCGGACTGGTCCCCGGGGGGGAAGCCGGTCCAGGCGGCTGGTCGAGCTGGGTGACCGGACAACAGGCGTACGCAGGCACGCACTTCATGGCGGCCGAGGACTTCATGCGCAACATGGTGTTCGATGATCCCGAGTGGGACTTCCGCACCTGGGACTATGAACGCGACCTGCCGATCGCGCTGGCCAAGACCGGCGAGGCGCTGGACGCCGACGACCCCGACCTGCGTCCCCTGCGGGACCGCGGTGGCAAACTGCTCGTGTATCACGGGTGGAGCGACTCGGACATTTCCCCGATCGGCACCATCGACTACTACGAAGAGGTCATGTCGCTGATTGGCGACGGGGCGAGCTCGGACGAGGCGCTGGCCGCCACGAAGGAGTTCTTCCGACTGTTCATGGTGCCTGGCATGGGTCACTGCCGGGGCGGTCCGGGACCTGATTCATTCGATGCGCTGACCGCAATGGAACGGTGGGTCGAACAGGGCGTAGCGCCGGACCAGATGGTGGCGTCGAAAATGGCCGACGGTGAGGTGGTACGCACCCGTCCGCTCTGCACCTATCCCCAAGTCGCCGAGTGGAACGGCACCGGCAGCACCGACAACGCCGCAAACTTCTCATGTGTGATGCCCGGGTAAGGACAGTGACCGACCAGTCGGGAAGTTCACGGAAAGCGGCTACGGGCTGCTAGTGTCCTGTTACCGTGATTCGCTGCATCAGTCGNNAGNGNGGCANCNCGGCTGAAAAGGCGTGACAAGGGAGCAAATTAGGTATTTGTGACCGCGGAACAACGCATTCAGGCGTGATGCCCCGCTGGCGACTGATGCAGCGAATCATGGTTGCAGGACACTAATGCCTCGACTGGTTCTGACCGCACCGATGGCGAAGGTCGCCGCGCCGGAGCTGGTCCAACGGCTGGAGCGGGCCCTCCGGCTGTTTCCGGAGCTTGGCGATGACCCGGTCACGGTTGGGGTGACCGCCAGCCGGTGGCTGGACGGCTTGGCCTACCCGAGCGAGCGGCTCATCCGTTTGAACCCCTACCGGCGTCGGGTGGTGACCTACTTCACCATCGGGCACGAACTGACGCATCTGCTCCAGCCACCCGGCTTGGCCCTGCTCCCCAGCGGCGAAGTGCAGTGCGACATCTGGACCCTGGCCAGGGACCCGCTGTTTCTGGACGAGAAGCCATGTTATCTGCAGGTAGACTGCGATGGTCGATCGTGGCGGCGACACGCCCACGCGGTGCGAGCCCTGTGCCGCCAGGCGATTGACGAGCGGTCACGGAACCGGCGGTATATCGTCTGGCTCCGTGGGCAACTCTCCAACTACTTCAGCCGTCCGGCGCCCCACCAACCGAGCCTCTTCGACTCGTTGACCTCAGGGTCGCCGGCCACGTCGGGTCGTCCTGCGTAGCCCGGTTTTCCGACGAGGCGCCCGTCAGAAAACCTCCTCGGACCTTTTTCAGCACCCCGCGCGCAAGGCTCGGATGTGTTCCGGGCCGGTGCCGCAGCAGCCCCCGACAAGTTGGGCGCCATCNTTGATCCACCCCCGCGCTTCGCGGACCAGGTCATCCGGTGAAATCACGTCCACGAAGTTCCAATTCGGTTGCGCGAAGTATCCCGATTCGGGGTACACACCGATCGGGCCTGGCCAGCGCTGGCGCCCAACTTGTCGGCCGCTACTGGCGGCGGCATCCCTTGAGCTGGCTCAAGACGCAAACGATCAGCCTCGTTCGCTTCCTGTATTTGTATCGACGACTTACGCACGATATTCTGGACAGCCGACTTCGTCAGTGTTATCGCACCCGGTTGCGTGGGGCGGTGCGGCGCCGACCCGATCCGGACATGCTGTTGGTCTANGCCATCAAGTGTGGCATGCACTATCACCACCACACCATGGCGACGCAGATGGCCCGTCGGGAGACCGATGTCGTCAACTCGTTTTGATGACCCCCGACGGGATGTCTGGACATAACGCGTCACAATCACCCGATCCGCGAGGAGTCAAATCATGTCCGTTCTCGTATTGGTGGAATTCCAGGTCAAGCCGGAACACGTCGACAACGTGCTGAATTTCGTGAGGACCATCCTCCCTGACACCAGAGCGTTTGATGGCTGCGATGGGGTCACCATGCAGAGGAACCAGGACGACGCCAACACCATGTTGTTCGTCGAGCATTGGGATTCGCGCCAGCACTACGAGAAGTACTTGGCCTGGCGCACGGAGAAAGGCGACCTGGACACACTGGTGGGATGGATCGAGGGGGCACCGAACATCCGCTACTTCGACAATACTGGTGTCTGACCCGGACGGGGGCCAGGCGCGCGACAATGCGCGCCCCGCGGACGCGGAGTGGGGCGATGGGNCCCCCGCGTGGGGCTCGGGGCGAAGCCCCGTCGAAGTATTAGTCGGCGCAGCCGCGTCTACGTACTACTGCGGAACGGCGTACCCCCGCACCGTCGGCTTCTGGTCCGCGACGCTATCTACGACCGCCTGTGAGACCACGTTGGTAAACCGCTGGCGGATGTTCAAGGGCCCGTGGCCCCGGAGCTGGATGAACATCAGGCCGATCAAGTCCTCGGCAGGGTCGCCCCAGTAGAGGGTACCGAACGCGCCACCCCAGCCGTAACTGCCGGGGGATAGGGTGTCCAACGACTTGGTCGGGTCGACCAACACCCCGAATCCCAGACCGAACCCGTAGCCGTCGCCGCGAATGTAGACGCTCTTGTCGTCGGTGTGATTGCTGATCATCAAGTCGACCGTCATCCGGCCCAGCAACCGGACCCCATCAAGCTCGCCGCCATTGGCAATCATCTGGGCGAACCGGAAGTAGTCGGCCGCGGTGCTGTTGAGACCGGACACCCCGGGGAAATAGGTGGTGGGCTCACTGAACTCCGGCGCACGTGACAACGCGGAGCCGCCGTCCGCAGTCGGACGATACATGGCGGCGACCCGGTCGACCCGGTCCCGCGGCACGTTGTAAAACGTGTCCCGCATGCCGAGCGGCTCGAAGATCCGCTCCTTCAGGTAGGTGTCGATGCTGAGGCCTGCAATCTTCTCGACGAGGACGGCGACGTAGTCAGTTGACGAGCCATACTGCCAGTGGTCGCCCGGGTGGAAGGCGGCCGGAATCCTCGCCGCGCGCGCCACCCGCTCGCCGAGGGTCGCGAACGGCTCGCCGTCGTTGGTGACCCAGCGACGATCCTCTTCAGACAGCCCCGCCCCGTTTGCGTTCAGGGTCAGACCGGAGGTGTGGGTAAGCACGTGGCGGATGGTGATGGGGCGAGCCTCCGACACGCGGCGCTGACGGGGCCCGTCGTTCTCGCGAACCATGTGGTCCGCATACTCCGGGATCCAGTCCGAGATCGGATCATCGAGTCGGAAGCGCCCCTCTTCGAACAGCATCATCAGCGCCGTGGACACGATCGGCTTGGTCATCGACGCCAGGGCGAAGATCGAGTCGGTGGTCATCGGGATGTTCTCCTCCCGATACTTCGACCCCACCGCGGAGTAGTGCACCACCTTGCCCCGCCGCGCCACAAGGGTGACCGCGCCGGCAATCTTGTTATCGTCGATGAACCGCTGGAAGTAGTCATCAATCCGCTGCAACCGCTCGGACGACATCCCGACCGATTCCGGCGTCACCGTCGGCAGGTCTTCGGCCGCCCGGAGTTGCCAGGTCGACACGGACAACGCGACCGCCACGCACAGACTGCCGGCCATTAACCGCGCGCTGCTCCAGCGTTTCTTCATCTTTGGCATCAAACTGATCTCCCTGTGACCGAGCGCGTGTTGCTGGACCCGTGTGTCCAGGACACTAGCAGGAACTGCCAAAGTGGACAACAACGGCCGGGCACGAGCCATGTGGCCAACGTCGCCGGAAAGGCCACGCCGTCTCCGCTGCGGTCAAGGCGATTGCCTCAGGGCGCGAGTGGCGCCAGCGGGACTACACCGACCAGAGAGAACGACCACCGGCTGGCATCGTCAAGATACCGCTGATTGTCGATGACGTCGCCGACCTTGGGGAGCCCGGTTGCGACATAGTCGAGCGACCCTTCCACCTCAAAATGGTGCANCCAGTTGTCTTCGCTGAGCCGGCTGAACGGGAGAAACGCGGTGTCGAGCTCGAAGTTGAGCTTGTGCGTGTAGACGCTGCCGGCGTCCGGGGTCTCGCCGGGGCTGATCTTGTCGACGATGTCGAAGTGGCTTTCGACCCAGCCNCCGGTCTGCTCCGGTTCGAGGAGTGACAGGTTGAGCTCGAGCTCCACCTCGATGCCGTTGTCACGAATGGAACCCTGGCGGTCGTTAACCGCGATCCCGGTGAAGGGGTGCACATCGGTGTCGCCGAACGGGACGAATATCGTTTCCACGGTGAACCCGACGCGCGGAATTTCGGTCGGGATGCCGACCGCGAGAATCAATTCGAAGACCGATTCGCGCTCCTGCCGGCCGGTGGCGACCACCTCGCCACCTTCGAGTTGCTCCATCCTGGCCGCACCGAACAGATGTTCAACCGTGACGGTTGGCTCGATCTTGACGTCCGGTGCACACAGAAATGCGCAGCGCGGCTGGGCGTGGAGCGGTGGTGCAAGCAAGGCCGCCCCCCCCACAATGCCAACGACCGCCGCCAACCGTCGCCAAGCGACAGACCACGCCATCGTCCCACAGACGCTATCATTCGTGAGCGACGATGCACAGACGACTAGCTCTGGCGGCGGCGGTATTCACCTTGTTGCTGTCGACCGCGTGCTTGGGCCGACCGGAGTCCGGCGGCGATCTGGCCGACGCCACCTACGCCGGGTCCAAGTCGTGCCAGGCGTGTCACGCCGACATCCATGCACGGTGGGAAGACACCCTGATGGCGAAGGTGCTGCAAGACCCCCGCGAGCAGCCCGAGGTGATTCTGGGTGACTTCGCGGCGAACAACCCGCTGGTAACGTTTACTCCTGACGATGTCGTCTTCACCTACGGCAGCAAGTGGAAACAGCGGTACTACACGCAGATCGGCGACGACTACTTCATCTTCCCCGCGCAGTGGGACGTCCAGAATCGCCAGTGGCGCCGATACAACCCGCAACCAGGTCGTGATTGGTGGGCCGACCACTATCCGGTCGACCAGATGCAGCGACCGACCGGCCCACTGTGTGACGGCTGTCACTCGGTGAACTACGACATCGCCACCAAGACCCCGACAGAGTGGAACGTCGGGTGCGAGGCGTGCCACGGTCCGGGGAGCCTCCACAACATCGACCAGGCCGCAGCCAGCATCGTCAACCCGGCCCGGCTCGACCCGGTGCGGGCGGACGACACCTGCATCCAGTGCCACTCACAGGGGCAGCCGCTCGAGAATCCGATCGACGGGCGGTACTACGATTGGCCGGTCGGCTACCGGCCGGGCGAGCGACTCAGTGAATATTGGGAACTCGACGGTCCCGAGCTGGGCGAAGAAACGTTTACGCACTGGCCTGACGGATCAGCCCACAAGAATCGGATGCAGGGCAACGACTACGTCCAGAGCCAGATGTCGGTCAAGGGGGTGACCTGCTACGGCTGCCACGACGCGCACGGCACCGAGCACAACGCCGACCTGATCGCCCCCGGCAACGAGGTCTGTCTCGAGTGTCACGGCCCCCAGCTGCAGGCCGGGCCGCGGGGGTCGGTCGCCTATCACACGCAACACGACCCGGACGGCGAGGGCGGCGTGTGCATAGCCTGCCACATGCCGGAGATTGCCCGCACTGTCGGCAATGTCAACGTGCGCAGTCACACCTTCAGATTCGTGTCACCCGCCATGACGGATCGGTATGGCATTCCCAATCCGTGTACGACCTGTCACGACGACAAAACGACCGAGTGGGCAGTCGAGGCGCTGGAAACGTGGCCCGACGTCTCGCCCTGGCGCGTCTCGCAGTAGCCGCGAGTCGTAGCGACCGGCCCACGCGAGATCGGGACGGTGTGGGTGTCGTCGCCGCTACCACGGGCGGCCGCTACGGCGTCGGCACAAGGCGCGTGAACTCCTCGAACCAGTTGTCGACGAGGGTCAGCTCGCGTAATCCGTCGATACCGCTCACGGCTTCGATACTGATCATTCGTGGCGACACGGGGTCGATGGCATAGGTTCGCAGGCCAAACCCGGTACGCCTGCGTGGCTCCACCGAGGACTATCGAGAACCCCTCAATCTCTTCGGCGCGTCGGATCGGCGCGTTCGAGCAGGAGCGGCCGGCCGCGGTTCACCGACGCCGCGAACTTCCAGTGTCCCCGGCAGNACAAGATTCCCATTTCGGCGGAGAAACTCGCGCACGTGCCCCAGGAGTTCCAGTCACTCTTCAGCCAGGCGATCCCGCTCTGATCGTGCCCGNCTACTGGACTACTGCCGGCGGNGCCAGCTGGTCGAAATCGCAGATCTCGAAGTAACCCTCACCTTCGAAGTCGTAGTCTTGCCCCGCAAAGATGAGCCGCGGATCGCGACCCGAGCCTCGGGCGGCCACGACGAAGACGAGATGCGTCGTCGGGATGTTCGGCAAGCGGTAGTCCAGCAGCTGATGCTTCGGGTCGACGGCGTAATCCAGGATCGTGCTCCACGCGAACGCGGTGGCCGTTCGGGCAAGGGCCAGCCCACACCCGGCGGCGACGAGGAGGCACACCACTCCTGCAACCTTGTATGTCATCGCCGCAGGCACCGCCAGTCTACTCATATCGCGTTCGCGTCCTGAGGCCGGCCGGGGCGCAAGTCAAAACGACAACCAATGGTGGAATTGACCTCACGCTCGCGTCCTCCCACCGCGGTCCGACCGATGCCGGTATGATCAGCGAACCATGAACCCATCCAGCTTCGTGCGACGCGCGCTCGTGCTTGGCGTCACCGTGTTCTGCGCGGGCCAGCCCGTCAGCGCACAGCCGTCGGTGGACGACTACGTTCCAGTGACCGACGCGATGCTGCGGGACCCGGACCCCGGCGACTGGCTGATGCCGCATCGGACCTACGACTTCCAGGCCTTCAGTCCACTGGACCAGATCAACCGTGNCAACGTGGGCGAGCTCCGCGTGGCNTGGATGCGGGCGATGGACGAGGGGCCCCAGCAGTTCCGACCGCTGGTCTANGACGGCGTTATGTACATTGCCAACCCGGGCAGCGACCACCTGCAGGCTCTCGACGCAACCACCGGTGACCTGATCTGGGACTACCGGTGGGAAGTGCCGGCCGACCTGCGGGAGTATTCGCAGCTCGGCAACCGCACGAGAAGCATCGCCATCTACGGCGATCACATCTTCCACCTGACCGCCGATGCCCACCTGATCGCGGTGGACGCCCGCACCGGNGAACTGGCGTGGGACAGCGAGATGGCGGACCACCGGGGCGGCATCTCCCATTCGTCCGGGGCGATGGTCATCGACGGTCGGGTCATGAGCGGCCGCGCCTGTAGCCCCCGACAGGAAGACACCGAGCGCTGCTTCATCGCGGCGCACGACGCCGCCACCGGGCAAGAGGCATGGCGCTTCTACACCGCGGCCGGCGCCGACGATCCGGGCGGTCAGACCTGGGGCGACGTGCCGACCGCGCAGCGCGTGCATGTGTCGCCGTGGGGGGTCCCGGGCAGCTACGACCCGGAGCTGGGGCTGGTCTACTGGGGCATCGCGGTGCCCTCACCCTATACGCGGATCATGCGGCGCGGGACCTGGGACGTGGGCGACGCCACACCCTGCGAGCTGTATACGAACTCGACGGTGGCGCTCCGGGTGGATACCGGCGCCATGGACTGGTACTACCAGCACCTGCCGTGCGACGACTGGGACCAGGACTTTGTGCAGGAGCGGACACTCATCGACATCGTGGTCGACCCGGACCCCGAGGCGGTCCGCTGGATCAACCCTGCGGTGGCCGGCGCCCCACGTGAGCGCAAGGTGGTGGTGACGATCGGCGAGCCGGGTGGGCTCTTCGTCAACGACCGGGAGACCGGCGAGTTTCTCTGGGCGGCGCCGCTGCCGTATACCTCCACCGATCGATTTGTCATCCGGGACATCGATCCGGCAACCGGCCAAGTGTTCATCAACACGGACCTGGTGGCGAAGGCNGTCGGCGAGCGGCACGTCATCTGTGGTCACAAC
The DNA here is from genome assembly GCA_002712885.1 of Acidobacteriota bacterium. GTDB lineage: Bacteria > Acidobacteriota > Vicinamibacteria > Vicinamibacterales > UBA8438 > UBA8438. Next base: position 23,331 of record PAUN01000035.1, read on the forward strand.
GTGAAGGGCTGGTGGTCGTGGTCCTACAGCCCGCAGACTGGGCTTCTCTACATCCCGTTCAACCGCTCCTGTCTGGATCAGACAGCCAACGACCGCACGGTTACCGGCACTGGTCCCCGGTTCACGATTCCGGAACCGGGGCTGGAGGAGAACGGGGACCTGACAGAGCTCAGGGCCATCGACATCTCGACCGGTCGTGAGGTTTGGCGCTACAGCCAGCGGGCGCCAAACGCCGGCTCGGCTTTGGCGACGGGCGGCACCCTCGTCTTTCATGGCGACCTCAACCGGCGGTTCCGCGCGTTCGACGCCGAATCGGGCGAGGTGCTCTGGGAGACGATTCTCGGCAGCCAGATCACCGGCTATCCGGTCAGCTACACCGTCGGCGATCGGCAATACGTCACGGTGCCGGTCGGCGGCGCGGCCATCTTCCGGATGGACCAGTACGCCCCCGAGCTGGAAGCGCCCATCGGGAGCAANATGCTCGTCACGTTCGCACTGCCGGAGTGACCGGGTGCTCGTGCGCACGTCTGACGGACGCACGTGACCCAGCCAGCGCGCCAACCTGGACTCCATGCTCGTCGCCATCGCAAATCGTGCGTGTGCATCTTCATCGGATGCGGATGGCTCGATGTCGGTTTCCAATCGACGTCCCGAGCGCGATGCCGGTGTCCGTCACTAGGACTCCACCTTCGATTCGCTGCGATCGACGGGCCACATCTACATCTCGGTCTGGATGACGTTTCAGCGAGCCACGCTCGTACACGCGCGCGAGACCAGGGCCATCACCTGGGCTTCGCTGTTCGAACTCGCCGTGGTGGTCGCGGTGCTGGCCGCGACAATCGTCGGTCTGTCCTGGATCGGCGCGGTCGCGGCCGCCACCGCTATCCTCGCGGGCCGCGCGGCGGCAACGTGGCTCATCGTGCCGGCTGGGCGCGCGTCTCGACACGGGCGCCTGCCCGTCGCCTCACCGCTACCCGCCCCCGAGTACCTCCTCCGGGGGCGAACCGCCGGTGGCCCCCACCGCGGCGTCTCGTGCCCGCCGCCGCAGGAAGCCAATCGCTCGCACGTTGCGCCCCACGACCGCGTAACAGAAGGGGTCCAAGTCTAACGTGGCGCCTCTAATATCTCACTCCGGGCCAAAGTGAACACGCCAGGGAGCCAAACACCGAAGACGGACCCGTCGCTTGCGCCGTCAACGGGGCTCTGCCAGACTCGCTGGCAATGACCGGGCTGGCCGACTGGGCTCCCAACCCACACGCGCTCATCGTACACCTGCCGATCGGGCTGCTAGTAACGGCGGTGGTCGTCGACGTCCTCGCCGTCGTCCGCAGAGACCCCACCACGCTCCGGCTAGTTTCGACCGGACTCCATGTCGGCGGCACGGTGATGCTCATCGTCGCCTACCTCACCGGGCGCGACGCGGCGCCCGAGGTGTTTACCCCGGGACTGGCGCAGGCCGTGGTCACTCGGCACTGGGACCAAGCGCTGTGGTGTGTGTGGTACTTCGGGCTGACCACGGCCGGCCGGGTCGGTCTTCAAATGCGGTACGGGCGGCTGGGGCGAAGCGCCGCGGCGGGTCTCGCGGTGGTTGGGGTTGGCGGGGTGCTGCTGCTGGCGACGGTGGCCGAGTTGGGGGGACGACTGGTGTACGAGTATGGCGTGGGAGTGGCGGCGCCGGTCGGCGACCGGACGCTGAACTGAGGATGGTGGCGAGCGCTATACCGAGCTGAGACGGACGGGTCTAAAGACCCGCGGCTACGGACGGGCGTGAATCGTTCTGAGGCGTTCCAAGTCGATGTCGGTCAAGGGGAGCCACTCCAGTGTGTCGTCGGCGGCCGCGATGGACGAACACGGGCCGCACATGAGGGTGAAGCTGGCTCGGTGGTGCGTGAGCCCTAACGTGTGGCCCAGTTCATGGGCGATGACGTTGCGCAGGACGCGGGTGTCTTCAGGCCGACGGGGCTCCGGCGCGCGGATCGTCACGAAGTAGTCAGGCGACCCGACCAGAGGCCACGCGAACGGCAGCAGCGGCTGCCGTGAAAGCAGCAGCACCACGTCTCCGCCGACGGCCCGCAACTCGGGCGGTGGCTGCGGCCCGGACGCGCCTTTCGGAATCCGCCCACCACGCTGCGCCACGAACCGTGCGAAGGTCTCGATGGCTCGCACGCCCGGGGGGGCGACCACGACCGACTTTTCACGTAGTCTGACATCGACTCCGACCTCGGTCAGCGTCCGGTTCCAGAACTCCAGCGCGGCGCGCGTCAGTTCTACGCGCGGGTCGTCTGCACTCGGCGCCAAGATGACGATCTGGCGTTCGACGCCGCTCTGTCCAGCCGCTGGCACCACGAACAGCAGTGGCGCGATGGCGGCGACACAGCGCAGAAACCGGGTGGAGTTGGTCATTGGCCGCCGGGGAGACGCGGGTCTTGACGAAATACGTGGCAGCGTCGGGGCCCACGTGATCCGGCGTGAGCTCAAATCCTGAACAAGTATCGCAGTTTTGTGAAGACCGCCCGGTTGGTGCGGCGCAGATCGCTGGTGAAGAAGAGCCGCTCGTCAAATCCGTCACCGTCCGGATCCCCTTCGATCCGGTTTTCCTGTCGATAGTGGTCGTCGTAGCCCAGGAAGAACACCGTCCCTGCGTTGATGCGATAGGTCAGCAGCAGGTTGACGTCGAGGTCCTTGTCGAACGAGTTGTACTCGGTGATGTTCCGCATCAGGAGACGGTCGGTGAACGTCAGGATACTCTGAGCCCGGTAGATCTTCACGTCGAAGACGTCGAGGCCGCCACGGCTCGGATCCGTGAGCCGACTGGTATTGACGCTGATCTGAGAACTCAACCGAGCCAGCGGTCGCACCGTCACATTGAGCCGCGCGCTGCGCCCGTCCCCCAGGAACGGATTGTCATCGAAGAAAATCTGGTCTCCCTGCGAGTAGTTGACCCGGATGGACAACGCGCGGCTGGTGTTCACGCCACCGCTGACCGAATATTCCGTCTTGTCAAAGTCGATCCCGCCGAACCGCTCCAGGTCGTGGTTCACGTTGGCGCTGAACGACAGGTTGTTCGCGAAGCTGAAGTTCAATCCGGCGCGTCTGCCCTCGTCCTCGAGCACGCCGTCGAAGTTCCGGTTCCGGCTGTAGCTGACACGCGGTCCCCAGTTGATGATCCAGCTTTCCGGCCACCAGCGATAGGCCACGTTGCCGAGCGCTTGCCGCTGGTCGCGGCGACGGACGAAGCCGAGGTCCGTCTGAAAATCGGGCGTAATCTCGAACGCGGCGACGAACCAGCTCAGGTTCCGACCGGTGGCCCGGATGCTGGCGTCGAACACGTGACCCGTCGTTTCCGACCCGTCGAGTTCCCGGTGGTCAGACTGGATCGCCCGAAAAGCGGTCGTCGTTGACCGCGACAGCCGGAAGCTGCCGTCAACCCCGCGTAACTGGCTGCTGCTATCGAGAAACTCGCGGTCGGTGAAGACGGCGCCGAGATGCGACTCGGAGTAGAGGTCGTACTTCACCCGACCGATGAAGTTCTGCGCGGTCTCGCCAAACAGCGGGTCTGAAATGTCCTCGAGATTACCGGGAGCCTCATCCTCTGCCGTCAGCACCCCGAGCGAGAATCGGCCGGACTTGCCGGTCAGTTTCGCGCCCCACGTCGGGTCGACGATGGTGCGGGTATGCACGAACGTGACGGGACCGGGAAAGTCGAAAATCTCGGCCCCCTCGACGAAGAACGGTCGCAACTCGCTGAAGAAGAGCGGGAATCGCTGATTGACCTCGATCTGGGGTTGGTCAGATTCGATCTGTGAGAAATCAGGATTGAACGTCACATCCACGGTCAGATTGGAGGTCAGACCATACTTGATGTTCAGGCCGGCCTGCGGGTCGGTGTCCTGACTGACGAACCCGCCGGTCGACGCATCCAGCGAGCCGAACTTGATGGCGGTGAAAGTGGGCAGGAACTCCAAGTTGCGGCTGTTGGAGAAGTCCTTCATCCCCTCCATCAACCCCATCTGGCGATGGAACCCGGCCACGTCACGAGACATCGGCGCCCACACCGCGTTTTCCTCGTTCTTCCCTTTGATCTCCCGGACGATCTGGAGCCCCCACTGGTGCGATTCACCCGCCGCACGCTGCGGATACCGCAGGCTCTTGAGCGGAATCGCCATTTCGGCCTTGAAGCCGTCCTCAACGATTTCGGTGGCGCTGTAGAAGAGCGCGTCCCACGACCGATCCGGGACCGGAATCGGTCCGCCCCGTCGATTGCCGCTCGCATTCACGATCCCGTCGCCCTGGACGTTGAACGCGTTGAGGTCGAAGTCGTAGGCACGCTGCTGCGCGAGGAACGTGTCGAGGTAAACGGTGATCAGATCGTCCTGAAACGACGTATCGCGGTCGACGCGGTTGGCGCGCATCACGCTGGGGTCTGCGTAATGCAGGTAGAACCCGAAGTAGACATGCTCGCTGTCGTACGTGATATAGACCTCGGTCTCTTCGGTCGCTTGGGCCCCTTCAAGAGGCGCCTGCTGGGTGAATTCGGTCAGGGTCGCGGCGCTTTGCCACGCGAGGTCATCGAGACGACCGTCGATGTCCGGCGGCACCTCGGTCCGGGTCGGCCGCACGGTGGGGCGTCCGGCGATGAGCCCCAGCCCGTCGGTGGTCTGCCCGGCTGGTGGCGCCTGGTCCGGCGCTGGGTCAACGGCGAGGGCGCCGGACCCGAGAGACTGGGCCGAGGAGATGGACGCGAATAGAGCTGTGGTCATCCCCAACGCGAGCAGACGTGAGACGTGTCGAGAGAAGGAGAAGGGCCAATTCAGCGTCATGTCGGGTGATCGTGCCAATCTGCGGGTACAAGAAACGGGGACGGAAGCCGATGTCCCGTCCCCAATTCCGTGTCCCTGGACACACCTGCAGACCGCTGAATCCTACCAAAATGCGCGCGCAGACGCCCGAACGGCGGTCGGTCTTCGATCAGTCCGATGGCGTATCGACACGCCCACCCACCCCGCTGTGGCGCACGCTCCCGCTGCCATCCCGTTTGACTTGGAAGAGACGCAACCCGCAGCGCTGGCACGGCTGCTGGCCGAACACGATCTCAAGCCGAACATGGCCGTCGAACTGGTAGAACAGGCGGCGGAGCGACGGCGAGACATCCCGACCGAAGACGCGTTGGCGTGGGCTTACTATCGTGCCGGTCGGCTGGATGAAGCCGCCGCCGCCGCAACCCGGGCCCTCCGCACCGGTACACGAGACCGTCGCGTGCTGTATCACGCCGCCGCCATCCAGCACGCGCTGCGGGACGAGCTGAGCGTGGCGGACTGATACGCAGACGGGGCTTCGTCACATAGCCGGGTGCGGAAAAACGATGGCTGGCGGTTTCGGGCGAGGCGTTCGTCTGGCCAGGGGCAAGGAGGGAGCAGCCAGACGTCGTCTTGGCCGTCATCCTCGAATTGAACCGGCGGAATCAATAAATCAGAAATGCGAACAGCTGCTGGCCAGCGGCGACGAGCACGTGCTGGCGGCCGTCAATGAGGTAGGTCTGCGGGGCGTTCGAAATGTTGCCGATGCGCGTGTTCCACAACAGGTCGCCGTCCGCGGCGTCGAACGCCACGAAGTTACCACTGCCGTCGCCGGTGAAGACCAGACCGCCGGCCGTGGTCAGCACGCCGGCGCCGCCGCCGCCACCGACGGGCCAGACATGACGCCAGGTGGTCTCCCCTGTGCGGTAGTCGATCGCCGACAGCGCGTTCCCACCGGACCCGACCGTGACCCGGTCCTTCCCACCCAGCCCCATCGAACCGCGGGGGTCAGGGTCGATCAAATAGAGCAGATTGAACCCGTTGTTCTCCTGCGTGTAAAACAATCCGGTGTCCGGGCTGAACGCGGGCGGCTGCCAGTTGGCGACACCACCCTCCACCGGTGACACCAGCGACCCGGGAATGATCGCTTCCTTGCCCGGGTGCGGATTGGGCGATCCACTCTCACGAATGTGGCTGGCCCAGTTGGACGTGGCGCCGTAGCGCGTCGTCACGATGTGCTCGCCAGTCACCCGGTCAATGGTGAAGAAATAGCCGTTGCGCGCCGCGGTCGAGACCAGCTTGCGCGGCGCACCGTCGATGACTCCGTCGATCAGGATCGGGGTCTGGGCCGAATCCCAGTCATGGGTATCGTGGGGTGAGGTCTGGAAGTACCAGGCCATCTCGCCGGTATCGACGTCAACCGCGATCAACGTGCAGGTAAAGAGGTTGTCACCGCGCCGAGCTACGCCGGTGTACCCGGGGGTCGGGTTGCCGGTGCCGAAGATGTAGTAGTTGGTCTCGGGATCGTAGGAACCGGGCACCCACACCTGACCGCCGCCGTGCATCGCGGCGTCGAGACTCGGCCAGGTCTCGATGCCGGCGGCGTTCTCGGTCATCGGGACCGTGTAGAACTTCCACTGCAGCTCGCCGGTGGCCGGGTCGAACGATTGGAGAAAGCCGGGCGCGTCAAGGTCGTTGCCGGTGCCGACCAACAGGTGGTCGCCCACTACGATCGGCGCCATCGTCGAGAAGTACTGTTCTTCGAAGCTGGCGATCTCGGTGTGCCAGCGCTCTTCACCGGTCGTGGCGTCGAGCGAGACCAGATAATTGTCGACCGTCTCGAAGATGACCGAGTCGTGCCAGACCGCGACACCGCGATTGCCGATGTGCGGACCGCCGCGTGTCTTCCAGAAATAGTGCCAGCGCTCGCCACCGTCGCGCACGTCCAGTGCCCACACGTGGTCGGGCGCCGTTACATACAGGAGGTCGCCAACCTGGAGGATGGAGCCCTTGATACGCTGCGAGCCGATGGTGAAGTCGCCGGTGCCTTCACCACCGATGAAGTCGGGCGCGTTGTTACCCTCGAGCGCCGGCATACCCGAGTCCAGCGTCCTGGTCCACGCCAGGGTCAGTTGTCGGACATTGTCCGTCGTCACCTGGGCCAGCTTGCTGTACCGACGCCCGCTATAGTCGCCCGAATAGGTCGGCCATGAGTCTTCCAACGGCGCCACCAGCGATGCCGGATCGAGACCGCCCGGTTGAGCGGATGACGCGATGGGGGCGAGCAGCAACGCTGCCGCCATTGCGGTCACACAACGGGGGGGCTTCGGTCGATGTGTCGCAAGGGCGGCGGTCATTGCAGAGTCACCAGATAGGCCGTAACGTTGTGAATGTCGGCGTCGCCGTAGAGCGGCAGCATCTCGCGGTGGGCGGCCATCGGGTCATCGACCTCCACCAGAGGCGTGTCGCCACGGCGCCCGAACGACCGGTGGCGGCCATCGTCCTCGGTCAACACGATAAGAAAGTCGTTGAGCCGATCGAGCGCGCCGGACACCCGCTCACCGGACGGCTGGGTCACGGTGACCCTGATCGGGGGTCGCTCGGCGTTGCGCGCGCCACCTCTGACCCAGGTGTCCTGCAGTTCCTTGGGGCTCTCGACCCGGGCCCCGATGCCTTGCAAGTCGCCCATTGGCGAATGACACGATGCACACCGGTCCGCGAAGTAGGTCTGGCCCGCCGTCGCATCGCCCACCAAGATGTCGAGTTCGACCTCTTCCCCAGGCGGCGGCCCGCCCTGACGCGAGGCGGTGCCGAGAATGTCGTGGATGTACTCGACCACGGCGTCCAGGTCCTCGTCAGACAGGTTCTGCGGCGGCATGCTGGAACCGCCCGCCCCGGACTGGCCGTCTCGGATCACGGGTCCCAACAGGTCCCCGCCGTCGTCCTTCAGCACGAGCTGCGAGCGCAGCAGATTCGGGCCGCCGAGGTCGCCGCCCCGCAGGTCCAACCCGTGGCACGCGCGACAGCTGATGCCGTACACCGCCTGGCCACGCGCGATCACTTCAGGGTCGCCCGGCTCACGCTGCAACGCCGGATACAACCGCTGGTCCCGGGCTTGGGGCGCCTGAGCCGCAGTCAACCCGGCCGCCGGTCGCGCGTCCAACACTGAGACGTTGGTAACCAGCAGCCCGACCGCCAAGGTGAGGGCGCCGACACCGCGCACTACTCGCGACGTCACCGCACCCTGCAACATGACTGACAGACCCCTCGCACTCAGCGCTCCGCGGAACGCTCGGACATCAGGATGTTCGACATCGCGTAGTTGCCCTCGTGGCACGCGTACTCGTAGATGATGTAGCCGTCGAGCCGTGGCATCGGACGAACCGCGGTCCAGGGCGCCGTGTAGACGGTGGCATCTTCGATGGTGAATTCGGTTTCGATCCGATCCTCGGCCACCCGGCGGAAGCGCTCGACTGCCTTGGTCTGACGCGACGACGGGAACCGATGCACGGTCTGGTCGCTGTAATTCGCGGTCTCGATCACCAAGGTGTCACCGTCCCAGTGCGCACGGGAGTCGCCGTTCCACTGCCGAATTTTGTCGTCGAGCTGCGGACGTCCGTCGAGCGGAATGATCCGCACGTCGTGGATGTTCTCCATCCGGATGGCGACGTGGGTCGGAGTCTGCAGAATCTGGACGCTGTTGTTGTATCCCGTCGAGATCGGCGGCACGCCGTGGTAGGTGATGCAACGGTCCCAATTGGTGCGATCGACCCAGGAGTCGGCCGGATGCGCACGTGCGTACTCCCGCAGCTCGGTCTGACGCCGCTGGGTCTCGGCCGTCACCGGAAGCCGACCATCGGCCGGGTCGACAATCAGCGAGGTCCGCATATCCGAGCTCACCTCACCCCGGTCGAACCACAGGGCGTTGTAGGACCCGACGCTGCCGGGAGTGTCCGGCTGGTCGAGCGTCACGGCGTAGTTCCGCTGCGCAGCTTCCTCGGGCGTGAAGAACTCTTTGTCCGACATCGACGTGGGTCGCTGCAGCGGTGTCAGCGACGCATACGACCAGGTCCCCTGGAGGTCCGGGTCGCCCCACGGCGTCGTGAGCGGACCGTCCTGACCGGCGACGGACGCCGGCAACAACATCACCGCCGCGGCCAACGCGCCAAGCGCGCCAATTGTTCGCTTTTGCATCTGGAATCTCCTGCTGGTCGGTATGCTCACCGGTCACCCAGCCACCCGCGGCGATGACCGCTACTGGCTTTCGTTGTAGATGTTCTGGACAAGCGTCGTCACGCCTCGCGACGGCGCTTGAAAATCGCTGAACCGGTCGGGCTTGACGTAGGCGTTGACCACCTGTTCGACGGTCTGGCCCGTCGCCATCCCCTGTTTCGCTTTCGCGAGCACGTCGTTGAAGAACCCGCTGAAGTTCACGAAGTCATCCCACGACACGGTCACCGTATGGTGACCGGCAATCACGGTGTCGACGTTGTTGATGCCGTCCACCGCCCGCATCAGCGTGGACCCGAATTCGACGGCGCTGCCGTTCCCGTTGGCAACATCGATGAACGGCAGACTCAGGCGCTGGAACATGTCACCGGTGTGGACCGTGCGCGCGGCCGGGAACACTACGAAGGTATCGCCGTCCGTATGGCCGCGACCGAAGTAATACAGGTCGACCCGATCTTCACCATCGAACAAGGACTTGCGACCCGTAACGGTGGTCGTGGGCAGATACTTGGCGTTCTCTCCTTTGAACGCGTCGCAGTTGGTCACCGGCTGACAGGTGGCACGGGCCATCTGGGCGCGGGTGTTCTCATGCGCGACGAATTCGACGGTGTCCGGAAACTCGGTGTTACTGCCCGAGTGGTCGAAGTGCGTGTGGGTATTAATGATGGTGGTCACCGGCTTGTCGGTCACGGTGGCGACCAGGTCGAGAATGTCCTGCCCGTAGCCTTCGAGCTTGGTATCGACCAGCACCACACCGAATGTGGTGACGAACGCCACGGTGTTGCCACCGGTCAGCATGCTCTGTTCTGCCGGCGGAGGCGGATTGCTGAGGAGATAGAGGTTGTCGGCTACCCTCTCGATCCCGTGAATCTCGGGCCGTGGCTGTCGCGCCTCGTAGGTGGCCGCGGTCAGGACGACGCCCAGGAGCGTCAAGATCACCAGACTGGCACTGCGCTTCATCCGTCCCTCCACGAGCAGATACGCGTCAGAATGTGTGATTGTAGCATCGTGACCCGGCCGGGCGGCGGCGTTTGGCATCGTGTGTCTCGACGTGTACAGCGCGTCGAACTGGACAGGCTCGACATGCGACACGAACGACTTTCGACAGCGCTACTCACGGTCGTCCTCCTGCACGGATACGACGCTAACGACAGCCCGCCTGGTCGGTGCGCCTGATCAGCCCGCAACGGGCTACGTACGCTTTCGGACGACGTCGGACATCAGTTCGAGAGCAACTGTTCGGTGAGCCAGTGGAGTAACTGCGGCTCGAGGTCAGGATTCTTGCCGAACATCGGGAGTCCGTGCTCCGTGCCGGGATAGATCTTCGCGGTCGAATCCGGATGTTTGGACCCGCCCACGGCTCCTCGGAGGGCGTCGGCAACGCCCTCGGTCACCGGATCGTCCTCAGCCGCGGCGCCGAACACCGCCAACCCGGGGGTCTCGGTGATGTTCTTGACGGCAGCCTCACTGGGTGGGCTTGACAGCAGCATCAGCGCCCTGATCCCGTTCTTTCGGGCCGCCAGGTCGGCGTTGATCATGCCCCCGCAACTCGCTCCACCCACCCCCATCCGCGACGGGTCGACACCAGATTGAGACGCCAGGTAGTCGAAGGCCATGTCGGCGTCGCCGGCTGATTTCTGCATGAACGTCGGGAAGCCGGCGGACATGCCCTCGCCACCGCTGTCGCCGAACCCGCGCAGGTCGAGGGTGAGGACATGCACACCCACCTTCACGAGGGCGGCGGTGACCCCGGTCCACGAAGTGCGATCCATGTTGCACTGATGAATGAGCAGCATCCCGGGACCCGGACGTCCGGGAGACGTATAGGTCGCTTTCAGATTCACGCCGTCGGCCGCCTTGAGGTTCACATCCCCCGACTGCGCGAGGACCGGAGACGCCAGAACGAACGTCGCGAGGGCGGCGACGAGGCAGGTAGCGATGGCCTTCATGATTCCTCTCCTTTTCGTTTCCGGGCCGGAACGGACTGTCTTCCTTCTGGTGTGAAACGCGGATCAACAGCGAGCGCTGGTGGCTGGTGACACGATCCGCGCGGCCGTCAGCCGGGTCTGTGTCGACCCGCTCGTACAGGCAACGGCGCGCATAGTCGGGCTCTTTGCCAACGCGTCAGGACCGATCTGCTCCGCGCGTAGCTGCAAGTGCGCGAACAACCGTCGGGCGCCACCCTCCGGGCGAAGTCCAACATCTGGGTCCCGCACCGCCGGCATCAACTTCAGGCTGACGGTGCCACGGACGTTCCCACCGATGGTGAGAATCCGGCCGCGTGCGTCATCCAGCGCGACCACCACGTCGCAATGTGTCCGCGCCCCCTCGCCCATCTGTCGGCGTCGTTCCGCCAGCGAGCGGTAGGCGGGGCGACGACCGCTGCACAGAAGGTCGCCGGGCAGGACCGGCGCATCGCCGATGTCGTGAGCCGTGAACGCGGCCGGTGTACCGCCATCCCTGGCGCGGATCGCCTGATCGATGTAGGTGTGATGCGCGACGGCACGTCGGAATTGATCGGATTCGTCGAGGCCGCTTTCGCACATCAGCCAGGAAACGAACGCGGCAGACCAGGGGTATCGCCAGCGTGCGCTGGACTCCGAACCGTCCCAGCGATCGTTCTGGTTCTCGATAATCCATTCACCCTCAGGGGTGACCGTCCAGTAGCCGGCAATCGAATCGGCGACCCGCACATACTCGCTGGGGCTCAAACGAGGCCCTCGGCGCCGCCCACGCCGCAGCGGTTGGTCATCGAGCCGCGTCTGGTCTACCACCGAAAACCCGAAGAACCCCCACTCCTGAGCCGCCACATCGACAATCCGCCGACGCAACGGTTCATCTGGCCGGGGCCGGCAACCGGTCTCTCGCACTCCGAGACTCCCCACCGCGCCGTCTACCCTGGCCGCTGGTGGCACGACATCGAGCTGATCGACGCTCAGTCGTTCGAGATTCGACGACTGCGCCGTGACCAGAGTCGACAGCAGCAGCGCTCCAGCCAGCGCGAGGGTTGGCATTCTCATGATGGACCTGTGAATTCTATGCTTGATCTGAGGCCCCAGATCAAAACCGCGCTACAGTTTCTCGGGTGAAGAGCACCTCGGCGGCTTGGGTCTGTGCCGTCACGCTTGCCGCGGCGAGCGCCCTGGCTCAGTCGGCCGCTTCAGGCCGCCGGTCTGCGCCGGTTCTGCCGGAGACGCCATATCGGTACGACGACGGCAACCTGCCGCGACACTTCACCCAGCCCGACGGACCGGAGAGCATCGCCTCCGCGGACAACACGCCGGACGACAACCCCACGACCGACGCCGGGGCGACGCTCGGGCGGGTCCTGTTCTACGACACGCGGCTGTCGGCGAACGACTCCGTCTCGTGCGGCACCTGTCATCAGCAGGCCCACGGGTTCTCCGACCCCCGCCGCTATAGCGTGGGGTTCGACGGCCAGACCACGCGCCGCCACTCGATGAGCCTCACCAATGCGCGGTACTACACACGGGGGAGGTTCTTCTGGGACGAGCGCGCCGAGACGCTCGAGTCACAGGTCCTGGCGCCGGTGCAGGACCCGGTCGAAATGGGGATGACGTTGGATGGCCTGGGAACGAAGCTCGGACAGGTCGACTACTATCCGCGGCTCTTTGACCAGGCCTTCGGCAGCCCCGCCATCACCGCGGACCGGGTGGCGCGGGCGCTCGCGCAGTTTGTCCGAGCCCTGGTGTCGTATCAATCGCCCTACGACCGGGCGCGCGCCGCCGGCCCGCCGGGTTCCGCCGCGTTCACGGCGGCGCTGCCCGAACTGCCCCGCCTCGGTCACCGGCTCTTTGTCGGGGTGCCCGGCGAGGGGGTGCGCGCGGTCGGGTGCGCACGATGTCACGTGAGTGACGCTCAGATCAGCCTGTCGCCACGCAATATCGGCCTCGCCCGGCTCGGCCCGGACGGCGACGACGACCAAGGCGCCGGTGACGGCCGCTTCAAGGCCCCGTCACTGCGCAACGTGGCCGTCCGGACGCCCTACATGCACGACGGTCGCTTCAACACCCTGCGTGAGGTCATCGAACACTACAACACGAAGGTCGAGGCCAACCCGTTCCTGGACCTGACGCTGATGAACCGCCGCCTCGCGGTGACAGGCGGGCCGGTCCGCCCGGTGCGTCTCGAGTTGACTGCACGGGAGATCAACGCGCTGATCGCGTTTCTGGAGAGCCTCACGGACGACACGTTTCTGGCCGACCCACGGTTCTCGGACCCCTTCATGTGACCAGCCCAGAGAGACTGGCCGGGCCAACCGCCGCGAAGAAGACCAGCTCGACCTCGCTGCCCTCAGGCAGCCCATCCACGAATCGAGGCAGTCCGTTCCGGAGATGCGCCAGGTAGCCGGCGAACCGGTCGGAGTCTTCGAGAAGAATGACGAGCCGCAGTGACCACTCCACCAGCTCGGCGTCGATGATCCGACCCAGTGTGCCGCCCTGGTCGACGACGAAGTTGCCACGCCTGAGGTCGGTAACGGGCGCTCCGTCCGCGTCGTCGACGAAGACATCGAGCCGGAGGCCGGCTCGCAT
>PAUN01000036.1 GCA_002712885.1 Acidobacteriota bacterium
ACGTCGTTGCCGTCTACCCGACCGAGGCCGGTCATCCCGTACGGGTCTCGGGCGCCAGGGAGACCCTCAATCCCAATCTCCGTCTCGTCGGTCCGGCCGACAACCCGACCGCGATCGTGTCGACCAGATCCGGGCTCTTCCTGTCGTCTGGCGCGCTTCCCGGGCGCGAGCTCGACAACCCCACGTCGCTCGAAGCGCACATCCGGTCGTCGATGAACAGCCTCGGCCGGACGCTGGTCGGGCAAGGCCTGCGCTGGCATGACGCGTTCTTCGTGAGGGTGATGCCCACACCCCAGCCGGACCGACCGGACCCGGACTTCGGCGCCTGGGCCCCGGTGTACGACACGCTGGGCGAGCTGACCGCCGGCCACGCCCCGCCCTACACGCTGTGGGCGGCGCCCGGGTTCAGCGCGACCGGTCGCTTCTCCGAGATCGAGGTCTGGGCCGTNCCTCCTGCGCCGCCCGCNGCATTCTCCNCCCCCGCNGCCGAGACCACGAGCCCGCTGCTGCGCATGTCCGGTTCTCCCCGCAGCTTCATCGCGAACGGCGCGATGATTGCGCCCAACGCCGAGTTGGCCTGGCTATCTGGCGTAGTCGCCCCCGCCGGCACCGCTCCAGACGGCGAGGCAGCGGCGGCTGTCGCGATCATGAAAGACCGGGTGGCCGCGCTCGGGGCGACACTGGCCGATGTTGCCGAGCTGCGTGTCTATCGCGTCGCGATGGGCACCGACGGCGACGAGCTGGCCGCGGCCTGGAACGAGGTCTATGGCNCCGAGTGGAACAACGCGGAGAACAACCCACACAAGCCGGTGCGTACAAACTACCTCGTGGACAGCCTTCCTGGCGGACGTCACGTCGAGGTCGAAGCGATCGTCGTGCTGCCCCCTAATGGGTTCTAGTCGGAGACGCGCGCCTCACCCGTGGACGCGTTCGAATTCGCACATGAAGTCGACGAGCGCGGTGACGCCGGCCTCCGGGAAGGCGTTGTAAATCGAGGCGCGCTGTCCGCCGACCGAACGGTGCCCCTTCAAGCCCGAGAGCCCGGCGGCGGCGGCCTCGGTGACGAACTGTTGTTCNAGTGCTTCGGAGGGCAGCCGAAACGTGACGTTCATCAGCGAGCGGCTGCCGGGATCCGCGGTGCCGCGGTAGAAGCCAGTCCGGTCGATGGCGTCATACAGCACACCGGCCTTCCGACGGTTGCGCGTCTCCATCGCGCTGAGCCCGCCCATATCGCGCAGCCATCGCATGACGAGGCCNAACAGATAGATCGCGAACACCGGCGGCGTGTTGTACCGAGACCCGTGTTTGGCGGCGACCGCGTAGCGCAGCATGGTGGGAATGGATTCAGGCGCGCGCTGCGTCAGGTCCTTGCGCACTATCACCACCGTCAGACCAGCGGGGCCCAAGTTCTTCTGCGCCCCGGCGTAGACCAGCCCGCACCGATTCCCGTCGATCGGGCGGCACAGGAGATCAGAGGACGCATCGACCACCAGCGGGNCGTCGCCAACCTCCGGCANCGTCGGCCACTGTGTCCCCACGATGGTGTTGTTGGATGTCAGATGGACATACGCGGCGCCGGGCGTCGGGTGCAGCTCATCGGAGGACGGCACCCGGGTAAACGCATCCGCCTCGGTGGTGGCACAGACATTGACGCGGCCAAACTTCTCGGCTTCGGTCGCGGCCTTCTTGGCCCAACTCCCGGTCACGATGTAGTCCGCCACCCCATCTGTGGGTAGCAGATTCATCGGCACCATCGCGAACTGCTGACTCGCGCCCCCTTGGAGAAAGAGCACATGGTGGTCGCCACCAAGACCGATCAGGGCCCGCAGATCGGCCTCAGCCAGCTCCAGCACTCCATCGAACGCAGCCGACCGATGGCTGATTTCCAGGATCGACATGCCGACCCCGGGCAAGGCGACCAGGTCGCGCTGCGCCTCTTGAAGCACCGGCTCCGGCAAAACCGCCGGTCCGGCGCTGAAGTTGAATACACGATGCGTTGGGGTAGAAGACATGGATCAGATCAGATGCGTGAGAAGCCCGTCACGCAGTTTGGGCTCGAACCAGGTGGACTTGGGCGCCATGATGGCGTCGGCGTCGGCGATCGCCAGCAGTTCCGCCACGGTGACCGCCGACATCGAGAAGGCGACCGCCGCCTGTCCGGNATCGACCAGCCGCTCCAGTTCGGCCGTGCCGCGGANCCCGCCCACGAAACGCACGCGTGGGTCGGTGCGGATGTCCGCGACGTCGAGGACCGGCCCCAGCACCTGGTCTTGCAATAGAGACACATCCAGAAAGCCAACCGGGTCCGCGCTGGCCTGCGGTGCGCGGTCCGACAAGGCCAGACGATACCAGNGGCCATCCACATACATCGACACGTCTCCCTTGGACGGCGTGGTGTCGCGGGTTGGCTCGACTGAGAGCCGGGACGACAGACGCTCGAGAAACTGCGTCGACGTGGCCCCGGCGAGGTCAGACACGGTCCGGTTATACGGAAGAATGCGGGTCTGGTGGTCNGGAAACGCGACGGCCAGCACGTAGTCGCGCTCGTGATCACTCGGCTCAGCGTCCGTTGCGGCACCCGCCAGCGCGTGACGAGCGCGGGCGGCGCTGGCGGCCCGATGGTGACCATCGGCGATATACAAAGCCGGCACCACCGAGAACCGCTCGACCAATCGGGCGGTGTCCTCGGCCGTGGCGCGCCAGACCGTGTGTGCGATGCCGTCGGGAGCCACGAAGTCGAAGAGCGGCTCGGTTCCGCAGATCTGATCGACNGCGGCATCAATGTCCGGCGTCTGGCGGTAGGTCAGAAACAGGACGCCGGTCTGGGCCTCGATCGTCACCATGTGCCTGGTGCGATCGTCTTCCTTGGCAGGCCGCGTCCGCTCATGCTTTTTGATCGTCCCGTTGTCGTACTCGTCGAGCGAGAAACAGCCGGCCAACCCGACCTGCGTGTGGTCACGGTCCCTCAACCGGTAGACATACAACGCGGGCTGCGCCTCGACCACCAATGGGGCCGTCTCGCGGAGCCGCGCCAGGTTCGCACGCGCGGTGTCGTACACGCTGGCATCGTGCACGTCGACGTCCGGGTCGAGATCGATCTCCGGCCGGGTGACGTGAAGAAAGCTCAGGGGTGTCGCCAGCGCGCGGGCTTCCTCGGTACTGACCACGTCATAGGGAACCGCCGCCACGGCCGCGGCCGAATGCGGTTCCGGTCGGAGTGCGCGGAACGGACGAACAACTGCCATCGGAGACTTCCTGTTACGAGGTGGCGATCGTGCGAACGGCGGTGGGACCTGTCATGTCGGCGGCACTACACGCGGCGCGCATGTGGACCGCGAGCGGAACTCCACGGCGACACTAGTGCGGCGTCTGCACTAGTTATTCGCGTTCAGCAGGTCTTCGTCTCGAGGAGCCGGACGACCGGTGAGCTGTGCCAACGCCCGATCCCGAACCTGCTCGAACGCGGCCATATGCGCGTCAGGCACCGGATCGCCGGGCGGCAGATTCTTCCGCTCGGTCAGCGGGTTGACGAAGGTGCCGTTCTTCCGCAGTCGGTAGTCGAGGTGCGGACCGGTCGCCAAACCGGTCGAACCGACATAACCGACAACCTGCCCCTGCGCCACCGACGCGCCCGAGCGCATCCCTTTCGCGAATCGCGACAGATGCAAGTAGTAGGTTTCGTACCCGTTGGTGTGACGCAGCCGCACCATGTTTCCCGACCCGCCGCTGCGCTCGGCGGACACCACTCTGCCCTTCGACACCGCGATGACCGGGGTACCGGTTGGCGCCCCGTAGTCAACGCCAAGATGCGCTCGATTGGTGCCGAGTATCGGATGTAGACGTCGATACGAGAACCGCGAAGTCACTCGTGGCTCGAACCGGAACGGCGAGGACAGGAACTGACGTTTCATCGAGCGACCCGTGGCGTCGAAATACGCCGGGGCCTCGCCTGGCACCTCGAATCGGAACCCGGCCACTTGTCTGCCGTCATTCACGAATGTCGCCGCCAGGACGGCCCCGGAGGTCACATGGACCTCGTCACGCACGAACTGCTCGTAGAGCACCGAGAAGTGGTCGCCCTGCCGCAGTTCCGTGTTGAAATCGATCTCACCGCTGAAGACCTGGGCCATGTCGACCGCAACCTGGGTATCGCCGCCCCCGGCCACCATCGCCGCGAAGAGCGAGTTGTTCTCGCTGTCGATATCGCCGCGCATGGCGACCTGTTCGCGACGTTTCTGGTAGTCAACGAGCACCGCGTTGAACACCGACGGCGCCCCGCCACTCGCCACCTGCAGGAACTGGTCGTCGTCCACGTGGTACTCAAACCGACGGAAGTGGCCGTCCGTGCCGTAGACCATGCGGTAGGCATGTCCACGTTGCAGATCGGTGGGATCAAACACGGGACGCATCGCCTCGACGAACGCATAGGCGACATCGTTCGGCATGTCGTGCGCCGCCAGGAGCCCTGCGAATGTGGCGTTGCGGGGAATCTCGTCCTCGACGACCCGCGTATCCGGCACGAGGTAGACGTCGGGGCCGCCGGTCGGCTCGGGCAACGGCGCCTCTTCGAATCCGCACCCGGCCAGACTCGCGGCTGCGCCCACAACCAAGCCCAGGCTCAACCGGAGACCGCTGACCGATGACCGAATACGCGCACGTGCAAACATGAGAAAAGGAGTGTAACACACTCATAGCGCAAGACTTCCGCCATTATGAGATGTCTCGCGATCGCAGGCGACCCCGTGCAGAAGCCTGAATTTCGTTAGAGCGTCTGGACCGAATCGGGGCCGATGACGGTCGAGACGGCGCCGGTCTCGAGTTCGACGACGCGCACCGCGTGATTGTTCGTATCCGCGACGAAGAGACGGCCACCCCCCACCGTCAGACCGCCCGGCTCGTAGAAGCGCGCGCGCTTCCCGCGTCCATCTCGGAATCCGGGTTTGCCGGACCCGGCGAAGGCGGTCACCCGACGTGTCTCCAGATCGAGTCGCTTGATGCGGTGGTTGTAGGTATCAGACAGAAAGAGCGCACCGTCGTGGTAGGCCACGTCCAGCGGATGTTGAAGCCGCGCCGTATCACCCACCCCGTCGACATCGCCGAAGTCGAACAGATCGCCACCGGCCAGCGTGCGCACCTGATTCACCGGCGGCAGGTCGATCGCGCGAATGACGTTCGACTCGCTGTCGGCGACAAACAGGATGTCGCCATGCCAGGCCAAGCCAGACGGCTGGGCAAACGCGCTCTCGTCGAGACCACCGTCCTGGCGCGCCTCCTGGCCAGAGCCGGCGTACGGGAACATGAACCCCCGATCGACGTCCAGCACCCACAGTTGGTGCACGCCCGCCATCGCCACGAACAGCAGACGGCCGATCTGCGCCAGATCCCACGGCGAGCTGATCGAGGTTGTGGCCGCACCGCCGCCGGCGGCGCCCCGTCGCGCCTGGTTCGTGTTACCCGCCAGCGTCGAGACCCGACCAGTCTCGACATCGGCCCCGCGGATGAGGTGGTTGCCGGTGTCGGCGATCAGGAGATGGCCGTCCTCGGGGCGCACGGCCATCCCCTGCGGCCGCGAAAAAGAGGCCTCCGCGAAGACACCATCGTCGGCGCCCCGGCGTCCCGACCCGATCCGGCCGACCGTCCTGCCAGCCGGAGTAGCGATCAGAATCTGGTCGTGACTGGTGTCCGCCACGTAGAGCCGATCTCGCCCGGCATCAAGGGCGACCTTCCCCGGAAACGCGAGCGTCCCCAGCGGTGGGGTCGGCTCCAGCCGCGCCTCTGACAGCGGTCCACGACGGAGCTCGCCGCGCTCCTCGAACACGTGGGTGACGGCGGTGATGGCCTGGTCGAACTGCGGCAGATGCCCTTCTCCTGACGCCCCGGCCACCAGATACCCCGCCGGGTCAATCAGGGCCAGCGTGGGCCAGGCCCGCACGGTGTAGGCCCGCCAGATACGGAAGTCCGCATCGTTCGCCACCGGATGCCTGATCTCGTGTCGGGCGACGACCCGGCGCAGGTTGTCGGTGCTGCGCTCGTTCGGAAATTTTGGCGAGTGCACGCCAATGACCACCAGCTCGTCAGGGTGGGACACCTCGAGTCGTTTCAACCCCGGCAACTGGTGCAGGCAGTTGATGCACCCGTAGGTCCAGAACTCGAGCAGCACGATCTTGCCGCGCAGCGCGCGCAAGGTGAGCGGCGTGTCGACGTTCAGCCAGTCGATGGCCCCGTCGAGCTCGGGCGCCCGAATCGGGGCGTCGCCCGCGCCCGGCAGCCCGCCCGACGAGGGCCCCGTAGTCGCGTCCGTCACGCGCGCAACTCGGTGACCCTGGGTGGTGGCTGGCGCACGTCCATCAGGCGAGTCCTCGTTCGATGTGAATCGGGGCGTCGTCGTCACTCGTTGGACCGCCCCGATCACCAGGAGGGGGCTCGACGGCCCCGATGATGGCCGCGTGATGGTATCCGTGGGCACGCAGGTCCGCGACACACGCCTCGGCCCGGTCGGACGGGACGCCGGCCAGGAGCCCGCCGGCGGTCTGGGGATCGTAGAGCAGCGGATATCGAGGGTCGGCACTCACCCGCTCGACGTCCGCAACGGCACGCCGTAACCGCACGTTGTGCGGATGGAGCGAGCTGAGGAACCCGGCGGCACTGGTCTCGAGCGCGCCGTCGAGCACCGGCACGGCCGCCAGGTCGAGCCGCACATCCACGTTCGACGCGCGGGTCATTTCAACGAGATGCCCGAGCAACCCGAACCCGGTGACATCGGTGCACGCACTGGCGGCGTGACGGCGCAGAGCGTCGGCCGCCTCCCGGCTCGACTGCCGCATGGCGGCAATTGCCCCGTCAATCCATCGGCCCTTGGCCCGCATGCGCATCTCGGCCGCGAACAACGTGCCGGTGCCGACACCCTTCGTCAGCACGAGCCGATCGCCCGGTCGCAGGCCACCCTTACGCAACACCGCGTCGCGGTCGGCCAGCCCGGTCAGCGAGAGCCCGAGCGCCAGCTCAGCGCCTTCGCTGGTGTGCCCACCCACCAACGCGGCCCCGGCCTCATTGAGCACCTGAACCGCACCGGAGAGCAGTTGCACCAAGGTGTCTTCGACTTTCCGGTCGAGCCCAAAGGGCACGGTCGCGACCGCCAGCGCGCTCTGGGCCTCGGCCCCCATCGCAAAGATGTCGCCCAGGCAGTGATTCGCTGTGATCTGACCGAACACAAACGGATCGTCGACGATGGCGCGGAAGGCATCCACCGTGCGCACCAATACTTTGCCCGGCGGCACCGAGACGACGGCCGCATCATCCGGTGCATCGAGCCCGATGATCACGTCATCGCGTCGCACGGGTTGCAGCTGCTCGAGCACCCGGCCGAGCGGGGTGGCACCGACCTTCGAGCCGCAGCCGCCGCACCGCATCGCAGCGGTCGAAATCTCTCGCAGAACCTCGGGCGCGGCCAGACCCGGGTCAATCGTCGGCGCTGTCTCCTCGCGCATCGCTGGTAAATTGGAATACAAGGTCATGAACCGGCGGTCGATCCAGTCTTTCCATCGCCACACGGCATCGCCCTCGAAGGACCACCAGCCGCGCGACCCGACCGCATGCCGCCCTCCGGTCGACACCAGCGTCAGAAACCGTCGCTGGGGACGAAACGACCGCAGCGACCGGTCCAGCAAGGCCCGGCGCAAATTGTCAGCCAGGGGCGGCCCCTGTCGGACCGCGAACACGCCTGCTTTCTCGCGTAGGTGGTTGACCACCGCCGCGACATCGCCGGCCGCGAACACGCCCGGATGAGAGCGCGACTGCAAGGTGTCGTCGACGCGCACAAATCCTCGCTCATCGACGTCCAGACCCGACTCGGCCAGCCACGGCGCGGCGCCGGCCTGGGTGACCCAGAGGATTTCGTCGAGCNCCACGGTNCGGCCATCGGCCAGCGAAAGCTGCCCCTCGGCCACCGCGGCCACNGTCTGCCCCAGATGGAGNTGCACCCCGCGTTCNCGCAAGATCCGTTCGAGCCGCCGGCGCATACCCCGGTTNTGGGTNGNCAGGATGGTGTCGCTGGCACCGAACAGGTGCAGCTCTACCGTGTCGCCCGGCCGCCCGGCCGCCTGACAGGCGTGCCGCAGTGCGTACTCCACGGCCAGGATGAGCTCGACGCCACCGGCTCCGGCTCCGACCACCCCGACCCGCATCCACCCGGCGGAGGCCGCCACTCGCGCCCGTAGCTGCTCCCAGCGAGGCACGAACCGGCTGATCGGCTTGACCGGCACCACGAGCTCGGCCGCCCCGGGGACGCCGCGGAACGACGGCGTGGAACCGGTGTTGATCGACAACAGGTCGTAGGGCACCGGCGGGCGCCCTTCACACAGGACGAGCTGACGCTCAAGGTCGAGGCCTGTCACCGGTTGATGAAACAGCCGAGCCCCCGCGAACCGACTGAGCGGCGCCAGGTCGATGTGGACGTCGTCGAAGTCGTAGTGGCCGGACACCAAGCCCGGGAGCATGCCGGAATACGGGGTGTGCACGTCGCGCGTGATCAGGGTGAGTCTCACGCCGGGGACCGGCCGCATCCCGAACCGCTTGAGCACGCCCACGTGCGTGTGTCCCCCGCCGATCAAGACGAGGTCCTTCACGACGGGGACAAACTGACCGTTCATCCGGAGGCTCGGGCCAGCACACGGGTCATGGCGGTCTCGAACGGCTCAGGCTCGGGCAACAGGCTCACCACCAGAAATGCCTCGCGGGGGAAGTCGAAGAAGTAGCCGGGATGCGTCAGGACGCCGTCCTTCTCAATCAGCTCGACGACCAGCGCTTCCTCGGAACGGACCGCCGACACCTGCACGACAGCGTACCACCCGGCCTCCGCGTGCAGGACCTGGCAAGCGGGAAACTGACTCACGAGTCGGCGCAACTTCGCGATGTTGGACCGGACCCGGTCGCGCACCTGGGCCGCCAGCGGGCGCGTGCCCGCCAGCAACGCGGGGAGAGCGCACTGCACCGGCGTAGCCACCGACAGATACGTATCGCTGATGAACTCGAGTCGGTCGAGCGCGCGTCGCACGAGCGGCTCGGGCCCGCCGACGAGGATCCACCCGAGCTTCAACTGGGGCAGGAGCGCCGACTTGGACAGCCCACCCAGTGTAAATGTGAGCGCCTCCGACTCGCCGACCAGGGCGCCGAGTGACCCTGTCGCCACGTCGTCGAACGGGTAGAGATCGAAGACCTCGTCACTGATGAGCGCGAGTTCGTGCCGGACAGCGATCTCGCGGACCGCCTCGAGCTCGGCCGGACGCACGAAGGACCCGGTCGGGTTGTTGGGATTCACCAGCAAGACGGCCCTGGCTCGCGGCTCGACCGCCCGCCTCACGCTGTCGAGGCTCAGCTCCCAGCGCCCGTGATACTCCAACTGATACGGGCTGGCGACGACGCCGTCCAACCGAGTGAGATGCTCGAACAGCGGATAGCTCGGCTGGGGCACCAGCACCACGTCGGCGGGGTCGCAGAGGAGCTTGAACAGGAGGGCGTAGGCTTCGCTCGTACTGGCGGTCAGGACGACCCGGTCGGGAGACACCGAGACACCCCGCGTCGCCAGATATGCCCCCACCGCTTCACGCGCGGCCGGCAACCCGAACGGCGCCGGTTCGTAACGCAGCCCGGCGGGGTCGGCCAGCGACTGGAGAAGGCCCGACGGATACGACAGCCCGACCTGGGTCGGGTTCGACATCGTCAGATCGTCGAGCGGGCGGCCCTTCGACCGCTGGGCGGCCAGCACCCGGGCCACCCGATTCGAACCAACGCCGGGAACGCGAGCCGAGAACATCGGCGGGTCACGGTGTAGGGGCGGGAACGGCTTCGGCGACAAGTCGGACAAGCGCCCGCGGCACGAGACGCTCGAACTGGGCGGCCGTTTCGTCGTGATGCCGGCGCGACCTTCCGTACGGGTCTCCCACTTCCTCATCGGTACCGGTATAGTCGCCAAGCATTTCGACCCGACAGGGCAAGTTCATCGCTTTGGCCTCGCGTTCGGTCTCGCGGTCCATCGTCAGCACGAGGTCAGCGGTGAAACGTCGCGACAACCGTCTCGCCCGGTGCGTGGCGAACTCCAGACCACACGCCCGCCGGAGTGCGTCGACCGAATCCGCGTTGGGCAGGTTACCAGTCATCGTGATGGTGCCGGCGGAACCGACCTCCACATCAGCCAGGGCCGGTTCCGACTTCGCGAAATGCCGGAAGAGCACCTCCGCCATCGGGCTCCGGCAGATGTTCCCGGCGCAGACAAGCAGTACGTGTGTGACGGTGCTCATAGGGTGGCCCAGTCCCTGAAGCTTGCGATTATACCCACTCGGTCGTCAGCCGCTCGGTCGTGTGCTTGGCGGGGTCCTGCGACAGGGTTACAGTAGGCTCACGATCGGCCGTGACGATGTTGTGTCGTCTTTCGCGGCAGCGGGTCTTTAGACCTGCTGCCGGCCGGTCCAAAGAACATACAAAGGAGGCGGTGTGTCTCACCCGCGTTCATCCCGGAACATGCACGCGCTCGTTGTGCTCACCATGCTCGCCGGGCTGGCCCTGGCGCCACCCCGGCCGGTGCACGGCCAGACGGGCGAGCCGGTCGACCTGAACGCCGTCTATCTGATCAAGCGAGAGGGGTTGGACCGCTCGCAGATCATGGACGTGATGAGCTGGCTGACGGACGTATATGGCCCCCGGCTGACCGGTTCACCCAACCTCCAGGCGGCGGCCGACTACGCCAGCGGGCAATTCCGCGACTGGGGGCTGAGCAACATCGCCCACGAGGTCTGGGGTGAATTCGGTCCCGGATGGACGAACGATCGCTTCTACGGCCACGCACTCGAGCCGCAGGCCTACCCGCTGGTCGGCTATCCAAAAGCCTGGACCCCGAGCACCGCCGGCGCAGTAACGGCGGAGGCGGTGCGCGTCACGATCGAGACCGACGCCGACTTCGACAAGTATCGGGGCCAACTGACCGGCAAGTTCGTGCTCACCGCCGCGGTGCCTGACGCCCCGGCGCTGTTCGAGGCCCCGGCCCAACGCTACACCGATGCCGAACTGGCGGCGCTGGCCGAGCAGCCAACGCGCGTGCGACGCAACCGGCGCGGGCGCGGGCGCGGGCGCGACCGTGAGTTTCTGCAACGGCGGATGGCGTTCTTTCTCGAAGAAGGTGTCGCGGCGCTGATCACGCCGGGACCGAACCCGAGCACCGGAGGCGGTGAGACCGGCGCGGTGTGGGTGCAAAGCGGTGGGTCGCGAAACCCGGACGCCCCGCCGGTGGCGCCGCAGATCGTGCTGCAGACCGAGCACTATGGCCGGATCGCCCGCACGCTCGACAAAGACATCCCGGTGACACTCGAGTTCCAGGTTCAGAACACGTTCCACAACGACACGCTGGACGCCTTCAACCTCATCGCGGAAATACCCGGCACCGACAAGGCCGATGAGGTGGTGATGCTCGGCGCGCATTTCGATTCATGGCACACCGGCACCGGCGCCACCGACAACGCGGCCGGCTCGGCCGTGATGATGGAAGCGATGCGCATCCTCAACGCGATCGGCCTGCCGATGCGACGCACGGTCCGCATTGCCCTGTGGACGGGAGAAGAAAACGGCCTGCTGGGGTCGCGGGCCTATGTGGCAAGCCACTTCGGCAATGTCAGGACGATGGAGCTGACGCCGCAGCACGACCGTCTGTCCGGCTACTTCAACGTGGACAATGGCACCGGACTCATTCGCGGCGTGTATCTGCAAGGCAACGAAGCAATCGCCCCGGTGTTCGACGCCTGGATGGAGCCGGTGGCCAATCTGGGGATGACCACGCTGAGCATCCGCAACACCGGTGGCACCGACCATCTGCCGTTCGACGCCATCGGGCTGCCGGGGTTCCAGTTCATCCAGGACCCGGTGGATTACGGGACCCGCACGCACCATACAAACCTGGATCTCTACGAGCGGGCCCAACCGGCCGACCTGATGAAAAACGCGGTGATCGTCGCCTCCTTCGTCTATCACGCCGCCAACCGTGAGGCGCTCTTGCCTCGAAAGCCGTTACCCCAGCCGTCAACCGACGGTCGGGGTCGATAGGAGTGCGCATCATGCGAGACATCGCGCAGGCCCGTGTCATGCCGTTCGCCGCGGTCATCGCGGTCACCGCTACCGCGCTCGTCGGGGCGCCGGCGGCCCACGCGCAGCCGGACACGGGGTATCTGACCCCACCGCAGGCCATCGTGGACATCCTCGATGCGTCGCCGATTCTCCCCTCGGTGGTCAGCCCCACCGGGGAGACGATAGCCATCCTGACCCGACCGAGGATGCCGTCGCTGCGTGAGCTGGCCCAGCCGATGTTGCGTCTGGCCGGATATCGCGTCAACCCCCGCACGAACGGCCCGCACACGACGACGGGACTGAGCCGTATCACCATCCGCAACATCAGTGATGGGACGGAGCACGCGTTCGACGCGCCACGCGAGACCTCGCTCGGCTCGCCCACGTTTTCACCGGACGGGTCGCGGCTGCTCTTCCTGCTGACCCGCTACAACGGCATCGAGGCGTGGATGATGGAAGTGTCGACCGGTCAGGCCCGGCCGCTCAGCGATACCTCCATCAATGCGGTCTGGGGAAACCCGTGCAACTGGCTCGATGACAATGCCACGGTCGTCTGCCGGTTCAAGGCGTCGGCCCGCGGGGCGCCACCCGACGCACCTGACGTGCCGGCGCAACCGAACGTGCAGTCGCACGGCGGCGGCACCGCGCCCATCCGGACCTATCAGGACCTGCTGGGCAACGCCCACGACGAAGCGCTTTTCGAATATTTCTTCACGACCCAGGTCGGCACCATCGACCTGGCCACCGGCCGCCGCACCGCCATCGGCCCGCCGGGGCTCTACCAGCAGGTCAGCGCCTCGCCGAGCGGCCAGTATTTCCTGATGGTCGAGGCAGAGCGACCGTTCTCGTGGCTGGTCACCGCCCGCAGCTTCCCGAAGGACGTCACGATTCGCAACGGCAGCGGAGAAGTGGTCGCGCAGGTAGCCCGCATCCCGCTGGCCGACGCAGTCCCGATCGGCGGCGTGCCGACCGGCCCACGGTCCTATAGCTGGAACCTGACCGAACCGCACACCCTGACCTGGGTCGAGGCGCAGGACGGCGGCGACCCGAGGCGCACGGTCGATCATCGAGACCGGGTGCTGTCGCTGAGCGCGCCGTTCAGCGCTGAACCGACCGAGCTGGCCCAAATCGAGTTCCGATTCAGCGGCCTGAGATGGACGGAGGAGGGCGCCACGCTGCTCACCGAACGCGACCGCCCCACCCGGTGGACCCGAACCTGGCTGCTAGCGGGCGAGGGCGCACAGCGACTGCTGTGGGACCGGAGCAGCGAAGACCGATATGGGGATAGCGGCCAGCCGCTGACCACCCCGCGCCCCGGAGGCCGCATCATCCGACAGACCGGCAACGCCATCTATCTGACCGGCGCCGGCGCCTCACCACTGGGCGACCGCCCCTTCCTGGACCGCCTTGACCTCGACACGTTCGAGACCGAACGGCTGTTTCAGAGTGGCGACGACGCCTACGAAACGGTGAGTGCATTGCTGTCCGACGATGCGACCTCGATTCTGACGCGGAGGGAGAGCCGCACCGAGCCGCCTAACTACTACGTCCGCGACCTGTCCGGCGGTACCGCCGGCGCACCCAACGCCATCACCAGTGTGGTCGACCCAGCGCCACAGCTCACCGGCATCAGCAAGCAGCTCATCAAATATGAGCGCGCCGACGGCGTGCAACTCTCCGGCACGCTCTATCTCCCACCCGGCTACCAGGAAAGGCAACGCGTCCCGATGGTCATGTGGGCGTATCCACGCGAGTTCGTCGACCCGACCCTGGCCGGCCAGGTCAGCGGGTCAGACAATCGGTTCACCGCCATTCGCGGAGCCTCACACCTGCTGCTGCTCACCCAGGGCTTCGCGGTGTTCGACGGCCCGACCATGCCGATCATCGGTCCCGGCGAGACCGCTAACGACACCTACATCGACCAGCTCGTGGCGAGTGCCCAGGCCGCCGTCGACGCCGTGGTCGACATGGGCGTCACCAGCCGCGACACCATCGGCATCGGAGGCCACAGCTACGGCGCCTTCATGACCGCGAACCTGCTGGCGCACTCAGACCTGTTCCAGATGGGTATTGCCCGTAGCGGCGCCTACAACCGTTCACTCACCCCGTTCGGGTTCCAGAACGAACGCCGAACCTTCTGGGAAGCAACCGACATCTATGCGGCGATGTCGCCGTTCTTCCATGCCGACAAGATCAACGAGCCGATCCTCTTGATTCATGGCGAAGCTGACAACAACTCCGGGACGTTCCCGATTCAGTCGGCTCGGATGTATATGGCACTCAAAGGACATGGCGCCACCGTTCGCTACGTGACGTTGCCCCACGAGTCTCATGGCTACGCCGCCCGCGAATCGGTGCTACACACTGTGGCCGAGATGCTGAACTGGGCCAACACGTATCTAAAACCCGCGGGTGGCACTGGGGTTCAGTAGCGGCGCCCCCCGCGTCGTTAGTGCTCGCCGACCCTATCGGGCGAGTAGCGCCCCCTGGCCCAGAGGCCAGGACGAGGGGTTGCCCGTGGGGAAGCCGGTCAGCAGGGCGGAAAAACGTACCTCCAGTTGGTCTTGTTGGTCTTGCCGTTGGGCCACGAGACCACGAGTTCTCGCCTCATTGGGATCTTCGAAATCATCAATCATGAAGCAGGGACGAATCAGCCAGACGGCTCTCAAGGTGGCGCTTGGCTTGGTCACGTTGAGCGTGAAGGACGACTGGGCGCGACGGCTTCCTCCCGGCCTGGTGGATGTCACCGAGCGACTCCTCCTGGCCTCGGGGTCACCCGGTTACGGCCCGCGCTTGATGCGTATGTCCAAGCGACCGTGGATGATCCGCGTCTACCAGATCCAAGATCTCATGGTGCCGGGGCAGTTCGAGGGCTTCGGCCACCGCAAGATCTTCACGCAGCAGCAGGTGGAGGCCGCGATCAAGGAGGGAGCGCGACAAGTGCTGGTAGTCGGTGCTGGCTTCGACACCCTGTGCCTGAGACTCGCCCCGCAACACAGCCACGTCCAGTTCTTCGAGGTCGACCATCCTGCGACGGCTGCGGCGAAGGCCAGAGGCGTCGCCCTCGACGGTCAACCGGCGAACATGACCCAGATCGCGGCCGATCTCGGCGAGCAGACCCTCTCGAAGGTGTTGTCTGAGGACGGTCGCTGGCAATCCTCACTGCCCTCGGTGCTCCTGGCAGAGGGCCTCTTCCAGTACCTGACGGACGATGAGGTGCGAGGACTGCTGACGGACGCGGCCACCTGCACGTCACCCGCAAGCCGGTTCGTGTTCACACACGCGATTCCCGGTCCCGGTGACCGCATGATGCTCTCGTTCCTGACGCGTCTCATCGCAGAACCGTGGAAGTCTGCCGTGCGAAGCGAGGACCTACTCAAGTACGTCGAAGGGACCGGCTGGACGATGATCTCAGACGTCGACACCGACTCAGCGCACGGAGTGGAACGGTATGCCGTAGCTGAGCGGCGCTGAATGCTCAGTCGCGACGCTGACCGAGCAGCACCCAAACAGCGCAACGCTAACGCATCGAGACCGTCCATCCGATCGTGGCGTCACGGACGAGAGTGAGCGGCGTCAGCCGCAGGGCTGTGTCCCCGGAGGAAGAGGACGTGGCGAGAGGCCGAACGCAACGAGCCGCAACCGTCGGCGTCGCCGAGCAAGGTAACTCCGCGGTGCTCGTTACTGTCACGCCGGGCGGCGAGCTGCTCGATCGCCGGCGCATCGACCTCACCGATCACGATCTGCCGACGCACCCACATCACCACGAAGGTCGTGGGCGATGGGCCGCTACTTAAACACTCCGGGAGCGCGTGCGTGTGTAGGCCGCCCGCGGCGCGCGCGAGGTGCTCGAAGCGCTGGCCTCAGCGGTGCCCGTGCCGATTGCGAGTATCGCGACCCGCGCCTGCCCCACGCTTCCGCTGACAACCGAGGAGCGGGTCGCCGACAATCGCGCGCAGACGATCGCCGACTCCGTGACGTATCGCGAANCCCTCTCCACCGCAGCCGAGGCTCGCGGCTGGTCGTTGCATTGGTACGATCGCGAGCGTGCGCCTCGCGATGCGGCCGCGGTGCTCGGCCGCGAGGACATCGACGCGTTCCTGTCCGCGATGGGTCGTCGGGCCACCTTGGCAAGCCAAGCACAAGCTTACGGCGGCCGCGGCGCTTGCAGCTACAGCGCACTCACAAGGAGTGTAGCGTGGGCGCTTGCGCATCTGACCGGCGACGCCGCGGCTAAACGGTGACCCAGGAGGTACGGGATGTCCGGACGGCAGGCCGACATCGAGGAGATTCTAGGGAGGCGCCGCGACAACGGCGGGGACTACTGGACAACCCCGGACAACACGGTCGGCTCCTTGAGTCTGCTGCACGAACTGGAACTAACCGACGAGGATGAGGCCGTCCGCGCATGCTTGCCGTGCGCGCCGCCCGCGGGCGCCACGCCGCGCCATTCCCACAAGATCTTGGGTTACCGGCCGCTTGACCAGCTAGGTCAGGGTGGGAATGAAGCGTGGCACGAGGCGAGCCTGCACGGTCTGTTCGAACCCATAGGCGATACGAATCAGGGTCGGTTCGCTCCACGCGCGGCCGAAGAACGAGAGACCGACCGGCAGGCCATGCACGTCACCGGCGGGGACGGTGATGTTCGGGTAGCCGGACGCCGCCGGATACTGGGAACTGCTACCGCCGAAGTGATCGCCGTTGACGAGGTCGGTGACCCACGCGGGCCCTCCCGTCGGGCCGATGATGGCGTCGAGTCGGTGCTCGTCCATCGTGCGATCGATACCCTCGGCGCGCGACAACCGGCTGGACGCGGCGAGCGCGGCCAGATACCTCGGTTCGGTGAGCGGTCCTTTCGTCTCTGCCTCAAGTAGCCGCTCCTGGCCAAAGTACGGCATCTCCGTCTCGGCGTTCCGCTCGTTAAACGCGATCAGGTCCGCCAGCGACCGGACTTCAGCGTCTGCGCCACGGCGAGCGAGATAGGCGTTCAGCCCGGCCTTGAACTCATACATCAGGACCTGCGTCTCCGCCCCCCCCAGGTTGGTGAACTCGCCTGGCGACGCCCCCGCGATCGGTCGCAGCTCGACCGGGTCGACAATGACGGCGCCGGCCGACTCCATGGCCGCGATTGCGGATTCGACCACCTGGTCCACGACCTCGTGGAAACCGAGAAAACGACGCGCCACGCCTACGCGCATACCCCGCAGCCCATCCGCATCGAGGAACGGGGTGTAGTCGACCAGCCCGCGAGTGTCGCTGTCGGCGGTGGCCGGGTCATTCGGATCGGTCCCTGCCAATACGCCGAGCACGATAGCCGCGTCTCGCACCGTGCGTGCCATCGGTCCGGCCGTATCTTGGGTGTGCGAGATCGGAATCACACCGGCGCGACTGACCAGCCCGACGGTCGGCTTGATACCGACGATGCCGTTGGCCGTCGAGGGACAGACGATGGAACCGTCCGTTTCGGTCCCGATGGCGACCGCGGCCAGGTTGGCGGACACGGCCACCCCGGATCCGGAACTCGAGCCGCACGGATTGCGGTCGAGCACGTAGGGGTTCCGACACTGACCGCCCCGGCCGCTCCATCCGCTCGACGACCGGGTGGACCGGAAGTTCGCCCACTCGCTCAGATTGGCCTTGCCCAGCAGCACCGCCCCGGCCGCCCGCAACCGGGCGGCGACGCCAGAGTCTACCGGTGGCACCCAGCCGGTGAGGGCTTGGGACCCGGCCGTCGTGGTCATGCGATCGCCGGTATCGATATTGTCCTTCAGCAGCACCGGAACCCCGTGCAACGGCCCCCGGGGTCCGGCTGCCTCCCGCTCACGGTCCAACTCCGCCGCCAGTACACTCACGTCAGGATTGGTTTCGATCACGGCTCGAAGCGCCGGGCCCTCGAGGTTGACCTGTTCGATACGCGTCAGATAGGCCTCGGTGATCGAGCGAGCGGTCCACTCACCACTCGCCATCGCCTCTTGCAGCGCGTCGACAGTCATCTCCTCGAGCGAAAAGTCGTCGATAGCGGCCGCCGCCCCCGACGGCGGATCGGCGTCAGGCGTGGGCGCCGGCGTGCAGGCCAGCGCCCCCCCGACCGCCACCGCGCTCCCAACGGCCGACGACCGTAGGAATTCGCGCCGGGTGACCCGAATGGGATTGGCGGTGTATCGAGTGTCGGAGCTCACAGAAATTTCCTGTTCATTCTCTAACTTGGTTTCATCCATCGATGACGCTGGTTTCCTGGCGAGGCGTTCGCCTGGCAAGGCGCAACAAGGAAGCATGCAGACGACATGTGACCGAGGAAGCAACGCCGCTTGGCGGGCGCCTCGCCTGGAAGCCTCGCCAGGAAACTAGGGGACGGTAATCATCATTGGAACGACGGTCTCGCCCCAGTGGAGAACCAGCTCGGTGTCCTTCTCCTCGACCATCGGGAAGTAATACGCCAATGTCTCGACGTGGTCGCCGCGGCGCGGGGTGATGGTCAGACGCAACGCGTCGTGTTCCTCGCCGGGGTACGGCGTGTGATACACGTCGGCCGCCGTGCTGAAGATGACGGTCCAGTCGGCGGCGCCTGGAATGGCCCAGAGCGAGTAGCGACCGGCGGCCAACGCTTCTCCATTGACCGTCACGTCGCGACTGAACGAGACGGCGGTGGCGTC
This sequence comes from Acidobacteriota bacterium, assembly GCA_002712885.1. GTDB lineage: Bacteria > Acidobacteriota > Vicinamibacteria > Vicinamibacterales > UBA8438 > UBA8438. The sequence goes on from PAUN01000036.1 coordinate 18,762, forward strand.
GTTCGCCCCTGGGTTCCATACCTCGTCCAAAGCCACGATCCCGCCGAACAGCTCGCGGCCTCGGGCCACCGGACGATCGTAGACCACCTCGATGTCGGTGTTCGCCACCCGCTGGAAAACCGCGCCGCTCTGGCTCTTCTGGACGTCGTCGGGCGCGATGATCGGCAAGTCGGCCCCGCTGGCCTGTATGTCCCTGGCCCCCGCGCGCTCTTCAATCGGCTGCGTCGACGGCGCCGGCCCGGGCGCCTCGACGCCGCAGGCAACGAACAGTAGCGGCAGCACACTCGCAAGGCCGGTCCAGNTCCGTGTCGTCATGGTTCAGGTCTCCTCTATTCCGCGTCAGAAGGGTCAGCTTACCTTGGTTTTCGGGCCGGGCATCCCATCTGGCATTGTTGCTTCGTCAGTCGCCCCAGCCCGGCCGGTGCGGGGCGGCCGCCTGCCTGCTCCCTCGTCGCACCTGGCCAGCGGAACGCCGCGCGCACAGCTTCTGCAAGACGATATCTTCTGACGTGTAGACGTAGAGGAGTCGGTCCGGCGCGCTGATCTCCAGCGGCGTCGGAGCTGCGCCGTCCGTCGACCTGCCTCCGCTCGATGTCCGCCGGGGTGTCGAGGGGCCCCGTGTGGCGGGTCGCAGCGTATTCAGATCGGCTGAATCAGGCTCCCGACAATTGTATCGCTGCCCGCCTAGGAGGCGGCCGTCGCGTGGGGCAGATTCACAGCGCTCACGTCNATGGATTCGCCAGTCCTGTCGGCTCGCCTCNACGGGAAAGTCGCAGCGAGGCCAGGAGGCCTTCGCCGTTGGACAGAGCCGCCGGCAGCACGACTCTGATCTTGGGATCAGCCAGGTGACCAAGGCTGCGCAGATACTCCTGGCTGAGGCGTAGCTGCACCGCGTCCGCTCCCCCGCTGACCGAGATGGCAGCCGCTACGGTCTCGATAGACGCCGCGGTCGTGTGTCCGATGGTCTTGNTCGCGTCCGCCCTTCCCTCCGCCTCATTGATCCGGCGTTGCATTTCTCCCTCCGACTGATTGATCACCTCCATCTTGAGGCCCTCGGACTTGTCGATTCGGCTCTGTCGCTGTTCTTCGGACTGGGCGATGAGCGCTCGGCGTTCACGCTCTACCGACATCTGTTTCTCCATCGACTCTCGAATGGACGGAGGCGGCACGATGTTCTTCGCCTCAAAGCGTTTGACCTCGAGNCCCCATTGCTGCCCCGCCTCCTGCATGACTTTCACGACGCGACTGTTGATCTCGTCCCGATCCTCAAACGTGCGGTCGGCTCCAGGAGACCGATCACGGCGCGGGTCGTGGTCTGGGCCAATTGCGTAGCGGCAAAGCGGTAGCTGGTCACGCCATAGCTGGCATTGACGGGGTCCACTAACTGAAATTAGAGGACGCCGTCTACCTCGACCCGAACGTTGTCTTTCGTAAAGCAATCCTGGGGGGGGAAACGCTGACGGCCTCCTCTTTCAGCTGTTGTATGAACGCGACCTTCTTGAGGAACGGCATCAGGAGATGGAACCCGTCAAAGAATGGCCGACGGCACTACGGTAGGCGGCAGTCCAGGATGCCGAAGCGCGGCCGCGCATCCAGCGCCGGCGAGGCCCACGAGCATCAGCCCGATGAACGGCGCGGCGTAGCTGCCGGTGGCGTCGAATGCGAGTCCGGCCAACCAGGGACCCAGGCCGGCCACCACACCCGTGATGGTCATCCGGATCCCGGCGGTCACGGAGAACGCCCGCCGACCGAAGAAGTGGGAGAACACGACCGGAATACTGATGTAGGCCAGACCGAACCCCACGCCGATCAGCGAGACCGCCGCCAACGCCATCGTGCTATCGGCGGCCAGGAGCAGCCCGCCGGCGCCGAGCCCTTCNAGGGCGAGGGCCAAGGCCAGGGCCCACTGTGGCGGAACCCAATCGCCGATGGCGCCCATCAGACGGCCGCCGATGGACACCAGCACCATCGTCCCCACGAAACCGATGGCTCCCGCCTCGGCGTGTCCGAGATCGGTCAGATGCAACGTGAGGTGTGCGGCCGCGGTGTTGTAGGGAACCGCATACGCGACCCCGCACACGATCATCAGCGCGAACTGCGGGGTGCGAATCGCCTGTGTTGCCGTCCACTGGTCAGCTGCCGCCGTCAACTCATCGGCCTTGACGTCCGGCGGCCGATCCGGTTCGCCACCGTCTCGTGCCTGACCGACCGTCTCGGGTGTGTCTCGCACGAAGACGCCCGCGAGCACGGCCAGCGCCACCGACAGCGCGGCGATCGCGGTCCACCCGGTTCGCCAGTCGTAGTACTGCAGCACCCAGGCGTCGGCCGGTGCCACCAGGCGGCCGACGATACCGCCGGACGCGAAGATGATGCCGAGCACGAGCGCCCGGCGGCGCAGGAACCAGTTCTGTCCCAGCGTCTGGGCCGGCACGATCGTAGAGAACCCAATCCCCATGCCTCCCAGCAACGAGAACCCGATGTAGCAGTCGAAGACGGTCTCCGCATGACTGAGGGACAGCAAGCCGACGGCCGTCATACAGAAACCGGCCGCCATCACACCGCGAAGGCCAAACCGCGCGATCGCCAAGCCCACGAGGACGCCGACGCACTGATACACCACGCTGAAGAGCCCGAAGACTCCACCCACGTCGCCACGATCGACGCCGAGATCAGTAACCAGGCGTGGCGCAAAGATGCCCCAGCTGTAATAGACCGGCGACATGCCCAGCCCGTAGCACAGCCCTGCGACGAGCACGATGACCCATCCGTAGAACAAGCGCGGACGCATGGCAAGAGGATGCCGGACAGGGTTACGGCTCGACGCGCGGCAACGGCTTGCGAGGCAGACGCTCGTCGCGCATGGCGGTGTTGTACGCGAACGTCGCGACAACCACAGCCATCTGGATCACGTCGTCTCGCTGGACCCGATCGACAACATCCATGTTCGAGTGATGGGTCCGCGAGTTGTACTCCAACCGATCTTGAATGAACTGGAACGCGGGTAGACCGATGGCGTCGAACGAGACATGGTCGGTGCCGGAGACCCGCCGCGGCCCAAGCGTGGTCACCCCGAGGTCGCCCATCGACGCGATCCACTCATTGAAGACCGGTGCGACCGCGTAGTTCTCCTGCAACCAGACACCCCGCAGCCGGCCGGCGCCGTTGTCGATATTGAAGTACCCAGACAATTTTTCGTGCGCCGGCCGGAGGGTCATCGTGGTTCTGTCGCCAAAATGACGTCGGACATACTCACGTGACCCGAGCAACCCCTGTTCCTCCGCACCCCACAGCGCCAATTGGATCGTGCGTCGGGGACGGGCCCCGACGACCTGCAAGATGCGCATCGCTTCCATCATCGCCGCGACCCCGGCCGCGTTGTCGGTAGCGCCGGTCCCGGCATGGGTCGTATCGAAGTGCGCACCGATCATCACTACTTCGTCGGCCAGATCGGCACCCGGAATTTCGGCCAACAGGTTGAACGCATTCATCTCGTCTGTCGCGACCGTTTCGGGATGGAACTGCGCCTCGACGTGCAGCTCCACCTGCACCGGCAGTCCCTTGTCCAGAATTCGCACCATCCGGTTGTAGTGTTCAACGGCCAGGGTGACCGCAGGCACCAGGCTGCCGGCCTCCTCGTTCCGAGGACCGCCGACGCCGACGAAGATCGTCCCGCCATCGGTCCGCTGGGTCTTATACGGCAGCCCGGAACCGGCGCCCATGGTGACCGCGTCGCTACCCCGATCCAGGACAGCGATCACGCCCTCTTCCACGTAGAACTGCTGGAGCTGAGCCGCAAATGACGGGCCGGCGCGACGTGGACGTGGGGCGGCCAGCGCCGGCGGCACCTGAGTCCGCGCGGCGTCCGCGAGCTGCGCGTCGCTCATCCGCAGCACCACATCGCCTTCCAGCAACGGGACCTCGCGTACCGGTTGCGGCAACACGATCTTGCCGCGCAAAGCGCCGCGGTATGTCTCGAGGTCGGCGGGGGTGCTGATGTCGGTCCGCACCACCTCGGCGGTCACGGTCCCGTCGGTACTCGACGACCAGGACCGCGGATACCCGATCAAGGGCATCACCTGCGGCTCGATCATGTGTGCGTGGAACCGCCGCAGTGACCATCCCTTGCCGAAGGCGAAACGTTCCTCGTGCACGTCGGTCAGGCGCCAGGCGCGCAACCGTTCCATCGCCCAGCGACGCGCATCCTCGATGGCCGGGGTGCCGGTAACCCGCGGGCCGTACACGTCGCTCAGCCAGCTGACATGGTCCATGGCCTGCGAACGAGACAACCCCTCGTCCCGAATGGCAGCCAGCGTGGCCTGATCCAACGGCTGAGCGGCCGCGACCCTTGCGGTCGTGCCGTTGGAGAAAATCAGCCCGCTCGCCATCACCAACACTCGCAACCTCAGTGACATCAACTCTGCTCCCGGCAGCCCGTGGTGAACGTGGTGCGTGAACAATCTCGTGATCCTTGCACGACGCAGTCCCCGCCCGTGTGTTTTTCGCCCGTCGCGCCAACGCGGCCCGTAGCGTCAGGATCGTTGTCGGGCTCAATGAAATGGTAATCGGACTCCCTACCGCGTCATCCGACCACGGTGCAACTGGTGCTGACCGCGGGGCGACACGAACTGTTGTTCGTGAGCCCTCGCGGGGAAGTGCGACGAACGGTGCGTATTCTTCCTGGACATCGCACGCTCTTCAGCGAGGCGATTTTCCCGGACTCGCTGGTCGTGACGTCCAGGGAAGAGATCGCCGGGTCGGCACCCGGACGGTAGGCACCACCAGAGGCGCCTCCGGAGACAAGAAGGTGGTCTTGCGGCCCGGCGCCTATGTTGTCAACCTCACAAACTCGAACACCGGGAATCAGAGCCACCGGGTCGAGATTCTCCCGGGACAGGTCGTACGTCTGGACGCTGACGCCACCCCCGGCAACTGATCCACACACAGCGGTGTGGGCGCGCAGACCGGCGTTGTGCTCCGTCGCGGCGGAGCGCATAATCACGCATGGGCCGCGCCCACCATCCACGCACAGACCAGCCTCGGTTGGCCGACACCATCCTCCGAGACATCCGTTACGGGGCGCGCAACCTGTGGCACCATCCCGGCTACAGTCTGCTAGTCCTAGCCACGCTGGCGCTGGGTATCGGAGCCAACACCGCGATTTTCAGCGTGGTCAATGGCGTGCTGCTCCGGCCGCTTCCCTATCATGATGGACACGAACTGGTGCTGGCCCGGCAACAGGCGCCAGGGACGGGCGCGAACAACATCCCCTTCTCGGTCAAGGAAATCATCGACTATCGGGATCAACTCGAAAGCCTGGACGGGTTTGTCGAGTATCACGGCATGGCGTTCACATTGCTCAACCGTGGTGAACCGGACCGCGTGCTGACTGGCGTCGTCTCCGCGAACTTCTTCGACGTGCTTGGCGTACAGCCTCTCTTCGGGCGGTCGTTCGTCGACACAGACGACGACCTGGGCGCCGAAGCGGTGCTGATGCTGAGCTACCCCTACTGGCAGCAACGTTTCGGTGGAGACCCGGACATTGTCGGCTCCGTGTTCGAGATGAACGACCGACCGCACACCGTGGTCGGGGTGCTGCCGCCAATTCCGCAGTATCCACGCGACAACGACGTGTACATGCCGACGTCCGCGTGTCCCTTCCGGGCCCGTGGGGAGGCGCGGATGCATGAAGACCGCACCGCGTTTCGTGGCATGGTCGCCTTTGGGCGTTTGCGGGACGGGGTCGGAACCCAGCAGTTCGGCTCTGATCTGGCCATCGTGGCGGGGCGGCTCGGACAGGATTTCCCGGACGTGTATGAACCGGGCTCCGGCTACACCGCCGTCACCACCCCGCTCGCGGACGAGTTGACCAGCAATGCTCGGCCCATGTTGTTAATTCTGCTTGGCACTACCGGGCTCGTGCTGCTCATCGCCTGCGCCAATGTCGCGAACCTCACGCTGGCCCGGATGACCGGACGAGAGCGGGAGCTGGCGCTGCGCTCCGCCCTCGGCGCGGGTCGAGGCCGCATCGTAACGCAATTGCTCACCGAGACCACGCTGCTGGGACTCGCTGGGGGGGCGTTGGGGCTTGTCCTCGCCTGGGCCGGACTCGACCTGCTCGTATCATTCGCGGGGCTGTTGACGCCGCGAACCAGTCAGATCGCACTCGACGGGTGGGTACTCGTTTTTACCCTGGTCATATCCGTCGCGACCGGGCTCGCCTTCGGACTCGCCCCAGCGCTCTCGACCCGAGGCAGCGTGTCCACCGCACTGAAGGAAGGGAGCGGGCAAAGCACCGACAGCGGCAGCCGGAACTGGTTTCGCCAGGGCCTGACGGTGGCGCAGGTCGCCGTGTCCTTCATGCTGTTGATTGGCGCCGGCCTCCTGCTCGCCAGCTTCTACAAGCTGCAGCAGGTCGACCCCGGGTTCAATCCGGAGAACGTCCTGACCGCCGAGATCTTTCCCAACTGGTCGAAATACCGCACGCCCGACAGTCGGCGGCGGCTCTTCACCGGCGTGCTCGACCGCATCGAGAGCCGGCCCGGTGTGCTGTCGGCGGCGGTGGCGAGCGACGTCCCGCTCGACGGGCAACCGGCGCAGCAACAAGCCTTCGATATCGAGGGCCGTGAGCACGAAGACCCGGACCTGCGGCCCCGTCTCGACGTGCGCGTCGCCAGTCCAAAATACTTCGAGACCATCGGGATTACCGCGCTCGCTGGCCGGACGTTCACCAATCTGGATGATGAGGAAGGCCCGGGCGTGGCGATCATCAGCCGCTCGCTGGCCGAGCGCCACTGGCAGGCCGCCGACCCGGTCGGGCAGCGCGTGACGCTCAACGGCGGCGAGGCCTGGCTCACAATTGTCGGCGTCGTCGGCAACGTGCGGCATGACGGGCTCGACAGCGCTCCCACGGACGCGCTCTATCGCCCGTTTCTCCAGGTCTCCGGTGCCACCCGTATCCTGGTGCGGGCGCGGGTGGACCCGCTGTCGCTCGCCACGGAGGTGCGCGAAGCGGTGCACGCGGTCGACCCTGAGCAACCCGTGGAACGCTTCAGCACCTTGGCCCAGACCGTCAACGACACGCTCGCAACGAGACGTCTGACCATGACGCTGCTGGTGCTGTTTGCCGGGCTGGCGCTGCTGATCACGGTCACGGGCATCGCCGGAGTCATCGCCACGTCAGTGAGCCAGCGCACTCGCGAATTCGGCGTGCGCCTGGCGCTTGGCGCACCGCCGGCCAGCCTCGTCGGCATGGTGTTGCGCCAGGGCCTGACCATGGTCGTGCTCGGCTTGATTCTCGGGCTGGCCGGTGCCACCGCGCTGAGCCGCGTGCTCTCCAATCTGCTGTACGAAACCGCGCCCACCGACCCGACGACGTTCCTCGCGGTGTCCCTCGTGCTGCTGGGCGCGGCGCTGTTCGCCTGTCTGATTCCCGCACGTCGGACGATGCGCGTGGATCCGATGATTGCGCTGCGGGCGGAATAGGGACACCCGAGCCGGATGTTTGTCACGACGCCGTTCACGCTCGGAGAGCGAACGGCCGATAGACGGTCCGACAGCCCAAGGGGGCCATCATGCGCATCACTCGACTCATCAAGTACGTCGGTATCGTAACCGTCGCGGCGGGTATCGGATTTCTTGCCGGGGGTGGTGACGTGCCTATCGACCTCGGCGCCGCACCTGAGCAACTTGCTGCGCGCGCCCGAGAGGCGGCGGACGAGTTGGAGAAGCTGGACAAACAGGCAGCCCCGGTGACCGATGCCCTGAACTCCCTTCGCGAGAAGTTCGTCGCGGGGGCCCGCCGCCTCACGGGCTTCATCGCCGACTAGGAGCACTCAGGACGCTCTGTCTGGAGCTCCAGGGTGAAAGCTCGTCCCCCACAATCCTTTGAATTCGGTGCAGCCAGTCGACGGCCAACGCCATCTCTTGTGCCTCGAGTCGTGCCGGACCGCATTGTTCGTCGACAATCCCGCTCAATCAAACCCGCCCGCTCAAGCACGGACCCCCACAAGAGACGGCGGAGGGTGTGGAATCAGTAGAGTCTTGTGGCAGCCGCGCGATCAGTGCGGGCGCCGCGCACGGATGATCTTTACGACGTCGAGATACACCGGCTCGACCACCACATCCACGAACCCCGCCCGCTGTACGTTGTCCGGCGTATTCCGGTTCAGCTCGGGGCCCAGGCGGCGGGTCAGCGGGGTCATCAGGTCGAGCATCAAGCCGAACGGAAAAAAACGGCTGCCAGTGTGTTCGAACATGCCGAGCGTTCCGCCGGGCTTCAGTACACGACCCAGAGCGCGTAGACCATCGACCGGGTTCGGCACCGAACAGAACGTGCAGGAGGTGAACACCTGATCGAAGGTCGCCGTCGGGTAGTCGAGGTCGTGCACGTCGAGATGGCGGAGATCAAGGTCCCCGTCGTACTTCTCGGCCCGGGGTCGAGCCTGGTCGAGCATGCGCTCGCTGATGTCGATGGCGGTGATGCGGCGACCGGGCGGGAAAAACTGAATGTCTTGGCCGGTGCCGATGGCCAGGAACAGCACGTTGCCGGCCATGTGTGAGAACAATTCCCGTTTCCAGGGCTCCCAGCGACGCTCCGGCCCGAACCCGTTCATCAGGTCATAGCCCCGGACCGCGTTGTCCCACTTTCGTTGGGTGGCGATATCCATCAGAACAGACGCTCTCCTACCATACTCACGAGGCCCGCTGGTGATGTTTCCCCTGAATGTAGGCGTTGAGACCGTACGTCGCCAGCAGCCCCAGTAGACCCAGCGAGGCACCGAGACCGAGGGCGGCGTCGGTCGACATCGGCCCGGTGGCGGCCCGCATCCCGACGACCATGCCGGACAACATGCCGGAAAGCATCACCGGTAGCATCAGTTCCATCGCGCCGAACAAGACCGAGAGCCCGACCGCAGCTGGCAGCGCGACGAAGTCGCCGACCAGCATCCCCAGCACCATGGCCAGCGCCATGGGCCAGGTCTCGCCGACGACGGACGCCACTACGAGGGCGACGAGCCCGCCGACGGCGGTGTTGCTGACGAGGTCGCCGAGCAAAAAGTACGGTCGGCGTTCCATGGGCCGCCCGTCAGTGCGCCCGGCCGTCGGCGCCGACCGGGTTGATCGGGAACGCCAGCAGGACACCGAACGCGAGGACACACGCCAACCGCGCCACGCGTGCAGGTCGTCTCATCGGTTCTCCTCTTTCGCGACACACCGGGGCCGCAGTCCCCGCGGGCGCCTGACACACGGCCGCCGCCTCATGTGAGCCGCCATGTCCACACCCGAAGCTCGGGTGTGTTCACGCACGTAGATGCGGCTCCAGGGCGGCGAAACGGTGCTCGATTTCGTCGATCTGCGGCTGCGTGAAGCGGTACTCGCCGCGGCGCGACAAGACGGTCTGGAACAGCCCCCGCTTCCGCAGGATATACAGCCGGACACCGGGAATCAGGCTGTCGAGGTTGAGCATCAGTAGTAACTTGCCGTACAGGTCGCGGACCTCGTCGTGGCGACCCTCTTGATGCAGGTCCCACAGCCCGGCATAGATATCGGCGTACATCACGCCGCCGGTCATCACCCCGTCGGTGCCGAGCCGCATCTCATAAGCCCACCCGCGTCCGAAGTTGGCACCGAGAATGCTCTTGATCGGGTCGGGGCGATGCTTGGCCAGCTCCATCATCCGCTGCTGGACGGGAGGATACTCCTCCTTGACATAACCGCACTGCGGGAATTCTCGGGCCAGCGACACCAGAAAGTCGATGGTCAGTTCAATGTCCGGCCCCCCGCTGGTCTGCACGAAAATCGGCCGGTCGGTCACGTCGCACAGCGCGGCGTAGTAGCTGCGAAATTGATCCAACGAGGTCGCCGTGGTCGGCGGAATCGCAATCATGGCGTCCGGCTGGAGCGCTTCGGCTTTCTCCGCATAGGCGATCATCCCGGGCGTATCGTCCGCCTGCACCCCGAGCACCAACGCCGGCGCTCGGCCCTTGGCGGCATTCGCCAGCACCTCGAACCCACGGAGCCGTTCCTCCTGGCTCAGATGACGCTGCTCGCTGGAATTCTGCGGCCAGACCAGCCCCTCGATCCCGCACTGGTCGCAGAAGACCACCTGCTTCGCCAACCCTTCGTAGTCAACGCCCCCGCCGGCCTCGTAGGGAGTGCTCAGAATCATGAACGCCCCCCGCATCGACTTCCCCTCAGCCGCGCGGGCGCGCAGGGTGGGAAACATCGCGGTGGCGGCAAGCACCGTCAGGCACTCTCGCCGGGTTAGGGTGAGTCGCGGATCTGGCATCAGCAATTCTCCTCCTGGGAACGACACAGCGACAAGCGCTATTAGACACCCCCTCCGCCGTCAGATCCACTACAAGGCCCGGCGCTCCAGAGAGGCGGTCGGGCCGCCGGAGCAGCGTCGAGAACGGTGCCCCCAACATCGCCCGACGCCCGGACGCCCGACCCGCCCCCGCGCGTCGCGCGGGTGCTGGTGGTGTAGGCAGGATTGGTGCCCGAGTCCTCGCGTGACGGCACGAAATCGAGCCGAACAGCCTCGACCACATCAAAGAGGTCCTGACCCTCCGCCTCTGTGATGACGGCGCCCAAGGTCGTCTCGACGGACTTGACCACGCGCTTCAACGCCGCCGCCAGTCCGTCCCCCGCCCTCGCCCTTCTCGGCATCCGGTTGGTTATATGCCGAGACCGAGCAGTTGCTGGACCGAAGGAGATCGTAATGCCCGTCGTCACCGGCGGGACGACAGCTTGAACACATATAGCGCATTGCCGTTGGGTGGATGGTGGATCTCCGGGCTGAGCAGCGCGGGGATCCGGCGGGGGCTGCCACCCCCAACGCCAGCGGTGACGGCGATGAACTGTTCGCCGCCGGCCAGGAAGGCGACGGGAAACCCTTGCGCGGAGGTACCGAGCCGGGTCTCCCAAAGCAAGTTCCCAGTCTCCACATCCAGCGCGCGGAAGTACCGGTCGACATCGCCCGTAAAGACCAGCCCCCCGGCCGTGGTCAGCGACGCGGTCAGTAGCGCGGCCCGCTGCTCGATGCTCCAGCGTTCTTCGAGCGTGTCGACGTCGTACGCGGCCAGCTTACCCAAGTTGCCGTCCGTCCCCGGCATCTCGAACCACTTGCGATCAGCCTGCGTGCCCCCCGACCCCTGCACCAGCGACACCTCGCGCCCCGCCATCTCGTCACAACTCTGACTCAGCGGGATCACCAGCAGTCGGGTCTCGGGGCTGTAGGCCATCGCCTGCCAGTTGTGACCCCCCGCCGTGCTCGGACAGACCGACACCCAGTCGCCAATACCGGCCTCGGCGATGTCCTGGCGGTAGGTGATGGCGCCGGTGTCCGAGTCGATACGATCGAACACGTTCTGATAGACGGTCTCGGTGTGCCCGAGAAACGCACCGGTCTCCCGATCAAGTTTCCAGAGCACGCCGCTCTTGCCGATAGTGAACAAGGCTTGCCGACCGTCGCGGTCGTCGACCAGCACTTTCTCGAACGCTTCATCCAGATCGAGCGCTTCGCCCGGGACATGCTGGAAATACCAGGTAATGGAGCCGTCGTCGGGGTCCAGCGCCAGCGTGGCGTTGGTGTAGAGCGCCTCGTCGTGCACGGTGAGGCCGCGACTCGCCGGCACCCACGGCTTCGCCTGCGCGACCGGCCAGTAGACCAGACCCAGCTCCGGATCGTAGCTGCCCGTGATCCAGGAATCGCCACCGCCGCGCAGGGTGAGCGACAGATCGCCCCATGTGTCGCCTCCCGGAGTGCCCGGTTGCGCGATGGTCAGGGTCCTCCATCGCTCCTCGCCGGTGCGGGCATCATGCCCGGTGATGAAGCAGCTCTCCGGCTGGAACCGGCTACACCCATTGATCGCATTGATCACCGTATCCTCGACCACCAGGGGTCCAGCTGAGTTCGTGTAGCCCTGTTGGTAGTCGGCAATCCGGGTTTCCCACAGAACCGATCCGGTCCGGGCGTCGAGCGCCACGAGGTAGGCGTCTCTGGACGCAAGGAACAGCTTCTCCTCGAAGATGGCCAGATTGCGGACGGACCCCGTCCGCAGGCCTTCCGGCAACGGGCGTCGATATTCCCACAACAACGTCCCGGTGTCGGCCTCAAGCGCCTGAATCACATTGCCGGGATTGGCCAGGTAGAGCACACCGTCGCGCACCAGCGGGGTCGGCTGATTGGTTCCGTCCGGCATGGACCAGACCCAGGCCAACGTGAGCTCATGGACATTGTCGCGGTTGATCTGATCGAGCGGACTGTAGCCCCAGCCGTCGTAGGTCCGGCGATACATGAGCCAGTCACCTGGATCCGGGTCCAGCAGCGTCGCCTCGCTCACCGGCACGAAGGTCTCGATGTCGGCGAAGGTCGAGGTGTCGGTCGCGGAAGGGGTCGACACGGCAACTCGCGATGCGACGGTGGCGGCTGGGCTGGCGCCGCCGCCTGGACCCAACGCCGATCCGTTGGCTTGCAGGATGTACGCCGCCACGTTGGGATAGGCGTCGTCGGGGAGGGAGCCGCCTTGCCCGGGCGGCATCGAGACCCTGATCAGGTCGATCAATTCGCTGACCGGTCTCGCACCCCACACCCGGGTAAAGTTCGGACCGGCCAGCTCGGGGGCCTCGAACGCGCCGGTCAAGTCGCTCATGTGGCATTGAGCGCAGGACTGCTCGTACACCGTGCGTCCGGCCGCCGCCTGGGCCTGGGTGAACGTACCGCCTGTCTGCGCCGCGGCCGAGCCGGGCGCGCTCAGCGCCCCGGCGAACCATACCGCCAGCCCAAAACGCACCAGGCGACGCCGTCGCGCGGGGACGCGTTCGTACGGATGCTCGGACATGCTCAAGACTCGAAGGGATGCTAGCAGATCGCGGCGACTCGACGACGACAGGTTCTGATCGGGTCCGGGGCGCTCGTGCGGCGGGGGCAGGCATCTCGGTCCGCGAACCGGTCGGACGCTTCCCTACCTCCCCGCAGAACCGGTTTCCTGGCGAGGCGTCCGGCTGGCAAGGCGCGACGAGGGAACAGCCAGGCAGGCTGTGACCGAGGAAGCAACGCCGCCAGACGGACGCCTCGCCAGGAAACCTACGGGGCGAAGGTTGATCGGGCTTGGACCCCGACGTGGCCGTCTCGGTTGGTCACCAGGTAGACGGCTTCGTAGCTGGAGAGCGTGTCGCCCAACGGATTCAGCCGACTGTAGCGCACGGCCACGTTGACACCGCCACCGCCGACCTGCACCGGCTCGGCCCAGTCGAGCCGGGTGCCGGCCCAGGTACGCAGACGCCCGCCCTGCAGTCCGTCGATGTAGTCCTCGGCGGTCTCCCACTGCTCGACCGTGCCGTCGGCGACACGCACATGCGGATAGTTCAGGGTCGACGCCCACGCCTCGATGTCGGTTGGGTCATCGAGTGCCTCGAAGTAGGCGTCGACCGCGGCCAGCGCGTCGGCCCGCGCCGCGGCACGCTGAGGGTCTGCCACGTCGGCGGACCCGGCCGCAAACCGCGCCTGTATCCCCCAGTGGTCACCCTGCCGGGTCACGATGTAGGTGATGACCGTGCTGCGAATCCGCTCGCCATCCACGTTGTAGCGTGAGTAGAGTCCGGCTACGTGTGCCTTCGCGGGCCCCGTTTGAAACACGTCGTAGGAGTCCCACTGCGAGCGGTGCCATCCGGTGCCGATGGTACGTTCGAAGTTCACGCCCCGTGCGTACTCCTCTGCCGTACGAGTCAGGCTGAAACGCCCCAGCCCAGGTCGGACATGCGGAAAATGCAGCGATGTGGCCCAGGCCACGGGGTCGCGGGTGTTCCAGGTCTCTAGATACCGATCGGCGGCCCGGATCGCCTCCAGACGCACCCGCTCGCGCTCGACATCCCGTACGGCCTGGCGAAGAGGCTCCGCCTGTTCCCGCGTCTGAGGCGCGAGGGGCGGGCTGGCATTGGCGGACCCCGCTCCAGGATCACCGATCCAGACCACGATCAGCGTCGCGGCAAGACAGAGGGTGCGGGCAGGTCTGGGTGGCACTCGGACACCTCACAGGGGAATCGCGTCAACCGCCTCACTCTAACACCGGGCCAAGCGTCCGTCGTGGCCAGACCATCGGGCTCTGCCGGAGCCACGGAGGCGTGAACCGGCCCTCTCGTCGCCGTCGGCGTCTGAGCCTCTTGGGGTCGCCCCCCCAACACCCGTAAAATGTAGGGTGGGGTGGACTGGACTGGTCAACACCTCGACCCCCGAAGCGAAAGGACACGCACTCGACACCATGCCCATTCATCAAGACATCGAAGCGATTCAGCAGCGCATCCACACTGAAAGCGCCTTTGTCAGCCGCCTGCTCGACGAGGTGGGCAAGGTCATTGTCGGCCAGCACTACATGATCGAACGGCTACTGATCGGAATGCTCGCCGACGGACACGTGCTGATGGAAGGCGTGCCTGGTCTGGCCAAAACGCTGACCGTCCACACCCTCGCCAGCGCGGTCAACACGACCTTTCGGCGAATTCAATTCACCCCCGATCTGCTGCCCGCCGACCTACTCGGCACGCTGATCTATGACCCCCAGCACTCGGAATTCAAAACACGCAAAGGTCCAATTTTCGCGAACATCATCCTGGCCGACGAAATCAACCGCTCGCCGGCCAAGGTGCAGTCCGCGCTACTCGAAGCGATGCAAGAGCGCACAGTCACCATCAGCGACACCACCTACCCGCTGGACTCACCGTTTCTCGTGCTGGCCACCCAGAACCCGATCGAACAGGAAGGCACCTACCCACTGCCGGAAGCCCAGATCGATCGGTTCATGCTGAAACTGTCGGTCGGCTACCCCACGAAGGACGAGGAGATGGAGATCATGCGGCGGATGTCGGCCGGTCCCGCCCCCGAAGTGTCCGCCGTGGTTGAGCCTGATGAAATTCTGCGAGCCCGCGAGGCGGTCCAGACGATCTACATGGATCCGCAGGTCGAGCAATACATCGTAGAACTGGTGTTCGCCACCCGGGAGCCGAAAGCGCACAATCTGGGCGACCTGGCCGACCTGATCGCGTTCGGCGCGTCACCGCGCGCCACGATCAGTCTCGCCAAAGCGGCCCGGGCGCATGCGTTCCTGAAGCGACGTGGGTATGTGACGCCGGAAGACGTCCGCTCCATCGGTCTCGACGTGCTTCGGCACCGGGTGCTCCTGACCTACGAGGCGGAAGCGGAAGAGATGACGGCGGACGACGTGGTGAACAGAGTGCTGAATAGCATTGAAGTGCCATGAAATGATTCCGCGCGAGATCCTAAAGCAGGTGCGACGGGTCGAGATTGCGACGCGCGGACTGGTGAACGACGTGTTCTCCGGCGAGTACCACTCCGTGTTCAAGGGCCGCGGAATGAACTTCGCGGAGGTGCGCGAGTACCAGCACGGAGATGACATTCGCGCGATCGACTGGAATGTGACCGCGCGGACCGGCGCGCCCTTCATCAAGGTGTTCGATGAAGAGCGTGAATTGACCGTCATGCTGGTGGTCGATGTGAGCGCCTCGGGCGACTTTGGCTCCCACGCGCGCATGAAAGGCGAGGTCGCGGTCGAAATCTGCGCCGTGCTGGCGTTCTCCGCGACCACCAACAACGACAAGGTTGGGCTGATCATCTTCAGCGACCGCATCGAGAAGTTCGTACCGCCTCGGAAAGGCCGGCGGCACGTGCTGCGGGTACTGCGAGAGTTGCTCTACTTCAAGCCGGAAGGCCGCGGCACCGACATCGCGGGCGCTCTCGAGTATCTGGCGCGTGTCGTCCGACGCCGCGCCGTCGTCTTCGTCGTGTCCGATTTTTTGGGCGACGGGTATGAGAAGGCGCTGGCGGTGGCCGGTCGCCGTCACGACACGGTAGCGATACGAATGAGTGATCCGCGTGAACACCAGCTACCGGCGGTCGGGTATCTCGAACTCGAAGACGCGGAGACCGGCGAACAGGTGACGGTCGATGTCTCCGACCCTGCGTTCCGCGCCGCGTTTGAACGCGATGTGGCGGAGACCCGGGCCTTCCGTGAACGGCAGTTCCGCAAGACCCGGGTCGACGTGATCGAGATTACGACCGACCACCCGTACGCGGATCGGCTAATGCGATTCTTCCGTCAGCGAGCGAAGCGTTTCCGATGATCAGCGAACGGTCGGTTGTCGTGCTGATAGTGGCGCTCGTGATGACACTGCCGGTCATCGCGGCCGGGCAAGGGCGCGCGCCCGAAATCAGCACCACGATCGAGCCGACCACAATCAACGTGGGTGACCCGGTGACGATCACGGTGACGGTGCGTCACGCGCCCGACGCCCGGGTTGTCTGGCCGGACCCAATCGCACTCGGCCCATTCGAGCTGCTGGGCCAGCGTGACTCGGACCCGGCGCCGAATGCAGACGAGGCGGCGGCTCTGACGGGTGTCGAGTTCCAGGTCACCGCGTTCGAGCTTGGCGAACTGGCTCTGCCTGCCTTCGATATCGAGGTGGTGGCGGCGAACGGGGACGCGGTCACCGTGTCGACTGAACCTGCGGCAATCGAGGTAGCCAGCGTCGGACGAGACGAGGGGGGCACCATTCGCGATATCAAGGGCCCCCTGGCGATTCCGTTCGGCATCGTGACCTTGCTCCCATGGCTGGCCGGCCTGGTCGTGCTAGCGATACTCGGTTACTGGCTCTACCGGCGGTATCGTCGGCGCGCCCGGCCCGAGGTCGTTGTTCCGACCGTACCGCCACGACCAGCCCACGAACTGGCGTATGAATCACTGGACGCCCTCGAGGCCTCCGGACTCCTCGAGCTCGGCGAAATCAAGACGTACCACATCCGGGTGTCGGACATCATGCGCGTCTACGCGGAGGGCCGATTCCGTATCGACGCCATGGAAATGACCACCAGCGAGGTGCTGACCCTGCTCGGTCACCGCGGCGTGAGCAGGTCCATCGTGGCAGACTTTCGCCAGGTGCTCGACCGCTGCGATCTGGTCAAGTTCGCCAAGTTCCGGCCGGAGGCGGCGGCGTGTCGCGACCTGGTTCCACTCGGCCGCCGTCTCGTCGACCTGACGAGGCCGGCCAAGCGCGCGCCGACCGGGTCGCCGGAGGCCCACGCGGCATGACCGAGATCCTCCGGTTCGCCGACCCGATGTACTTGCTACTGCTGCCGCTCGTGCCGCTGCTCGTGTACTGGTATGTCGCGCGAGGACGACGCCAGGTCGGGTCGTTGCGCTACTCATCGACCGCACCCATCAAGCGGGCCGACCGCCGCCGGCGCGGACGGTTTCGTCACGCGCTCTTCGGGCTGCGGGCCGTCGCGCTCACGGCGCTCGTCGTGGCGTTCGCGCGCCCCCAGACCGGCGTCACGGCCGAGAACGTCACCACGGAGGGCATCGACATCGTGCTGGCGCTGGACCTGTCGAGCTCGATGCTGGCCGAGGATCTGCAACCGAATCGGATCGAGGCCGCCAAGCAGGTGGCGGCCCAATTCGTCAGCGGACGCCGGAACGACCGGATCGGGCTCGTGGTCTTCGCAGGTGACGCGTTCACGCAGGCGCCGCTGACGCTCGACTACGATGTGGTGACGACCTTACTAGACGAGCTGGAGGTTGGCATCATCGACGACGGAACGGCGATCGGGATGGGATTGGCGACCGCGGTCAAGCGGCTGCAGGGCTCTGAGGCGGACTCGAAGGTCATCATCCTGCTAACCGACGGACGGAACAATCGGGGGGAAATTGACCCCGTGACGGCGGCCCAGCTTGCCCAGGCCCTGGATGTTCGGATCTATGCGATCGGGGCGGGCACCCAGGGGGTGGCGCGGGTACCGGTCGATGACCCACTCTTCGGTCGGCGCTACGCGCAGATGCAGGTCGACATCGATGAGCCGACGCTGCAGGAGACGGCCGCACTGACTGGAGGCCGATATTTTCGGGCGACCGACACGGAGAGCCTCCAACAGATTTATAAGGAGATTGACGAGCTCGAGACCACCGAGATCGAGGTCGAGCTGTTCACGCGCTACGGCGAGCTGTTCCACGTGCCGCTGCTGTTCGGGCTGGGCGCGCTGCTGCTGGAAGTGGGGCTTGGTCGCACCGTGCTGAGGAAGATCCCGTAGCCATGTTCCGATTCGCCGAGAGTGAGATGTTGTTCGCCTATGTGCTGGTGCCGGCCTGCATGGCGCTGGCCTGGTGGGCGCACACACGGAAGCAGCGTGACATGGAGCGGCTGGCAGACCGACACTTGCTGGAACGGCTGACGGCCACCGTCAGCCGCCGGGGACAACTGGCCAAGACCATCTTGCTGTTAAGTGCGATCGGGCTGCTCGTGACGGCGTTGGCCCGTCCACAATTTGGGAGCCGAATCGAGACGGTTCGACGTGAGGGGCGTGACGTGCTCATCGCGCTGGATCTCTCCGCCTCCATGGTGGCGGAGGACATGGCTCCGAACCGGCTCGAGAAGGCCAAGTTCGCCATCGCCGACCTGATCGACCGGCTCGATGGTGACCGGGTCGGACTGGTGGGATTTGCCGGCGACGCGTTCGTGCAGAGCCCGTTGACGCTCGACTATGGCGCGGCTCGCCTCTTCTTGAACGCGATGGATCCGGAGATCATGTCCGTGCAGGGCACCAACCTGGGACTGGCGGTCTCGGTCGCCCTCGACGCGTTCGCCTCGACCGACCGGCGTCACCGAGTGCTGGTGGTCATCACCGATGGCGAGGATCATGAAGGCGAGGTGGACGACGCCATCGAGCGCGCCGCGGATGAGGGGGTCGTCATCTACACCGTGGGCATCGGGTCAACGGACGGGGTCCCGATCCCCGATCTGGACGCCGCCGGCCGGGCTCAGGGCTTCAAGCGTGACGACGCCGGCTCGGTGGTCACCACCCGCCTCGACGAGGCCACACTGCGCTCGATGGCGACACGAACCGGCGGCGTCTACTACCGCGCCTCGGCGGGCGGCACCGAACTGGCGTTGCTGGCCGAGGAGCTGGCCGGGGGCGACGGGCAGGAATTCGAGAGCGAACAAGTCACGCTGTTCGACGAGCAATACCAACTGTTCCTCGGTCTGGCACTGGCCTTGTTGATGGCCGAGGTCTTGGTGCCGGATCGGCGGCGTGTCCACGCCGGCTGGACGGGGAGATTCAGGTGACCCGCTACCGGGGGTGTGTCTGCGTCGGGTTCCTCCTCGTCGCTCTCTCGCTGCCCGTGGCCGTCTGGGCCCAGCCGGGCCGCGACGCGGTTGCCTCCGGTAATCGTCTGTACGACGAGGGCCGTTTCGAAGAGGCCCACGAGCAGTATCTCGAAGCGCTGCGGGAGGCGCCCGATTCTCCGATCGCCCCGTTCAACGACGGGAACGCGCTGTACCGGACCGACGAGTTCCAGCGCGCGATGGAGGCGTATCAGCAAGCGGCCGAGAGCGGTGACCCGACCGTCGATGCGCGTGCCTGGTACAACCTCGGCAACGCGCTCTATAACCAGCAACAGCTCGATCCGGCTGTCAACGCCTACAAGGAGGCGCTGCGACGAAATCCCGCGGACGCCGACGCCAAGCACAACCTGGAGGTGGCGTTCGAACAGTTGCAGGAACAGCAACAAGAGCAGCAGAACCAGGACCAGGAGTCTGAGCAAGACGAGAACTCGGACGATCAACAAGATGGGGACGGACAACAAGACGAGTCGTCTGAGCCGGAACAGCCGAATGACCAAAAGGAACCGGACGACCAGTCGACACCGCAGCCGGACCAGGAGGATCAACCGCAGGAGCAGCCGGAACCGGGTGGTGAACCACAGCCTCAACCTGGCGAGTTGAGTCGCGAAGAAGCCGAACGGCTGCTGCAGGCCATCAACGAAGACCCCGGTGAGATTCAACGCCAGCGCAGGACAACGGCGCCCGTACGCCCCCCCCGGAGGCCTTGGTGACGTTCGCTCGTCGACTGCCCACCCGGCTGGCACTGGCGATGCTGGGCCTCCTCTGCCTCCCGGCATCCGGTCTAGCCCAGACGGCGCGAGCCTACCTGAGTCAGAACGAGGTGGGACTCAGCCAGCAGTTCGTGTTGAACGTCGAGATCGCCGGCACCCAGCAGCTCGACGCGGACCCGACGTTGCCGGATCTGACCGCGTTCGCGGCCTATCTGGGGTCAGGCACGTCGACCTCGATGCAGATGGCAAACGGCCGCACGTCGGTGACACTCACCATCGAGTATCAGTTTCAGGCCATCGCGGTGGGCACGTTCGACATCGGACCGATCACCGTGCCCGCCTCGGGGCAGACGCTCGCCACCGAGCCGCTGACGATCCAGGTCACCAACGCACGTGCGACCACGAGACGATCCGGCGGAGCCGACGGCGGCGTCGCACCAGACGACCTGTTCATCACCGCCATGCCGAGCCAGGACACGGTCTACGTCAACCAGCCGGTCACAGTCGAATATCGGATCTTCACCCGGGTCAATGTTGACGGATACAACCTCGCGCAACAACCGACCACCGCCGGTTTCTGGGCCGAAGAGCTGGCGGTCCCACAGACGGGCGTCGAGCAGATCATTCGTAACGGCGTCCAGTACGCCAGCTCGGTGATTCGGCGGGTGGCTCTGTTCCCCACCAGCGCGGGCCGCAAGACCCTGGACCCGTTGACCATCGAGGCCCAAGTGCGCGTGCAGCGCCGTTCGCGAGGATTCTTCGACGACCCGTTTTTTGGCCGCGGCCGTAGCCGACCGATCGTGGTCGCGTCCGATGCCGTCGATATCGACGTGCTGACGTTGCCGGCCGGACAGCCGCCGGCGTTCACCGGGCTGGTCGGACAGTTCGATATCTCGACGTCGATCGACCGAACGGACGTCAATACCAACGACGCCCTGACCTTCCGGCTCGAGGTCACCGGCACTGGCAATATCAGAACCGTGACCACACCGGAACTGGGCTTCCCCACCGACTTCGAAGTCTATCCGCCCGATGTCACCGAGCAGGTGGAACCGTCCGGCGAGGGGGTACGAGGCCGAAAGATGTTCGAGTACGTGGTGGTGCCGCGCGCACCGGGTGACGTCTCCATTCCGCCGGTCGAGTTGGCATATTTCAATCCAGACACGGATGCCTACGCCGTGGCGACATCGGCCCCGATCAACCTGCGCATCGCCGGTGATGCAATCGACGCGCCATCGGGCCCTGGCGCTCGCCGACGCACGAGCATCGACGCGCAGCAAGACATCCGATTCATCCGAATCGCACTACCCACGTTTCGTCCCATCGGTGCGTCGCTGTTTCGAAGCGCCTGGTTCTGGACAGTACTGCTGACACCGTTGGTGGCCATGGCCGGCGCCGTGGCCACGAGACGCCATCAGGACCGCCTGCGCGGAGACGTCGCCTACGCCCGACGCCGACGCGCGTCTCGAGTCGCCAAGCAGCGTCTCGCCAAAGCCGAGTCGCTACGTTCGCCAGAGCAGCACCGCGACTTCCATGCCGAAATAGGACGGGCCTTGCACGGGTTCCTCGGAGACAAGCTGAACCTCGCGGAGGCCGGGCTGGTGCGGGACGAGATCCGGTCGCACTTGACGTCGCGCGGGGTCGCCAACGACGTCATCGCGCCCTATCTGACCTGTCTCGAAGACTGCGACCGACAACGATTCGCGCCGACCGAACCAGACGCAGCCGCGATGCAGGAGATGCTCACCCGCGCCGGGCAAGCGATGACCACTCTCGACCAGGCCTTGTCATGATCACGAGACCCATCCTCACCCTCACCACCGCGATCTGCCTGGGATTGCTGGCCAGCGGGACCGCGGCCGGCCAGGACGCCTTTTTCGACGAGGGGAATCAGCGGTATCAGGATGGCGATTTCGATGGCGCGCTGGCGAGCTATGCTCGCATTCTCGAGGCGGGGCTCGAGAGCGGAGACCTGTACTACAACCTCGGCAACACCTACTTCAAACGAGGAGAAATCGGTCCGGCAATTCTGTACTACGAACGCGCGCGTCGTTTGATGCCGGGTGACGACGACCTTCTGGCGAATCTGGACCTGGTGCGGCAACAGACGGCCGACGAGATCACTCCGTTGCCTGAGTTCTGGATGTTCCGTGCGGTCCGATGGTGGGTGGGACTGTTGCCACTGACGGCGCTGGCATGGGTCGTCGCCTTGGCCTATCTCACCGCGACCACCGCGGTCATCCTGCTGGTCCTCAAACCGGGAACACCGGTAGCCCTGTGGGCCCGCCGCGCGGCTATTGTCGCGGCCACGATCGCCCTCGTTCTCGGGCTCAACCTTGCGGTCCGGGAACTGGGAATCGGCGCTCCCCAGGAAGCGGTCGTGATGGCCACGGAAGCCGACGTCCAAAGCGCGCCGTCGGATGACAGCGCGCTCCGGATCTTCAGGGTGCACGAAGGCGCCAAGGTGCGGATGGGCCGCCGGTCCGAAGAATGGATCGAAATCGTGCTCGAAGACGGCACCGTCGGCTGGGTAGCCACGCAACAGTTGGAGCCGATATAGAGGTTACTGTTTCTTGCCGGAGCCGGTCATGCTGAACATGCCGTCGTTGATATCCTGAGTCGCATTCATGGTGTCGCCATCGAGGCTGAGGGTCAGGACGATGCTGACATCGTTGCCTTGGACATTGCGTGCGAAGGTGAGTACGAGGCTCTCGGCGTCCTTGGCCACGTCGGTGATATCGATGGCCCCGCCGCGTCCGCCCTCGAGCCGGGCGGCGACTTTGCCGTCCTCATCTCGAACCACTACCGTCTGTTCGTTCGAGCCCCGCGGCGTCTCCATCGTCAAGACCCACGTGCCCATGAACGCGCTCGCGTCGCCGGCGTCGACCGACGACGCTTGACCCGCCGCGACCGAACCGGCGGCAAGGAGCACGACCGCCGCGGCCATCACAATCTGTCGTCTCATCATTGTCACCGCCAGCAACGACGCGGACCAGACACTCTTTGCTCTCATCGGTTTCCTCCATCCGGTCGCGCGACGCCGTTTCGCAGCGCTCGCCGTTTGTCTCTGCCACATTCAGACGGGGGGCCGCCGGGAAAGGTTCCCTCGCCGATGCTGTATGGTGGCGGCATGCCCGGGAACGCGCCCCACGTGGTCGGCATCACCGGTGGCTCCGGGTCGGGCAAGACGACGCTGGCCCAAGCGCTGCTGGGCGCCCTCCCGGTCGACGACGCGGTGGTCCTTCCGCTGGACGCCTATTATCACGACCTGTCGCACCTGAACCCAAACGCGAGACGGCACCAGAACTTCGACGTTCCCGACGCCCTCGACTGGGAACTGTTCGAGACGGACATGCGGACGCTGCGAGGCGGAGACCGGATAGACCGGCCGATCTACGACTTCGCCAGCCACACCCGTCAACATGGGAGCCTGTCCGTCGAGCCCCGACCGCTCGTGATCGCGGAAGGGTTGCTGCTGCTCTGCCACGCAGGCATCCGGGCGCTCATTGATACGTCCGTGTTTCTCGACGCAGACGACCAGACGGCGGTCGAGCGGCGCGTGGCGCGCGACCGTCGCGAACGCGCTCGACGGCCGGAAGACATCCGGACCCAGTTCGCACGTGACGTGCGGCCGATGTTCGAACGATACGTGTGGCCGACACGGCGATGGGCCACGCTGACGCTTTCGGGGACAGCGCCAGTCACACACAACGTCGAGTACATGCTGAAGGCGCTGGGGCGGGACAGCACAATCGGTGGATTGGGCGACGCGTTCAAGAAGTAGCGTAGTACGGCGTGGCCAGACGGTATTCGGGGTGCGTGTCCAGGTACGCCGCGATCCGGTCCCGTCTGGTCGTCGCGTCGGCGAGAAACGCCACGGCGACCGTCAGCCGATCATCCGGCTGCGCGCAGCTCAGCCGGAGAAACCCACCGCCCGCCTCACCAAAGCACTCGCCACCCAGACAGGCGACTCCGAGGGCGTCATCCGCCCCTTCCAGCAGATACATCGCGAGCCCGTGCGACGTGATCGTGTCGCGATTACAGATGGCCGCGACAGACGGGAACACATAGAACGTCCCCCCGGGTGCCAAACAGCTGACGCCCTCCACCGCGTTCAGTCCGGCCACCAGTAGCTGCACCTTGCGGTGGAACTCCCGCATCCGTCCGTCGCGGTACTGCCGGCCATCCTGCAGCGCGGCAATGCCCGCCGCCTGGGTAAACGGCGGCACACACGACAACGCCGTATTGGTCAGTAAGTCAAAGACGTTGACCGTATCGGGGCTCGACACCGCGTACCCCAGTCGCCATCCGCTCATGCTGAACGACTTGCTGAAGGTATAGGCCGCGACCGTCTGGTCCAGCATGCCTGGCTGGGCGAGCAGGGACTGATGCCGCCCGTCCCACACCATGCAGTCATATGGTTCATCGCTGAACACTGCGATGTCGCGACCGCGAATCAGGTCCGCCAGTCCCTGCAGGTCCTCCTCCGTAGTTACCCCACCGGTCGGATTGTGCGGGCTGTTGAGGAAAATTCCTTTCGCCCTCGGATCCTCCTGAAGGAATCGGCGGACGTCATCGAGGTCGGGTCGAAACGCCCGCGCCGCACGCAGACTGGACAACACCATGCGTGCCCCGCGCCGCGCGATGTTCGCCGGATAGGTCGGGAAGTAGGGACTGAACACGAGTACGCCGTCATCAGGCTCGAGAAACGCTTCGCAGAACAGCTGCTCGAACGTCTTGGCGCCCGGACCCGCCACCACGTTCTCCGCCGACACCGAGAGGCCGTGCTCTGCATTGACGTAGGCGGCGGCGGCCGCGCGAAACTCCGGTAGCCCGGCTGACGGCCCATACGTGGTGCGGCCATCGCGGATGGCCTGAATACCGGCCTCGACGGCGCAGTCTGGTGAGGGAAACGGACTGTCTCCGATCTCGAGTTCGATGACGTCTTTGCCGGACGCGCTCAGACGCCGCGCCATCGCGAGCACCGTGAACGCACCTTCAGGCCGAACCGTGGCCGAGAAGCGGGTGAATGACGGGGGCATCGAGATTCCTCAGGAAAAACTTCAGGGCGGACCGCAAGAAGGTCGCGACGGAACGTTCTCAGAAAAGAGGAGGCAAAGAATGACCCGCACCGTCCGGACCAGCGCCGCGCCAGGACCCGCGACTCTATCAGATCGGCATGCTCTCCGTCCTGCTGCTCTACGGCGTTGGGCAGCTCGATTTCGACGTATCTCCGGCCCGCATCGGACTGACGATGTGCGCCTGTCTCGCCGCACAGTATCTGTACACGCGTGTCTGGGCCTTGCCACGGGGCGCGTCGGCCGGGGGCGCACATTCTCGCGCGTCCGGTTCTGGCACTCGAAAGAAACGTGCCAGGTTACTGAAAACCGCGGATGGGCGGTTTCCGGGCGAGGCTTCACGCCCCGCGTGTGCCGGATAAGAAAAAGGGCCGAGCCCGTGGGGGCCCGGCCCTGATCCTTCAACGATGTGCACAGGCTTGATGGCCGGGGCCAGAACTAATCGCCGACGATTGCCTGATAGACGAGACTGCGCGACAGCTGCTGCACCTCGCCGATGGCGCCGCCGCTGTGCTGGATCATGCCGACGAAGGTCAGGTCCTGTTCGGGGTCGACCCAGAACCAGGTACCGGCGATACCCACCCAGTAGTAGGAACCCGTTGACCAGGACTCACCCGACGCCGCGCCGTCGGTGACCACGGAGAAATTGAGCCCCCAGCCCTGCCCTGGCCGGCGGTATGTGGCCTGCTGGCCGTCGGTAAGGTGATTGGACCGCATCATCTCGATGGTCCGGGGCGACAGCAGCCGCACTCCGTTCAACTCGCCGCCATTCAGCAGCATCTGCGCGAAGCGAATGTAGTCGGGAGCCGTCCCATAGAGTCCGCCACCGCCGGAGGGGCCGGCGGGCGGAGTGGTCCGTAGTGCCCCTCGACCTGTGGACGACGCCGACAGGGCTCCGCCGTTCCCACGGTCCGGCGAATGCATGGCCGCCACGCGCTGCGCCTTGTCAGACGGCACATAGAACGCGGTATCCACCATACCGAGCGGCGCGAAAATCCGCTCCTGCAGGAAGTCACCCAGCGGCTGTCCTGAGAGATGCTCAACGAGGTAGCCCTGCACGTCAACCGAGGAACTGTAGGCCCACATCGCCTGGGGTTGGGCAATCAGCGGCACCTGGACAATCTTGTCGATCATCGTCTGCAGCGACGCGTTGGGGTCGAGCACCCCATTTGCCTGGAAAGCCTTGGTGACCGAATGGCGCGGGTTCAGCACGTAGCCCAACCCGGCGGTGTGTTTCATCAGATCGCGGATGGTGATCCGCCGGCCCCGCTCGATGTCCTCCACCTGCATCGTCCCGCTGGGATTGTCGCCGGTGTAGACCTTGAGGTTGGCAAATCCGGGAATGTACTTCGCCACGGGATCATTGAGCTGAAACTTGCCCTCTTCGTGCAGCATCATCATCGCCACACCAACAACCGGCTTCGTCATCGAGAAAATGCGGAAGATGGAATCCAATTCGACCGCATCGCCCGTGCCGACATCCAGCGTACCGACCGAGTCGGTGTGCACAACCTTGCCGTGCCGCGCCAGCATAGTGACGATGCCGGCCAACTTCCCGTCGTCAACCATCGCCTGCATGCCATCGTCGAGACGCTGGAGCCGCTCGGACGAAATGCCGACCGCTTCGGGCGACGTCGCCTCGAGGTCGCGCGCCAGCTCCGCCTCGGCCGCAGCCGGCGCGCTCTGGAACGTGGTCGTGCCAACGACCACCACCGTGAACAGCGCGAGCACAAAAAACCCTACCCGCCAACGGGTCAGACTCGATTGCACAGACACACCTCCTGAAATTTTCAAATGACGTCCTAGATTACTAGAAAAATGGTCCTTACTTAACCCTCATTTGGTTCCGTATCATCGTTCTGCACGTGTCGGTATCCGGGAGGCACATCATGTCTGTTCTCGGGTCGTTGGCTGTCACGCTGCGGTCCTTCCGCCGCGCGCCGCGGACACGGAGTGGGGCACTCGGGGTCCCCGCGGAGTGGTCGCGTGGGGTTCGGGGCGCAGCCACGTCTAAGTCCTAGAACACCACCACAAACGATCCGGCCGGCCGGACAGCAATGGTCGGGACACTGCGCGCGGGGATCGGGCTCGAGCCGAGACCTTCCTCGCCGCGCGATCGACCCGCGCGGTCGAACACCTGCCAGTGCAGAGTGCCGCCGGATTGCCACCCGGGTCCATCGCCCCAGGCGAGCAGGATGTCGCCCCGTTCGTTCGACGCCACGGTGGCGTTTTTGCGGCGGAATTCGGCCTCGCCGGGAGGTGACACCGGGTCGTCGAGACGATCGACATCCGCGAAATAGACCTGACCATCCGTTTCCCACGCCACCAGGGTGCCGTCCGGCCCGGCGCTCAATGTGGTGGTGGCGATCGGGCAGGCGTTGAGCTCCCACGGCTGGACCAGATAGTCGGTAAAGGTGCGGCCCTGGTCGGTGCTGGTCAGCAGCCGCATGCCCCGGTGAATGTTCTCACCGGCTCCCCGGTAGGAGACGTACAGGACACCGGCATCGTCCGTGACCGTGCGCAGACCGCAGCACCCGCAGGCGCCTTCGGCGGCAGGACTGACCGCGCGTGGCAAATCGAACAGAGCGCCGTTCTCGCGCGACACCGC
This sequence comes from Acidobacteriota bacterium, assembly GCA_002712885.1. Classification (GTDB taxonomy): domain Bacteria; phylum Acidobacteriota; class Vicinamibacteria; order Vicinamibacterales; family UBA8438; genus UBA8438. The sequence continues at coordinate 46,349 of PAUN01000036.1, forward strand.
CATATACACCCTACGCTGCGCGTCCTCCACCGGATCGGCATGCCAGAAGACATAGACGTTGCCGTCGCCATCGACGGTCACCGTGGGGGCCGTTTCCACCCCGCCTTCGTCCTTCATGGACAGCGTGTGCTGTGGCCCGAACGCGCCGGTGTGGTCTGACCGTGCGTAGTGGAAACGCGTGGGGTCCTTGTGGAACCAGGTGACATGCAGCAGTCCGTCGGGACCAATGGCGAGCTGTCCGCCATCGATCGGACCGAGCCCGCTGACCGAATGTGGATCGCTGTTGACCCGCTGCGGCGGCGACCAGTCGGTCGCATCTGCCGCACGGGTCACATGCCAGAGGTCGCCGCTGGTCATCGAGCCGGTGTAGTAGACGAGATGCAACGTGCCTGCATCGTCGATCACGACCTGCGGGATGGAAGCGCCGTCTGGTGCCCGCAGCACGTCCACCTCGGGCATCGGTCCGGCGCATCCGACCAGCAGTGCGAGCGCCGCGAGCACGACCGCACGATTCAGGAACACAGGCATCTCTGAAGGATAGTCCAAAGACGCCGGGGAGGGTCACCCGCTCCGACACCCATCTCTTGCGACACCCGCTCGGCGCGGATAGGCTCGTGGCTGCGGTCGGTCCACCGTCGGATCGGGCGCGATGGGAGGAATTAGATGTTGACCAGTGCCAGGGGCTTCGCGCGCCGGATATTCGGAGTATGGGTCGCCGGCGTGCTGGTGTCGGCCTGCGCGGCCGACGACACGCCAATCGCACCACGACCGACGACCGATTTCTCGATTCCATTCGAGCATTTCACCCTCGACAACGGGCTGGAGGTGGTGCTGCATGCGGACCACTCGGACCCGATCGTCGCCGTGGCGACCATCATGCACGTCGGGTCCAGCCGAGAGCGCCCCGGCCGCACTGGATTCGCCCACTTCTTCGAGCACGTCTCGTTCAACGACTCGGAAAACGTGCCGGTGGGCGCGAACCGCAAGCTCATCCCGGAACTGGGCGGCACGCGCAACGGCGGCACCAGTTCCGACATGACCATCTATTACGAGGTGGTACCAAAAGACGCCCTCGAGAAGATTCTGTGGATCGACTCGGACCGGCTCGGCTACATGATCAACACCGTTACCGACGCGGCGCTGGAACGAGAGAAACAGGTCGTCAAGAACGAAAAACGACAGCGGGTCGACAACGCGCCATACGGACACACGCAGATGGTGCAGCGCGCCGCGTTGTACCCCGAAGACCATCCGTATCACTGGACCGTCATCGGCTCGTTGGACGACCTGCAGAACGCCACGCTCGACGACGTGCAGTCGTTCTACAACCGGCTCTACGGCGCCAACAACGCCACGCTGGTCATCGCCGGCGACATCGACCTCGTGGAGACGAAGGCCCGGGTCCAGTATTGGTTCGGCGAGATACGGCGCGGCCCGAAGGTCAGAGCCCCGTATCCGCAGCCGGTCTATCTCGAGGCCTCCCGGTCGCTGATGTATGAGGACAACTTCGCCACCCTGCCCGAACTGCAGATCGTCTTCCCGACGGTCGAGCAGTATCACGAGGACGCCTACGCGCTCGACATCCTGGCTGACCTGCTGGCTGACGGCAAACAAGCGCCGCTCTACGAGGTCATGGTCGAGGAACGCCAACTCGCGCCGAACGTGACCGTGCGCCACGCGGTGGCCGAAATCGCCGGAGAGCTTGTGGCCCGGGTTCGCGCGAATGCCGGAACAGACCTGAACGACGTACTGGCGGCGGTCGAGGAAGGCCTGGCGCGCTTCGAACGCGAGGGCGTGCACCCCATCGCCCTTGAGCGGGCCAAGGTGCGAGCCGAGCGGGCCCTGCACGACGGCATGGGGAGCGTGCTGGACAAAGCGTTTCTGCTCGCCGAGTTCAACGAATTCACCGGTGACCCTGGCTACATCACGACCAGCGCCGAGCGTACGCTGGCGGTCACCGCCGATGACGTGTTGGATGTGTACGACCGTTACGTGAAGGGCCACACCTCGGTGACCACGAGCTTCGTCCCTCGTGGTCAGTCGGACCTGGCCGTCGACGGCGCCGAACCGGCCGTGGTCGTCGAGGAGGAGATCGTCCCGGGAGCCGAGGCCGAAGTCTCACAAGGGGTGGAGGCTGACTACCTGCGGACGAGAACCGATGCGGATCGGTCGGAGCCACCGCTGGGCGAGGCGCCGCTCATCTCCGCGCCGCAAGTCTGGCAGGCGACACAGGCGAATGGGTTGACCGTCTATGGTATCGAGTCAGACGAGGAAGCGCTGGTCGCCTTCGACCTGACGCTGCCAGGAGGTCAGCTCGGCGACCCGCCCGGCAAGACCGGGGTCGCCGGTCTGCTGGCATCGCTGATGATGGAGGGCACGGCCCGCCGAACCCCGGCGGAACTGGAAGAAGCCATCGACCTGCTTGGTGCGCGCATCAACGTCGTCGCCGGGCGGGAATCGATCCGCGTCTCGGGCAGCACGCTAGCCCGCACCTTCGAACCGACGATGGCGCTCGTCGAGGAGCTCATCCTGGCGCCGCGGTGGGACGAGACTGAGTTCGAACGACTTGAGCGCGAGCTGGAAACCCGCCTGCGGGACCAGGCAGGCAGTCCCACCGCCATTGCCAACAACGTCTTCGGTCGGGTGCTCTACGGCGAGAGTCACGCGTTCGCGAATCCACCCGCCGGCACACCAGACACCGTAGCCGGGATCGAGCTGGATGACCTGAGGCGCTATGCCTCAGCCTACTTGTCGCCAAGTAGCGCGAGCTTTCACGTGGTCGGTGCGGTGTCTCAGGAAACGGTTCAGCAGACACTGGCGGGGCTCACTGAACGCTGGCCCGCGCAGCCGGTCGCTATCCCCGACCAGCCGGAGCCGCCGGAGGCGCCCGGCCAGACGGTGTATTTCGTCGACGTGCCGGGCGCCAAGCAGTCGGTGCTGCAAGTAGGACGGCTGGCGTTGTCGGCCACCGACCCCGATTACACCCGTCTCGACTTCGCCAACGAGCGTCTCGGGGGTAACTCGAGCGGTCGTCTGTTCCAGTTGCTGCGGATAGACAAGGGCTACACCTACGGCGCCACGTCAGGTCTGGTCGATACCGTGGAGGTGGGACCCTGGATGGCACGTACCAGCGTCCGTGCCAACGTCACCCTCGAGTCACTCGAGCTCCTGAGGGATCAGATCCGGAACTATGCCGCCACGTTCACCGAGGAGGACGTGGAGGTCACGAAGAACCAGGTCATCAAAGGCAATGCCCGCGCCTTCGAGTCGCTCGGCGCCAAGTTGGGGCTGCTGCGCCAGATGAGCCGCTATGGCCTCCCGGCCGACTTCCGGGAACGCGATCAGCAGACGCTGCTCGCGATGACTCTCGCGGATTTCCGGGAGGTCATCGAGACCCACCTGGACGAAAACCGGATGATCTACGTCGTCGTGGGTGATGCCAACACCCAGCTCGGCCGGATGGGCGAACTGCGCTACGGAGATCCGGTCGTGCTGGATCTCTACGGGCGACGTTTCTAGCGGCCGGCTTGAGACAGAACTTCAGCTTCTAGCACCGCGGGGGACTCGTCCTCCCCGAAGACGGTGCACCAGCGGCGCATCCTGAGGGACCACGCCGTCGGCGCCCTCGATATCGGCCTCTCCCAATTTCACGGCACCAGCCGTGACCCACGGTTCCTTCCGAACATCCCCGGTGGCGAGGCGGCCCGTCGCGCCCTGCTTGGCGTGCTCCTGGCTGGCGTCGCGCTCCTCCTGGTCTACGACGTCATCGACTAGACCGGAATCGATCTGCAGATCACATCTGGCGGCTAGCTGTGTAAGGTTGAAGCGATCAACCGGTCGGACCAAGGCGATCGCTACACCGCGTTGACCGGCGGGGTCGAGTACACCTTCGCCAACATGGCGGCCACCGGGATTGATCTGGGCGTCCTGACGGAATACGCGTTTGACGAGCGGGCGCTCACACCGTTGGAGGACGACGTCTTTGTCGGGGCGCGACTCGCCTTCAAGACGTGTCAAGCACCCAGGTCCTCGGCGGCGCGGCGATCGATCGGGAAAGCGGCGCCAGCTTTATCAACGTGGAGGCCAGCCGACGCGTCGGCGACCGGTGGACCGTCGACCTCGAGTTCCGCGGCTTCGTCAACGTCCCGCCGGATGATCTGTTTCTGTACGGGATCCGAAAAGACGACTACCTCCAGACCAGCTGGACATGGCACTGGTCCGCATCGGGCACCCTCAACTATCAACCTTTCTTGAACGACGACAACGCCCGACGGTGGCACGGGGCCAAGCCGGGAGATATGATGCGGCATCTTGTGTCGCGACTCCCGTTCGAGGTCACCCCATGACAACACCCGCCACCGTGCTCCAACGTGTCACCGTGCATACCGTCACGTCGAAGGACACGCTCGAAGCCCACCCGGTCGAACTGCCTGACTACGAACGTGGGCGCTTCGACGACATCGCGTTCATGACCGCGATGAACCTCTGCCTCATGGGGAACTATGCCCAGACCGGGCATTTCGGAGGTCCGTTGGCGTACACGCCCTACAACGTGGCCTGCCACCTGGCGGGACCCGATCTGGGAGGACTACGTTACGACCTGCGCAACCCCAAATTCCCGTACTCGGACAAGTTCATGCTCTCGGGCGGTCACAATATTCCGACCTGCTACGCGCTGTGGATGATTCTGTACGAGGCGCTTCGACAACAGCATGTGGCGACCGGCGATGACCGGTTCGCAGTAGACCCGAACGTGGCGATTCTGCCGATTGACGCGCTCGGGTTCCGTCGCGGCGCCGGCGCCCTCAAGACGCTCCTGGCGCAGAACGGCCTTACCGACCATCGGCTCTTCGCCGACGCGAAGCTTCGCGGCATTCGCTCCCTGGCCGGCCACGCCGAGACCACCGACGTGACGAACGACGTCAACGGCGGTCCCTCGGGCATCGGCATCGCGACGGCCGCCGGCAAGGCGGTGTTCTGGGACTACATCGGGGCGAGTGCCGACCTCAAAGTGATCGCGCTGGAAGGCGAATTCGCGTTGACCGAAGGCCACGCCCAGGAACTCAAGAGCATTGCGCTCTCACAACAGGTCGGGAAACGTCTGCGGGTCCTGCTGTCGATGAACAACGCGGGGATCGACGACACCCTGATCGGCGGCGTCATCAAGCCGCGGTACACGGACTACGACATCGCCCAACAGTGGGTGTCGTGGGGGTGGAACGTCTTTCAGGTGGACGACGCAAACGACTTCGACCAGGTCATCGCGGCGCTCAAGACGATGGAGGAGTGGCCCGCCGATGACCGCCGACCGATGATTTTGGTCGGCCCGACCACCAAGGGGTGGTGGCCGGCCGCGCAGGACGGCAAGGTGAGCGGACAGAGCCAGGTGATCAGCTATCCGTCTCATCCCTACGGGATGAAGATGAACAGCGGGTATTTCCTCGCGCTGGCCGAGTCGTTCGAGCACAGGTACGGCATTACGTTCGACGGTATCCGCGACGGGGTGCCGGAGACCGACGCGGCGCGCCTGATCCAGTTCAAGACGAACATCGACACGTTGATGTCGGTGATGGAGCGCCAAGACGGACTGCGGGCGTGGGTCGCCGAACGGGTGATCGACATCGCAGCGAAGGTGGACCACGCACCCTCACTCAGAATCGACCCGACGACGAACCCGTTCCTTGACGATCGCTTGAAGGTAGAGAACCTGCCGACCGAGGCCCAAGACGTGGCGGTCACGAACCCGCACACGGGCGAAGAGGTCACACGCCGCATCACACTGTTTCACGACGCCGGCGCCAAGAAGGGACCGCGACGAGCCATCAGCGAGATCGGCGCGTGGCTCAACTACGTGACCAGCGGCCGTTTCCTGACGATGGCCGCGGACCTGTCAGGGTCGATCAACATTGAGAACGCGAATCTGCTGGGCCACTACGACCCGGTCGACAATCCGTATGGCACGCGGCTCAAAGCGGCGATTCAGGAAGCCGGCAACGCGTCCACGATTGTGGGTCTGGTCAGTCAGAACGCCTCACCCGATCCGAAGAAGTACGCGGGGGTCTGGGGTATCTCCGGGACATACGGCGCATTCACGCCGCTGATGTACACCCCGGCTCGCGTGTTTTCGCAGATGAACCAGGACAGTCCGTTCGAGCTCGGCATCTTGCACGTGCTCGCGGGTCACTCCGGTCCGGAGACCGCGGCGGACGCCCGCACTCATTTCGGGATCTTCGCACCGCAAACATGGACCCTGCTCCCGCGCGGTCACGTCATCAATCTCTATTTCTGGGACTACAACGACGTCGCCGCCGGTTACTTCGCGGCCGTCCAGAAAGCGATCGAAATCAAGGAAATTGGCATCATCGTGATTCACGTCGCACGACCGGACTTCGCGGTCGCCGACCGTTCGACGTTCGCCGACGCTGACCTCACGGCCGCATCCAAGGGGCTGTACTTGATTCGAGACTTTGACGGCGTCACGCCGCCGATGGGAACGGTGTTCGTCCAGGGCTCAAGCTCGACGACCAACCTCGTAGGCGTCTTGCCGCGACTCAAAGAGGCCGGAATCAACGTGCGTGTCGTGTCCGTCATCAGCACCGAACTGTTCGGTTTCCAGCCCGAGTCGTATCAACAGAGCATTCTTCCGGCGTCCTCACGCTATGACTGTATGGTCGTCAGCACGATGACCAAACGGGTGCCCCCCATTCCCAACCTGGGCCCAATCACCGAAGACTACTCGCTCTACGCCGATTTCGATGACCGGTGGAGAAGCGGGGGCTCGGAAACCGACGTCATTGCCGAATCCCACCTCGACCAAGAGTCGATCTACCAGGGCGTCGTCCGTTTTGCCAGGGAGCGCGAGGCGCGGCTGGAGCGGCAGCGGGGCGCGCTGAGGGCGCTCTAACGGAGCGAGTCAGCCGGCGGATCTGAGGGCGCGCCGTTTGCGCAGCCAGCGGACCCCGACATACAGGGCGACGGTGAGCGCGAGTCCCGCCCCGATCGCGGGGTAGTGCCTCTGGAGGGTGGCGAGCGCCTGGTCACCCAGACGCACGGCGAGATACGCTTCGGCCCCGAATCGAATCAAGCGTCCGACGAACACAGCGGACGCGAACCGGGCCCAGGGCATTCGGACACAGCCAGCCACGAGCATGAACACCTTGGTTGGCAGCGGCGGGGGCGCCAGCACCGCCACCAGCATCGCCAGCACGTCGTTCTCGCGAACCTTGGTCGTCACCCACTCTCGCTTCGCGGGGTCGAGCCGACGCATGGCGACCTCGCCGCCCGTGAGCCCGACACGATAGAGCACCAGGCACCCGAGGGTGGAACCGACGGCCGCGGTCAGCGCAATCAAAAGAAACAGCGACGGCTGCTGCCAGGCGAGCAGAAGGAGAACGATGTCGACCCCACCCGGCAACGGCACGCCGGCCGAATCGAGGAGCGCAATCAGAAACAGGCCGGGGAGACCGAGCAACAGAAGGGTATCGCGGAGTCCGTCCATGTTCAGCAGCGCCTGATTATAGTGGCTCTCGTGCTATTCTCCGGGTCGACGGCCATCTCCCGACATGCTGAGAATCATCAATCGCGTGCTGGCGTTTGGTGTGGCCACGCTCGTAGCTGCCGCGTTGTTCGTGACCGGGGTCGCCATCTGGTCGTGGTGGGAACCGGCGGCCCCGCAAGTGGGCGACGCACCCGGATCATCACCGGCGCCGACCGGGCAGGCTCCCATCCCGTCGACCCCGCCGCTACGCTGACTTTTGCCTTTCTGCCGGTGCCCTGATATCCTTGTGTTCGGATTTCAGCGCGGTCTTGTGGCGGGTACGCCCGTCAATATTTCAAGAGCCGACGGGTCTTCCAACCGCTACCCCACAGCGTGTCGTTCTCGACAGACCCGCTTGTCTGGTCAGGCCGGGCCCCATCTCGCTCAGGGAGGTGTGAATTTGGCAACACGTGGACGACCAACCCAACAGAAACGGCAACGAGAGCGCGCTCGGCAAGAACAGCGCAAGATGAAAGATGTTCGCCGCCAGGACGCGAAGGAACGCAAAGAAGCGGCGCCTCCCCGGATCAGTGGCGGCGACCCGGATCTCGAGGGTATGGTCGCCGGCCCCCAGCCACTGAACGAGTGGCAGGTCGAAGGGTTGGCCGCCTTCGAAGCAGAAGACGCCGACGAAGAAGAGGGTGCCGCCAGCGCGACGTCCGACAACAGCTGAGTCGACAGGGCCGTCCGGCCCGTCAGTGAACGACAGGTAGAAGCCTGACGTGAAGAACTCTCCTGGGCAGGTCGGGGTCAGCGGGAGTGTGCCAAGCCGGCGCTCACGCAACAGCAACCGGCCGCGTTCCAGCCATATCGAATACTGCGAACCCACCTCGGCGCTGTAGTAGTCGCCGGCGAATCGCCCCAGTTCTTCGGGCGCGGGACGCCAGTGCGGCTCCTGACGGTAGCGGCCACCGACCAGTCCACTGAGCTTGAGGGTCGCCGAACCGCCCGTTCGATCAAAAGTACCGACCGTCGCGGACCCGGCCAATCGAAAGCGGTCCGCCCCGGCTGGCAGGAGGGTGCCATTCGCGCCGCCCGTGAGAATCGTGAGCGAGCCATCCCGATGATGGTCAGCGGTTTGCCGTTGACCCTGAGGGTCTCTCCAAGAATGTCTGGGCGCCTGCCCTCCCGCTCCCAGAACGCGTAGCTCACGATGGCCACGGGGAGATTGGCGCCGGGCTGCTCCTCCTCAGGCGTAAACGCCCGGCCGACCGCCAGCGGTGCTCCGAACGTCTCGAAGTAGTTCGCGGTCACGCTGTCGGCGAACACCCGTCGCATGACCTCGCCGTCACCCACTCCCACCAGGCTGACGTTGTGCGCCGCGACGCGGCTGAACCCGTCGACCTGGTTCCTCAGGTCTTGATAGTTCGGGTAGGAGAACGCGCGAAACCCGCCCGGCGGAGTCGTCCTCTCGACATAGATCCCCGCGGGCTGACCGGGCCGGTCGATCGGTAGCGGCTTCAGCAGCAGCGCGTTGATGACGCTGAAGATGGCACTGTTGGCCCCGATCCCGAGCACGAGGATCGCCACCGCGCTGAATCCTCAGTGCTTGGCAAGCACCCGCACGCCGTATCGGAGGTCAGAGAACATGGTCACTCCCTCCCGACGGTTGGACTGGGAGAAAAGTTTCGGTGTCGCGCACCCGGGTGAACGCGGAACACCGGGATTCCGACACGAGGCTACTATCGACTCAAGACGTCGTCGATCGACGACACCGAAATCGGGTGGTAGCCCGGCCTGGCACGGTCGTAGATGGCTTCTGCTCGTGCCCGTCCGTCTGTCGTCTTGACGAGCTCGTCGTAGAGCGGTTTGATCAGTTTCCGGCGACCGATTTCGATCAGATACGACTCGAGCCGCGGGTAGGCCGGCGCGTAGTGATTCCGGATGGCGGTCAACAGCCAGAGGTGGGCCACCTCGGAGTTGCCGGCCTGGGTGAACCCGAAAGCGTCATCCAATTCCCGCATCTGGTCGGCCGTCAAGGTGTCGGGCACCGACGTGAGGAATTGCAGCCATTCCTGGGTGGTCCAGGGGGCCGTGTCGAGGGCCCCGGCTGTGACCTCACCGCCGGCCCAGCGCGCCGCCTGCACCGCCACTCGAGTCAGGGCGTCGGACTCCGCCAGGGGTGCATTGGCTGGCAAGCCCGGCTCTTCGAGCCAGCTATCGAGCTGCAGCGCATCGACCACACCGGTCTCGACCTCCGACAACAGCTGGTCCTCGAGGTAGACGACGAAGTCGCCGGTCGTGATGCTGCGAAACGCGAAGTGATCGAAGTACGCGCGAAGGAAGCTGTCGAAACGCGCTCGACCGACCGTGTTCTCGAGCAACCGCAGCAGGAGTTCGCCCTTGAGATACGGTACCTGGGTCATCCCATCGTCCGGGTCGCGCCCGCTCAGGTCTACGTGCAGAATCTGATCGGGGGATTCCAGCCGCGCCAACTCCTCGGCCAGTGTCGCACGGTCGAGCGTCGCTTCCATATCGACACGGGCCCGACCGAACACCTCCTCCAGGATGCGCCGTTCGAGATATACGGTGAACCCCTCGTTCAACCAGAAGTCGCGCCAGGTGGCGTTCGTCACCAGGTTGCCCGACCAGGAGTGCGCCAGCTCGTGCGCCACCAGCACCACTAGACTCTTGTCGCCCGCGATGATGGTCGGTGTCGCGAACGTCAGACGCGGGTTCTCCATCCCGCCGAACGGAAAGCTGGGTGGCAGCACCAGCAGGTCATAGCGCTCCCAACGGTACGGCCCGTACAACCGCTCGGTGGCCGCCATCATCGCCTCCGTGTCCTCGAATTCGGCGGCGGCTGATTCAACGACCGACGGTTCCGCGTACACCCCGGTTCGCGAGCTCATAGCCCGGAACTGGAGATCACCGACCGCGAGCGCGATGAGATACGACGGAATCGGCTGCCGCATCTCGAACGTGAACTCGCCGGAAAGGGGGGCGTCGGCCTGGTTGGCGGCGCTCATGACCGCACGCAACGCAGATGGCGTCCGCACCGTGGCGCGATAGGTCACCCGCACCCCTGGCGAGTCTTGCAGAGGAATCCAACTTCGCGCGTGGATCGCCTGAGACTGCGTGAACATGAACGGGTGCTGCTTGCCGGCCGTCTGGCTGCACTCCAACCATTGCACACCCGAAGCATTCGGGCTCGTAGAGTAGGTCACTCTGACCGAGGTGGCGCCCGTCGACAGCGAGATCTCGAGCGGTGCCCCCAGGATAGGGTCGGCGTTGCCGAGAACGAACCTGGTTGACGACCAGTTCTGTCCGTCATCCGTCAGGTGGACCGCCGCGACCGACAAGTCGCGTGTGTCGAGACGCAAGGTGTCGGCCGACTCTGACAGGCGCTCGATCTCCAACGTGGCGGTGCCGTCAAGAGCCCGACGGTCGAATCGGATGTCCCACTCCAGATCGAGATGACGCACCACCACTTCACCGGGATTGCCGTAGGAGTGGAGGTCGCGAGCGACCGGCTGGGGCATCTCGCCGGAGGACGCGGAGGAAGGCGAATCGGAAGCGGGGCGGTCACAGGCCATGGTGAAAGTGTTGGCAATAGCCAGAATGACACGGCTGAGGCGGTTGAGCTATGCAGAAGTGACGAATCGACCGCGCGGGATGCTTATCGACGGAATCAAGACTGGCTCAAAACTGGCTCGGAACCGATGTCAGATCTGCTGGATGCCGTGGGTGAAGACGGAACGCTTCTGAATCAGGATAACAGAGGCCAAACGAGATACACTGAAGGGTCCGCGGTTCCGTGCCATCTGAATCAATAACAGCGGGCCGCGCATCTAACTAGACAGTGGCCGTAGGGTACGACGCAGGTAGCGGAAGGAGAACCAACGATGGCCTCGGAACACACGTTGACATTCACCGATGGGGATTTTGAACAGTCGGTCCTGAAGTCGGATACACCGGTTTTGGTTGATTTCTGGGCTGAGTGGTGCGGCCCCTGCCGCATGATCGCACCCGCCGTCGACGGGCTGGCGGACGAATACAAGGGCCGAGTCGCGGTGGGCAAGCTGAATATCGACGACAACCCCGACACACCGTCGAAGTACGGCGTCCGATCGATTCCAATGCTGCTCCTGTTCAAGGGCGGCGAGGTCGTCGAATCGTCGGTCGGTGTCACCGGGAAGGATCAACTGGCCGAACTGCTGGACAAGCATCTCGCGGCCGCCACCGCCTGACAATCACGGGTCGGAGTATGCAGAACTGGCCCGCTCTCCGGTGGACAGCGGGCCAGTTCTGCATACGGCGCCCGTGTGGCGGGGGCAGCAACCGATTCCTGCTGAGGCTTCACGCCCCGCGTGTGATGGACTGGCAAGGCGAAGGCGCGCGACAATGCGCACTTAGAAGATGTCTAGGTCGTGTCCATAGACGACGTCGCCTTCGAAGCTGAGGCGCACCTGGTCGACCAGGGCCTCTTCCGTCTCACCACCTAGATGCAGCTGGTGGGTGAGAATCACCATCCCCACACCGGCTTGCGCCGCGATCTCGCCCACTTTCACGGCCGACGTGTGCATCGCGGCGTGGTACTGCTGTATCGCGGCATCACGGCCCCGGAGCCCCTCGGCGCCATAGGCTTCGTGAATCAAGACGTCCGCACCCTCAGCGATGTCCGCTAGGCCGTCGAAGGGTCCGGTGTCGCCGGACATGACGACCGTGCGATCCGCCGTCATCAACTTGAAACCATACGCGTGGTCCCACGTCCCGTGCGGCACCGCGAACGCCTCGACACGCAGCACATCGTCGTCGTAAATCAGCCCCGGCTCCACCTCGTGCGTCTGCACGTCCAGCAGATCGCGACGCAACTGCTCGGGACCCTCGACTCGGGCGCGAATGTCTTCCCGATACGCCTCCAGCAACGCCGTCGTCATCGCCTCGAGGCCGGGCGGTCCATACGTGCGCAGCGGTTCGGACCGCCCGAGTACCCACGGCGACAGGATCAGGTCCGGATAGCCAAGCGTGTGGTCCGAGTGCAGGTGGGTGAAGAAGGCNACGCGCAGGTTCGCCGGTTGCAGCGCGGTCAGGCCGCTGACAATCGCGCCGGCCGCCGCGCGCCGCACGACGCCAGGCCCGGCGTCGATCACATATGCGTTGCCGCCGGCAACAATCGCCGTCGACGGTCCGAACCGATCGGGTTCGGCCCCTGGCGTCCCCGTGCCGAGCAACACGACCCAGGTCTGCGACGGATCCCGGGGCCCCTCCTCGCCGGNTGTCGGCGGCGACGGCGCCAACGATGTTGCTCCGGTCGGTCCCGACTCCACGNTCGGCGGCACCTCATCAATCGGAGCGGCCACACAGCCGACGCCGACGAGCGAAGCAAGAAACAACGAAGGCGCGTGAAGGTGGCGGCGCATGAGTACTCCGGATTATAGGTGGGTCCGTGGATAAGNGTGTCCTGTAGCCGATGACTCGATGCGTACGTGATTGGCGCGGCGCTCGGGTGAAGAAGGGTGACAANGTTGAGGTATTCTGGCTGAGAGTCATGACGATCACATTCGGCCACCCGCGCGCTACGAGGNGCGACCGCCCATGATGGACGCCACGACCCGCGCCGCTCGCACTCGTGGACCGAGCCCACTCCCACTCGTCGGGGGGACGCTCATCGCTCTGGTCACCGCCGCCTGCACCATCGAGGTCGGACCGGCCGAGACCGTCACCCCAGACGCGCCGGTTGTCCCCACCCGCACGGTCGCCGTCGTCCAGGAGTCGTCCGTACCGCAACCGTACAGCGACCTCCGTCCGGATGAGCAGACGATCGTAGACCTGTTCGAAGGCACGAGCCCGTCCGTGGTCTACATCAGCACACTCACGAGGCGCGCCGACATCTTCGGCCGGACCGAGATCGTGCCAGGGGGCTCCGGCACAGGATTCATTTGGGACGACCAGGGTTACATCGTCACCAACTACCACGTGATTCAGGGAGCGGACCAGGCGCGCGTGGTCATGCACGACCAGACCGGCTATCTGGCGACCTGGGTGGGCGGGTCAGCCCGGCACGATCTGGCGGTGCTGCGCATCGAAGCCCCGCCCGACATACTGCAGGGCGTCGCCCTTGGCGATAGTGACCGGCTTCGAGTGGGTCAGAACGTGTATGCGATCGGCAATCCGTTCGGGCTNAGCGCGACGTTGACGACCGGAGTCATTTCGGCGCTGAACCGACAGATCGAAGCACTGAACGGCGACCTCATCGAAGACGTCATCCAGATCGACGCCGCCATCAACCCGGGAAACTCGGGNGGGCCGCTCCTCGATAGCCGCGGGCGCGTCATCGGGGTCAACAGCCAGATTCTTACCCTGTCGGGAACNTCGGCCGGGCTCGGTTTCGCCGTCCCGGTCAACATCGTGCTACGTGTCGTCCCGCAGCTCATCGCCACCGGCGAGTACACGGCGGCTCGCCTCGGGGTCACGTCGTTCAGCAGCCGTGTCAATCAGAATGTGTCGCGGAGCCAAGGGGTGACCGGGGTGCTGATCAATCAGGTGATCCCCGGNTTCGGGGCGGCAGAGGCCGGACTTCAGGGCACCAACCCGAGAGCGAGTCTGCTCGGCGACATCATCACGGAAGTCGACGGCGATGCGGTCCAAACATGGCGGGACCTCCGCCGCGTGCTGGACCGCTATCAGTCTGGGGACGAGGTAGAACTCGCCGTCTCGCGCGANGGGGAGATGCGNACCGTGGTGGCGACCCTTCGGTGAAGCGCGGCAGCGAGGTCACTCGGGGATCCGTACCGCCCGCAGCCGCAGGTAGGCACCCGGCTCGTACTCGTAGGCCACCGGAAGATGTGGCGGCGGGAACGGGTTGCTCGGACTCGACGGGCGCAATTCGACCCAGAGTTTGAAACGGTCGATCTCCTTGTCTCGAGCATCGCGAAGCCGGTACTCGATTCGTCTGAGCGTCGNCGGGTCGTCGAGCCACCCGGCCTGGGCGTACTCGGCGGTCCGAGCACCGTCACGCTCAACCTTGCGCACCTCAAACCGGAACAATCGGCCGTTGTGCACGTACGGTTGATAGCGCCGCGTGCGGCGGGGGTCCTCTCCGGCCGCCACCGCGTCTGCCACCTCCTGTAGGCTCCGCTGGAGGGCGCCGAGAAAGGCCAGCGGGGCATCGTACCGCTCGGCGCCCTGGTTCCGCAGATGCCGCGTCTCGGTTGGCTCCTCGCCGTCCCACAGGGGCCGGACCTCGTCGTGCAGGCTCGTCGCGCTATCCCAGCTGCCGGCCAACATGAGGCGCACCACGCGACTGTCGGCGGCGCCACGTCGAATCAGGCTGTCGATGACGGAGTAGGGGAGCAGTTCCGCGTCGTTGTCGAGCACGTCGTCGGCCTTCGCCATCGTGTCTTCACGCTCGGACGAGATGACGCCAAACTGCGCGGTCTCGGTGACCTGTCCCCCGGCCACCGTCAATACCTCCCGGAGAAACCCGAGTCGATTCAGGCCACGTGCCCGCTCCGGNAACGATGCCGCATAGAACTCGTAGGCGCGGAGCCCCGTGCGGCGATCGGTGCGGAAATCACGCGCGNAGAAACTCGTGACACCGACGCTCGCGCGCGAGACGATCGGGATTCTGACAATGAGGAGTGGCAGNCGGATGGTGGCATCGACCCGATAGGTGACATCCCACCGCTCGGAGACATCGCGCGGAGACTCGTCGAATGCGCCGGGTGCGGCGGTCTCGACCCAATCCGTGGCCAGCGTGGACTCCTGAGTCGACGTGGTGGCGGCCACGAGCGGCAGTAACATGAGGAACAAGACCCACCGTCGCAACGTGGCCGAGCGTGCACCCCGGAAGCCCCTTCCACGAAGACTCGTGTCTGTCGGCATCTGCCAGTGACGACCCCTACGCCCTCGTATCTTCTCTCGCGTTGGATATTT
>PAUN01000037.1 GCA_002712885.1 Acidobacteriota bacterium
CGGTGCGCCCTCGGTCCTACTCCGGCAGGGCGAAGATGAACAGGTTGTTACCTGCGCTCGGAGTCACGCCCGTCAGCCGGTTCAGCACCCCGGTGTTCAACGAGCGTCCCGTGCTGACCGCCACATACTGCCGACCGTCGACCGTGTAGGTCATCGGAAATCCGGTCACCGGCGATCCGAGGTTGATTTCCCAGAGCAGCGCACCGGTGTTCTGGGTCAGAGCCTTGAAGCGACCGTTACCGTCGCCGCCGAAGATCAGTTCCCCTCCGGTGGCCAGGAGCGACATCGTGAACGCCTCCTGGTCGTGGGTCCAGATGGTCTCGCCGGTTTCGACGGAAATAGCCTGAATGGTGCCGACCCGGTCCACGCCCGGCGCGAGCTGTGTCCGCCCGATCAGCGAGTACCACCCATTCCCGGCCTCGGCCAGCAACCGACTGCAGGTATGGCGCAACGGCATGTACATGTGGTTGGTCAACGGGCTGTAGGCGCCTGCCTCCCAGTCTTTGCCCCCTTGCATGGTGGGGCAGGTCATGACCTCTTGCCCATCGCGAGTGAACACGACTTCTGAATTTTCGGTGACCACGCCGGTGGCCCCGTCAATGTTGCTCACGACGTTCTGGCCGACGCTCGGGGTGGCCCAGAGGAATTCACCCGTAGCGCGGTCCAGCGTGTAGATGATGCCGGTCTTGCCCGGGATGCCGGTCACCACCTGCCGCTGTTCGCCTGGACGAATCCGCGGATTGATCCAGCTCACGGCATCGGCGCTGGGCGCCACGGCGGTGTCCACCAACAACCGCTCAAACGGGTGATCGAGATCCCAGTGGTCGTTCAGGTGCTGGTAGTACCAGGTAATCTCGCCGGTGTCGGCATCGAGGGCCAATGTCGAGTTGTGGTACAGGTGCTTGTTGTTGATGCCACCCACCAGAAACTTCGGCGCTGGCGAGGTGACCGACGTGCCGATGTAGATCAAATTCAGGGCAGGGTCGAAGCTAGGGACCATCCACGCCCCTACGTGTCGGCGGTCTTCGTACGGCACGTTGCCCCATGTCTCGTCGCCCAGCTCACCGGGTCGTGGAATCGTCCGCCTCCGCCACAACTCTTCTCCAGTCGTCGCATCGTGGGCGGTAATCACACAGGCGTCCGGACCCGCCGTCGGCATACAGCCCCGTCCAGAGATGATCTTGCCGTTGGCGATGATGGGGCCAGACGACTGGTGGGCCGGCAGCGTTTGGTAGTCGAGAATTTCAGTCTCCCAGATTAACTTGCCCGATGTGGCGTCCAGCGCGAATACAAAATCGTCGGCGCTCGTGTCGATGATCAGATTGCCGTAGATGGCCAGGTTTCGGTTGATGGTATTCAGCGTCGGGGTGACGTATTGGTCCAGGTCGTCCGGGAGATTGCGTCTGTACTCCCACCGTAGGTCACCGGTGACCGCGTCAATCGCCTGGATGACGTCCCCAGGGTTCGGCATGTACATCACGCCGTCATACACCAGCGGGGTGCCCTGGTTGCTGCCCACAGTTAGGGCGCGCGTCCAGACCATTCGCAGGTCGTTGACGTTGGCGGTGTCAATCTGGTCGAGTGGGCTGTAGCCCCAACTGTCGAGCGTGCGCCGCCATGTCAGCCAGTCTCCTGGCGCCGGATCCTGAAGCATGGCGTCGGTCACCGGTGTGAACGCGGCGGCTCCCGACTGAGCTACCGCAGTTTGGGGGACCATCATGCCCACCGCCACGGTTGCCGCCAGGAGCCCGAGTCGCATCGTTGCGCGTGGCTGAATCATGTCGATACTTTCTCGTCCCGATCTCATGGCGGAATTAAGGAACGCCGGTGACGTCGACCGCGAATACGAAATCGTCCGCGCTCGTGTTGATGATCAGGTTGCCGTAGATGGCGACGTTCCGGTTGATTCTGGTCAACGCCGTGGTGACGTAGTCGTTGAGATCTTCCGGGAGGTCCCGCCGGTACTCCCACCGTAAGTCTCCGCTGGCGGCATCGATCGCCTGAATGACATCGCTCGGGTTCGGCATGTACATCACGCCGTCGTAGGCCAAAGGGGTCACCTGGTTGCTGCCGTCCGTCAGCCCTCGGGTCCAGACCATCCGCAGGCCGTCTACGTTAGTGCGGTCGATCTGATCCAGCGGGCTGTAGCCCCAGCCGTCCAGCGTGCGACGCCATGTCAGCCAGTCTCCGGGAGCGGGGTCCTGGAGCATGGCGTCGGTGACCGGCGTGAACTCGGNCTCTGACTGCGCCAGTCCGGCGGCGGGGACCATGGTCCACATCGCCGCCGTGGCTGCCAGAAGCCCGAATCGAATCATTACGCATGGCGTGATCATCTCGACATGTCCTCGTCACGACCCTGGTTCGACAACATGAGGACGACGGCTGGCACTCNAGCCGGCATTAGACCACCCCTGCGGACATGCGGAGCTGTACCGCCGGCAAGGTGGTAACTTTATTTCGAGCAGTGTCCTTAATTGGACCTGGCGCGCCGACGCCCGGCCGGCCGCTGGCCTAGCGCTCGCTGCATCACTTCGTACTGCACGGCGGTGATCCGCCCGATCGACTGAATCCAGTATGCGGCGTTGTGAGCACCCTGCATCTGCATATAGTCGAACGGCACATCGCGTTCCAGCAGAATGCTCGCGAGCTCTCTCGCTCCCGCAATCAGTCGGTCCTCCGTGCCACAGTCGAGGTAGATGTGTGGCAGCGCGTCGTTGTCGAGCTTCGCGATCAGCATGAACGGGTCGTAGGCATCCGCGTCCTCCGCCGTGGGGAATTCTTGGCCGTCTGGCGAGCGCTCGGCCTGGCTACTGAAGCCATCGATACCGATCAGCGGATTCGGTCGGCGGAGCCGCGCCGCGCGCTCTGCCTGCTCGGCCGCGGTCCGTTCTGGTGCCTGGCGCGGTGGCGACTCGCCGCGCATCCGTCGAGCGATCTGGCGGGCGTGCTCGAGCGCGCCGCTCGTGCTCCCGATGGAAATGAACATCTCCGGATGCCGCAGTCCCAGTGTGATGGCGCCGTACCCGCCCATGGACAGTCCGGTGATGGCTCGGCCTTCCCGTCGCGCGATGGTCCGGAAGTTCCAGTCCACGTGGTTGACCACGTCGGTGATGATGTGATCCTCCCAGTTGTTCTGCTGTCCACCTTCTTCCGCGGTCCAGTTGACATACCAGGAGTTGCCCGCGTCAGGCATGACCACGATCAGGTCGTCGTAGAGCCCCGCGTAGAACGGGGTCCCGTTCGACAGGCCCCACGCGGTGTAGTTCTGCGTCAGGCCATGCAGTAGATAGAGCACCGGATACCGCGCGCTCGACCCGTCGTAGTCGTGAGGCAGGACGATGTTGTATTTCATCGTCCGGTCGACGGCAGGGCTGAAAAACTCGACCGTTTCGAGTTCCAGGGACTCGGCCGCGACCGGCGCGGCGAATGGCGCGGCGAACGCGGCGACCAGGGCCATTGCCACCACGACGGCGCGCATCGAACGGTACGGATGGTATCCACGGCTCATCTGAAATCCTCCCTTTGAAAATGAGTTCTCAATGATACCGCCGCCCCGGGCTGGCGACATGGTTCGCAGGGTCAACCCGGCCGGCGTCGTCAATTGGGTCAAGGGCGCGGTTCGGGCAACGCGAACACGAAGAGAGTATTGCTCCCGTTTCTCGACGAGCCGTACCGCACCGGTTGGAGCCTGTAGCGGGGTGTGCGCCACGGGCTGCGAAGCACCGGCCAGCCTCGATATACAATGCGTGTCTCAATTCGATCCCGACGGGAGACCACAAGCAATGCGCTCGATGCGATTGACGGCTGTTCTTGGCTTCGCCCTGTCCACCCTGGTGCTGACACAGTGTGGCGGCGGGGGCGACGCTCCTGACG
Organism: Acidobacteriota bacterium; assembly: GCA_002712885.1. Lineage (GTDB taxonomy): Bacteria > Acidobacteriota > Vicinamibacteria > Vicinamibacterales > UBA8438 > UBA8438. Next base: position 3,874 of record PAUN01000037.1, read on the forward strand.
AGATACCCGGGCCCGCCAACGCGGCGATGGCACCGGTCAGCGGCGACTGGCCGATGTATCGCCACGACCTGGGCGCCACGGGCTACTCTCCGCTGGGCGAGATTACCGCCGCCAATGTGTCGACGCTGACCGAGGCCTGGAGCTATTCGCTGGCCGCGGTGGACGAGGGCGCCCGGGGCCCCAACTCACAGATGACTCCGATCGTCGTGGACGGGGTCATGTATGGGTCGGCGGCCGACCGTGTGGTTGCGCTCGACCCGGTGTCGGGGGCCGAACAGTGGCGCCACCAGATCGAGGGGGCTCGTCCGTCTCGGCGGGGTGTTTCGTACTGGGCCGGTGGCGACGGCCTGGCGCCACGCATCATNTTTACGACGGGCCAGCACTTGCGAGCGATTGATGCGGCCACGGGTGAGCCGGTCGCGGGCTTTGGCGAGGCGGGGTTGGTAGAGATGGGGGTGCCCTACAACTCGGTACCGCTCATTTCGGGGAACATCGTGGTCGTGGGCGCCAACACGCCGGCGGGCACCATCGGGGGCATTGGGAACGCGCGCGCGTTCGACGCCGTCACCGGCGCCAAGGTGTGGGAGTTCGACTCGGTGGCGCAGCCGGGGCAGCCCGGGCACGACACCTGGGAGGGCGATAGCTGGCAAGACCGACTGGGGGCGAACGCCTGGCCGTTCTATTTCTCGATGGATGAGGAGCGCGGGCTGGTTTACCTGCCGCTGGCGTCGCCCATTCCGGGTGACTACGGCGGCGACCGTCCNGGCGACAACCAGTATGGCAACGCGGTGGTAGCCGTGGACATCAACACCGGCGACTACCGGTGGCACTTCCAGACGATCCACCACGACCTGTGGGACGCCGACCCGCCCGCGCCGCCCGCGATGTTCGACATTCCGCGCGACGGCGGCTCCATTCCGGCCCTCGGCGTCACCACCAAGTCCGGCTATCTCTACATCTTGAACCGCGAGACCGGCGAGCCGATCTACGGGGTCGAAGAGCAGGCGGTGGCGGCCAGTGACGTGCCGGACGANGCGTCGTCGCCGACGCAGCCGATTCCGGTGAAACCGGTGGGGCTGTCGCGACTGACCTACGAGCCGGGCGATCTGGTGACCGCNGAGGACACGTCGNCCGAGCATGCGGCCGCCTGTGGTGAACTGGTGGACAGTCTGGGCGAGTTGTACAACGCCGGTCCGTTCACGCCGTGGGTCTATCGACCGGACGGTGCGCCGCTCCGGACCACGCTCTCGTTCCCGGGTGGCGTGGGCGGTGCCAACTGGGGCGGTGTGGCGGTCGATCCGGCCACCGGCTACNTGATGGTGGTGACNCAGGATATGGGCGCGCTCGGGTTNGTCGAGGAGGCGTCGGACGACTATCCGGTGCCATACCGGAAAGGCCAGCAGCGTCCAGGCAGCTTCGTGGTGCAGATTGACGGCGCCACGATGCCGTGTCAGCGACCGCCGTGGGGCCGACTGACCGCGGTGGACGCCGCCACCGGTGACGTAGTGTGGCAGGAGACGCTCGGCGTCACCGATGGGCTGCCTGAGGGCAAGCAAGCTACCGGTCGTCTCATCCGCGCCGGCGCTATCACTACTGGGAGCGGACTGCTGTTCGTGGCCGGTACCGACGACGGCCGGCTGCGCGCGTTCGAGTCAGCCACGGGTCGCGAGGTCTGGACGGCGCGGTTGGCCGGCAACGGCAACGCCAACCCGATGACGTATCAGGGTGCCGACGGNAAGCAGTATGTGTCGATCGCCGCCACAGACACGCTGATGACGTTCGCGTTGCCGTAGCGACGTGTCATCCTCCGTCATCGTCGCGGCATCCGAGTCATTGGTTGCCTTCGTTCACGGCTCACGGCTGTTGTCGGACGACCGGCCAGATCGAGNGCCNCCTCGTCAACACAACGCCACTATTGAACCCAGCTGAGCGCCACCGGTTGGTTCCCCTGGGCACAGCTCAGGTTTCCAGGTGAAGGCGCGATGGCGATCGTAGTCGAGCGCACTCTCGAGGACCGTGGGGCGGAGCGCGGCTCGTAGCTCGCCTATAGTCTCCACGCGGATCGGGCGCCAGCACACCGGGCCAGAAGGAGAGCCGCCGCGCTACTCGGGGGGGCCGTCGTAGGGAGCGCCGGTCCCTGAGGAGCCGACGAAGAACTGCGAGCCGTCCGGTAGCGTGATGTCCCGCGCGTTGGCCGTGTTTGAGCCATTCTTGGCGCGGAAGCCGTCTATGACCAGCTCGAGCCCGGCCGGTATCGAGTTCTTGTTCAGGCCCCGCCGCATCAGCGCGTTCGGGGCGCCGCACTCGATAGCCCAGGTCACGACGTTGCCGGTCGCATCCTCGACATCGATGTGAATCCACGAGTGCGGATTGATCCATTCCGTGCGGTTCACCGTTCCGGTGAGGGTCATCGGGCGGTTGGCATCGAACTCGGCGGAGAAGGCGTGGTGGGCTCTTACCGGCCCGCCGGCCAGGGTGAGCAGGGTAACGGTCGCCGTCAGTAATAATGTCTTCCGCATCGGATCAACCTCGGTCTTGACGCCCCTGAGGGGGCTTGCTACGGCTCCTGCTTACGGAATCGGGTGCACGCGCGCTGCCTCGACATCGATGCCGGTCATCAGCGACAGGTTGCGCCCGTTGCCTTCATGGCAGGCGTACTCGAACAACATGTGATCGTCCGCCGCCCGCTGCAGCGCGTTGTATCGGAGCGTCCACGGCTGCGAGAAGACGTCCGCATCTTCGATCGTCGCCGTGTATTGAATCGTATTGGCGTCGATGAAAGTGAACCGCTCGATCACGTGAAGCTGGTCGCTGTGGAACACTCCGTGCCCGGTGCTCAAGGCGCTGCCGGGCGCGCCCTCGGGCGGGGCGCCGTGGCCGACCGGCCAGGTATTGTCGGTGAAGTTCGTGGTGTCGACCACCAGCGTGTTGCCTTCCCAGCGTCCGCGCGAGTCGCCCATGCCCAGCCTGATGGCCGGGTCAATGTGCGGGCTGTCGTCGAGCGGGATGTAGCGCGAGTGATGGTTCCACTCGTAGAGCATCAGAATGAACCCTGGCCCCTGCTCGATCTGGTAGGTGTTGTAGCCGACCGGCAGGTGCGCCCGCGGGAAGGCCGCCGGCAGGCACTTCACCCGGGGGTCGAGGTGCTCCAGCTGATCCTGCCGCGCCATGATCTCGTTGCGCTGCTCGGTCGCCCATGGCTGAAACGGCACCTGTCCGCTGGGCGGGTCGATGATCATCGGGCCGTCCGGACGAGCCGGAGTCGGCCGGGCCGGCGCGTCCGGGTCCGGCTCGAAGAATCGGGAGAACGCCGCGCCCTGTCCCTGGTTGGCCCCCTCGGGGGGCGCCCATTCGCTGGTGGGCGTCTCCAGCGCCTGATACGGCCCCGGCAAATAGTGTCCCCTGAGGTCCGGGTCGCCCCACTTGGTGCGGGGCGGCTCGAAGCCGCCGTCCTGAGCGAGGCTCGTCGCCGGCGCCGCCAGGACCAACGCTACCACCGCGATTCGACCGGCGTGCACCTTCGTCACCGTGCGCCTCCTTCGGCTTCCGACAGCGCGTCCAGCAGATGGTCGACGCAGTCGTAATCGAGCAATCGCAGCCCAGGCTCCATCCGCTTGTAGATCGGCATCCGCATCGTCCAGGGCCGGGTATAGGTCCGTGGGTCCTCGAGCGTCACCTCGTAGTCGAGGTGATATTCCGTCATCGGCGTGTAGCGCTCCACCACGTGCAGCTCGTTACTGTGATGGTTGCCTGCGGCATCCAGCCAGGTCTGTCCGTTGAAGTGGGTGGTGTCGACCACCAGCGTGTCTCCCTCCCAGTGCCCTCGGGAGTCGCCCAGCCAGAAATCGTTTGGGAGCGGGTGCGGGCTGCCGTCGGTGTAGACGATGCGCACCGTGTGCGCGAACTCGTAGCTCAGTACGACGTGGTCCGGCGTCTGCACGATCCGGAACGGCCAGGGCATGTAGGTGACGCGCGGCACCCCGGGTAGGAAGCACTTCCGCACCGGGTCGTCTGTGAGACGGTTGANGCGGTTCGCGTCGCGCGCGGTGGCCGCCGCCGGACGATAGGGAATGGTGCCGCCGTCGACCACGCTGAGGCCAGCGGGGATGCCGTCCTGGGCGTTGTGCGCCTCNAGGTCCCACGCTGCGCTACCCAGCACTTGCCAGATACCGCCGAGGTCAGGGCGGCCGTCGGCGGTTCGCGGGCCGTCGTAGGTTTGGGCACTTGTGTGCGCGACGGCGCCGCACACCAAGGCCCCTGCAAGTAACACCGACGCAACTCGGGGTATCTTCATCGTCGATCTGCCGCTAGCGTGTCCGCTTCGGGCAGAGCATGACGGTCCGTCCGCGCGAGGTCAAGGGGGACCGGTCGGGGGACNCTGCGCGNCGACGCCGTTGGCGATCAGCGTATCGATCTCGGGAGCGTCGAGACCCCAGTCTGCCAGCGCTTGGCGAGTGTGCTCGCCGGCTGCGGCCGGGGCGCGGCGGATGGCACTCGGGGTCCGGCTGAACCGGGGCGCTGCGTTTGGTTGCCAACCTCCACTGCCCTCGACAAAGGTCGCCCGCTCTCGGTTGTGGGGGTGGTGTGGAGCCTCCGTCAAACTCAGAACCGGTGCGAAACAGGCGTCCGTGCCTTCGAGGATGTCCGTCCAGTCATCGCGCGTGCGAGTCCTGATCAACGCGGCCAGCTTTGTCTTCAGCTCAGGCCAGTCTTTCCGGTTGATTGAGTGCGGCAGCTCGTCGTTGCGCATGTGCAGTCGATCGAGCAGCACGGCGTAGAACCCAGATTCGATGGGGGCCAGTGCGATGTGTTTGGCGTCGCTCGTCTCGTAGACGTCGTAACAGTGAGCGCCGCTGTCGAGCAGATTCGTGCCGCGCACGTCCTGAGACACCCCGGCGTTGAGAAGCGCATAGGCGGCGGTCATCAGTGATGCCGCGCCGTCGACCATGGCAGCGTCGACGACCTGTCCCTGGCCAGACTCCCGGGCTTCGAACAGCGCCGACACCACACCAAGGGCCAAGTACAGGGCGCCCCCGCCGAAATCGCCGACCAGATTGAGCGGCGGGGTGGGTGGCTGTCCCGCGCGTCCGGTGGCATGCAGAGCCCCGGTCAGCGCGATGTAGTTCAGGTCGTGTCCTGCTGTCTGGGCTAGTGGGCCGGTCTGCCCCCACCCGGTCACCCGTCCGTAGACCAGTCGCGGGTTCCGGGTAAAACAGTCGTCCGGGCCGAGACCCAGCCGCTCGGTGACGCCGGGTCGGAACCCTTCAATCAGCGCGTCCGCCTGCTCGCACAAGCGTAGCATCAGGGCCACGCCATCCGCGTGTTTGAGGTCAACCGCAAGCGATNGCCGGCTTCGGTTCAGCAGTGCGTGCTCGTCCGGCAAGGTGATGCCGAGGCCGGACGGCCTCAGCCGATCGACCTTCAGNACGTCGGCCCCTAACTCCGCCAGCAGCATGGCCGCCATCGGGCAGGGTCCGATCCCGGCCAATTCGATAATCTTGACTCCCGCTAGTGGTCCCATCTTGTCTGCCTCTCAGACGTGCCCGACTGCCCGCCGTAGCCGCGGGCCCTTGTCATCGGGGCGCTCGCTGCGCCATGGTACCCGGACGCCGTGCCGCCGGTATTCGGGGGCCACGCAACTGGGGCGTCTTGAGACGTTGACTGGAATGGCACATTGCTGGGGTAAGCGAGGGGAGACACTGCTGGCCGCGCTGGCCCTGCTGCTCTCGACGAGCGTGGCGTCCGCCCAGGACAGTCTGGCGAATCCGCACGAAGGGAACCCGGGGGCCGCGCGGGCCGGCCGGGCGCTGTTTGAAACCCGGTGCGCTGAATGCCACGGGGCTGACGCGAAGGGTATCAGTGGTCCCGACCTGACCGATCTGTGGGCCGCCGGCCGTAGCGACGGTGGTGTGTTCCAGACGATTCAGCGAGGCGTCCCCGGCAGCATCATGCCGTCGAGCTCGGCGCCAGACGACGAACTCTGGGCCATTGTCAGCTACCTCAAGGGCATCAGTACCGTGTCACCGGTCGAGTTCGCGACCGGGAACGCGGACGAGGGTCGCCAGATGTTCGGTGCGAACTGTGCCGGGTGCCATCGTGCGGGAGGCAGTGGCGGTCGGTTGGGTCCGGACTTGTCGCGCATCACGCTCAGCCGGTCTCGCGCTGGTCTGATGTCGTCCATTCGGGACCCGAGCGCCGCCATGCGGGTTGGTTATCGGACGGTGACGGTGGTGACGGCTGAGGGTCAGCGCATCCGAGGCCTCAAGAAGGCCGAGGACGCCTTCTCGATCCAGATCGTCGACACCGCCGAACGGCTGCAGGGATATCTCAAGACCGACCTGCGTGAGGTGCAGAACGAGGCCCAGTCTCTGATGCCGCCGTTCGGGCCAGATAGGCTGACTGACGGGGACCTGGACAATCTGCTGCGGTTTCTCGCGTCGCTCCGTGAAGGCGGCGACGCCCTCTGACCGCCATCGGTCGGTTCGAGACCCGCGTGGAGTCCNGGCCAGGAGGCTCGTGGAAGATGAAGGTGGATCAAGCATGCGCGTGACGAAACTCGTGACGATGACGGCGCTGGCGGCCCTGGCTGGAACGGCTGGGCTCAACGCCCAGGAACCGGGGGCCGGACCCACGTCAGCGCAGTTGGTGGAAGGCTTCACGGATTCGTCCCGCTGGCCCACGTTTTCTGGAGACTACAGCGGTCGCCGCCACAGCCCGCTGACCCAGATCACGCCTGAGAACGTGGGGAGTCTCACGCCGCAGTGGACGTTTCAATCCGGCACCATGGCTCGGGGTCGCGGGTTCGAAACGACGCCGCTGGTGTGGGATGGTGTGCTCTATGTGACCGGCCCGAATAACTATGCCTGGGCGCTCGACGCCCGTACCGGGCGCAAGTTCTGGGAATATCGGCGCGAGCTGCCGGACGACCTGACCTACGGCCGAAGCGCGCCGGTCAANCGCGGGTTCGGGATGCTGGAGAACCAGCTGTTCATGGTGACGCTCGACGCGCATCTGCTGGCGCTGGACCGGACGAACGGCAACGTCCTGTGGGATATCGAGCTGGCCGACTATCGCATCGGGTACGCCGCGACGATGGCTCCGCTGGTAGTCAACGGCAAGGTCATCGCGGGCATCTCCGGTGGCGAATATCCCACCAAGGGTTTCATCGATGCCTACGACCCGGAGACGGGCGAGCGCGACTGGCGGTTCTACACCATCCCGTCACCGGACGAGCCGGGCGGCGACACCTGGCCGTTCACCGGGGTGCGCGAGCGGGGCGGTGGTGGCACCTGGATGACCGGCAGCTTCGACCCCGAGCTCAATTTGATCTATTGGGGCACCGGGAATCCGAACCCGGACTACTACGGCGACGATCGCTTGGGTGACAACCTGTATACGGCGTCCATCGTGGCCCTCAACGCCGACACCGGCATCATCGAATGGCACTACCAATTCACGCCGCACGATGTGAACGACTGGGACTCGAACCACGTACCGGTTCAGGCCGACATCATGTGGGAGGGGAGCCCGCGCAAAGTGGTGATGGTGGCCAACCGCAACGGGTTTTTTTATGTGCTCGACCGCGTCACGGGTGAGCTGCTGTTGGGCAAGCCGTTCACCGACACGACGTGGGCGCGGGAACTGGACGATGACGGGCGTCCCATCGTGCTCAACGACGGGAGCCAGGGGTGTTTGCCGGACTACTGGGGCGGGACGAATTTCATGCCGCCGTCGTTTGACCCGGTGCGGGGTCTCTTCTTTGTCAGCGCGCGCGAAACCTGCGCCACGTTCATCCCGCAGAAGCCGGAGATCGAGCCGGGTCGGAACTCGTCGGGCGGAACGGTCTGGGTCGACCGCGACCAGGCCTACGGGGCCTTGCGAGCCATCGACGTCAGAACGGGTGAACGGCGGTGGCAGTTCCGCTATCCGACGCCGACCATGGCCGGCGTCATGTCGACCGCGTCCGGTCTGGTGTTTGCCGGTGACAACGAAGGCAACTTCATGGCCTTCGACGCCGAATCGGGCGACAACCTGTGGCACTATCCGACCGGGTGGTCCATCTGGGGCACCGCCGCGATCACCCACATGCTCGACGGCAAACAGCACGTGCTGATCCCGTCCGGTACCAACCTCACGTCGTTCGCACTGCCCGATTGAGGCCATCCAGCCNTTCACGATTTAGACAGAGGAGTCTGCGATGAGTGCAACCAGGAAGCTTTCACTGGCCGTCATGACGATGACCACGCTGCTGACGACAATCGGCCTGTCCGCCCAGGCCCCGGCCGACGTCGCGGGTGACTGGGCGTTGACGGTGGAGACGGACGCGGGCACCACCACGCCCAGCGTGGTATTGGAGCAGGACGGTGCGGATCTGACCGGTCACTACTCGTCTGAGACCCTGGGCGAGGCAGACGTCACCGGGAGCGTCACCGGCAACGAGGTCCGATTCTCGTTCAGCGCGTCGGCGCAGGGTTTTGATCTCGATGTCAGCTATACCGGGATGTTGCAGGACGATGGCGCTCTGTCTGGACAGATCTCACTGGGCGACGCCGGAGGCGGGACCTTCACCGGCAAGCGGCGCTGATTCCGGCGCCACCCGCCAGACGGACGCCTCGCCCGGAAACCTACCGCACTGGCTCGTCGGCAGTCGGGACGCTGGCCGGCGGGACGATACCGTTCATGCGGGCATACACGACCATCTGCCCGTAGTGATTGAAGCTGTGGAACGCGATGCCGGCCGCCACCGCGGAGCGTGGCATCGAACCGAAGGCCGATGGCACCGGGTCGAGGTGGTTGTCGACAGTCAGGGTGGAGACGGCGCGCCGCGCATANGCGATGGCGTCGGTCAGATACCGGAGCACGTCGTCTTTCGACCGTAGATCATCAGGCCCGTTGTTGTGCGTGCCCGGTCCATACGGAGACCGCTCCTCCAGCACCAGCGCCGAGGTCATGTAGATCATGGTGGCGAGGTGTGTCACCTGTTCACCGAACGAGCGCACCCCGCCGAAGCGTCCCTCCGTCGGCGCGAAGTCGTAGGCGTCGGCGGGCATCGCTTCGGACAGCGACACCACCTCGTTTTCGACCAGCGTCACCTGGTCGTCGTACATCGTGGCCACCGGGTCCTGCGCGTCGAGGGTGTGTGTCGTGAGCCCCATGAGTACGATGAGTCCCACGAGCGGCATGAACCGGAGCGTGACGACGGTCTGTCGCATGGGACCTCCTCCTCCCGTCCGCGAGTATATGTCCGACACCCGTGTCAGGGCGGACTCACCGCTCCTGGCCGGAAANGCCCAGCGCCAGCCGGTCGTAGCTGAGCGGGTCGAGTGGCTCCGCCCCCGCGGTGCGGCCATTTTTCCGCAGCAGAAACGCNAGGATGTTGGTGTACCCGTCGCCGCGGGGGCGCACGCCGACCGGCGGCATTCCGTCGCGCATCCGCACGAACAGCTGACGCACGCGCCGGTCTCCCCACTTGTCACGGAAGCTGGGACCGCTCAATGCCGGCGCTCTCCGCTCTCCGCCGTCGTCCGGCGCGTGGCACGGCGCGCACTTTCGCGCGAATTCGACCTGACCGGCACTGGCCTGGGCCTCGGTGAAGCCTGGGCTGTCCGACGCCAATGGTCCCTGCCACGCGGTCGCTGGCACGACCGCGATCGGGAGAGCGACAAGGAGATAGGGGATCAGCCGTAAACGCCGGGTGGACACGGCTCAGATGATTGACGGCCGCCGTTCNCGAGTCAACGTGTCTTTCGAGTCACCCTGCTGTTCCCGGNGGGCGCCTGGCGATGAGCCGACTCCGTCAGATCACTCGTGGCGGAGGGCGATCATCGGCTCGATGCGGGAGGCACGCCACGCGGGCACGGCGCCGGCACCGAGCGTCACCAGGGTCAGCGCGGCGACGGACGCCACTTTCACCATCGGGTCGGTGTTTTGCAGCTCGAACAGGAGAGACCGCGCGGCGCGCCCGAGGCCGATGGCTGCCACCAGCCCCGCCGCGCCGCTGATCACCGTCATCCGAGTCACCTGTCGCATAACGAGCGCCCGGACCTCACCGGGGTCGGCTCCAAGTGCCATCCGCAATCCGATCTCCCGGGTGCGCTGGGCCACGGTGTAGGCCAATACCCCATACAACCCGACAGCAGCCAAGAGCGTCGAATTCCCCGTCCGGTTCAGTTCGCCAGCGGATTCGGCCGAATCTGGAACTTCACCAGATTTCCCGGCTCGACCGGCCCACCCTCGACGTGCCATGCCGCGTCGGCGCCGTAGGTCGCGTAGATGCCGCGTCCCTTCCAGCCGCCGTTTGGATCGTCGATCCGGCCATCGACCCCGCGGCTGTGGAAACCTTGCGGATACGGGACCCGCATGACGACCCACTCCTTGGTATCGGGCATCAACGCCAGCAGCGAGTCAGAACTGGACCCGTTGGCGATTGGGACGTTCTCGCCCAATCCGAGCGTGTTGAACTGGTCGACCCAGTTGTAATAGTGGAAGTCGGTGCCGATGTCGGTGCCTTTGAAATCGGGTCCAGGCGCTTTGTAGAACTCCCAGCCCTCGTCACACTGTCGGCCATCGTGCACCGTCGGACCGCTGAATACCGTGCACTTGGAACGGTCGAAGCTGGCAAAGTGGCTGCTTCCGGCCAGGGCCGCCCACAGAATGCCGTTCCGGTCGACATCCAGTCCGCGGGTCCGATATCCGTGCTCCGCCGGCACCGTATACAGCTCGCTCATACAGGTCTCGGGCGGGTTGTCGCCCGGGTCCAACCGCACGAGTTTGCCCGGATAATCATCCGACACGNTCCAGACCGCGTCGTCCACCGGATTCGTGATCACGCCGTAGGCGCCGGCGTTGATGCGGGTGTCCAGCGCCGCGTCGAACTCGGCCTCTTCACCTCGACGCGCGGGCTCGTTCCACGGCTTGCTGATCGCGCCGTCTCCATTGGTGTCCAGCACTGTCGGGCACCAGCCCTGGGACGCTCGCTCGTCACCGGTCTCGTCGTACATCTTCGTGTCCAACCAGCCCACCACCTGGCCACCGCCGCTGAAGTAGAGCGTGTCGTTGTCATCTTCGGCGAACTGCAGGTGATGCGTGCCGAAGCAGGTGTGAATCAACACGAACTTCTGGGCCTCTGGATCGAAGTAGCCGGTATGTCGCCCCGCTCGATTGATCGGGAAGTTCTCGGCGTACGGATTGTCAGACCCCTCCTTGCACCAGGCGGGGTTGTCAGGTGCCTGTACGCGTGTAGTCAGCCAGACACGTCCCTCCGCATCAAGCATCGGGTTGTGCGGATTCGCCGGGTCATTCCAGACCGCTTCTTCACCAAAGTCGCGCCACGGCGCGAACCCTTCCGTCGTGAACATGGATGGCACCGTCGACCGATCGGCTCGCAGCGGAATCTTGAGCATGGTCGACTGGTGTTGCTCTGTATCGGTGATGAGCAGGAAGTCATTCCCGATGTCGACGCCATAAATCGGGCCGTTCGCGTTCACCCTCGGGTTTCGCTTGTCGGTGGCGATCTCGTCGTGCACGAACGCGACGTTGTCGCCCCAGTTCCACATCGTCAGCACCACGTTACGCTCGACGCCGGAGGGTCGGGGGGGTGCCGGAGGCACGGCCCCGGCCGCGATGCGGTCGCTCCAGTCCGCCACCATTTCCAGCCCGCGCCGCCGCCCGAACTGTGTGATGAAGCTGTTCATCAGTGAGCCGCGCTGACCACGCTGCGTCCGGTCCTCCCAGGCGGCGATCGTCGAGTCGAACTGGTCGAGGTCGGGCACCAGACGTGTGCGCTCATTGCCAACCTGATGGCATCGCTGGCACCCCTTCAACACGTTGATCCATTCGCTCTGATCCTGTAGGCGCTCGTTGATGCCGTTGCCGTTGTCGCCGGTGCCGGGGAACTCGTGGGAGNCCGGCAGGTCGATCAGCGCCAGCCAGTAGTTCGACGGATACACCTGCGCGGCTTCCCGGGGTGTCGGCGCGACCGTGGCCGCGAGTTGGAGGTCCGCGCCGGGTCGGGCGGTGACGGGCGACGAGTCGAGCAGACCGTAGCCCCGTACCCACACGTCGAAGCCGGCATCCGGCATCTCCGGCATCAAGAACTTGCCGTCGTCGTCGGTCACGACGATCTTCCGGAACACGGTTTCGAGGTCGTCGGTTTCCGCGATTACCCAGACGCCCGCTTCGGCGCCGTCGCCGCTGGTAACCGTGCCGGTGATNACCCCGTCGTTTTCCTGGGCCGAGACCGATCGGTTCTGTGCGACCGTCACCCATGTCGTGGCGAGTGTCACGGCGACGACGAGTCCGTAGATCCTTCGCATTGTCAACCTCTCCTAGTAATCAGACGGGGCTTCGCCCCGAACCCCACGCGGTCGCTCCGCGGGGACCCCGAGTGCCCCACTCCGAGACCGCGGGGCGCGCATTGTCGCGCGCCCTGACTTGTTCGTCGAACCGTGCTCATTTCCAACTGGATTCACTCGCTGCTCGCGCCGAGCTCCCGGAGCAGGGCCACCGTCTCGGGCCACGCCTTCTCCGTGTTGGCCACGAATACGCCTTCGGCCACCATCAGCGGGGTCCACCCGAGCGCGTTTCGGTCGTTGATATCCGCTCCTTCGTCCAACAGATATTGCACCACCAGGTTCGAGCCCNTCATGGCGGCGCCGTGCAACGCCGTGCTGCCGCTCCAGCGCATGTCACCGCGATCGCGCTGGGCATCGAAGGTCCCGAGATTCAGTGGGTGGCGGAGGAGCAGCGTGCGACCGTCGCCCTCGAGTTGGGTGTCGCCGAAGTCGGTCCTGGCGTGGATATCGTTACCCAACTCCACCGCCAGACGCACAGCGTCGAGTCGTGCCTCTTCCGGCGTCCCGTTCACGGGGCCCGGACTTTCGCCATCCCAGAAGCCAACGCCCGCGGCCGCCATCAGCGGGGTGACTTGCTGGTCGGTCGGGGTCAACGGATTCGCGCCGTAGTCGACCAGCAGCCGCATTAGATCCACATCGGCATGCTTGGCGGCCAGGTAGAACGGAGTCGCGCCTACGAAGCTCAGGAAGCTTCGGCCGGTGGAGATGCTTGGTGGCGATCTCACGACGCCGAGGTCGACCTGGAAACGAATCTCCCTCCAGCCGACCTGTTGATGGGGGTCAGCACCGGCCTCGAGCAGCGCGCGGGCCAGGTCGAGGCTGTCGAGTGTCCCGGTGGGAATCGGTGGACGACCGGACCCGGGTCGACGCATCCACGCCAGCGCGTGTAGCAGCGAGCTGCGTGGGTCCGTCAGATTCGGATCGGCGCCGGCATCCAGGAGCACCTTGGCCAGTTCGTAGTGTGCGTTGATGACCGCCATCGCCAAGGGGGTTGTTTGGTTGCCGGCCGGCGCGTTGACGTCCGCGCCGGCCGCCAGCAGGGCCTGGACCGAGTCGGCGTGGCCCTCCCGCACGGCAAAAAGGAGCGGTGTCACTTCGCCCCATGAGCGGCCGTCGACCCAGGCGCCGGCGTCCACCAGCGTCGTCACCGCGTCACCGTGGCCTTCGGCCGCGGCCCACATCAGCGCCGTCTGCCCTTTCCACCCATCCCTCGAGCCGACAAACGCGCCCGCGTCGAGCAACAGACGCAGCACTTCCACCCGGCCCGTACGGGCCGCCAGCATCACCGGGGTGTCCCCACCCGGGCTCGGGGTGTCCGGTTCGGCCCCCGCCGCCAGCAACGCCTCGACGCTGGCGGCGCTGCCGTTGCTGGCCGCCAGCGCGAGTGGCGTGACGCCGTAGCGGTTCGCGGTGTCCACGGCGGCGCCGGCGGCGATGAGCGCCTGCACGACGTCTGGGTCGCCTCGCTGAATGGCCCAGTGCAGCACGGTGGTCCCGTCCTGTTCGGCGGCGTTCACGTCGGCGCCGTTGCTGAGGAGCCGCGTTACGGCCTCGCGGGCCGACGCGCGCTCCGTCTGTTTGACCACGTCGATCAATTCGTGACCGGCGGGCTGTGCGACGGCGATGCCGACGCCGAGAGTCAGACCGGTCGACCAGACGCACACGATTGTCCCGAGCCCGTGCGGGCGTCCATTCTTCATTCGAGTCATCCTGTGGCGACGCTTTCGTTTAGGATCACACTATATAACGACCGGCGCCCGGCGTTGACAAGACGCGACACGAAGCGTAATAAGATAGAGGTTCCGATGAATTACAAGTGGGCGTTCTCTGTGTCGGCGCTTCTTCTGGTGCCAGGGTTCTTCGGCCCGGTGAGAGCCGAGGCAGGCCAGGCCGCGGCGGCCCCGGCCCCCATGACCAACGTCACGGTGCAAGCCGTGCTCGACCAGTATTGCGTCACCTGTCATAGCCAGCGCGTCGTGCAAGGGACTGGCACTGCGCCTTCGGCGCTCGTCGGGCAACTCCGGTCTGTCGGTCTGGCGCTGGACACCCTCGACCTCTCTGCGATCGGCACTCATGCTGGCGCGTGGGAAGCGGTGGTCAAGAAGCTCCGCGTCGGGGCCATGCCCCCGACCGGACGCCCGCGCCCGGATGACGTCACCGTCGACGGGGTGGCGACCTGGCTCGAGAGCGCCCTCGACCGCGCGGCCGCCGAGGCTCCCGACCCGGGTCGACGCTCTGCGTTCCATCGCTTGAGTCGCACCGAGTATCAGAACGCCGTGCGCGATCTGCTGGCGCTCGACGACCTGCCGAAGGAACTCGACATCGCGGTGATGCTACCCGCCGACAATGCGACCAGCGGATTCGACAATCTGGCCGAACTGCTATTCGTCTCCCCGACGCTCATGGAGCGATATCTGGCCGCGGCACGGAAGATCAGCCGGCTGGCCGTCGGTGACCCGACGATGCTGCCGATCGTCGACACCTACCTGCTCGATCGTGACTTGGTGCAGGACGGCCATGTGCCCGGGTTGCCGCTCGGGACCCGCGGCGGGACGCGGGTGCGGAGTCATCTACCGCTCGATGGCGAGTATCTGATCACCGTCCAGTTCACGGGTGCGGCGCGTGAGCCCCACGACGTCGAGATCAGTGTGGATGGCGAGCGGGTGAATCTGTTTACGGTGGGCGAGAACCCGCCGAAACGTAACGGAAGCGGTGTCACTACCTTCGATGCCGACCCCGATGTTGAGGTGCGCGTGCCGCTTCGAGCCGGCCCACGTGACGTGGCCGCGTCGTTTTTGCCCAAGAGCGGCGCGCTGGCCGAGGGGTCGGTGCGCGCCTACCGGTCGCGCAGCCGTCAGCCGTCCATCGCCAGTCTGATCATCAGCGGGCCGTTCGGTGCCGACGGCGCCGGCGATACCCCGAGCCGGCGGCGCATCTTCGGGTGCCAACCGGGCGCCGCGGCGTCAGACACCGACCAGGCGTCGTGCGCGCGGACCATTCTGGCCGCGCTGGCGCGACGCGCGTATCGCCGTCCCGTGACGGAGGACGACCTCGGGCGTCTGTTGCAGTTCTACGAGCAGGGCCGGACCGAGGGCGGATTCGAGCGTGGTATTCAGCGGTCCATCGAGCGTTTGCTCGTGAGTCCAGAATTTCTTTTCCGTGTCGAGCGTGAGCCCGATGTGGTCTCGGCGGATGGCATCTATCCGATCAACGACCTCGAGCTTGCCTCCCGGTTGTCCTTCTTCCTGTGGAGCAGTATCCCAGACGACGAGTTGCTCGAAGTCGCCACGCGAGGCGAGTTGCGCGATCCCGCCGTGCTCGACCGTGAGGTGCGCCGCCTGCTGGCCGACCCGCGGTCATCGGCGCTGGTCACCAATTTCGCCGAGCAGTGGCTCTTCTTGCGTGACGTCGATGCGAAGGAGCCTGATGCCGGCTTCTTCCCCGGCTTCGACGAAAATTTGCGGCAGGCGTTTCGAACCGAAACCACGCTGTTCGTCGACAGCGTGTTACGCGATGACCGCAGCGTCCTTGATCTCCTGACGGCGAACCACACGTTCGTCAACGAACGGCTGGCCAAACACTACGGGATTCCTCACGTCTACGGCAGTCACTTTCGGCGGGTCGACCAGGAGGACGGTCGTCGCCGCGGGCTGCTGGGGCAGGGCAGCATCCTGACGCTGACTTCCTATGGCACGCGGACGTCGCCGGTGCTCCGGGGTAAGTGGATTCTCGAGAACCTGCTGTCATCGCCGCCGCCTCCACCGCCGCCCGACGTTCCGGGGCTGGACGCGACGACCGAGGACGGCAAGCCCCGGTCCATGCGGGAAGCGATGGAACAGCACCGGGCGAATCCGGTGTGCGCCAGTTGTCATTCACAAATGGATCCGCTGGGTTTCGCGCTGGAGAATTTCGACGCCATCGGTCGCTGGCGTGACCGAGGCGAATCGAACCTGCCGATCGACGCCTCCGGTCTACTGCCGAACGGGGTTCGCTTTGACGGCCCAGCCGGTCTGCGNGCCGAGTTGGTGAAGGCGCCCGAGCAGTTCATGACCACCGTGACCGAGAAACTGATGACCTACGCGCTGGGGCGCGGGGTCGAGTATTTCGATGCGCCGACCATCCGCGCCATCGTGCGGGACGCGGCGCGCGAGGACTACCGATTCGCGTCCGTCGTGGTTGGCATCGTCAACAGCACTCCGTTCCAGATGAGGAAGGCTCAGTAAATGTTCATCACTAAAATGGCGTTGCCCCGGCGGACGTTCCTACGTGGCATGGGCGCCAGCTTGGCGCTGCCGTTGCTTGAGGCGATGGTTCCGGCCGCGACCGCGCTCGCCCAGACCGCCGCCAACCCGGCCACCCGCCTGGGCTTCGTCTACATCCCGAATGGCGTGATCCAGGAAAGTTGGGTGCCGACCACNACCGGGGCCGGCTTCCAGTTCTCTCCGACCCTGAGCCCGCTGGCGTCCTACCGTGACCAGTTGCTGGTGCTGAGTGGGCTCGCCCACCGGCAGGCGGACTCATTCGGTGATGGTAACGGGGATCACCCCCGTGCGACCGCGGTCTGGTTGAGCGGCGTGCACGCGTGGGAGCGCCGGGGCCGCATCGGGCCCACGGCCATCAAGTTGGGGACGACCGCGGACCAGATTGCCGCCCAGGCCTTGGGGCAGTTGACGCCGCTGCCATCGCTCGANCTCGTGCTCGAGAAACCGACCGCGATCTCGTGCGACTCGGGCGATTGTTTCTACTCGAACACGATCTCGTGGCGCGACCCCACCACCCCCCTGGAGATGGAGCCGCATCCCCGCGTGGTGTTTGAACGTCTGTTTGGTGATGGTGGGAGCGCGGCGGACCGCCAGGCACAAGTACGGCAGACCGGCAGCATTCTCGATTCCGTGACCCAGGAGGCGCTGAGCCTCGAACGCACGCTTGGCGCGGCAGACCGGAACAAGTTGAGCGAGTATCTCGACTCCGTGCGCGATCTCGAACAGCGCATCGGTCGCTCGGAAGCTCGGGGCGACCAGGCGGAGATCGAGCTCCCGGACCGGCCGATCGATATCCCGGATGATTTTGACGAATACGCCAAGCAGATGTTCGATCTCATGGCACTCGCCTATCAGGCTGACGTGACCCGCGTCGGCACGATGATGATGGCGCGCGAGACCAGTCCGCGCAGCTTCCCGCACATCGGCGTGCCGGACCAGCACCATGCCGTGTCGCATCACCGCAACGATCCAGACTTCATCGCTCGCAAGGCCAAGATCGATACCTATCACATCACCTTGCTCGGGCACTTCCTCGAGAAGCTGCGGAATACGCCTGACGGCGACGGTAATCTGCTCGACCACTCGATGATCGTCTACGGCGGTGGCATCGGGAACGGCAATCTCCACGAGCATACGAACCTGCCCTGTCTGGTCGCTGGCGGCGGCGGCGGGCGACTCCAGGGTGGCCGCCACCTCGCGTACCCGGACGATACGCCGATGGCGAACCTGCTGCTGAGTGTGCTCGACAAGGCCGGTGTGCGCTCAGAGGAACTCGGTGACAGCACCGGATTGCTGAATACGGGGACCCTCGCCAATCTGTAGGTTCCGAGCGAGGCGTCCGTCTGGCGGCATTGCTGCGTCGGTCGCCCCCGCCCAGCCGGGCGGGGCGCCCGCCTGCTCCGTTCTTGCGTCTGGCCAGACGAACGCCTCGCTCGGAAAGCCCCGCGCGTATCTACAGTCCGCTGCGATTAAACCTCGTCGGTTCTCGTTGGTCCAATCCCTATAGAAGGTCGGTGGCGCGCGTGTCTTGCCGCCGGCCAGAGAACACCGCAGGGAAGGTGGCCATGCGGTTCGGGTCACCCACCGCGGGATCTCGTATTACCGGCACGACAACGTGCACCACCGGCCGGTGATCTCGAACGGCACCACGGTCTTCGTCGTGGCGCGGCTCTGAGTGCGTTCAGATCGATCTTGCGGGCGGGTGCCACGGAGCGTTGCTCCGCGGCTCCGCCTCCCCAGAGGCGCACCGTGATACTTGATCAGGGTCATGCCTGATCCTCCTGTGCCAGCCCCTCGTCCCCTCGACGGGGTCCGTGTCGTGGACCTCAGCCGCGTCGTGTCGGGGCCCTTCTGCACTCAAAGTCTCGGCGACATGGGCGCCGATATCATCAAGATCGAGGAACCCACACGGGGCGATGAATCGCGCGCTTTTGGTCCGCCGTTTCTCGGCGGTGAGTCGCCGTATTACCTCTCGGTGAACCGGAGCAAACGTAGCTGCACCCTCAACCTCAAGAGTGACGCGGGAAAGGCCATCCTGTGGCGTCTGCTCGAGGGCGCCGATGTGCTCGTCGAGAACTTTCGACCCGGCGCGATGGCGCGACTCGGCTTCGACTACGAGGCAGTGGCGGCTCGGCACCCCCGTCTGGTGTACTGCTCGATTTCCGGTTTCGGCGATTCAGGTCCCGATGCGGTCCGACCCGGTTACGATCTGATCGTGCAAGGCGAATCCGGCTTGATGGATCTGACGGGCGAAGCCGGCCGGCCGCCCACCCGCATCGGGGTCCCGATTGGCGACCTGACGGCCGGGATGATGGCGGCACAGGGGATCNCCCTCGCCCTGTTCGCCCGTCACACCACCGACCGGGGTCAGCACGTCAAGATCGCGATGCTCGACGCGGTCGCGTCGCTGCTGACCTACAACGCCGGCAACTACTTTGCGTCGGGCGAGAGTCCAGGCCGGCGTGGCAATGACCATCCCTCGGTGGCGCCCTACCAGACGCTGCAGGCCAAGGACGGGTGGATGAACCTGGCCATCGCCAACGATTCGCTCTGGCGCCGCTATTGTGATGCGATCGAACGACCTGATCTCAGGGACGANCCACGGTTTNCGGCCGCGCCAGACCGCGTCAAGCATCGCGATANCCTGATGCCGGTCATCATCCAGCTCACGTCCACCCGCACGGTTCAGGAGTGGCTCAATCTGCTCGGCGCCGCCGGTGTTCCCTGCGGGCGTATTCGCACGGTGGCCGAAGTCTGCAGGAACCCCCAACTCGTCGACCGAGGAAAGGTGGTCGATCGACCCCATCCCACCGCCGGCACCGTCCGCATGATCGGCATGCCGATCGAGCTGAGTGACACGCCCGGCCGCATCGAAAACGCCCCGCCGCTCCTCGGTCAGCATACCGACGATGTGCTGACCGCCGCCGGATACTCAGACGATGAGATTCGAGGGTTCCACGACGACGCCGTGGTCTGATCGCGGTCGACGTGGTGCCACGTCTCTCCGCTTCAGGTCGTCCGCAACCCGCTTGATCGCGGCAAGTGGCACCGCATCGGTCGCCTCATCCAGGGAGTACTCGTTCGATCCCGGATACACCACCCACAGATGTTCGAGTCCGAGGTCCGATTTAACTGGCAAATGAAAGCCATTCCTAGTGTTTACGGCTCTCATCCCGGGATCCCTGTCACATATAATCACCCCATCCTGAGCAAACGATGGGAGTGACCAGCGGCGACCGTCTCAGACCGTATCAGGTCTTCGCGAAGATCGGCGAAGGTGGTTGGGAGCGGTGTATCGGGCGCGCGACCGGCGAGGTGGCCCTTAGAGCTTGCCCGTTTCGAACGCGCGCCAAGACACGAGAACGACGGTAGGCTGAGGATACACTTGCGGGAGCGGACACATGGCTCAAGGCACTTGTTGGATGGCGTTCAGAACCGAACGGGATGCGCGTGCGGACTTGAAGGCCCTTGCGACCCTCGGGGCGCTCCTTGGCGCGGTTCTCTTACCTGGTCCGGTTCGCGCCCAGACCGCCAACGTCAGCCACGTCACCGACGCCACCCTGTCCAACCCGCCCGAGTCCGACTGGATCCACTGGCGGCGCACGCAGGATGGGTGGGGCCACAGTCCGCTGGACGAGATCACNCGCGAGAACGTCGGGTCGCTCCAAATGGCGTGGTCGTGGGCGCTCGAANCGGGCACCCAGCAGACCACGCCTCTGGTCCACGACGGTGTGATGTATCTGGCGAGTCCGGGCAATGTCATCCATGCCCTCGACGCCGAGAATGGTGATCTGATCTGGGAGTACCGTCGGCAGTTTGAGTCCGCGGCCGGCAGCCGAGGACAGACCCGCGGATTGTCGATCTATGGCGACAAG
Organism: Acidobacteriota bacterium; assembly: GCA_002712885.1. Taxonomy (GTDB): domain Bacteria; phylum Acidobacteriota; class Vicinamibacteria; order Vicinamibacterales; family UBA8438; genus UBA8438. The sequence continues at coordinate 24,364 of PAUN01000037.1, forward strand.
ATCTTCCTGAACACCGCTGACGCGCACGTCGTAGCACTCAACGCCAACACCGGCGAGGTCGCCTGGGACACGGAAGTCGCCGATTCGTCGAAGGGGTTCCGCTTCACGAGCGGGGCGGTCGTGGCGCAGGGCAAGGTCATCTCCGGTATCACCGGGTGCCTGCGGTTCTGGGACGACGGTTGCTTTATCACCGCGCATGACAGCGAGACGGGCGAGGAACTGTGGCGGACGTCGACCGTCGCGCGTCCCGGTGAGCNGGGCGGCGACACCTGGGGCGACTTGCCGATGATGCTGCGGGCCGGCGGCGACGCCTGGATTACCGGCAGCTACGACCCGGAGCTGGGGCTCACCTACTGGGGGGTAGCCCAAGCCAAACCGTGGTCTCAGGCAAGCCGCACCACCGACGGCGACGCGCTGTACACAAGCTCGACGCTGGCGCTCGACCCGCAGACCGGCGAGATGGAGTGGTACTACCAGCACATTCCCGGAGAGTCGCACGACATGGACGAGGTGTTCGAGCGGGTGCTGGTCGACGTGGCGGGCCGGCCGTCCGTGTTCACCATGGGCAAGCTGGGTATCCTCTGGCAGCTCGACCGGGAGACCGGCGAGTTCGTGCGAGCCACGGACCTCGGATATCAGGACCTGCTCGACGTCGATGCGACCACTGGCGCGGTGGCCTATCGCGAGGGCGTCATGCCGCAGATCGGGGTCGAGCTTGAGTTCTGCCCCAGCCACTCCGGCTTCAAGAGCTGGCGAGCGATGGCCTACAGCCCGGAAACCGAGGCGTTCTACATTCCGCTCACGTTGAACTGTCAGCGCTCGATCTACATCGACGTCGAGCAGGTCGAGGGCGGCGGGAACGGCGGGCTCGGTCGCCGCGAGAACCTGTTCCACCCCGACAGCGTCGGGAACCTGGGCGAGTTCGTCGCCATGTCGGCCGCCACTGGCGAGATTCTCTGGTCGCAGCGCAAACGCACGCCCTACAACTCGGCGGCCTTGACCACCGCCGGCGGTCTGGTGTTTGTCGGCGACTGGGACCGGTTCGTCTACGCCTACGACATCGAGACGGGCGAATCGCTGTGGGAGACGCGGTTACCCACCTCGGCCCAAGGGTTCCCGATCACTTACGCCGTCGATGGCAAGCAATATGTCGCCGTCCCGGCCGGCACTGGCTCCGGAAGCTGGGCCACGATTCCGCTGACCTTGACCCCAGACAAACGCCGCCCATCGAACGGCGGTAACGGATTGTTCGTGTTTGCGTTGCTGGACGAGTAGCTCCGCGAGCCGCGCCTGTTCCCTAGGGGCGAGCGGAACCGGCTCGTCGACCCGGTTATTCGCCCGAGACGCGGCCCGGTAGGGTGCGTCGGAGCAATGACACGTTTCTAGGAGTCAGCATGACCCATCGACGGTTCACAGTGCTCGTATTCGCAACCCTGGTTCTCATCCCCTTTGGGCCGTTCGCCTCGGCTCAAATCCCTCTGTACACGGAGATGGACGGCTGGCCAGATCCTGCGACCTCCGCCGCCGGGACGCCGGCTCTATGGAACTTCGGCCAGGTGTCCGGTGTGGCCACCACCGCGAACGGCTACATCCTGGTGCTGCATCGTGGCGCCAGCCCGATCATGCTGTTCGATGCTGGTGGGCGCTTCGTCCGCGCGTGGGGCGACGGTCTGTTCAGCAGCGGCAAGGTGGGCGGTATCGCCCCTGGTGACCGTACGCCTGGACAGTCGGGCTACACCGCCGTCTACGGAGCGGCCGGGTGCCATGCCTGCGGGGCGCACGCAATTCGGGTCGACCCCGACGGCAATATCTGGATCGTCGACGCCCCCGGCCACGTCATCTACAAGATGGACCCGACGGGGCGGGTGCTGATGGAGCTGGGCTCAAAGGGCGTCTCCGGCGAGAGTCGGACCATCTTCAACCTGCCGACCGACGTTGCCTTCGGTCCCGGTGGTGAGGTCTACGTCAGCGACGGCTANGGGAACGCCCGGGTCGTCAAGTACACCGCCGATGGACAGTATCTGTTGGAGTGGGGTTCACGTGGCACCGGACCGGGCGAGTTTGGCCTGCCGCACAATCTGGCGGTTGACACCGAGGGGCGCGTGTATGTGACCGACCGCGACAACGCACGCGTGCAGGTGTTCGATGCCGATGGCGGATTCCTCCAAGAGTGGCCAGACATCGGCGGCAACTCCGCGCTGTTCATGACCACGACAGACGACCAGCACCTCTGGACCGGCGGCACGTTGCGCGACCTTGATGGCGCGGTGGTAGCCACGTTGCCCGGTGGCAACGGCGGTCACGGTATGACGGTCTCGGACGGCGACGTCTTCGTCGCACAGCTCGCCGGCCGTGTGCAGAAATTCGTCGTGCCCTAGGTTTCCGAGCGAGGCGTCCGTCCGTCTGACGGCGTTTTGCTGCGTCGGGCACAGCCGGCCTGGCTGCTCCCTCCTTGCGCCTGGCCAGACGAACGCCTCGCCCGGAACCCCCGGCCGTTTTTTTAGCAGTCTCTTGGATTAGTTAGTGCCCCTGATTTGGTCAGGCCAGTAGGGATAGGATACGTCCCGCGTCGTCCGGTGGCGGAGGACCGTAGGCGCCGAGGCGCGGTGCCGTCTCGTCCGCCGGCTGTTCGGCCAGCTCACGTTGCGCCTGCTGTGCCATCTGGCTGGCCTGGGCGCTGACGCTGCCGTCCTGGCTCGACGGTTCGTCCGCCGCCGCCGCCTGAATGGCCTCGGCCTTGCGAAGCGTGGCCTCCGGANCGGCTTCCGGAGAGATGTCGATCTTGNCTTCGCCGCCGACGGCGTATTGTTTCCCGTCCGGACCTGTCACATAGGTGAACGAGGCGCCGCCGGTCGCGTAGGGCCCAGCCGTTCGCGTGAGCCTGTTGGTGCGCTCGGACTTCCTGGTCGATCTTCTTGAGCTCGCTGACCTCGGCTCGTGCCTCTCGCGTCAGGTCGTCGTCACCGGCCGGACGTCGGTGGGGCTGATGCGGTTCGTCCAGTTGGTCACGTGCGGGGCGCGGGGTGTGGCGCCCGCCGNGTGCAGGGGCTGGAGCCCTTCTGGCGGCGAGATGGCGGCAAGAGAGTCGAGCGGCATGGTCGGTACTCGTATAATCGGGTCGGTCCAACGATACTTGAGCCAATTGGCGTTCGAGCCTTGCGAGCGACGTCTGGCCTCCCAGCCCGGCCGTCGCCGCGTCGTTCGCAGCGCCACGTGCGGCAGGACGGTCCAACCAGCGGGGAGGAAGAGCTGATGAACATTCGAATCGTCGTCGCCATGCCGGTTCTGCTCGTGCTTGGCGTGACCGCGGCCGGCGCTCAGACCTTGGAACCGCCGCGTCTGGCTGACGGCAAGCCGGACTTGCAAGGGGTGTGGGACTTCCGCACGCTGACGCCGTTGCAGCGGCCTGAGAGCCGCGTCGATCAGGCGGTGCTGACCGCCGAGGAGGTCGCCGAGCTCGATTCGCAGTCAGCCGCGCGTGAGGCCGCGGCGTTTGCGCAGAGCGAGGTGCGCGACGAGCCGTTGCCGGTCGGCGGCGATGTGGGTGCCTACAACAGCTACTGGGTGGACCAAGGCGCCTCGGTCGTCGAGGACCAGCGGACGTCGCTCATCGTGGATCCGCCGACCGGGCGGCTGCCGGACCTGCAACCGGGTGTCGAGCTAGCGGTCCTATCGCTCGGTGAGGACTTGCCGGGCACACGCCCGGTGCGGGTGCGCGCGGCCGGCATTGGCGCCGACAGCTGGCACGATCGCGGGTTGGCCGAACGGTGTCTGTTGGGATTCAACTCCGGTCCGCCCATCGTCCCCGCCGGCTACAACCAGAACATCCAAATCTTCCAGACGCCCGACCATGTCGTCATCCTCCACGAGATGGTGCACGACGCCAGGATCGTCCCGCTTGATGGTCGGGATCCGCTGCCCGACGACCTGCGCCAGTGGATGGGTGATTCGCGTGGGCACTGGGAGGGCGACACCCTGGTCGTCGAGTCGCGGAACTTTACCGACAAGACCGCCAGCTTCAANCCGTCGGTCATGACCGCCGCCGGGACCGGCGTCACCCTGCAATTGACCGAGCGGTTCAGCCGCCTGGCCGACGACACCCTGCTCTACGAATACACGGTCAACGACACGGAGACGTTCACCCGACCCTTCACGGCGGCGCTGCCGATGAAGCGAGGCGGCCTGATGTTCGAGTATGCGTGTCACGAAGGGAACTACGGACTCTCGAACATGTTGGCCGGGGCGCGCGTGGAAGANGTGGCCGGACAGTAGAACCTGGGGTGTCGGGCGGGGCACCCCGCCTGGTGGTGTTGCCTGGTCGGTCACAGACCGCCTGGTCTGCTNCCTCCTCGCGCCCAGCTGGCCAGTCCGAGCCGCCGTAGGGTTTAAGCCAGGAGCCACGTGCTGTCTCGGCACGACCCGCTTCGCAGCTTCAGCGTCTGTTCGCTGGTCTGGACCCCCGGCTCCATGCGGATGACGTACTCAATGTGCTGCGACACACGGTGGTTCTGCTCGACGAGGAAGTCGACCGTCCGACGCGGTGTCAGATCGATCGACTCGACGAATGTCCGCAGGCATCGACCTCGACCGTCAGCTGTCGCGTGAGTTCGGGGAACACCGTCCGGGCCAGGTAGTTGCCGTGCGGATCCTGCTGCCAGTTCAGGAAATGGGTCGAGGGCTGGATCCGTAACGCATAGCTGGACACCGACGTTCAGCAGTGGGGTGCCGGTCGCAGTCGGATGAGGTGCGGGGAGAGGGTGACGAGCCTGTCGTAGTTGTAGTTTGTCCGATGGTTGATAGCGACCTTGATGGCCATGGGGACCGCAAATTGTACTCGCAGCCCGTGGTGAAAGTCCCGTGGGCAGGGACTCTTGCCACGAGCTGCTCGCGTTCTGGTCGGCGGTTCGCGACGGCGACCGGTTCTCTGGTATCTCGCATCGCTGGCGTGCCGCGGAGAACGTGTGTACCGTGGTTAGGACTCGTGCAGGAATAAGTTGATCATTCAGGCCATCGGGGGCCTCAATGGTCGACCTATTCCTGCACGGGCCCTGAGGAGGAGGAGCGGACATGACGGCTGGCAGCGGTCGGATCGGGATTCTCACGTCGGGTGGCGATTGCCCCGGGCTGAACGCCGTCATTCGCGGAGCCGTCAAGTCGGCCGCGAGACTCGACGCTGACATCGTGGGGTTCCGTCGTGGCTACGAAGGGTTGGTGGACCCGGTCACCTACCTGACCCTCGATACGACGAACACCTACGGCATCATCAATCGTGGCGGTACGATACTCGGGTCGACCAACAAAGGACGATTCGCGGCGCGTAGCGGTATCGACGAGCGGATCGAGCTCGACCCGCAGTTGCTATGCGACGTCAAGAAAACCGTAGACCAACTCGGCCTCATGGGGCTGATCTGCATTGGCGGAGACGGGTCATTGTCCGTGGCGCAGCAGTTTCACGAATACGGGATCTCGGTCGTCGGTGTACCCAAGACCATCGACAACGACCTGTCGGCGACCGCATTCTCGTTCGGGTTCGACAGTGCGGTCGCGTGCGCAACCGACGCCATGGACCGGTTGCACACGACGGCCGAGAGTCACGAGCGCATCATGGTGCTCGAGGTAATGGGTCGCCACACGGGGTGGATCGCCTTGCAGGCCGGCATTGCGGGGGCGGCGTCTGTCATCCTAATCCCGGAAATTCCCTGGACTTGGGAGAACGTCTGCCGGAAGATTCTCGAGCGGGACAACGTGGGCAAGCGCTTCTCGCTCATTGTGGTGGCCGAGGGTGCCGAGTTGCCAGACGGCGGTTTCGTCACCACACCCGACGGCAGCGTGGTCGGTCAGGTGCGCCTGGGCGGCATCGGGCATGTGGTCGCGCGCCAGTTGCATGAACGCCTGAAACGAGAGACGAGGGTGGTTGTCCTCGGACATCTCCAGCGCGGCGGCCCGCCCACGAACTTCGATCGCGCGCTGGCGACACAGTTTGGCGCGCATGCAGTTCGGCTGGTGCTCCAGCGCCAATTCGGGATGATGGTGGCCTACGATCCGCCGGACGTGAAGAGCGTGTCGATTCACGACGCGGTGGACAAGATTTCCCGCGTGTCGCCCGAGAGCTCGGCCGTCGTGGCCGCGCGTACCCTGGGGGTGAGTTTTGGAGAGTTTCCGCCGGGCGAGTCGCCGCTGCTGCGGTCTCTGGTCGAGGAATCATCCTCATACGCGGGACGCGGCGCCGGCGAAGCCGGGTGACGACGGTGATCGTTCGGCGACGAGAGTCGGGGCGCAGCAGACCGGCCGCCAGGTTGTATATTGATTGCTCGCTGATCGGCATCGACGAGGAGAACTGTCATGAAACGAATCACCATTCTGGGTGCCCTGGTCGCGCTGAGCGTCGCGGTGACCATGAGTCGCCCGATCGCACAGGGCAACGTCGCGGAGATCGAGCAGGTGAAAGACAACCTGTATGTCATCACCGGTGGGGGCGGGAACACCGGGGCCTTTGTCACTGACGATGGTGTGGTGGTGGTCGACACCAAGAATCCTCAATGGGGTTCAGCGATTCTCGACAAGATCAAGACCGTCACCGACAAGAAGGTGACGATGATCATCAACACCCACACCCACGGCGACCATGTCGGTAGCAACATCGATTTTGAGTTACCGATCGAATTCGTGGCCCACGCCAACACCAAGACGAACATGGAGCGGATGCCGCCGTTCCAGACCGCCAGCGGGCGGCAGTATCTACCCAGCCGGACCTACACGGACAAGCTGTCGCTGCTGAACGGCGACGACCGGATCGACCTGTATTACTTCGGCCAGGCCCACACCAGCGGCGACACCATCGTGGTGTTCCCGGCTCTCGGTGTGGCGCATACGGGAGACATGTTCGCCTGGAAGGGTGTGCCGTATATCGACGTCAACAACGGAGGCAGCGGCGTCAGCTACCCAAAGACTCTGCTGGCGGCCGCCGATGGCATCCCGGGTGTCGACACCGTGATTCCCGGACACAGCCCGGTGATGACCTGGGCCGATTTTCGAGAATTCGGCGAGTTCAATCGTGACTTCCTGACCGCCGTCGAGCGCGGCAAAGCAGAGGGCAAAACTGCGGCACAGGCGGCGGCGGCACTGAACCTGCCCGCCAAGTACGCGAACTATGCGATGAGCCGCGGCACCCTGACCAGCGCGGAAGACAATGCCACCAAGATTTACGCAGAGCTGGATCAGTAGCCAGACCCGGGCCGGATTACGCAGCGGTCAGTCGGTGCTCGAGCACCAGGTCCTCGGTCAGGGTGGTGCCGAACCCCGGGCCGGTGGGTGCCATGACTTCGCCGTTCTCGACTGTGCAGGACATGGCATCGAGGATGGTCGACCCGGCCGGGAAGCTCTCGGCCATGGTGCAGCTTGGCGACGTGAGCGCGATCGGGAAGCCCCACGAGCTGCCGCCGCGGTGCGGAATGATTTCGAGGCCGGCCGCGTCCACCAGCCGCGCAATACGGCGTCCGGCGGTAGTGCCACCGCACCAGGTGATGTCCGGTTGCAGGATCTCGGCCGAATTGAGCCGGATGAGCACGTCGAATCCATGCTCGGTGTATTCGTGCTCGCCACAGGCGACCTTGGTCCAGCCCGGTCCGCNGCNNCCGATCCGTTGNACCAGCTCGGCGTAGCCGAACACGTTGTCCGGCGACAGCAGCTCCTCCATGAAATAAAGGTTGGCCGGGCGCAGCCGCTCGGCGAGCGGTACGGCCCACTCGACCGTACCGTTGCGTGACACGCAATCGGTCATCAGATTGCCGTCCGGTCCCATCGCGTCGCGGGCCGCGAACACCGACTCCACCCGCCGATCCATCTCCGCCGCCGACGTGTGCGGACCAATCGGCAGCGACCGTTTGAAGTGGCGTACGCCCCTGGCCTTGCCCTCGGCGACGTCGCCGCCTGTCTGATAAATCGAAATCCGGTCACGGGTCGCGCCACCAAGAAGTTCGTAGACCGGTTGCCCGGCATGCTTGCCTGCGATGTCCCACAAGGCGTTGTCGACGGCGCTGAGCGCCATGGCGAAGACGCCCCGTCGTCCATACAGGACCCCGGAGGTGTACATCTGGTCCCACAGCTGTTCGACGTTGAGCGGGTTGGCGCCCATGAGCAGATGCTTCAGGTGCCCGTCGATGATTTCGACCGCCACGCTACCCCCGGCGCCCATCCCGAACCCGGTCAGGCCCTGGTCGGTCTTGATGATGGCAATGATGGCCGAGGGGAGCTGCTCGAATGGCCCGCCGAAGCGCCAGCGTCGCGGGTCGTCGTCACCCGAGAAGGTCGGAGCGTCGAGTAAGCCGTCTGAGCGCTGGTTGATATAGATCGGATAAGCGTCGACGGCGCGGATACGCAGAGCCGGCGTCTGGGCCGCGAACAGATGTCGTGGCGCGCCGATGGTGGCCGCGAGGGCAGCGAATCCGCCCGTTTCCCGGAGAAACCGGCGCCGGCTCGGTCGTGTCACGTGTCGTCTCATGGTGTGCCTTTTGTGCAACCCTGTCACCGGGTATCGCGCCATGGTAGTGCAGTGCATCCGAAACAAGGGGCAGGACTTCGCGGCGGGGCATCCCGCCTGGCGGCATTGCCCCTCGGTCACAAATGCCACTCGGCTCCTCTGGTGGCGGCTTGCCTGGGCGGGGCGCCGACGATAGAGTGCCCTGATACGTACAAGTGTGGCGGCGTGACGCCACTTCCGAAGCATGATGCCTCCTTCGACCGAGACGACCCGTCGGCTGCGCAGGGCGTGTGGGCCCGCCGCAGTGACGCTGGGCCGTTGGCTCGTTGTGTTCGCCGCCGCCCACCACAGCGTAGGGGCCGTCGCGGAGGCGCAGCCCGCGTCGGGCGCCGACACGCGGGCGATGCTCGACCGCTACTGCGTGAGCTGTCATAGCGAGCGGCTTCAGAGTGGCGGGCTGGCCCTGGATGCCGTCGACGCCGCACGTCCCGCGACAAACCCTGAGATCTGGGAGCGGGTCATCCAGAAGCTCCGGTCTGGCGCGATGCCTCCGGGCGGCCGTCCGCGACCGGACCTCGAGACCTACGATGCGGTCGCGAGCAGGCTCGAGACAACGCTCGATCGGGCGGCGGCGGCCAATCCTGACCCAGGCCGCACCAGCACCGTCCACCGGCTGAACCGAACCGAGTATCGGCATGCCGTTCGCGATCTGCTCGCCCTGGACATCGAGGTCGAGTCGCTACTGCCTGGCGACGAGACCTCAGACACCGGTTTTGACAACAACGCGGAAGTGTTGTCGATCAGTACGGCTCAACTCGAACGGTATCTGTCAGCGGCCCGTCACATCTCGCGACTGGCGGTTGGCCTCGCGCCGCCCGCGCCCGGGTTCGAGACGTTTGAAGTGCCGTTGCTGCTGCGCCAGGACGACCGGCAGGCGCCGGAGCTGCCGCTCGGGTCGCGTGGTGGTACCGCGATCCGCTACCACTTCCCGGCTGACGGCGAGTATCTGATCAAAATCGGCCTGCGGACCAACTGGCAGGACTACGTCCTTGGGATGGGGACGGCGCAACAGCTCGACGTGCGCATCGATGGTGCGCTCGTGAAGCGATTCACCGTGGGCGGCGGGGCGACGGGGCGTCCGGCACCGGTGACGTTCACGATCGCGGAGCCGGGTGATCCGTCCTGGGAAGCCTACGTGCTGCACGCCGACGATGATCTGGAAGTGCGGGTGCCGGTTGACGCGGGCCCACGCGTCGTCGGCGTGGCGTTCGTGCGACAGCGGTGGGAGCCCGAGGGCGTGTATCAGGTTCGACAGGCGGGCGAGGTGCTGTCGAACGACGAGGCCTACCACGGCAACGCGGCGGTCGACTCGGTCTCGATCGGTGGTCCGTATGCCCCCGGAGGGACGGGCGAGACCCCGAGCCGTCGCGCTATTTTCTCGTGCGACCCAGACCCGGCGGCCGACGATGAGCGGGCCTGCGCCACCGAAATTCTGTCGGCATTGGCCCGTCGCGCGTATCGTCGGCCGGTCACCGCCTCCGACCGCGAGACCCTGCTGTCGTTCTACGACCGCGCTCGAACCGAAGGCGGGAGTTTCGACGCCGGCATCCAACTCGGGCTGGAGCGGCTGCTGGTCGACCCAGACTTTCTCTTGCGGATGGAGTTGGACCCGCCCACGGTGGATCCTGGCGCCGTCTACCCACTGAGCGATGTCGAGGTCGCCGCGCGGCTGTCCTTCTTCCTCTGGAGCAGCCTGCCAGACGAGTCGCTGCTCAGCGTGGCGGAGCAGGGAACGCTGACGCAGCCCGCCGTGCTCGCGCAGCAGGTACGCCGAATGCTCGCTGACCCGCGGTCGCACTCACTGGTGGACGACTTCGCGAGTCAGTGGTTGCACCTGCGCAACCTCGACGAGGTGCAAGGGGACCCGGTGCCGTTCCCCGACTACGATGACAACCTGATCGACGCCTTCAGGCAGGAGACGGAGCTGTTTCTGGCCAGCACCCTCCGCGACGATCGGAGCGTGCTCGAATTGCTCAGCGCCGACTACAGTTTCGTGAATGAGCGCCTGGCTCGTCACTACGGCATTCCCGGGGTGTACGGCCCGCGGTTCAGGCGGGTGACCTTCCCCGACCTCGAGCAGCGGGGCGGGCTGCTGGGGCATGGCAGCCTCTTGTCGCTGACCTCGTATCCGACGCGCACCTCGCCGGTGCTGCGAGGCAAGTGGTTGCTCGATACGATTCTCGACGCGCCACCCCCGTCGCCGCCGCCCGATGTGCCCGCGCTCCCGGATCGGGGCGAGGGCGGACGGCCGGAGTCGGTGCGTGAGCGGCTCGAACGACACAGGGCGTCGCCGACCTGCGCCGCCTGTCATGCCATGATCGATCCGCCGGGGTTCGCCCTTGAACAGTTCGACGGATTGGGTGCCTGGCGTACGGAGTATCCGCATGGCGCCCCGATCGATGCGAGCGCCGTCATGCCGAGCGGACAGACGGTCGAGGGTTTGGCGGGCCTGCGCGCGATGCTGCTCAGCCAACCTGCACAGTTTGCCGGGACTGTGGCGTCGAAACTGTTGTCGTTCGCGATTGGACGCCAGCTCGACTATCACGATCGGCCGTTCGTGCGGCAAGTGGTGCGCGATGCCGCGGCCGACGACTATCGCTGGTCAGCCTTGATTCTGGNGGTTGTCCGGAGCCCGGCCTTTCTCATGCGCACCGCCGCGACTGACTGACGTCTCTGCCCAGGAGGGCCGCTGAACCGTTCGTTGGGAGAACACCAGACATGACGATTACCAAACGCGCCCTGCCGCGCCGGACCGTCTTGCGTGGCATGGGCGCCACCGTCGCCCTGCCGCTACTCGACGCGATGGTGCCGGCCGCCACCGCGCTGGCCCAGACCCCGGCTCGACCCATCCCCCGGTTCCAGGCGATCTACGCGCCGAACGGCATGGCGATGCCGTACTGGACCCCCGAGACGGAGGGAGCCGGATTCGCCCTGACCCCGATTCTCCAGCCGTTGGCGCCGTTTCGCGATCAGTTGCTGGTGTTGTCAGGCTTGCGGTCGTCCTGGACCTATGTGCATGCGGGCGCCTCCGCGTCGTTTCTCACCGGGACCGCCAGTGGTGGCAAGAACGAAACGGATGTGCTGGCGAGCACCTCCATCGACCAGTTGCTGGCCCAGGAGTTCCGCGCGGAGACGCAGCTCGGTTCGCTCGAGGTCTCCATGGACAAGGCCGCCAACGCCGGCCAGTGCACCGCGGGTCTCAGTTGCGCCTACACGCAGACCATTTCGTGGCGCAGTCCGACCCGGCCACTACCGATGGAGAACAACCCTCGGGCGGTGTTCGAGCGGCTCTTCGGGGACAGCGGATCGGCCGCGCCAGAGGCACGCCGCGCGCGGCGATTGCAGAAGCAGAGCATCCTCGACTCGGTCAACGACAAGCTGGTCGGTTTGAAGCTGGCCGTGGGCGGGCCCGACCGCGCGAAGCTCGACCAGTACACCGAAGCGGTGCGCGATGTCGAGCGCCGCATTCAGAAGGCTGAGCAACAGCAGGACGTCGACCCGACGTTTGTCGAGCAGCCGGCCGGGCCGCCACGGGTCTTCGAAGAGCATCTGGCCCTCATGTTCGACCTCCAGTTGCTGGCGCTGCAGACCGACCTGACACGGGTGGTGACCTTCATGCTGGGACGCGAGCAGAGCACCCGTTCGTTCCCGCAGATCGGAGTGCCCGATGCGCACCACCCGCTGTCACACCACGAAGACGACCCGGACCGCATCGCGCTGATGTCAAAAATCAACACGTATCACGTGGAACTGGTCGCCGGGTATCTTGAGCGGCTCCGGGCCACCGCCGACGGGGACGGGTCATTACTCGACCACATGACCATCCTCTACGGCGCCGGTATCTCCAACAGCACGAGGCATGTCGGTCGCAACCTCCCGCTGCTGCTCCTCGGCGGGGGGGCCGGACGGCTTCACGGGGGGCGTCATCTGCGTTATCCGAGCGACACGTCCAACGCGAACCTCTTGCTGACACTGTTGGACAAGATGAACATGCCACTCGACCGGCTCGGCAACAGCACCGGACGGCTCGCGATCGACACGCTGGCGGGGGTGTAACGCAAAGCACGGAGATCGACACGCGATGATACCGATAGCCACGACACGGCAGGGCCGGCGATATGGGGGCGTGATGGCACTGGCCGTGCTGGTGACCGCTGTCTCTGCGACGGCACAGCCGGTGGCTGACGCCGCGCGAGCGGCCGACTGGGACACCGTACGGACCCTCATCGCCGAACACGCTGACATCACCGCTGGGCAGGGCGACGGCGCGACCGCGTTGCACTGGGCCGGGTACTGGGACGACACCGCCATCGCGTCTCTGCTGCTCGACGCCGGCGCCGACGCAAGCGCGGCCAATGACCTGGGGGCCACACCGCTCTGGACCGCGGCCGAGAATGGCAGTGAGGCGATGACCGACCTGTTGCTGGCCGCGGGGGCCGACCCCACCGCGGCTCTGCTCTCCGGAGAGACCGTGTTGATGACGGCGGCCCGCACCGGCAACGTCGCGGTCGTCCGGGCGCTGCTCGGCTCCGGGGCGGATGTCGATGCGACCGAGCACGGACGCCACCAGAATGCGCTGATGTGGGCGATCGGACAGCGCCACGCCGGTGTCGTCGAAGGGCTGCTCGAGCACCAGCCCGATCTGCGGGCGCGGTCCGACGTGCGTACCGAGGTGGTGAAGACCACGCCGGAGCCATGGAATCCGGACTACATCGTCGACCTGCCGCAGGGCGGGTATACGCCGCTACTCTTCGCGGCCCGGGTTGGAGACCTGGCGTCCGCGCGTCTGCTGGTGTCGGCCGGCGCCGACGTGAACGACACCGCTCCCTACGGGACCAGCGCGACGGTGGTGGCCGCGCACAGCGGCCATGGTGGTCTGGCCGCCTTTCTGGTCGAGGCGGGCGCCGATCCCAATCGGGCCGACGCGGGCTACGCGGCGCTCCATGCGGCGATACTGCACAAGGACGATGCCCTGGCCCGTGTGCTCCTGACGCATGGCGCCGACCCGAACGCGGTGGTCGAGACCTCGACCCCCGTTCGGCGTGACAGTGTCGATTATTACTTTCACCCGTCGTATGTCGGGGCCACGCCGTTCTGGCTCGCGGCGCGTTTCAACGCGCCCGCCATCATGCAGGCCTTGGTCGACCATGGCGCCGATGCCACCGTGTCGCACCATCCGATCTACTGGGAGGGGAGCCTGGCCGNGCGAGACGATCGGGCTCAGCGGCACGAGGGTGAGACGACCGCCATCATGGCCGCAGCCGGTTTGGGGGGGCGGGCGCCCCTGTTCGCCGTCGACCGCCTGGACCGGATCGCCGAGAGCGCCCCGGTGCGCAGCACGCGTCGCGAGCCGGACCCGAGACTTGTTGAAGCCGCGACGCTCGACGCGGTGCGAATTGGGGTCGAGCGCGGTGTCGACGTCAACGTTGCCAATGACACCGGTCAGACCGCATTGCACGCCGTGGCGGGAAACGGGTTCGACTCGGTCGTCGCGTATCTGGTCGACCACGGGGCCCGACTCGACCTCAGAAACATCGACAACCAGACCCCGCTCGATTTTGCCCGAGCGCGCGGTGTCGGCGAGAGCACCGTCTCGCTGCTGAAGAGCCTGATGGGCGCGGAAGACTAGCGGCGTCAGTTGCTGGGCGGTATCGCGTCCATCAGGATCGTCAGCGCGTTCCGCAGCGCTCGCCCGCCAGCGCGCGCCCCGCCGTAGTGTCCCTGGCGGACCACCACCAGGTCGTGTGACGGGATGATCAGCGTGGTCTGCCCGCCGGCACCGGACATGTAGTACGCCTCGCGTGGCACGGGGAAGCTGCCGGTGCCGTTGATCCAGAAGAAGCCACCGTAGATCGGGCGGCCGTCGGCCTCCCAGGCCGGGGCAAGCGTGCTGACGAACTCGGTGTAGCCCTCAGGCAGAATCCGCTCGCCGTTCCAGACCCCGTCCTGCAGATACAGATTCCCCAGACGGGCCCAGTCGCGCGCCGGAGCCAGCTCATAGCCCTGCAGCAGGTAGTTGCCGTAGGGATCCGTTTCCAATACGAATCCGCGTGCCCCGATCTTGTCGAACAGCTCACGCTGCGGGAACGACAGATACTCGCCGCCACGCCCCTCGACCCCGAGTCGTACGAGGTAGTTGATCAGGACCGGGTCCGAGTTGCGGTAGCGCCCGATGGTGTTCGGCGGCCACTGTTGTGGCCTGGTGGCGGCCCACTCGAACGAATTCACGGTGCCGGTGTAGACGTAGAGATGGTCGGGGTAACCCAGCGCCGGGTCGAGATCCGGGTCGGCCACGCCGCGGAAACGTAGGCCGCTCGACATGTGCAGAATGTCGGCGATACGGATCGTCTGCCGTGGGTCTCCGGGCGTCTGCCACTCGGGCACCGGTGCAGGCTGGTACAGGTCGTACACGCCCTGCTCGATCAACACACCCATCAGCGTGGCGGTCAGGCTCTTGCCCATCGACCAGCTTTCGAGCGGTGTGCGCATGGTGAGCCCGTCACCGTAGCGCTCACCGATGATCCGTCCCTTGTGGGTGATGACGAGTCCACCCGTCATGCCGGCGGGGTCGAAGGCCGCGTCCACCGCGGCGGCTACCTTCTCGGCGTCAATGCCGGCGGGGAGTGGCGTGGTGGGGAGGACGTCACCCATCGGCCAGGGCAGGGTGGCCGGGTCGGGGAGGGTGCTGGTGATGTCGACCGGGTCGAAATACACGTCGTTCTCGCCGATTGGCAGGGTGACGCATCCATGGTCGCCGTTGAATTTCGCCGTGCGCACGACACCATCCGGGAGTGTGAGGTGCACCTGACGCAGGTCACGGTCCACCTCGACGTTGGTCACATGCCGGCGATGTTCGTAGGGCGAGCTGAAAAAGCCGACGTTCTCCGCCGCGAACTCCGGGTCGAGGCCGGTGACAAACACTGCCGAACAGAGCGTCTTGGCGAAACCGGCGGTGTGATGCCACAACGGGTCGCCGGGTGGCGCGACGTAGGCGGTATCCAGCTCCGCCTCCGTTGCGCGCGCCAGCATCGCCTCGCGTCCCTCCTGGGCGTAGGCCACCCTCACCCCGGACNGGCCGACCNGNACCANGGCGAGNACGATCAGTACNATGGCGGCGCGACCGATGCNGTNGGTGTNTCATGNCNATCNCCTCTGGNTTCCGGAGCGTAGCACGNGCCGTTCCGCNCNGCACGGCCGCTNNGCGANACAGGANGAACGCGTNGCTGGNGNCCNNNTGGAANNGCANNNNCGCCGGCCGAACCTGATAGCATGCTGCTCCGCTGACGCCTGANCGCTGACTCNGCTNCTTCCAGCTCGTGCTCTTTACCGACACCGCGTTCCTGCTCCGCTTCTTGCCGGCCGTCCTCGCGCTGTTCTTTCTGGCTGTCGCGGCCACCCCGAAGCGCTGGAAGGAAGACGGGCGCCGTTTCACCCTGCCGAACACGGTCCTGCTCGCCGGGAGCGTGGTTTTTCTGGCCTGGGGGACCGGCCCGTTCATGCGATGGGTCGCCGGTGCGGTCGTCTTCAACTACCTCGTGGGCCTGGCCATCGGTCGCGCCCGTCTGGCCGCCGCGGCGTCCACACGACCGGGTCCGCTGCCCGAGGCGTTGCTCACACTCGGGGTGACCGGCAACGTCGTGCTGCTCGGGGTGAGCAAGTACGCGTTGCCGCTCCCGGCGGTGTTCGCCGACCGCGTCTTTGCCGTCCCGCAACTGCTTGCGCCGCTTGGCCTGACCTTCCTCGTGTGTCACGCCTTGTCGTATCTGGTCGACGTCGCCCGCGGCGACGCTCCGGCCCAGGTCAGTCCGATCCGCGCGGCGCTCTACCTGCTGTGCTTCCCCCTGCTTTGTGCGGGACCCCTGGCCCGCTACCAGGACATGAGTCCGCAGCTCGCCCAGCGTCGGGCCACACTGGCCGCGTTCGCCTTCGGCGTTCGACGGTGGCTGGTTGGCTACTGCAAGGTCGTGTTCCTGGCCGCCGCGGTGGCTGGCCCGGCCGACATCGTGTTCGCCACTCCGGCCGCCGAGCTCGGCATGGCGCGGGCCTGGCTGGGGGCCGTCTGTTTCACCCTCCAGATCTATTTTGATCTGTCTGGGTACGCCGACATGGGGATCGGATTCGGGAGGATGTTCGGCTTCCGGTTCGTCGAGAACTTCCGGGCGCCCTACCTGGCCGACTCGCTCACCGACTTCTGGAAGCGGTGGAACATGACGCTGCTTGACTGGTGCCGGAGCTACCTGCGTCTCGCGCTCACTTCGGCCGCTGGTGGCGGGTTGGTCCGCGCGCGTCAGGCAAGTCTACTGTTTCTGTGTGTGGGGTTCTGGCACGGGCCCGGCTGGAACGTGTTGGTGTGGGGTGGGGTGCACGGGGCGATCGTCGCGCTGGAGCAGGTCTGGCTGGCGAAACGCTTGGCCACGATGCCGGCCGTCGTGCGCCACGCGTACGTGCTGCTGGTCGTGCTGCTCTTGTGGGTGGTCTTTCGGGCGGAGTCCTTCCCAGGGGCGTCCGTGGTGCTCGTGGCCATGGCCGGCCTGGGTGGCGCCGCGAATGGTGCCGATGCGGTGGCGTTGACGCTCACCCCGTGGTTCTGGACGATGCTCACCCTGGGCGTGTTGTCGATCTCGCCGCTCTGGCAAGGCGGCGGCCGTTGGCTCGTGACGGTCGACGCGCTGACGACGTCGGTGCTCATCCTGATTTCGACCAGCTTCGTCTACCTGTGGCGCCGCTTCGTCGACGCCGCCCGCTTCCTCATCGGCGGTTGAAGTAGCGTCCCGGGGTCGTGCCCAACAACGTGCGGAACATCGCCACGAATGCACTCGGGCTCTCGTATCCCACCCGGCTGGCCACGGCGGTCACCGCGGTGCCTTCCGCGAGCAGGACCAGCGCGCGGTGCAGTCGCATTTGCTGACGCCACTGGCGAAACGACAGACCGGCCTGGGACAGAAACGCCCGCTGCAACGTTCTCGGGCTGGCCCCAACCTCGCGGGCCAGCACGTCGAGCGGCCGACGGTCGTCAGGGTGCGCCGCCAGGTGCTCCGCCAGTCGTCGCGCACGCGGGTCACGCGGCATGGGCAGAATCAGCGGCTCCTGGTCCAATTCGGCTAGCAGCTCGACCAGCAGTGCTTCGACGTGGGCCCTCGTATTCCCCAGAGGCAGCGGACGCCCGATGAGATCGAGAATGAGTTCCCGTAGCAACGGTGGGACGCCGACCACGCAGCAACGACGAGGTAGCGCTCGGACGGTGTCTGGTGGGAAGTACACGTTGCGCATCGCCAGTGGACCGCCGGCGCGGATGCGGTGTGGCACCGACGCTGGGAGCCACACGGCGCGATGGGGCGGAACCACCCAGCACCCCTGCTCCGTTTCCACCGCCATGACGCCCTGCACGGCGTACGCGAGCTGATCCCAGCGGTGCTCATGCTCGGGAAGGAGCCCGCCCTCCGGTAAGTTCAGCGTGCTGGCCCTGAGGCTCGTCTCCACTCCGTCCATTGTGTCAGGTGCGCGACATTGATTGTAATTGTGTCGAGAGACGGTTGTCCCGCTGAGTCACTACTCTTCACGTCAGGAGGAATGTGATGGCCAACTTCGTGGCACACTTCGCGATTCACGTGGATGACGTCGACCGGGCGCAGCGGTTTCACAAGCAGGCCTTCGGGTGGCGGTTCGAGCCGTGGGGGCCACCGGGCTTTTTCCGGGTCTTTACGGGTGATGATGAGGTCGGCGTCACCGAAGGCGCCCTGCACCAACGTGAGGACGTCCACGACCCGCCGTTGCGCGGGTACCGCTGCTCGATCAGCGTGGCGTCGATCACCGAGACCAAGGAGGCGATCACCGCCAGCGGGGGCGTGGTGAGCGGGCCCGTTTTCGAATTGCCCGGCGTGGGCAAGATCCTCAATTTCGAAGACCCCGAGGGCAATGTGGTCGCGGCCGTCGAATATGAGCCGCACCTGCCGATGGCCGCGAAAACCTAGACTAGGCTTTAGACTTGCGCGGCTTGATCCGCCACCGCGCAGGCTCGTGATGCTCGAGATATTCGCGCTTCGAGATCGAGCCGATGAGCATCGACTTGGTCAGCCACCAGTTCTTCGGTCTCGCGCCGAAGATGACGTGCGCCACGCTCAACCCGGCAATCGACAGTCCGGTCATGCCGTGGAACACGTACACCCAGCCCCACGTCCCTTCGCCCAGAATGTAGGGATTGGGTGTGATGAACGAGGTTCCCATACGCCACAGCATCACGCACCCCGTGACGCTGACCGTGCAACCCGCAAACGTCAGCACCAGGTGATACAGCCGGTTCCCGATCGGGTACTTGGCCGAGTGCGGTCCCGGCACATCGTGCCCGGCCTCACGCCTGACTTCTGCCTTGAACTCTGGGATGTCTTTCGGTCCGACCCAGATGGACCAGAAATCGAGGAAGAAGGTGGTGTGAACAATGTGGTAAATGATCGCCCCGGTCAGCGTGAGCCCGGCCGTGTAGTGAATCTCGATCCAGTCGAACTGCCAGCCCATGATCGGGAAGAACGCCGTCCCGAGCAGTGTGAAGATCGACCCCGCCATCACCCAGTGGAACAACCGTGCCATGAACGTGTGCCGCTTGACCCGCTTCGGTAATTCGGCATGTTTCACTTCGAGGGCGTCCGTCTCCGCCTGCCCCCGGACCCGGTGCGCCGACAGGATGATGTAGGACGCGTGCGCGATCAGGAACGTGATGAACACGAACACCGACACCCACAAGATATTCCACGCCACATGGGTGAGCACGGTGCGTCCCCATGGGTCCATCGCGGTTTCAAATATTCCCAACATCAACTCCGATTGAGGGCGGTGGTTGCCGCGAGCCGGTAGAATGCTTCGGCGTCGTCATTCTCCGTTCACCCCATTCTGTCATCACGGCGTAGGGATTAAGGATTAGGAGCACACATGTCGTTGGACCACTACGTCACCCTCGGACGATCCGGATTGCGGGTCAGCCCCTTTTGCCTCGGCGCCATGACCTTTGGCGACGACTGGGGCTGGGGTTCCAGCGTGGCCGACGCCGAAGCGATTCTGGCTCGTTTTTTCGATCAGGGCGGCAACTTCGTGGACACCGCAAACGCCTACACGAAGGGGCATTCAGAAAAAATCATCGGCGATTTTGTCCGTGGGAGCAGCGTGCGGCGAGATCAGCTCGTCATCGCCACCAAGTTCTTCGCCAATCTCTTTCCGTCCGACCCCAACGCCGGTGGCGCGAGTCGCAAGTCCCTGACCGCGGCCTGCGACGAGTCGCTTCGCCGGCTGCAGACCGACTATATCGATCTGTACTGGATGCACCTATGGGACCGGTTCACGCCGATCGACGAAACGATGCGTGCGCTCGACGACCTCGTGACGGCCGGGAAGGTCCGATACGTCGGATTCTCTGACACACCGGCCTGGAAAGTGGCGCAGGCTCAGGTCACCGCGAGTTTCCGTGGGTGGGCGCCGCTGGTGGCGCTGCAGATCGAGTACTCGTTGCTGGAGCGGACCGTCGAGGGCGAGTTGATCCCAATGGCGCAGGAGCTGGGGCTCGGCGTCACCCCGTGGTCACCGTTGCGCGGCGGCGTGCTGACCGGCAAGTACACACGCGAGAACGCGGCTGAGGTCGAGCCCGGGCGTGGGGCGCGGGTCAAGGCGTATCTGAACGAGCGCACCTTCGGCATCATCGACGAGTTGGTGCGCATCGCCGGCGAGCTGGAGACGAACCCCGCCGCGGTCGCCCTGGCGTGGGTGCAGGCGCGACCCGGTGTCGACGCGACGATTATCGGTGCGCGCACGATGGCGCAGCTCGAGAGCAACCTGGCCGGGCTGGCGGTGACGCTGGATGTCGGTCAGATCGCGGCACTCGACGCCGCGTCTACGCCAACCTTCGGTTTCCCGCTACCGTTTCTCGATGCCGCCCCGACGATCATGCATGCCGGCGCGCACGTCGACGGTGTGCCCTCGGAAGCATGGCCAATGGCGCCAATGAACGACGACGAGCGGTATTGAGGTTTTCGGGCCGGGCATCCCGGCTGACGGCCCTGCTCCCTCAGTCACAGCGGGGCCCGCGGGGGGTTCGGGGCGCAGCCCCGTCTAGTGGAGGAGCAAATGGAACGTGAAATCGACAACCTCGTGACCCAGTACGAATCTCGGGGACTGACGCGGCGTCAGTTCGTGGCGTCACTCGCGGCGATGGTCGGGGCCGGGTCGACGTCCGTGCGTGCCGCTCGCCAGGTTGGCCAGGTAGCGCAGGGGCGGACCATCAATCACGTGTCGCTGGCAGTGTCCGACGTCCCGGCGTCGGCCGAGTTCTATCAGCAACTGCTGGGGCTCGACGTGGTCAGTCGGCCGACGAACGGCGGTATCAACATGGGATTGTCCGACGGGTTCCTGGGCGTCTATCCCATTCCGGAGCCCGGTCGCGTGCATCACTTTTGTATCGGTGTCGACGACTACGATGCCGACCGGATCAAGGGACGATTCGACGAGATCGGGTATGAAGCCCGAGTCAGCCGAGATCCGGCAAATCGCACCAGCGGTGGCGACCAGCTCTATTTCTCGGACCCGGACGGCACTATGGTGCAGCTCGGAGAAAACGGCTATCAGGGCTAGTTGGCGCCCCCCGGTCCCGGACGGCATCAAGCCGCCTCCGGAACCGTGGCCGCTGGACACGCGGGCGACCGGCTGCGTATAGTGCGAAAGACCTTCATCCTTCTATCCGGGGACCAGCCCATGCGTCTGATCTTCTTCGCGCTCGTCTCTTTCGCACTGGTCGTTCCGATGCCCGCGGTGGCGCAGGACCTGCGTGTGGTGACTGCTGCCGCTGACCAGGACGCCGGGAGCGTGGCGACGCTGCTGGCTGACGGGGCGGACCCGAACGCCACCCGGGCCGACGGCGTCACCGCGTTGCTCTGGGCGGCCCACTGGGACGACCTCTACACCGCCGACCGGCTGATAGCGGCCGGCGCCGCCCCCGACGCCGCCGACGACCATGGCGTGACGCCGCTCGAACGAGCGGCCGAGAACGCGAGCCTGCCGATGGTGGAGCGGCTGCTGGCCGCAGGCGCTCGCGCGGCCGTGGCCCAGACCAGCGGATTGACCCCTTTGATGACCGCCTCCCGGACCGGCAACGNNGCGCTCGNGCGNGCGCTGNTGGACGCGGGAGCCGTGGTGAACGCCACCACCGTNGAGACCAACAGCACCGCGTTGATGTGGGCGCTGGCGGCGCCACACCANGACATCGTGCGCTTGCTGCTCTCTCGGGACGCCGACCCGACCATNGAGACGACNCCGGGTTTCACGCCGCTGATGGTCGCGGCCCGCAACGGCGATACCGAGATGGCCGAAGCGCTCATCGATGCTGGCGTCGACGTCCATACGCCCAGTCGCGACGGAACGGATGTGCTCGCGTATTCGATCGCTGCGGGCCGGCCGGCGTTCGCGCTGTTCCTGCTGGAGCGGGGAGCCGACCCCAACAGCTGGATGGGCGGAGTAAGCGCGCTGCATGCCGCCGCGGGCGGGGTCAGCACCTGGTTGCCCGAGTGGACGGCCCGACATGGTCGCGTAGGGGGCGCGCGCCTCAGTGCCAAGGACCGCCTCAAGTTGGTCGAGGCGCTGCTGGCGCGCGGCGCCGACCCGAACGCCAGAGTCNCCACCTCGGCGATGCTCATGTATTACATCGGGTATCNCAAGAAGGGCGCCTTCGAGCCGTTCGCTCCNGGNACCGGNGACCTGAAGGGCGCGACCCCACTCTGGGTCGCCGCCTTNGAGATGAACGGCGCGCCCAGCCTCATCTACAGCGTGATACCCAGTTTTCAGAGCAGCAGNGTCGATGTGCTCCGGGCCCTGGTTGACGGCGGCGCGGATNTNACCCTGGCCAGCGACGATGGCACCACGCCGCTGATGATGGCGGCTGGACTTGGCAAGGCCACCTACACGCCGCGCGAACCAAGAGGTGTGCCCTCATCCAGCGCCCAGGCCGCGGTCCGGTTTCTGGTCGAGGCCGGCGCCGATGTCAACGCCGTCAACGAGGCGGATTTCACTGCTCTGCATGGCGCGACCTTCCGTGGGCTGAATGAAGTCGTCGAGTATCTCGTGGCGCAGGGCGCCGACATCGACGCACGGGACTTCAGGGGCCGTACCGCGTACCGCATGGCGGAAGGCGCCAAGCAGTCGTTCCAATTTCAGAGCTGGCCCGAGACGGCGGAGCTGCTCGCGCGACTCGGCGCCGACACCGCGCTGGGCGTTTCGGGCACCGTGCAGGAACGGCTGCGCGACGTGCCAATCGCCACCACCACCGACCAACCCTAGGGTTCCGCCTGGCCAGGGAACCGGTGCTGCGAGGCATACGAAGCGTCCGCTACCGGCTGGCCAGGGACCACGCCCCGTGCCGCGCGGTCGTGGGGCGCGCCATGCGGGCGATTCTAGGGTTCCTCCGCCGGCTTGCTGCGCGATGAGCGCGTGCAAGACGGGCGGAGTGACGCGGTGGCGACCGTCCAGCGATTTGGCTGGGCACTTAACCTCAACGTACACGCTCACGCCCTCGTTCTCGACGGCGTCTTCGCGCGGCCCGCCGACACCGTGCGCAGCGGCCTCGCATCAACCTCATTCTCTATTACGGCGTCCTGGCGCCGCGCGCAGCGTAGCGGTCGCTCGTGGTCCACTTCGGGACCGCGTGCAACCCCGACGGCGCGGCGGAACCGGACGCGCCCGCCGATGACCCTCCGGACGCGCCGGGCTGTCGCCACAGACGCAACTATCTGTGGGCGGAGCTGATGCGCCGAAGCCTCGGGCTGTATGTGCTCGCGTGTCTCCGCTGTGGGGGGCGCCTCCGGTTGATCGCCCTGATCGAGGACCCGCCGGTGATTCAGCGCATCCTGCAGCACCGCGGGCTCCCGTTTAACCTGCCCGCGGGCCGTCCCGCACGCGCGCCGCCGGAGCACCTCTTTCTTGCCCCCTCGCTGACTCAGGTCGTCGACGAGACTGACTCCGCCTGAAGGGTCGGTTCCCGCCCGGCAGCACCCTTGAGGTGCGCCTCGGTGTCGAAATCCGCCGTGATCTCGGCCCTGGTTGCGGGCATGCTCAGCGCAAGGCGCGCGGTCGGGGCGATAATCTGCTTGCACGGGGGGGGCAATCCACTTGTTGCGGGGACGGCGAGACACCCTATGCCTTGCGTGTGGCTGCCTCGGAGGGGCTGGTCATTGACGAGCAATTTCCGGATCCGTTCTTGGACCGCCGTGCTTCCAGCCAGGGGCGAGAACAGAACGGAAGGCGCGAGACGCCGAGGCGGGTGCGCAGGTCGATGGCATCGGGAAAAGGGTGGTGTCAGACGGCTCTGTGAGGACGAGGTCGTCGAGCGGAGAATGTTGATGGATGACGCGGGTAGCGCACGCACCCGCGTGGTACATTCGCGGCATGTCGTCGTGCGATGTCTCGGTGATCGTNCCCACNCTCAACGANGAGCGNNNGCTCCCCGANCTGCTGCGGGATCTGCAACGACAGACANNNGTGCGGCTCGAGGTGCTGGTGGCNGACGGTGGGTCTGACGACGATACCGCCGCCATCGTCGGGTCGTTCGACTTCGCGCGAGTGGTCGCGGGCGATCGCGGACGCGGTCGACAGATGAACCGCGCGGCGCGCGAGGCGCTCGGGACGTATCTCTGCTTTCTACACGCGGACACGCGGATCCCGTCGGACGGTCTCCTGGGGTCAGGGTGTCGCACCATGACAGACGAGCGGCGCGTCGCCGGCCACGATCGCCTGGCAGGGCACTTCCAGCTCGAGTTCCTCCGTGTGGATCCGCGCAAACACCGTCTCGCGTTCCGCTATGCCGAAGAGAAGATGTCGTTCGATCGGTCGCATGTCGTCAACGGAGACCAGGGACTGCTGCTCACCCCCGACTTCTTCGCCGCGCTCGGTGGCTTCGACGAGTCGATGGACTTCCTCGAGGACCAGAAGTTTGCGGCCGATATTCGTCGGCAGGGGCGGTGGGTGCTGTTGCCGGGAAAGATGCAGACCTCGGCCAGGCGATTCGAGGCGGCAGGGTTCCACCGTCTCTACATCCTCATGTCGATCATGCAGGCGATGTACTGGACCGGGGCGACCGAGTTCTTCGACCGCGCGCCCGGTATCTACCGGCAACAGCAAGAGGTTGGCAAGCTGCTGTTGACGCCGTTTTTTCGAGAGATCGCGTTGATGTTTCGTGAGGACTACGGCGTGGCCGGCACGTTGCGTTTGCTGGTAGGGGTCGGGCGGTTCGTCCGTTCTCATTCCTGGCAGATGTTCTATTTCGTCGATATCTGCCTGCGGCCGATCACCGGACCGGGCCGGTATCCGTTCCTACGGTTCCACGATGCCGTGTTCTGGAAAATCACCAACTTCCGGGTGTTCGATGGGCTGGCCGCCATTCTAACGGTCGGCTGGTTTCTGTGCGTGTTGTTTCCCGTCTACACGCTCCTCGACCGACGGGAGCTGAGGACCGAAGAGGGTCGCACCCCCGCCTAGAACGAAGGTGCGGAACGCGCCAGGGCGCGGAGCACGTAGGTGCCCGGGTCGCTGAACGTCGCCTGGACGGTCCATCGGTTGTCGGGCGGCAGTGGCGACCAGCCGGCGGACCATGGCGACTCGCCGCCGTCCTGAGTGTCTTGCCAGGGCTTGGTCTGCGGTGGACGAAATGCACCGGCCACCCGCCGAACCGGGAGGGGTTGCCCGTGGCGTCGAGTGTGGTCCAGATGGCGTGATGAAAGATGAACCGTCCGCCGGTACCGCCCTCCACGTCGCTGATTTCCTTGATCTGGAGCGACTCGACATACCGGTCCGTGCTGAGCCCGGCCGATACCGGCGCCAGCGTCCCCCACCAGTCCGGGGCATCCCCGGCCAGGGCGATTGACGGGGTGTCGACGATGAGGTCAGGCTCGCCGATCTCCCACTCGTCGGCGGCGGCAAAGATCAGCGGTGTCGGGAGGTCGGCCGGATTCCCGCGGGGGGCGCCCGCATCTGCCCACGCCGCCAGCGTCGCGATGTCCTCCTCACTCAAGGAGATGTCGTCCTTGTAGTCCTGGATGCCGACAT
>PAUN01000038.1 GCA_002712885.1 Acidobacteriota bacterium
GATAATGGGTCTGTAATGCCCTGTCCCTGCTCGAACCCCTCGACGGCCTCATGACGCTTCGCCAACCGCTGTTACTGACGCTCCTTTTTGTCGGCGCCGCCTTGGCCGTCGTGCCGGCCGCCACGGACACGATGCCGCTTGGCGACGTGCGCGCGGGAATGCGCGGCACCGGCGTGACCGTGTTTCAGGGTATGGAGCGCAGCGAGTTCACGGCAGAGATCATCGGCGTGCTCGAAAATTCGGTCGGAGTGCGGCGCAATCTCATTCTGGCGCGTCTTGAGGGTGGTCCGCTGGCGGTCAGCGGCGTCATTCAGGGGATGAGCGGGAGCCCCGTATATGTCGACGGGCGGTTGATCGGCGCTGTCTCGTACTCCATGGGGTCGTTTCCGAAGGATACGATCGCCGGCATCACGCCGATCGAGGAGATGTTGAACGACGACACGGGGCCGGCGCCTCGGCTGCAACCGGTGTCGGTGCCCCTGGCCTTGCCATTGTCCAGCGACAGCCTGACCACTCTGTTGCCTGACCGTCTGGCGCGTCCCGAACCGTTCGCCTTGCGGCCGGGTGACGTCCACGCGACCGGCCTGTCGGCCGCCGATGGCGGCGCGCTCGGGTTGCAATTGCGTCCGATCGCCACGCCGATCGTCATGACCGGCTTCACCGAGGCGGCGATGGACCACATCGCGCCGCTCTTTCGCTCCGCCGGGATGGTCCCAGTCGTGGGCGGTGCCCTCTCGGCGGCGCAGTCCCTGCCCGATGGCCCACTGCAAGCGGGTGACGCGGTCGGGGTCAGCCTCGTCCGTGGCGATCTGTCGATGGCGGGCACCGGAACGGTCACGCTGGTTGATGAGGGCCGGGTGCACGCCTTCGGGCATCCGTTCTACAACCTCGGTGCGGCCGGGTTCCCCATGACCAGGGCGTTTATCCACGGGGTGCTGCCCAGTCAGTCGATTTCGTCCAAGATCTCGGCCGTCGGCGAGGTGCTGGGAACCATTGACCAGGACCGAGCCACCGGCATCAGCGGTCGTCACGGGCCGGGGCCACGCATGGTGCCCGTGCACGTCTCGTTAGACTCGCCGGATCGGGGAAAGACCGACACGTTCGATTTCGAGGTAGTGACCGACGACTTCTTCACGCCGCTGCTGACCTACAACGCCGTCCTGAATACCCTGTTCACACACAGCCGTCAGCTTGGCGCGTCAAGCTACGTCGTGAGCGGAGAGGCCAGACTCGTGGACCAGGCGCCCGTACGGTTCGAGGAGATGTTCAGCGGCGACAGCGCGACCATTTTGGCCGCGCTGTACATCTCCGGGCCACTCACGGCGCTGATCAACAACGGCTTCGAGGCAGTGTCCGTCGACAGCATTGAGCTGTCGATCACCGCACATGACGACGTGCGCACCGCCAGCCTGGACCGAGTCTGGATTGACGACCCTCGGCCGCGACCGGGCCGCACTGTACCGCTGCGGTTCACCGCCAAGACGCGGCGGGGCGAAGAAATCACTCGGACCGTCAATTTCGACTTGCCGGCGAACGCGCGTGGGCGTCTCGAAGTGCTCGTGGCCGACGGCACGACGCTTGCGCGGCAGGAACGGCAGGAGTCGGGCCGGGATCTGACGGCGACCAGCCTCGGCCAATTAATTGGAGAGATGAACGGGGCGCGCCGCAACAATCGACTCTATGTGCAGCTGCGTCGGCGGGATGCCGGGGCGGTCATGGGCGGCCGCCGAATGGCGTCTTTGCCGCCCTCCGTTCTCGACGTCCTTGGCGCCGACGCGAGTGGGCGTGGCTTCACCCGGCTGCGCACGGCGGTCGTGGGCGAATGGAACGTACCGCTCGACTACGTCATCTCTGGATCCCGGGTGCTCACCATCGACCTGGACAATCCGTAAGGATTCCGTCTCGACGGCCCGGTCAACCTCTCCCAGTCATCTCGATGATCGCCTCTCGACACCCCGTTGCCCTCCTGTTCCGCCGGGTCCAACAGTCCGGGCCGCTCGTCGTCGTGGTCGGACTGTCCATGACGCTGTCGGTGGCGGCGGCGCCTACCTTCTGGCGCGTCTCGACGCAGGCCGAATTTCTGCGCGGCGAGGTCGAGGCCCTGTCCGTCGATGCGGATGGCCACTTGGGCCTGGGGCCCGTCACCGAGACATTTTTCGACACGCCCGCGCCGGTGCTCTGGTCGTTGGTCACGGCGACCGACGACGCGCTCTGGATCGGGAGCGGCAACGATGGGCGCGTCTACCGCGTCGACCCGAGCGGACGCGGAGAGATGGTCTTCAACGCCGAGGCGTCCGACGTCTACGCACTGGCGACCGCCCCGAACGGTGCCGTCTTCGCCGCGACCTCGCCTGACGGGCTGATCTATAGGGTGAGCCCGGATGGCACTGCGTCTCCGATGTTTGATCCCGACGAGACCTACATATGGGCGCTCACCACGGCGCCCGATGGCGCGTTGCTAGCCGCCACCGGTGACCCAGCGCGTATCCATCGCATTGACCCGGACACCGGCGAGGCCTCGGTCCTGTTTGAGAGCGACGCCACGCACGTGCTCTCGATTGCCGTGGACCCGTCAGGTGCCGTGCTGGCCGGCACGGAGTCTCCGGGGCAGGTATTGCGAATCGACCAGAGCGGCCGGGCGTTCGTGTTGCTGGACTCGCCACATGACGAGATCCGCACGCTCAGAGTGCACCCGGATGGGTCGGTGCTCGTGGTGGCGGTAACCGGTGATGGGTCGTCCGGCGGCTCGACCCCATTCGCAACGGAACCGGCGGCCGAGACGTCGAGCACGCCCACCGCTTCGGTGTCCGTGACGACGACGATGTCCGCCGTTGTCAGGGCCGACAGTACGGCGTCCACTCCGACGGCCGGCACCACGAACGGCGCGAATGGTGGCGGGAAGGGCACGGTCTATCGCATCGAGGCGGACGGGCTCTGGGACGAACTCTGGAGCTCTGGCTCGGAAACACCCTATGACGCGGTGTTTGACACCGGTGACCCAGACGCCGGGTTGATCATCGGGACGGGGCCGGATGGCAGGTTGTATCGCGTGAGCGAGGACCCGCCGCGGACCGTCCTCCTGGGCCGGGCGCCGGCCAAACAGATCACGCGGTTTCTTCGACTCGACGATGGGTCGGTGCGCTACACCACGGCAAACCCAGGCAAGGTGGTGCGACTGACCGCGGCGCTGGCCGAGCGCGGCACCTATCGGTCCGAAGTGCGTGACGCGGAGACAGTGGCCACGTGGGGCACCCTGAGCTGGCGCGGGGCGACGCCCGGTGGCAGCCGCATTGAGGTATCAACGCGATCTGGCAACACNGAGGTCCCGAACNACACCTGGAGCGAGTGGTCGGCGCCGTCCGACGACCCNTCCGGCAGCCCGATCGCNAGNCCGAACGCNCGGTATCTGCAGTGGCGAGCCGCTTTGTTCGCGGGCGACGCGGCGCCGGTGCTCACGTCGGTGTCCGCGGCGTACTTGCCACGAAACCTCCGCCCGGACGTGACCAGCGTGACCATCCACCCCCCGGGCACCGTGTTTCAGCAGGCGTTTGCCAGTGGCGACCCGCCGGTCGCGGGGCTGCCCCTCGACGAGGCGGCCGCCGTCGCGGCCGCGAGCACGAGTCTGGGTCGGGAGGGCTACCGGAAGGGGATTCAGACCGTCGTCTGGGAGGCCTCCGATCGCAACGGCGACGCCCTGGAATACGCCGTCTCGTATCAAGTGGAGGGCGACACCGGCTGGCATCTCCTCCAGGCCGGTTTGCGCGCGAAAATATTTGCCTGGGACACCTCGCTAGCACCGGACGGCGCCTATCGCGTCAAGATCGCGGCGAGCGACGAGGCGGCCAACGCCCCGCAGACCGTCCTCATCGGCGAGCACGAGAGCCAGGTGTTCGACATTGACAACACCGCGCCCCGTATNGAGTTGGGCACCGTGCGAGTGACGGGTGATACGCGCACACTGCCGTTCACCGTTCGTGACGGCCAGTCTCCGATTCAGCGCGTGGAGGTCTGGGAGGGTGGCGATTCGTGGCGCGTCGTCTACCCGACNGACGGCATTGCCGACGCGCTGGTCGAGCAGTTCGAGGCCGTGCTCTCCCCTGCCGCCGACGCTGCGGGTGGGGTGGGTGCCACTGTCGTCACCGTCAGAGCCACCGACGCGTTGCGCAACACGGTCACCGTGTCCGGGCAATAGGCAGCAACAAGACCATAGCNGCGCACGAANGCCATGAANCGTTTCGGGATCGGCATGCTGCTGGCGGCGGGGACGGCGGCGGTGTTCTTATTTGTCGGGATGACCAGAACCTTCGAGTACCGCCGGCTGGTCGAGGCCGGCGACACCGCCCTTGGTCNGGACGACACCTTCCTCGCGATCGAGGCGTTCAGTGGCGCGATTGCCCTCCGAGGCGACTCGATGCTGGCCCATCTCAAGCGGGGTGAGACCTATCAACGTCGCGGCGACCTCGAGACGGCGCGTCGGGACCTGACGCGGGCCACTGCGTTGGCCCCGGCGGCCACCCGCCCGCTAGAGGCACTGGGCGACGTGTCATACGGGCTGGGGCGGCACGAGGATGCGGCCCTCCACTATGCCGCCTACGTGGCCCTCGACGACCAGACGCCCCGGGTGCTCTACAAGCTGGCCCTCGCCCACCATCGCGTGGGTCGGGCGGCGCTGGCCATCCCGCTGCTACGCGGGCTGATCGAGGTCGCGCCGGAGATGCCAGAGGCCCACTACCTGCTGGGACTGGCCCTGCGTGACCAGGAACGCCAGGACGAAGCGATCGACGCCCTGCGGCAGGCCGTTGCGTTGTCTCCCGGATTTACGACGGCCCGTGGGGCCCTCGGAGCGCTGCTCGGAGTGACCGGTCACCTCAACGACCGAGTGGAGCAGCTCGAAGCCTTGGTCGCCCTGGACCCGAACACCTCGCAGCGCGATGTTGACCTGGCCCTGGCCTATGCCGGCGTCGGGCGAACCGACATGGCGGTGTTGTCACTCGGTCGCGCCTCAGAAGAGTACCCGGAGGAGGCGCAGGTGTACGCGGCCTTGGGGCGGGTGTGGCTCGACATTGCGCGGACCACCGAAGACCGAGTCGCCCTCACTAAAGCGATCGCCGCACTGCGATCGATTCCCCAAGCCACCGCGTCCAGCGAAGCGCTGACGCTGTTGGCCCGGGCACTGCTGCTGGCCGGCGAACTCGAGGAGGCCGTCGTGCTCTTGGAGCTCGCGACCGCACGCTATCCACTGGACCCGTCAGCGTTTTCGGAGCTGGCGGGCCTGGTCGCACAGGAGGGCGATCTGTTACGGGCGCGGCGGTTGTTAGTGGCGCATGACACCTTGACCGCCCACGGGCCGGACGCCCAGCGGCTGGCGCGGTTGCTACGGATCGCCGACTTGTCCATCCAACTCGATGACCATGCCGACGCCGCCCTGCGATTCGAGACGGCGATCGGGCTCGGTTCGCCCACCCCGGCCCTGCTGGTTCGCCTCGCGAATGCGCAATGGCGTGGCGGATTTCCCACCGCGGCCCGGTCCGTCGTGACCGACGGTCTGGTTCAGCACCCAGACAACAGCGCGCTGCGCGCGCTGCAACGCCGGTTCGAATGAGCCTTGGCCGCGGCCTGTTACTGACACGATGCTCAACGGTCTGATCGTTCTTGCCGGGCTCTCCGCCATTCTGCTGGCCGCGTTCACCGGCCAGATGCAGGCCGTCACCGATTCCATCGTGTCGTCGGCCGGCGGCGCCGTTGACCTGGCCATTGGCTTGGTCGGCCTCATGGCATTTTTCTTGGGGCTGATGCGGGTGGCGGAGGACGCCGGTCTGCTCCGCAATGTGGCGCACGCGCTTGGCCCGATCATGCGCCGTCTGTTTCCGAACGTGCCGGCTGACAGTCCGGCCATGAGCGCGATGATCCTCAACATTGCCGCCAATATGCTCGGGTTGGGCAACGCCGCC
Source organism: Acidobacteriota bacterium (assembly GCA_002712885.1). Classification (GTDB taxonomy): domain Bacteria; phylum Acidobacteriota; class Vicinamibacteria; order Vicinamibacterales; family UBA8438; genus UBA8438. Next base: position 5,952 of record PAUN01000038.1, read on the forward strand.
ACGCCATTTGGCATCAAGGCGATGGAGGAGCTGGACAGGCTCAACTCGAAGACAGGCACCGCCACGAACGCGATGGTGCTGTTCCTTGCGATCAACACGTCGGCGCTCTCGATTCTGCCCTCCGGCGTCGTCTCCCTACGCGCCTCGGTGGGGTCTGCCGACGCGGTCGGGATCTTCCTGCCGACGTGGTTCGCGAGTGCCTGCGCCACCGTGGTCGGGGTGTCCGCCGCGATCCTCCTCAGCCGGCTGTCGTTTTACCGCCGAACCGAGCCAGCCTTGAAGATGGACCCGGTAGCCGGTGGGACCGTCGATACCGCGGCCAGCCCCAAGGCCCTGGCCGGCGAGGCCGCCGCCCCGCCCGTGTCCCCCCCCCGACCGACACGACAATGGTTGGGCCGCCTCTTCTGGGTGACGCTGGCCGTCCTGCTTGCGCGATTCGTCTGGGGGTTGCGGGGACAGGCGCCCATCGACATCATCACCGCCGTCAGCGGCGGTTGGATGCTACCGACCTTGGTCGCGGCGCTGATGCTGTACGGCTGGGTACGCGGGGTTCGGGTATACGACTCGCTCGCCGAAGGCGCCAAGCAGGGCTTCCAGGTCGCGATCCGGATCATCCCCTACCTGGTCGCCATCCTGGTGGTCATTGGCATGTTTCGAGCCTCCGGTGGCATCGATCTCATCGCGGGGATCATCGCACCGGTTACCGCACTGATCGGGATGCCGCCAGAGGTGCTACCCATGGCCCTGCTCCGACCATTATCCGGACAGGGCGCGTTTGGTGTCCTGGCGGAGACGATGACGGCCTACGGTCCCGATTCACTGATCGGTTACATGGTCAGTACTTTCCAGGGCAGCACCGAGACGACCTTCTACACCTTGGCCGTCTACTACGGTGCCGTCGGTATCCGGGAGACACGCCATACCGTGCCGGCGTGCCTCATGGCCGACATCGCCGGCATCCTCGCCGCGGTTTTCATCGTGAATCTGATGTTCGGGTAGTGGCGCACGATGTGGCGCTGGACACTACATGGAGGCCGAGATGCCGGGCTGATCCAGTGCGAGCCGATTGGCGTGGCGTTCGTATCGCTGGCCGAACGGTAGAGAAAAGGGGACCACCCGTCGCTCCTGCACTTACTGCGTGGGCACGCGTTGCGCAAGCTCTTGAAACCAGTCTTGCACCACATTAATGTGCGGAGGAACCGGACTGATCCCCTCGGCATCGGCCCTGACACCGCGTAATGCGCCACGCTATTCGTGACAGCCTGCACGACATCTTCGACTAACGGCACAGCACCGGGTGTTGCCTCAACATTCGCAACGTCGAATGGCAACGCAAAGAGTGTTCTCTCGCGCACGTACACCAGATGCCCAGTCGGCACGTAACGCGCGTCGGTCCCGCCATAGACAAGCGTCCGTCTTTCACCAGTTACCAATGACTGCACGACGATCTGAGACTCATCCCATAGCGTCGCAACAGTCGACCGTAACGCAGAAAGCAACCATTCCCCGCCCAGTAAGCATTGGGGGCTCCCAGCCTGCTCCATTCCCCTAGATCTCGTCGACAGCGCGGGCGGAGGGAATCTTGCCGCCGCTTCACCTCACTCAATTCTTTTGCGGTGTGGGAGACGCGTATCGGAGACGGCGGAAGGTCGTAGTCGGGTGACACGCGGCAAGCCCAACGCGTCGGCCGGGCCATCCCGGTTGGACAGCATCAGCAGCCGCTGGCCATTGGCTAATACATCGAACGGGCCACGAGGCGATCCGCCGAACGGCAGGAACGCGGGAAACAGCTCTTGAAGGCCACCAATGACAAGCTCCGGTTACGTCGTACCGTGTCAGTCGACAATCGACTGCATGACCGCGTTGGCAAAATCGCTGCGTAGCGTGCCGCCCGGGGTTTGCACCATCAGCACCGCGGTGAGGTCCTCCCTCGGGTCGACCCAGAAATTGGTGCCAAAGGCTCCCCCCCACCCGAAGCTACCGTTCGACATGGATTGCTGCGCCTCGACGGCGTTTTCGACGACCTGCACCGTCAACCCGAAGCCCATCCCCGGACGTCCGCCGGTCGTGCCGCCTTCCGCGTACAGGTCGTCGACGTGGTTGGACGCCATCAGCTCAACCGTCCGCGACCCAAGCAGACGCACACCCCCCAGCTCACCCCGGTTGAGAAGCATCTGGGCAAACTGGAGGTAGTCTTCAGCCGTCGACCAGAGACCCCCGCCACCGGAGAAGAGGGTCGTCGTGTCCACCCACCCTGGCACGTCGGTCCGTTCGAGCCCGTCTGATGACCGACGATACAACGTAACTACGCGCGAGGCGCTGTCAGTCGCCGGCACGAACGCCGTGTCGTCCATCCCCAGCGGCTCGAAGATGCGCTGCTCGAGGAACTGGTCGAAGGTCAGACCTGAGACCACCTCCACCACCCGGCCGAGCGTGTCGATGCCATTCAGGCCGCTGTAGGCCCATTGCGTGCCGGGATGAAAGTCGAGCGGCGCGTCGCCCAACTCGGCCACATAGGCCTTCAGGGTGTCAGTCGACCGCCGCGGCGCGACCCGCCGGGTACCGATGGCCCCGGCGCCGCCGCTGCCAAGGCCCGACGTGTGGGTCATCAGGTCGCGGATGGTGATTTCGCGGGCGGCTGGAATCGTGTATGGCTCGGGTGCATCTGCGCCGCGCTGAGGTCGCATGCCGCCCTGCCAGACCGCCATCTCCGGATCAGTGAACTCCTGGATGAACCGCGAGACCGGGTCGCTCAGCCGGACCAGGCCTTCCTCCACCAGCATCAGAATGGCGACTCCCGTGACGGGCTTGGTCATCGACGCGATCGGGAAGATCGTGTCTGGGCGCATCGGGGTACCGCCCTCGATATCCATTAACCCCTGTGCTTCGAAGTGCGCGATTTTTCCGTGGCGAGCCACGATGGTCACCGCCCCCGAAATCGCCTCGTCGTCCATGGCTCGCCGGACGACGTCGTTGATTCTGGTCAGCCGTTCCGCCGACAAGCCGACCTCTTCCGGTGTCCCACGGGGCACGTCGGCACCGGCGCCGACGATCGCATCGCCGACTCCGGCGATCAGGAGCGTGGTGAACGAGAGCGCGGCAAGCAGATGGCGTATGCGTCGAGTGAGCACCTGGAACTCCTTGTTCTGGGACGTCGACAGCCCGACGATCGGGCCCGTTGGACACCCCCAGTAACGGAACACCGGCTAACGATACACGCTATTAGGCACTTTGGCCGGCCCAACATCCATTGGTCGACTGCCGCGCGCCATGGGCAGCGCTCGTTGGGCGTTTACTCGAAACGCAACGATTCGATCGGGTCGAGCTGGGCGCCCTTCCAGGCCGGATAGAAGCCGAAAACGATGCCGACGACGGCGGCGAAGCCCACTGAGACCGCGACCGCTTCGGGCGGCACACTGGTTGGCCACTGGAGGAACTGGGTGAGGCCCTGTGAGATGCCGAAGCCCAGACCGACCCCGAGCAGTCCGCCCACGAGGCTGAGCGCCATCGCCTCGACCAGAAACTGCCACAGCACATCTTGGCCCTTGGCGCCGACCGCCATACGGAGGCCGATCTCACGCGTGCGCTCGGTCACTGACACCAGCATGATGTTCATGATGCCGATGCCGCCGACCACCAGCGAGACCACGGCGATGGCGAGCGTGAACATCGTCATCGTCTGCGTGGTGCTCGTGAGCATGCTCATCATGTCGTCCTGCGTGCGCACCATAAAATCGTTCTCTTGTCCGTCAATCAGTTCATGCTCGGCCCGGAGCACCTCTTCGATCTGTGTGGTCGTCNGCACAATCGTGTCGGCGGAGCGCGCGGCAATCGTGATGCCNGAGATGTTGGTGCCNTCGCGGCCCCGCAGCTTGCGCTGCACGGTCGTGTAGGGCGCGAAAATGGTGTCGTCCTGGTCCTCGCCGAACGATCCACTCCCTTTCACTGTCATGACGCCGATCACCTTGAACGACTGATTCCGAACGCGGATCGTCTGGCCGATGGGGTCGCTACCCTCGCCGAACAGATTGTCTCGGACGATCGCCCCGAGCACCGCGACCTTTGCGGCGCTATTCACGTCCGCGGTAGTGAAGAAGGCCCCGTCGGCAACGTCCCAATACCGGATAAGCGGCAGCTCGACGTCGACCCCTTCAATACGGGTAAACCAGTTCTGTCCGGCCGCCACCACCTGGTCGCGGGTCTGAACGGTGGCCGACAGATACTGGGCGCCGGGCACCTGGGCTCGAATCGCGTCAACGTCCTTGACCTTCAGTCGCGGAGACGTGCCCATGCCACCGCTGACCCCGTGGTTACTGAAGTTGCCGGCGCGCACCGTGATGAGGTTCGTGCCGCCCGATTGGACCTGCTCTTCGATCTGCTGAGTGGCCCCGTTGCCCAAGGCGACCATCGTGATCACGGCGGCGACGCCGATGATCATCCCCAACATNGTGAGGGCGGTCCGCATCTTGTTCCGTCTGAGTGCTCTCAGCGCAACACGGAAGATCATGAATAGAGACACTCGTCCTCACTCCTTCTGACCATCACGGCAACGAGCCTTTCGGTGAGCTGCGAAAGGCCAAGTATACTGATAACGCGCGTCTCCTGCTCTCCTCTGTCNCCCCCATGATTCGCCCCATCCTGCGTTACGGCGCCGATGCACTCCACNGTTCGGCGGCGCCGGTCGGCGATCTCACGGACACGGTNCAGACACTCATCGACGACATGATCGACACNATGTATGCGGCTCCGGGTGTCGGTCTCGCCGCCCCCCAGNTTGGCGTAGCGCTGCGCTTGTTCGTCGTGGACCCCTCATCGGGGCGCTCGACGACAGACCTCCNAGTGGTCNTCAATCCGGAACTGGNCGAGACGGACGGGTCCCAGCGAGAGGAAGAAGGCTGTCTGAGCTTGCCCGGTTTCACCGGACAGGTCACGCGNCCGGCCCGGGTCGTGGTCACCGGACTCGACCGCGAGGGGTCGCCCCTGCGGGTGGAAGGCGAAGGGCTGCTGGCCCGCGTGCTCCAGCATGAGATGGACCATCTCGATGGCAACCTGTTTGTTGACCGGCTGCACGGCATCAGNCGCGACGTCATCGTCCGCCGGGTCAGGAAACTCCAGCGCACGGGGAAATGGTGAAGGTCGTGTTTTTCGGCACGCCGCCGTTCGCCGTGGCCTCGCTCGAGCGATTGGTGGCCGGTGGCGAACAGGTGGCGGCCGTCGTCACCCAGCCTGACCGACGCCGCGGACGTGGTCAGCGGNTGCAGCCGTCCGCGGTCAAGAGCGCNGCACTCGCGCACGGGATTCCGGTGCTGCAGCCGGCGCGGGCCAGCGACCCGGCGTTCCTCGCGCAACTCTCNGCCCTGCAGCCAGANCTCGGCGTGGTCGCNGCCTACGGCAANNTGCTGCCCAACNCGGTCCTGCACACGCCACGGCTGGGGACCATCAACGTACACGCGTCGTTGTTGCCNAAGTATCGAGGTGCGGCGCCGATCCATCGGGCCATCATGGCCGGCGAACGAGAGACCGGCATCACCATGATTCGTCTGGTCCGCCAGATGGATGCGGGACCGATGCTGGCGCGGGCGGTGTACCCGATCGGTGAGGACGATACCAGCGAGATGGCAGAACGCGCGCTGGGCGTCCTCGGCGCCGACCTGCTTCTCTCGACGGTCGCCGCGCTCGCGTCGGGGCAGGCGGTTGAAGAAGAGCAGAATCACGCGCGCGCCACGCTGGCCCCGCGTCTGACCCGCGAGGACGGCCGCGTGGACTGGGCGCAACCGGCCGACACGGTTCGCAACCTGATCCGCGGGCTACATCCCTGGCCGCATGCCTACACGTTTCTGCACAGCACACGGTATCTCCTCTTGCGAGCCACGGTTGAGCCGCTTGCGGAAGCCGAGCGCCTCGCCGCGCCAGCACCGGTGGGGACGATCATCGAGGCGCTTGGCGATCGACTGCACGTGGCTTGCGGCCAGAAGACGGTGCTGGCGCTTCACGAAGTGCAGCCCGAAGGGCGCAAGCGACTCTCGACGCGAGCCTTCCTGGCCGGGCGCGCCATCGCGCCCCCAGCCTCGTTCCATTCGGTCGCCGGGCCGGCATGAGCCCCGCGCGCATGGCGGCGTACTGGGCGCTGCGGGCGGTGCTCAAGGGCGAGGACCTGCCCCGCGCGCTGGTTCGCGAGCGCGACCAGTTACAGGACGAACGTGACCGCGCGCTGGTGACGGAGCTGACCACCGGCACGCTGCGATGGCTCGCGGCGCTGGATTACCTCATCGTCAGAACGAGTGGCCGCCCGACACGCCGTCTTGACCCGGAGGTGCTCGCCGTGCTCCGGCTCGGCGCGTATCAACTACTGTATCTGGACCGCATTCCAGCCTCCGCCGCCGTGAATGAATCGGTAACGCTGGCGAAACGGGTCGGCAAAGCCAGCGCGTCGGGTCTCGTCAACGCGGTGCTTCGGCGGGTCGCGGACGCGGCGAACAGGCCGGCGCTCCCACACGACCCCGGGCCCCACGGGTCGAGAGCGGCGCAGCTCGCGTATCTCAGTGTCACCGGGTCGCACCCGGGGTGGCTGGCNCAGCGATGGCTCGATCGGGTCGGGTTCGAACGAGCCCACGCGTGGGTGCAATTCAACAATCGGGCGCCGGCCCTGGCGCTTCGCGCGAACCGGCTCCGGACCACAGTGCGGGATCTGTCCCGGCGACTAGCGGAGCATGGGGTGGAGACGGCCCCGACACGGTGGGCCCGCGACGGACTGTCTGTGGTAACCGGCACGCCGCTGCGCACGCCACTCGCGGGGCAAGGTCTGTTCGTCGTCCAGGATGAGGCCAGCCAGCTCGTCGCCGAACTGGTGGCCGCCCGTCCCGGTGAACGCGTGCTCGATGCGTGCGCCGCGCCGGGCGGCAAGACCACGGCTCTGGCGGCCGGACTGCGCGAGCGCGGCCTCGTGGTGGCCGCCGAGCTCCGGTCGCCCCGCCTGCGGCTGCTGCAAGGGATTGTTCGCGAGTGCGGGACAGACGCCGTGCAGTTCGTCCGNCACGACCTGCGCCAGCCACCCTTCCAACCGGTGTTCGACTGTGTGCTCGTCGACGCACCCTGCACGGGATTGGGTACCGTGCGTCGAGACCCCGAGATNCGGTGGCGACGCCAAGAGGATGACCTGTCGCGCATGGCCANGCTGCAGCGCNCGCTGGTCGAGGGGGCCGCTNCCGTAGTGCGGCCNGGTGGCCGGCTCGTGTATGCCACATGCTCGAGCGAACCGGAGGAAAATGAGGCGGTGGTACGGGCNTTTCTTGACGACCACGCGGAATTTNCGCTGGTGCACCCAGACGTGGTCGGTCCGGTGCGCGACGAGCTGCGAACGGTGACGACGAATGAAGGCTGGTTGGCGACGACGCCGGACGAGCATGGACTNGAGCTGTTCTTTGCGGCCACCCTCCGCCGGTCGGAGTGACCCGGTCGTGACGTGTCCGCATCACCTGTAGTATTTTTAGCAGTGGATGCGNCCAGGCACNCTCACGTCCGTCGTCCCGTCCCGAACNCAACCCGTCNGGCCGTCGCGTGTGGTCGCGGCTTTGGGCCGGTCGACGCCCCCTCCGCCCGGCCCAAAGCCGGTGTCCGGGTTGCGCCGNTGGACCCTTCGTATCGGCGCCACCGTCTTGATGCTCGGCGCCGCCGGCGTGACGTTCGGATTGTTCGGCGTGGCCGGTCTGCAGGTCGCATTGCGGCTACGCGAGGTGGATGTGCCTGAGCTCGCGGGCCAGACGGTAGCAGAGGCCACCGTGACCTTGTCGGATGTGGATCTTGCCGTTCGTGTGGAGCCCCTCTCTCGTATTCATCCCACGATTCCGNCCGGACAGGTCGTGGACCAGGACCCGGTCGCCGGGCAGATCACGCGGAGCGATCGCAACGTCAAGGTCTGGCTCAGTTCCGGACAGAGCGCGGGTGCNGTCCCNAGCCTACTGGGCCAATCTGAGCGTGGCGCCCGGGAGCGGCTGCAGGAGGACGCGATCAGGTTGCTCGGTGTCTCGGAGATCCGCTCGGGCCGCTACGCCAGCGACGCGGTCGTAGCGCAGGAACCACCGCCGCGTGGGACGGCCACGGCCGTCTCGGTGCTCATCAATCGTGGAGAGCGTGGCGCAACCTACGTGATGCCTGACCTGATCGGCGTGTATGCGTCGAGTGCGGCCGAGGTGCTTCGCGCCCGTGGATTTCGAGTCACGCAGACCGACGAGTATCCGTATCCCGACCCGCGCGTCGGCACCGGCATCGTGCTGCGNCAGTTTCCCCGACCGGGTTTTCAGATTGCCCATGGTGAAGCTATTTCGATCGAGGTCAGCCAGTGACCGTTCGTATTTCGCCGTCGGTGCTGGCGGCCGATTTCGCCGCCCTCGGGGCCGGCGTGGCCGCGGTGGAGGNGGGCGGCGCGGATCTGATTCATGTCGATGTGATGGATGGACACTTTGTGCCCAATCTGACGATCGGACCCCCCGTTGTGCAAGCGCTGTATCGGACGGCGCACGTCCCGCTGGACGTCCATCTGATGATTACGGACCCGGAGCGCTACATCGACGCGTTTGCCGACGCGGGTGCCGCGATGATTTCAGTGCATGTAGAAGCGGCGACGCATCTGCATCGTACGATCACACATATCAAAGAGCGCGGCATCCAGGCCGGGGCGGTCCTTAACCCGTCCACCCCAGTGTCCGCGCTCGAAGACATTGCGCCTGAGCTGGACTTCGCGCTNGTNATGAGCGTCAANCCAGGATTCGGGGGACAACATTTCATCACAGGGAGCGACACGAAGATCACGCGGGTGCGCCGTCTGCTGGACGCCGCCGGCAATCCGGCGCCCGTCGAGGTAGACGGCGGCGTCGATTGCGGCAATGCGGCGCGCCTGGTCGNCGCCGGCGCCGAGATTCTGGTGGCCGGCGCGGCCATTTTCGGCACGCCCGATCCAGCCGAGGCGACCCGGGCGCTTCGTGCCGCCGCGTCACCGCAGGTCGACCACGTACTCCCCGCGGCGCGGTAGAATCGTCCATCGTGCACAGTTGCAACACGACCGTCCGGGTGCGATACGCCGAAACGGACCAGATGCAGGTTGCGTACTACGCCAATTTTTTTGTCTGGTTTGAAATTGGACGNNGTGAATTNCTCCGGTCGCTCGGCCACGCCTACCGCGATCTTGAAGCCACCGGATGGCTGTTGCCGGTGATCGAGGCACGCTGCGAATATCGGCGTCCGGTCCATTATGACGACGACCTGACGGTCGTCACGCACGGCCGCTTGCTCTCGCCCGCCAGGGTCCGATTCGAGTACGAGGTGCAGCGGGTGGCCGATGCGGTCGTCACGGCGGTGGGCAGCACGGTCCACGCGGCCNTCAATCGGGATCGACGCCCGACCCGACTGCCAGCGGCCATACGGGAGGTCCTGGCGTGAAGGCCCTCGTCACCGGTGCGGCGGGGTTCATCGGTTCCCACCTGGTTGAGCAACTGCTGGCCGACGGCGCGGAGGTCGTCGGACTGGATTGCTTCACCGACTACTACGCCCGAGAGCTCAAGGAAGGGAATCTGGCGGGTCCGAGACGGCACCCGCANTTCCGGTTGCTTGAGAGCCGGATACAGGATGNCGACCTCGACACCGTNTTGGCCGACCGGACGCATGTCTTCCATCTGGCGGCCCAGGCCGGTGTTCGCAAGAGCTGGGGTCAGGATTTCTCGGTGTACACCGCGTGTAACATCGAGGCGACACAGGTGCTGCTCGAGGCCTGCNCCCGCACCCAGTTGCATCGGGTGGTCTATGCCTCGAGTTCTTCCGTCTACGGCGACGACGGGATGATCCCGATGCACGAAACACACCGACCACAGCCGGTCTCGCCCTACGGCGTGACCAAGCTGGCGGCCGAGCATCTGTGCTATTTGTATTGGGTGGGGCATGGCGTCCCCACCGTGTCGCTCCGATACTTCACCGTGTACGGACCACGACAGCGTCCCGACATGGCCTTCAACCGGTTTCTGCGCGCGATCGCCTCGGACGAACCAATCTCTTTATATGGTGATGGCGAGCAGACGCGGGACTTCACATTTGTCCGTGATGCCGTCGCCGCGACGATCGCGGCCGCCAACCAAGGCGAGGCGGGCGGGGNCTATAACATTGGTGGGGGGGCGCGCGTCACAGTGAACCAGGTCCTGCGGCTCATGGCGGCTTGCACCGGCCGCGAGCCGCGCGTTGAGCGGCTCGCGGTGCAANTGGGTGACNTGCGAGACACCTACGCCGACACGACGGCCGCTCGCGANACACTGGGATTCACCCCGACGATGTCGCTCGCATCNGGCATTGAGGCAGAATACGAATGGATTTCCAACGCCGTGACAGTCGGATGAGGACACCGGCCGACGCCCCGGTGCGTGACCACGGGCGGCTCGGGAGTACCGTGCTTGTCTGCGCGCTGGCCGGAACGATCGCGGGATGCGCGGGGTCGGTCCGAGTGAACGATATTCCCGACATCGGTGAACTCGAGGCCGACCGATTGCTGTTCGAGCGCGGGTCCGAGGCGGTCGACGACCGCGACTGGAGCCGCGCCCGCGAGTATTTCTTGCAAATCCGGGACAACTATCCCCAAAGTGAATATCGCGCGGAAGCGAGGCTCCAGATCGGCGATACCTACGAGGGTGAAGGCTCCCCGGACTCATATGTCCGGGCGCTCGCGGAGTATCAGGACTTTCTCAGCCTGTATCCCACGCACCCGAGGGCAGGATACGCGCAATACAAGCTGGGCATGGTGCACTTCCACCAGATGCGGCGAGCCGAGCGCGACCAGACGGAGACGCTGAGCGCCATCGAGGAGTTCGAGGCGTTTATCGCGCGCTTCCCCGCCGATCACGAGATGATGCCCCAGGTGCGCGAGCAATTGCGTGGGGCCCGGGACCGACTAGGGATGCACGACTACCTGGTTGGCGTCTACTACTACGAGCGCGAGAACTACGCTGGTGCGATGGCCCGCTTCCGTGAACTCATCGAACAGGACCCCGGATTCAGCCGTCTGGACGGGGTGTATTTCTATCTGGCGACAACGCTCGCCGACACGACACAGGTGTCCGAGGCCATTCCCTACTTCGCCCGACTCCTCGACGAGTTTTCCGAGAGCGAGTTCGCCGAACAGGCCGCCGCGCGCCTCACCGAGTTAGAAGCCGCATCCCAACCGTGAAGGGCGGTCAGACGCTCGGTGGGATCACGGTGGCCCTTGACGCTGGCGCTGCCAATTTCGGTCTCGTCGGTGGCGGCGCAGTCCGCTGGCCAAGCCCTGCCCACGGCTGACGTGCTGGCCCGCGCACCCCGCTTTGCGGCGCTCGCGGCCTTGGCCGGGCGCCTGGTAGGGGCGGGAGACAACCTCCGCAAGCGACTGTTCAGGCAGGGCGGCACGGTGCTGATCAACGTCGGCGCGTCGTCTGAGGTCGCTGTCGGCACCCAGTTCTTCACCCGACGACGCGTGCCGGTCACCACGCCTGCTCTGCGGGACGGCGTCGTGCACGCTGATGTGACCACCGGATGGCTTCGTGCGGTCGAGGTGAATGAGACCGCCCCCCTGGCGGTCATCGAGCGTGCATGTGCGGACGTGCACCAGGACGATCTGCTGGCGCCGTTCCAGCGACCGGCTGCCGTGACGGCGATGGCCAGTGGTGCCAGCAGTCATGACGCCCCCGCCATGGTCCTCTTCGGCGCCGATTGCCGCGCGCTTCGGCCCCGCGTTAGATGTTCATCATCGACCAGGGCACCGGCCAGGGCCTGACGCTCGGGCAACGAGTTACCGTCTTTCGCCCCGGCGCTACCCCGGATGCCCCGGTCACCGAGTTGGGAGAGAGCGTTGCGGTTCTGACGGAGCCCGGGTCAGCGACGATTCATCTACGCCGCGCGCATGAACCCGTGAAGGCCGACGACAGTGTCGCCATCCAACGTCCCTAGGTGCTGCCGCCGGGGTTCAGGCTCGCCCCTGGGACGCTAGAAGTGGGAGGCGATGCGAGACTGATCCTGGTCGGCACCAGTGTCTGTGTCTGAGGCCTTCTTGCTGGCCGCGCGTTCCCGAGCCGCCTCGAAATCACTCACGTCGGAACGCGACAGGACCTGCGTAAAGCGACGATAGTAGTCCCCGGCCGACACCAGCGAGGTGACGACGACGACCCACAGGGCGACATTGCCGAGCACGAAGAAGCCCTGTAGGTTCTCACCAAGGATGAGCAAGAGAATCGCCACCACCTGGGACATCATCTTCACTTTACCGAGTGGAGACGCGGGAATCGTGATGCCGCGCGAGTAGGCTACACTGCGCAACACCGTCACCCCGANTTCCCGTCCCAGNATCACCGCAACCATCCAGGCCGGCGCCAACTCCATCTGCACCAGCGACACCAGCGCCGCCGTGATGAGTAGCTTGTCAGCCAGCGGATCCATCAACTGGCCAAAGGTCGTGACCTGTTTCCGGCGACGGGCCAGGAAGCCATCGAGCCAGTCCGTGAACGCCGCGAGTCCGAAAATGGCAGCGCCGACCAGTTCCTTCCCGTCGAATTTCGTCAGGAGAACGACGACGAGAAGGGGGATGAGAAAAATACGAGCCAGGGTCAGGCTGTTCGGCAGGTTCATCCGGCCTTCTCCGCGCGGTCGACTTATTCGTGAAGCATCATTCTACAATCCCGACGGGTCCGGAACAACCAGCCAACGCCGCACGCGGGGCCGGTACCGCGCGCATTTGTTACAATCCGGCGGTCATGAAAGCAGTGATCCTCGCGGGCGGGTTCGGCACCAGGCTTCGGCCGCTCACACTTGACACCCCGAAACCGATCGTGCCGATTTTCGATCGGCCATTTCTTTACTATCAGACCGATCTTCTGCGTCAGGTACCGGAAATCGACGAAGTTATTCTGAGCCTCAACTATCGTCCGGACCGCATTGAAGCTCGGGTCGGCCGCGGGGCCGACGCCGGGTTGCCGGTTCGGTATGTCGTGGAACCAGAGCCCCTGGGCACTGGCGGGGCCATCAAATACGCGTCGCGAGGGATCGACGACACTATCCTGGTCTTCAACGGCGACGTCCTGACGACGATCGACCTCCAGGAGGTCGTGCGCACCCATCGCGACCGTCACGCCCGGGCCACAATCGTANTGACCCCGGTGGAGAATCCCTCGGCGTACGGATTGGTAGAAACCGACGATCAGGGCAACGTGCGCCGCTTCCTGGAGAAGCCGGATCCGGAGGACATTACCTGCAACACCATCAACGCCGGTATCTACCTCCTGGAACCGGAGACCTTCGACCGTATTCCCGACAACACCCCTTGGTCCATCGAGCGCCAGTATTTCCCGTCGCTGGTGGAGCGGTCCGAGACCTTCGTCGCCTATGTCGACCGCGGCTACTGGCTCGACATCGGCACGCCGGCCGCCTACGTTCAGGCCCATCGCGANCTGATGAGNCGACGATGTCCCCGCGGCCCATTCGCCAGCGACCACGCCACGATGGTGCACAAGGCGGGCCCGTGCGACGTCGCGCCGGACGCGCAGTTCCATGGCCCGTGTTTTCTCGGGNCCGGCAGTGTGGTGGGTCCTGCCGCGCGGATTGGCCCCGAGACGGTGCTCGGTCCAGGCTGCCACGTCGGTGCCGGCGCNNTCATTGANCAGACCATCTTGTGGCGCGACACGTTCGTCGATGACGATTGCGTCGTCCGCGGCGCGGTCTTGGGCGAGCGCTGTCGGCTTGACCACCATGCCGAGATCGGGCCTGGTGTCATTTTGGGGAGCGACTCTACGATCGGCGCTCACAGTCAGGTGCCCGGAACACGATAAGCCGATGTCATTCGACCCCAGCGTCTTCAAGGCGTACGATGTGCGTGGCCTCTATCCGGAGGAAATAAACGAGACGCTTGCCGAACAGATCGGACGCGCGTTCGTCGCGTACACCGGGGCCTGTCGCATCGCCGTCAGTCGCGACATGCGGCTCTCGTCGCCAACCCTCACCACCGCGTTTGTGGAGGGCGCGCTGACTCAAGGCGCGGATGTCGTCGACATCGGCCTCAACGGCACCGACCAGATGTACTTCGCGGTGGCCCGNGACAACCACGATGGTGGGGCCCAAATCACCGCGTCGCACAATCCCGGCCAGTACAACGGCATCAAGCTCGTCGGACGCCAGGCGCTTCCACTCAGCGGCGACGCCGGCATCTCGGACATTCGGGATATGTTGCTGACGGGCGCGATCCCGGCGCCGGCCGCCTCGCGCGGTCGCTACACGGAAGCACAGGTGTTCGAGGACTACATCGAGCATGTGTTGACGTTCATCGACGTCGAGGCGATCAAGCCCTTTTTGCTGATACTCGATGCCGGGTGCGGAATGGCCGGCCAGGTCGCACCGGCGCTCTTCGACCGTCTGCCATGCCGGACGACACGACTGTGTTTCACGGTGGATGGGTCCTTCCCCACCCACGAAGCGAACCCGCTGATCGAGGAGAACCGACGGGACATCGTTGACGCGGTCCGGGCCGAGTCGGCCGATGCCGGCATCGCATGGGACGGGGACGCCGACCGCTGCTTCTTCATTGACGGCGACGGCGAATTCATTTCGGGTGATTTCATCACTGCGCTCCTNGCCGAGGCATTCCTGCGGAAGACGCCTGGCGCGAAAATCCTGTACGACGTGCGGGCCAGTTGGGCCGTCAAGGATACGGTGAATGCGCACGGTGGAGAGGCCCTGATGAATCGGGTCGGTCACGCCTTCTTCAAGAAGCGCATGCGTGACGAGAACGCCGTGTTCGGCGGTGAGGTCACCGGCCATTACTATTTCCGCGACTACTTCTACGCCGACAACGGCTTCATTCCGGCGCTCCTGCTTCTCGAATTGATGTCTGTGCGGGACGAATCGCTTAGCGAACTGTTGGCGCCATTGCGTGCGCGCTATTTCATCTCGGGTGAGATCAACACGGCGCTGGAGGACCAATGTGCAGTCCCGGGCAAGCTCGCCGCGATTGCCGCCCGCTACAGGGACGGGACGGTGTACACCATGGACGGGGTGTCGGTGGAGTACCCGACTTGGCACTTCAATGTCCGGCCCTCGAATACGGAACCGTTGCTCCGCCTCAACCTCGAGGGGTCAACCCAGGCAGAGATGGAGTCGCGGCGAGACGAGATTCTTGACCTGATCAGGGCCTAAGGACACTGACCACAATAACCTTGCGATCGTGGGGGCGTCGGGGCGGGATGCACCGGCGGCCCAGATGGTGACTTTATTCTGGTCAGTGTCCTACAGGCCGCCCTTGGCACCTATCTCGCGGGCCAGATACCCAGGGCCTGACGCAGCGCAATGAGCTGGGCGGCGTGATAGCCGTTGTGGTCGAGCAAGATGAGGGCGGCGCGCAGCGTGTGATGGTGTTCCTTCTCGGCGGTGGGGACGTTCGCGTAGAGATCGACGTTCGGATCCTCGACGATGCCGGCCATCTGCTCGGTGGCGTCGAGCAGGCGGCGGTTGCTCGTTGACCACACTTCGGCCGAGGGCGGCTGCGGACTTTTGGGCCAGTAGCCGTCGGGCCAGGTCTGGGCCTCGTAGTGGGAATCCTGGCAGTAGGTGATGAGATCCTCCGCTGCCAATCGCATGTGCTCGACCTGCTGCCACGCCGTATGACGGTGGCCCGCGACCTGCCGGCCCGCGAGGTCCGGCGGAAAGCCTTCGAGGGCCGCGGAGAGTCCAGCCTGAGCCTGACTGTGACGAAGTTGGCGGGCGAGGGTCTCTCGTAGCTGGGAGGTGTCCATGACCACAGGATATCTGGAACGCAGCACCTATGCCTCGTTTGGACGCCGGCTTCGAGGAATTGGTCGGAGCGGCCGGCTCGAGTGCTATCCAACTGGTTCGAGAATTCCAGCGCTTCACCGCGGATAGGACATGGCCTGGCTCCTGAATCGAGAGGCCCGGGTCGTACGATAGACTTGCATTTCCGTGACCGGCGCCACGAGCCTGGCTTAGGCTAGCTTGAGCCGGGTCGCGTTGGACCACATAACGGAATTTCTCGGGCACGCGGGAGTAGCTCAGTGGTAGAGTCACGGCTTCCCAAGCCGTTGGTCGCGGGTTCGATCCCCGTCTCCCGCTCCACCTTTAACACTCACATGCGCGTGACGCGCGGACGTCGGCACGGCCTCACGATCGCCCACCCGGGGCGCTCAGAAATCGAGCGTTGGCCAATAGTCGTCACGGCTGGTGAGCGGTTGGAGGACGTCGGGGGCTTTGTTCCGCACCGAATTTACCGACGGTGACACCTCGTAGGCGGCGAGCCAGTCAGATGGGCATGGACGGACCAACGGCTGCACGCGTTCGGATTCGTGCACGTCGGGGTCGAGCCAGTGATCGAGGTCCCGGTAGTCAAGGATCACCGGCATACGGTCGTGGATCTTCGCCATGAAATCGTTGGCCGCCGTCGTGACAATGGAGAACGAGTAGACCGGCTGGACCCGGACCGTCGGCTGCCACCGAGCCCAGACCCCGGCGACGGCCATGATCGGCTGGTCGCGCAGGTGAATCGCGTAGGGGCGTTTGGTCGTGTCTTCCCGCTTCCATTCATAGAATCCCGACAGCGGGACGATACAGCGCTGGTGTTGAAACGACTCAGCGTAGCTCCGTTTCTCGGAGATTTCTTCGCCACGCGCGTTGATGAGGGAATACTTCGCGGCCGCTTCGACGCTGTGCGCCCAGCCGGGTATGAGGCCCCATCGGAATGGGGCGAACGCCCGCCGGTCATCACGCACGAGGACCACCGGCGACGTCTCGGTGGGCGCCATGTTGTAGTTGGGGATCAGCCAATCGATGTCCGGCGGCTCGCCGTGTTCATCGAGTGCCGCCAATTCCGCCTCGGTGTAGGTCTCGTATGCCCGTCCACACATGCGGCGAGTATATCCGTCGTGCTGTGCCCTTGCTGCGAAGGGGATGGGCGATCCATGATTCGCTTTGTGTTCGCCTATGGATATCGACACCTTTATCATCGCT
Source organism: Acidobacteriota bacterium (assembly GCA_002712885.1). GTDB lineage: Bacteria > Acidobacteriota > Vicinamibacteria > Vicinamibacterales > UBA8438 > UBA8438. Next base: position 22,962 of record PAUN01000038.1, read on the forward strand.
GCCCTACGCCGAGACGGGCTCGATCCGCAGATGGCGCACAATGCCGGGATCGTCCGCGGTCTTCGGCAGGGACTCCGGTTTCTCACCATGATCGGGTGGTCCGTCGAGCGTCCGGACCCGTGCACGCTCCTGGTGCTGGGATGCCTGGTCGGCGGGACGGGCGGTCTTGGGTGGCGGGAGTACGACGTCCCCCGCGCCCCCGCACAGAAGGTGCCCGCCCTGATGCGACTCTGGTGCGCTCGTCTCCCAACCTGGTCGCCGGAGGAGGCGTTCGACGCGTTCATGAAGGTGGCGCCTTTTGGGGCGAACAGTGCCTGGGTGGCGCTGTTGGTCTACCAATGGCTCAAACACTCGTGGGACGACCCGGTCATGCCGCCCAACGCCCTGAGAGTCAGACGAGGCTGAGCGCCCGTCTGGGAGGTGACCGCTCTTCGGGTAGAATGGCACGAAGCCTGCGTTGTCGCCACCTATGGTCACTGCTGACCGCTACCCCACGCTCACCGTGAAATCGTCCGCGCCGCGCCAGGACGGCGTCTCGCTGTCTGTTCCCCACGTCGTCACCGCGGTTGGGCCGGGGCTGGTCGTCAAGGGACATGTCACGGCCGTCGAGCACCTGATTGTCGAGGGCGAGATCGAAGGCACGATTGTGGCGCCCGATCACGGCGTGGCCATCAGTGGCTCGGCACGCGTTCGCGGAGAGGTGTGCGCGAGAACGATCACGGTGCTGGGCCGGGTCGACGGCAGCCTGACCGCTAGCGCGCTGATTGAGCTACGGGCGACCGCCGTCGTGACCGGGCGGCTCGCCGCGCCGCATCTGAGCATGGAGGAGGGCGCGCGGTTTCAGGGCCGCGTCGACCCCGCCAAAGCCGACGCGACCCTAGCCGTGGCTCGGCACCGGCTGGCGCCCATCACGGCGACCGACCCAGCAGATACGTAAACCGGTAGTACGCGTATTTTTGGAGTTCGAAGAGGCCGTTTCTGAGGTTGGTCCGAGTTTGCCACCACGTGGCCGGGTCAAATGACGATTGGCGGCTTGGATGAATCAGGATCTGCGTATCTAGGTCGCGGAAGACCTGGTTGAACACGTAGCGTGTTCGCGACGTGTGGAACCCGCTCGTGACGACGATGAGCCGTTCGATCTCGCGCGATTCGGCCCATTCGGCCACGAGCAACGCCTCCGTCTGCGTCGACTCGACGACCTGTTGCAGCACCGTCACGTCCGTGCGGCCGACCCCCAACGCGTCCAGGTAATTCAGCCGGGTTTCGATGTCCGAGAGGATGCCCACGCCGCGCGATCGCAGTGCCGCCACCACGGGACGGTCGGGCGGGCGGGTCAAGAGAATCGTGGGGCCGAATCCCTCGACGAACAGGTCGGCCGCTTCGAGATCGCGGTCCACGGACCCGGCCAGCACCACGATCGCGTCGGCAGGCTCCAGGGTATCGGCGTGGTACAGCCAACCTCCGACCCAGGTCAGCAGCGGTGCACGAAGTTGATAGGCGACGAGTCCGATCACGGCCGCGGCAGCGAGGATCACGGCCAACGACACCAGGCAGCCTCTGGCCCGCTGTATCAGCCCTCGCGGCGGGGCGTCAGGGCCTCTCATAGACCGCCCTTCCCGCATTCATTGCTCTTCGTGTGCCACGTGGTTGAGTGTACATCCGGTTTCGTGGGTGACGGCAGACTATCGGGCCGTCGTCATTACGGCCAGCACCGCAAGCCCCTCACCCACGCGTCGGCGGGTTGGCGTGGCACGCGCCGCTTTCGTCGTTCCGCTCTTTGTTGTTTCGATGTATCCGGCCGACCGAACCCGCAGCAACGCCGCTAGACGGGCCAGCCTGGCGCCGCGCACTGGGTCACAGTCTAGATGTAAGTGAGACACACCACTCGCGGGTCTGCTGGCGCTGGTCACGCTGCTGCTGACGACCAGTGTACCGTCCTCGGGATGATAGTGTCCGCAGTGATGCGCACGATCGGGCCTGCCTATCGGATGCTCGCGTGGTTCATCCACGTGGTCGTGACCACGTTCTTTCGGCGCGTGGAGGTGGTGGGACTTGACCACGTGCCAGCCACCGGCCCTGTCATCTTCGCCGGGAACCATCCGAACGCCCTGCTGGACGGGTTTGTCGTGACCTCGATGTGCGGCCGGCGGCCGGTCCACTTCATGGGCAACGCCAAGCTCTGGCGGTATCGACTGATGGCGTTGTTGCTCGACGCGTTCGGGGTCGTGCCGGTGTACCCACGCGAGGAACACGGCGACGCGGCGAACAACGACGCTGCCTTTGCGCGGCTCTTCGAGGTGCTCGAAGCGGGCAATTCGATGGGAATCTTCCCGGAGGGCATCAGTCACGCCGGCAGCCACTTGACGCGATTGAAGACCGGGACGGCCCGGATCGCGTTGGCGGTCGGGGCCCGGCGCCGGGTGTGTGTGACTATTGTACCGTGCGGGCTCACCTACATGCATCGCCATCGCTTTCGGAGCCAGGCGCTCCTGCACTTCAGCGAGCCGATCGCGATCGACGACGAGTGGCTGACGGGGTATGCCGCGGCCGAGGGCGACACGGTGCGTCGGCTCACGGCGCGCATCGCCGACGCGCTCGAAAAGGTCACCCTGAACGCGCCAGACTGGGAGACCTTGCGCTTCATCCACGCCGCTCGGCGTTTGTACACGCCGACGTCCGTGCGACTAACGCCCGGAACCTACGTCGAACTCAGCCGCCGGTTCGTCGAGCGCTATCTCGCCGCGGCCGACGACCCGACGGCGCAGCGGCTTCGTCACGACGTGCAGAACTATCAGGCGCGGCTCGACCTCACTGGTCTGAAGGACCACCATCTGCGTCAGCCGATCGGGGTCCTCCACGCGTGGAAGGGCGTCTTGTGGCGGAGCGCGGCGCTGGTCGCCCTCCTGCCGCTGGCGATACCCGGCGCGCTCCTGCACCTGCCGGTCGCCTGGATCGCGATGACCGCGGGCGAGCGCCTGAGTGACGACCGAGACGACGTGGCAACGCTCAAGATCATCACGACGGTGTTACTGTTGCCGCTCGCCTATGCCGCGGCCGCGGTCCTCACCGGACTGAGCGTCGGGTGGTGGTGGGGCGTGGGCATCGGCGCCCTCCTGCCGCTGAGCTTTCTGGCCTCTATCAAACTCGTCGAAGTCCAGGCGAACATGACCCTGGCCACGTTGACGAACCTGCGCCTGAGGCGCTTCTCCCTCGAAGTCGAGGAACTGCGCGAGACCCGTCGCCGTCTCGTGGTGCGCGTGCGCGAAGTCGCCGACCGCCACGCTGGTCCGAATCTGCCCCGTGTGCGCAGCCGTCACGACTCCAAATAGATAGCGTCGCAAGCGGGTAGCGACCGGCGGGACTCGGGCGTGCGCCTACCTCGCCTCGCACCACTCGGGTGGTGCGATCGGGTCGCGGCGCTCGATCGGCCCCACCAACTCGATGTAGATACCGTCAGGGTCTATCAGGTTGATGATGCCGGTCGTATCTTCCCCGGTGCCCGAGCAGCATGGCGCAATCTCCGAGAGGAATTCCGCACCGTGTTGTTGCAGCACGCTCACCGCACGATCCAGGTCCCGCACCGCGAGCGCCATACGGGCAATCCCGACATGGTTGATCGGTGGCGGATACGGTGGCTCGCCATCGTAGGGGTCGAGCCACTGCACCAGACGCAGGCGATGTTGGTCGCCACCAGGCAGCGCGATGTCGGCGCCGCGCCGTGTGAATGGTGTATCCAGACCGTAGGCGCGGGCCTCAGCAAGCGCGCCGGTCGCCCCCAGCGGCCGCACGTCCGTGTAGCCGAGCATCTGGTAGTACGCGAGCGACCGGTCGAAGTCGCTAACGTTCAGCCCGATATACGGCATCGCGGTAACGTGCATGTCGGCCTCCGGATCGCCATGGGGGGGCGCGGTCTCGACCAGCTTGTACAGTACCCCGTCCGGGTCCGTGAAAAATACAAACCGGTCGCCAGGCACGCCGTAGGGCTCTGACAAGAATTCCACGTCTTGCGTGGTCAGGTGCGCGACGTCGGCAGCCAGATCGGTCGTCAGCAACGCCGCATACGCCATCCCCAGATGAGTGGGCGACGCATAGGGCGGGGCGGCACTAAATGGGACCGCGAACTGAATGAGGTCGATACTCGATGGCCCCCAGCTCTCGGGAATGGCGATCACCTCGATGGCCTGCAACTCGTAGGTGCACAGGTCATACATCCCTAGCGAGCGGGCCATCAGGTGGGTGTTGGTCTTCGGAAAACCGCCCACACCAGCGGTGAAACCGAGCATGCGATAGAACGCGCGCGCGCGCGCGAAGTCAGTAGTCTGCGTATTGATGTGGATGCGCGCCGTCAGACCCACGTCAACGTTCCTGGGCGGGCTGACCGGCTGTTCCGTCCCTGGTGCAGGTGTGGTGCAGGCGACGGGTACGATCACGACGCCGAAAACCAGCACGCAACGCAACGTGCGGACGGACCGCAGGCGGTGCGGCCGTCTCACGGCACTGGCTGGAGACGCAAGAGTGCGCCGTCGTCCTCGTCAGTGAGCAGGTAGAGGAATCCGTCCGGCCCTTGGCGCACATCCCGGATACGTTGCCGGAGCTCGGTCAGCAGCGATTCACGCCGCAGTTCCTCGGTATCGGCGTTGAACACCACCCGCTGGAGGTGGCCGGTGCCCGGGATCCCGCCCTCGCGCAACGATCCGACGAACACGTTGCGTCTCCACGCGGGGAACTGGTCGCCGGTGTAGATGGCCATGCCCGCGACCGCAATGGCCGGGAGCCATACGACCAGCGGCGACTCGAGACCCTCGCGCGTCGGGTGTTCAGAGACCCGCGACCCAGGATAGAGGCGTCCGAAGCTGACGAGGGGCCAGCCGTAGTTGCGTCCAGGCAGGATGACGTTGATCTCGTCGCCGCCATTCGGACCATTTTCATGGTTCCAGATCTCGCCAGACTCGGGGTGCAGGATGAGGCCCAGGGTGTTGCGATGCCCAAGCGTGTAGATCTCCGGCCGATAACCGGGGCGATCCGCAAACGGGTTGTCCGCCGGCACGGAGCCATCATCGTTGAGACGCAAGATCTTTCCGCGCAGGCTCATTGGATCTTGCGCAACCTGAGCCACGCGCCCGCCGGTCGACATATATACCTTGCCGTCACGCCCGAACACGACGCGCCCGTTGAGACCGGAGTTGCCCTCGTATGCTTCGGTAACGAGCAGGTCATGGACATCGGCGAGTGCGCCCGCCTCGAGCCGGCCCCGCGCCAGCGTCGGTGCGCCCATGCCGTTGCCGACCGGCTTGGTATAGGTCAGATAAACGAGTCCGTTCTCCGAAAACCGCGGATGGAGGGCGACGTCCATGAGCCCCCCGTTGCCGTCGGGCCTGACTTCCGGGACGCCGGAAATAGGCTCGGGGTCGAGAGCGCCCCCGCGAATGAGTCGCAGCCGACCCGGTCGCTCGGTGACCAGCATGTCGCCGTTGGGAAGAAACGCGAGGGACCACGGATGCGAGAGTCCGGCCGTCACGACGCTGACCCGGACCTTGTGCTGTTCGGCCGTATCGAATACCCACGGCCCCGCACCCAATGGCGGCACCGGCACGCCAAGCGTCGGTTCCACTTGCGCGTAGCTCACCCCGAGCAGACAGAACAGTATCGGCGCGGCGAGACCAACGGCACGTCTAATCCCCATTTGATCCTTCCCTGCGGACCATTCTAGTGCCATTGGCTCTTTTGCCGGTCAGCAATAGGATTGGCCTCGGTCAGGAGGTGCGAATGACGACCGCCGAGGACTTTCGCGTGGGAGGTCGGATTTTCGCGACCCTTACCTCGCAAGCCCAGGGCTACGGGAATCTCGTATTGACGCCCGAGGTGCAGGCACTGTTCGTGGAGGAGGCGGCAGACCTGTTCGTCTCCATCGCTGGCGCTTGGGAAACGATGAGCATGACCCATACCCGGCTGGTACCCGCGGACGACGCCACCCTCACCGGCGCGTTGCGCAAAGCGTGGACGCTGCGTATGGAGAAGAACACGCGCACGCGGCTTGGCCCGCGATCGCGACGTCACGCTCGGGCGCCAGGTCGTTGACGCGGGTCTACACGTGGTTCATGAGTCGATCGTGCGGCGGGTCGAGCTGCTCCAATTTCGTCAATACCATGTCAGCGCTGACCGGTGACCGGTAGAAGTGGCCTTCACCGCCAAGCGCGTCGGCGATGGCGCACAACACCGACGCGGCGCCAGCACCGATCGCCGGCTCGCCGATCCCCTTGGCGCCCAGGGGATTGAACGGGTCGGGCTCCTCGGCCGCGGTCCATCCCATCGGACGCTCGTGGGGGACATCGAGGATGCCGGGAGGGCGGTTGTTGTAGAACCGCTTCGCCACCGACAGCCCCCACCGTCGGTCGAAGACCCACTTCTGGCTCAGCGCGATGCCAAAGCCCTGAATCCCGCCGGAATGGATCTGGCTCCCGAGCAGCCGGGGGTGGACCAGCGTCCCGCAGTCGGCGCTGCCGACATAGTCGACCATCCGGATCGCGCCGGTTTCGACGTCCACTTCGACTTCCGCGAACCCGACCACGAACCCCATGACACGACCACCTGTCGCGAAGGTGTCCTTAGCGACACCCATTAGGCCACGGCCGGCCAGCGCGGTGGCCGAGGTCGCGGTCATGCCATTGATGTCGTCCGGCAGCTCGTGCCCGTCGAAGCGACCGCCGCGCGCGATCGCCCGCTCGGCCGCCTGCGCAAAGCTCAGCCCCTGTGAGGGCGCGCCTCGCTTGAACACGCGTTCGTCGGCCACGTCGTAGTCGTCCGGCGTCCCGCCCAGGTCAAGCGCGGCCAGCTCCTGCAGCTTACGTTTCGCGTCGAGCCCCGCGGCCCAGTTGGCCCGCGTGTGCGCATGGGTCGTCTGACTACCAACCGACATCGCGCTCCATGGCAGGTTCCGGTCGGTCGCGCCCCAGACCAGTTCCACCTTCTCCCAGGGCATGTCGAGGGCCTCGGCGCCGGCACGGGAGCAGTCGGAGAACGACTCCGTTCCCAAGTTGCCGACACCCGTTTGGATCTGCAGGTGTCCGTCCGGCCGGATCACCAGGAGTCCGTCCATCCCGGAGCTGCCGGCCGAGAACGTACTCAGCGCGACCCCGATACCGGTCGCCTTGCTCCCGTTGCGCTGTCCGCTCCGACGGAGCCGTTCCGACCAGTCGAATTCGACCATCCCCTTGTCGAGGGCCTCGTGGACAAACGCGCTCGAGGCGTTCCCCTGCTGCCCGTCACGCCCAGGGGCGCCGAACGCCGCCTGTCCGGCCGGCGCATTGATCCGAATGATGTCGGTACGATCGATGCCCAGCTGCCGCGCCGCCCGGTCGAGCAACGGCGCCAACATAGTGACGGCCTGCTCGCCTCCCGGGGCTCGCTGGGCGGCGCGCGGTGGTGTGTTCGTGTACACCCCGATGCCCCGGACTCGGATACTCTCCGGCTGATACGCCAGCGAGGCGATGTTGGCCATCGACATGTGATCGCCGCTACGCCCATACGGTCCCCCGTCACCAATGGTGAAGAGATCCATGGCCAGGATGCGCCCATCGCTTCGGAAGCCGACCTTCGCGCGGGCCTGCACCGCCGGCCGCGCTCGGCCGATGAAGTTCTCTTCCCGACGGCTGACCCGCATCATGACCGGCTTGCCGATTTTCTTGGACATGACGATGGGAAACCGCATACAGGTCGACCCTGCGCCCTTGCTCCCAAACCCACCGCCACAGAATTCGGCCACCAGGACGACGTTCTCCGGCTCGACCTCGGCCCAGCGTGCGACGGCGCCCACCGTGCGGGCGGTGCTCTGGGTCGATCCGTACACGTAGACCTTCCCGTTTTCCCAGTAGGCCATACAGCTGCGTGTCTCAAGCGGCTGGTGCCCCAGCGACTGGTGGTAGATGGACTCGTCGACCACCAGGTCGGCGGCCGCGAGCCCGGCATCGACATCCCCGACCGCCCACTCTGCCGCGAACTCGCCGCTCATCGGCAACCGGCCGGCGGCCAGTTCAGCCAGCTCGGTCTCGGTCCACTTGATCGTGGCGAGTTCCCGGCCCACCATCGTATTGCCATCGAGTCGCGCGTTGGGTCCACCCGGCCGCAGGCTGTCGAGCGGGTCCATACAGAACGGCAACGCCTCGTAGTCGATCTGGATCGCCTCGATGGCCTCGGACGCGGTCTGTTCGTCGACCGCCGCGATGGCAAGCACCGGCTCGCCCTCATACAGCGGCTCGTTGGTCAGTCCCGCCTCGCCTGGAGCGTCTACGGTCGGCAGGTCGTCTGCAGTCAAAATACCCTCGACCCCAGGCATGGCCAGCGCGGCACTTGCATCAAGACGGCGCACCCGGGCATGCGGCATCGGGCTCAACAGCAACTTCAGGAACACCATGCCATCAGCCCGAAAGTCCTCGGCGTACTTCGCGCGACCGGTCACCTTCGCCCGCAGGTCCGTCGTGGTGTAGTTCTTTCCGATGAGCTTGTAGTCAGGCATGTGTCCATCTCTCCGGGGGCGTGACGTGCCCTCTCGATCGCCGCTTCCGGCCGCGCATCGCCCTAGTATAGGTCCGAAGTGTAAGTCCGGAACAGATGCAGCGGACGACCTCAGACTCTACGAAGCCGCGGTCATAGAGTGGTGATGGTTCGACGACGGTCCGTTAGACACAGAGAGGTCTTCCCTGTGAGGAGAGACAACCGAATGTGGCTCTCGGCATTCCTGCCGGTCTATCTCATCGCTATTCTGGTCGTCGGCAGATTCTACTCACTCGGCAGCGCCACGGTCCGGCGCGCAGGAACGCCCGGAGCAGCCTGCCGCCCTTCGTCGGTGCCGTAACACTCCCCGTTGTGCCGTGGGTCCGGACCCGGGTCGGATGTCAGTTCCTGGGCAAGGCGAAGGCGATGATCTCGTCATTGGTGACCTCTGACCCGGTCAGCCCGCCGCCGGTGCTCACCACTGTCACGAATTGCCGTCCATCGGCTCCCAGATAGGTAATGGGCGTCGCTTGGATCGACGACGGCAATCTGATCTCCCACAACTGGTCCCCGGTCGCGGTGGCAAAGGCGCGAAACCTGAAATCATCGGCGCCACCCACAAAGGTCAGTCCGCTGGCGGTCAGCACGACACCCCCGGTACTGGGGCGACCGGTGTCCTGCAGGCCGGCAGGCAGCACGTCAGAAACACCAAGGGTCTTGCGATAGGCGACGTCACCCGTCGACATGTCGACGGCGACCAGCTCGCCCCAGGGTGTCGGCCCGCACGGCAGACGCCTGTCCGGATCGCCGAACCGACGAACACCGGCGAGCGGCCCGGTGTTGGCCCAGGCGCCGTTCGTCCGCTGGACGAGGCGCATGGGCTGGAACAGATTGGTGGTGTTGGACACGAAGAGATGAAGCTCGGGATCGTAGGCCGGCCCCCAGTAGTTGATGCCGCCCGCCGGGCCCGGCGGGGACATACTGTACTGGTTGGGCGCGATCGGCATGTAGGGCCCCCCGAGTTTCATGTTGTTATCGTCGACCAGGCGCTCGCAGTACGCCTGATGCTGGGGTTCGCCCTGGTAGAGATTGTCCCGGGAGATCGTATTCTGCGTCAGCGGCTCCGGTTTCACCGGGAACGGTTGCGTCGGCGAAGCCTGCTCGCCCGGCACGTCACTCCCCGGCACCGGCCGCTCCTCGATGTCGAAGAGCGGCTCGCCGGTGACCCGGTTGAACGTGAACATCAGGCCCGTCTTGTTAACGACGATGAGGGCGGGCACGGTTTCACCGTCGCGGTCCAGGTCGACAACGAGTGGCGCCGACTGCGCGTCGTAGTCCCAAATATCGTGATGGACGAGCTGAAAGTGCCAGAGATACTGCCCGTTGTTGGCATCGACGGCGACAATCGACGACGAGAAGAGGTTGTCTCCGGGTCGGTCGACGCCGACACGGTCGTCGTTTGGGGCGCCAAGCGGCATATACAAAATGCCAAGATCGGTATCGAGCGACATATAGCCCCAGACATTCACGCCCGATCGATCCCGGGCGCTGTCCCCGGCCCAGGAGTCATAGCCGAAGTCGTCCGGGCCCGGCACCGTTTCGAACGTCCACACCAGCTCGCCGGTCCGGATGTCCCAGGCTCTAGTATCACCTGAGGGTCCTGTCCCCTCCGGAAAGGCGCGACCTTCTCCGGTGCCCGCGCCAGTGATCACAAGATTTTTGTAGATGCTCGGAGAAGACAGAAGCAAGTAGCCCGCGTCCGTGAAATTCCGCATGACTTCCGGCGTCTTCAGATTGACGACGCCATTTTCACCAAAACCGGCGTTGAGCGTACCGTCCGAGGCCTTGATTGAGTACAGCACGCCCGAACTGGCGCCGAACAGGAGCGACGGGGGGAGGTCTCCGTCGCCCGGCCAATACGCAAGACCGCGCTTCGACGGCACCGCATTGTCTGGAATCTCAAATCGCCATTGTTCCGCACCGCTGGTGGCGTCCAGCGCAATAATGGCGCCATAGGGTGAGGCGAGATACATCGTGGTGCCAATCACGAGGGGAATGGCCTGGTCTTCCCGCAGGCCACCGGTAAAGTCGGCCGGCTTGAGATGAATGCTCCAGACCCGCTCGAGCGTGGCCACGTTGTCGGCCGTGATCTGGGTCAGCGGGCTGTACCGGTTGGCGCTCTGCGTATAGTTGGTGCTCGGCCAGTCGGTCGCCCCCTGCTGAGGGGCCTGGGCGCTCGCACCCGCGCAGCCGGCTGCCACAGATAAAACAGTCGTTCTCAAGGCCACTCTCGCCGCACGTCCAACCATTGTCGTACTCCTTCGATCCTGTCTATTCGTGATGGAGAATCAGCCGATTATACTGGCGGATAGCCAGGGCCATACCGCCCCCCTGGAGAACGAAAAGGGCGCCCCGAAAGAAAACGGGCCCAACCGACACTGTCGAGTGGACCCGTATTGATTGGTCGAGATAACGCGAGAATCTATGCACACCGCGCAGGGCGGTGAACAGGCAAGAAGTCTCTCTTATGAAACAGGCTCACTGGTCCGAATTGACTTGACGACGTACAGTTCGACACCGTCGCCTTCGCCCTGCCGGACCCGTTCACATTCGGCAGCGCCGGTCGCAACACCGTGTTCGCGCCCGGTCTGGCGAACGCCGATGTCTCGATCGTGAAGGTGTGGTACTTCGGCGAGCAGGGCCGTCTGGAGTTCCGCTGGGAGACCTTCAACCTGCTGAACCGCGTCCACTTCGACGCCCAACCGAGTCTTCGGCACCCCAAACTTCGGTCGCATCTTCAGCACTCAGCCCGCCCGCGAGATGCACCTCAGTCTACGCTATAGCTTTTGAGCCGCACGTCCCGGACGATGGTGAGGAAGATGCGCTACCCGAACGCGTCGTCGAACGTTCGGCGCTGCTGCACGCTGCCGAGCATGATGAGCTGAGCACCGGCCTCCATCTGCATCGTGGCCCGAAGGCTCGTGACCAGCTGACCATCCTGTCGCACCGCGACGACACTCAGCCCAGTGCGTGAGCTGATCCCAGTCTCGGCCAACGTCTTGTTCTCCAACGAGTGTGGCAGCCGCACCGAAAACAGGTCGACGCCTTCTCCCAAAATCACAAGCTCGTGCCCTTCGAGAAGAGACATCACCGCTTCCGCACCGAGAGACGAATAGCTGAGCACGAAATCTGCCCCTGCGCGGTGAATGGCTTCAAGGTTCCGGTCATGCGTAATCCGGCTCACGATGCGGAGATCTGGCTTGAGCCGTCGACAATAGACGGCAAGATATACGTTCACGGCGTCATCGTTCGTGGTCAGGAGCACCGACGGTGCGTCTTCCAGCCCAGCCTCCCGCAGAGCCTCGCGGTCGTTGGCGTCGCCGACGAAGACGCGATCCGCGACGTCGATCAGCCGCTCCTGCGTGCGCGGGTCGCGATCGAGCACATGGACCGGGACACCCTTGCGTTTGAGTGCGCGGGTGGCGGCGCTTCCGACGGTGCCGCCGCCGATGACGATGACGGGCGCGTCGGAGTGGGGCATACTCTCGAGCAAGGCGTCGAGAGCGCTCAACTGCGCCGGGGTGCCGGCGACCACCAGGATGCTCTCGCTGGAAATATGGCTCTGGGGGAACGCGGGTCTCAACCGTCCGCGGTGCCAGACACCGACGACGTTCAGCCCCGTCCGTTCCCGCAACCGTGTTTCACGAACGGTCAGGCCGGCGAGCGGCGTGTTCCGCACTGAGAACTCGGCGATCTGCAGTTCTTCGAACGTCCCGATGACATCCGCCGTGCCGCGACCAGCAGCGACGCGATTCGCTAAGTATTCTCCCAGACGCACTTTCAGCGGCAAGACGTGAGTGCACCCGCTCAGTTCCAGGATGTCGATTGAGTCCTCGTCCTCGACCACGCCGACGATCGGCACATCTCGGGACACTTCACGGACGGTCAACGTGATGTTGGTGTTCGTTGTGTCCTCTCGGTTCGCGAGCAGCAGGCGGGCCTGTCCCACCTGCAATCCGTCGTAGGTCGCCCGGCTGTCGAGCTCGCCCGTGATCACAGTGATCCCTTGGTTCAAGAGGTGCGCTGCCGCGTCCGGCTCGGGCTCGACGACGTAGTGCGGGATCCCTTCGGCCTGGAGCCTCTCGATGAGCACGGATGCGATCTCATCGTGGCAACTGATGATGACATGACCTCGCACGCTGGAAGGCACTCGCCGCGGCGCCCTGAGCCGCTCCTGGGCTTCGAGCCAGGGCGCGTAGAAGAAGCGGATAAAGGTAAACGGCAACACGACCAACAGCAACATGACCCCTGATCCCAGCACGATGACCGTGAACAGCCGACCGGTGTCGGTGGTAAAGACCACGTCGCCGAAGCCGAGGGTGGTCATCGTGACCAGCGTCCAGTAGACGGCGGTGATCCACGAGTGCGACTGCCCTTCCACCTGCACCATGATCACCTGGAAGAGCACCGAGTAGATCGCGATGACCGCAACGAGCAAGGCGCCATAAGGAACAAGCGCTTTGAGGTCCCGGCGCACTTCGCCTTCGCGGAGGATGGATGCTAGCGCACTTGTGGGTAACTTCATGATCGCGTGTTGACCGACAGCCGAGAGCCGCCCGCTCGGCCGTGGCTTAGCGCCGCCCATACTGATCGCCCACATGCTCAGGACCATCGTGTCGGGGCAGTCTCTGACGGTGCAGAACTTGGTCGCTCGCGCTGCCCTAGCCGCAACGGACGGATGCACCGGGGCTGTTACCTCGACGCATGAGCGGGCACCACCGTGCTATGTGTTACCCATACTNGGTTTGAGTCAGGCGGTAATTCACCAANATACCTNTATNTATTGGTGAGCCGCCTGGGGATCGNACNCAGNATTCCCTGATTANAATGTGNACGTCCATCGTTTTCGCCAACGCTATGATTGTAACAACTTACCGGAATCCTTGACAAAACAGCGCNCTCAGACGCCTACGAGAGCTGCGAGGTTTACGAGGTATCGAGTCCCNATAGGGACAAAACAGGGACAGTCCAGGGCACGGGTTGACGCTCGCGTGGGATTCGGTGTTACGGTGGATCATGCAGTGACATAATCACCGCAAGTCTCCAATGCAGAGGAGGGCTCATGCTCGCATTCGACCGGCCGTCGTTTCGGTTCCGCCTAGCATGTATCGCGTCCGGCCTCCTTGCCTCCGCGGCCGTGGCCGCGCCGGCTCTCGCGCAGGAGGACCGCATCCGGCCGGTCACCGACGCGGAGTTGGAGACCCCGAGTCCCGACGACTGGCTGATGTGGCGCCGAACGCTGGACGGCTGGGGCTACAGCCCGCTGGATCAGATCAACCGCGAGAACGTCGGCGACCTCCGGATGGTCTGGTCACGTGGGCTCCGACCGGGCCGCCAGCAGGGCACGCCGCTGGTTCGCGACGGCATGATGTTCATGCCCAACCCGCGCGACATCATCCAGGCCATCGACGCGGAGACCGGCGACCTGATCTGGGAGCACCGTCGGGACCGCCCGGATGATCTCGGCGACTACATGATCGGCACCCTCACTGACACCAACCGCAACATCGCCATCCACGGCGAGCTGATCATCGACACCAGCATGGACGACCACATCTTCGCGCTCCACGCGGAGACGGGCGAGGTGGTCTGGGACACGGAGATTCTCGATTACCGGGTGCACCCGGCCAACCAGACTTCCGGGCCGATCGTTGCCGGCGGGAAGGTGTTCTCGGGGCGGAGCTGCGACCCGCGAGGGGGGCCCACCGGCTGTGTCGTTACCGCGCACGACGCCGCAACCGGCGAGGAGCTGTGGCGGCGGCGGCTCATCCCCGCCCCCGGCGAACCTGGTGACGAAACCTGGGGCGACGTCCCGTTCGACGAGCGGGCGCACGTCGGCGCGTGGATGGTGCCCAGCTACGATCCGGCGCTGAACTTGGTCTACGTCGGTACGTCAGTCACGTCGCCAGCGCCGAAGTACATGCTCGGCGGCACCGACAAGACGCACCTTTATCACAACTCGACGCTCGCCCTGAATGGGGACACGGGTGAGATCGTCTGGTACTACCAGCACCTGAATGACAGTTGGGACCTCGATCACCCGTTCGAACGCCTATTGGTGGACACGGCGGTGCGGCCGGACCCATCCGCCGTGAGCTGGATCAATCCGCGGCTGAACCCGGGCGAAGAGCGTCGAGTTGTGACCGGCATCCCGGGCAAGACCGGCATCGTCTACACCCTGGACCGGGAGACCGGCGAATTCCTGTGGGCCACCCCGACCATTGTCCAGAATGTGATCAGCAGTATCGACGGCGCGACGGGGGCGGTGTCCGAGAACCCGGAGCTGGTCTTCACCGCGGCGGGGCAGACGGTGCTAGCCTGTCCGCACGCCAGTGGCGGGAAGGACTGGGAGGCGGGTGCCTACAGTCCTTTGACCAACACGATGTACATGCCGCTGCGCAATGTCTGCGCGCGGATGCGTGCCATGGCCGAGCCCGACGAGCAGGACGAAGCGCGCCGGCTCTATGCCATCGCCTGGCGTCCTGAAATTGCGCCGGGGACCGACAACGTGGGGAGCGTGCAGGCGATCTCAGCCGAGACTGGCCAAGTGGTCTGGAACTACCAGCAGCGAGCCGCCACCATGGCGCTGGCCGCGACCGGCGGCGGGCTCGTCTTCGGCGGTGACGTGAACGGACGGTTTCGGGCCTTCGACGATCGGACGGGAGAGATTCTCTGGGAGATCAACCTCGGGTCGCCGGTCTCCGGCTTCCCGATCACTTACGCGGTCGACGGCCGCCAGTACGTGGCGATCAGTACCGGCTTCGGCCGCTTTCTGGATTTGACGCCGGAGCTTCGCCCGAGTGCCAATAACAACCTCTTCATCTTCGCCCTTCCTGAGTAGCAAGTAGCTCCGGCAGTGCCTATGGCCCTGGAGATCGGCTGCCGCCTCGCCCATTACGACGTGACCGCCCTCCATTGCCTTGACGACGTACAGTAAGTCGTTCTTACATGGACGCCTGATCGCGACCCATTAGGGGGTATGAACAACTAATGAATATCCCGCATCACAGCCTACGTTTTGTACGGGGTCGTCATACTGACGACCGCTCGATCGGACAATGGGACGCATTAGACGCTCCCCTGGCACAGGGGGGGCCTGCGCCCCGGGGGCGCTCTAATGCGTCCTATGTCCCCGTGCGTGGAAGCTCGTCCCAGAACCGCTCATGCACAGCAACACGTGGGGCCTGCTCGTGAAGAGACCGAGCTCAGACGCCGTCCAATCCGTTGTGTTGTCCACCGAGCCACGGACACCGCCGCCGGCGCGCCTGTGGCTTGAACAGAAACGTGCTACCAGGCGCAAGCGCCCCGTGAGCGCGTTGCAGGACGTCGAGCGCGTACTGACGGGTCAACACATTGATCTGGTCGTAGAGCAGGAGCACTAGGTCGAAGCCCTCCCCGAAGTCGGTGTGGCGGAGGTCCGCCTGCTCGAAGTGACAGTCGAGTTCCTCGCGAGCGGCCACGCTCCGGGCGTGGTTGATCGAGGCCGGGGAAAAGGCGATGCCGTGACCGCGATGCCCGCGCCGCGCCAAGCGGTGTAGATAGAGGCTGGGGCCACAGCCGAGGTCCAGGGTGTGCGCGTGGTTGAGGCCAGGGAGTTGTCTTTCGATGAAGCAAACATGGGCCTCGATGGACAAGGTGCGGCGGCTCGCCAGATCGTACTCCTGTGATAAATGCTCGACGAGCATGCGCTCGCTGAAGGCCGGGCCTTGCCACCGAATATTGTCGCCCTCGACCCAAGGCGTCGAGGGAAGCTGGCGACCAATGATGGAGACAAGCTTGACTAGAGCCGTGCAGATGGATGAGGTGGAAGTCTAGCAGCCCGTGGTGAAAGGCCCGCTGCGCTCGGCCGGCGCAACATCCGGCATGACTGCGTTGTTCCTCGGCCGCTTCTGTCGCAGAATAATGGGCCGTCTCCAAGCTACAATGCCACTCAGTCCCCGTACCCGCCTCGGCCCATATCAAGTCATCCGCCGCCGCGCGACGAGCGTGCTATGGCGGGGCAGGCCCGCCTGATCAGATGGGACTGGAGCCAGGGCGCGGCCGACCTTTGAGCGTGACCTTCAGAACCCGACACCTGAGAGAGAGGTTGACCGAACGTCACAGGTCGGTCAGAACCGAAACAATCGGTTGAACTTGATGACGAATGCACGATTTTCGAGGGCTGGAAAGCGCGGCGTCAGGGTGTCACGCTCGTCCGTGTATACGATGAACAACTCGCTGCCTGGCTGATACTCCCATCGAAAACGAATATTGGTGCCAAGGGAATCATTGCTGGAGTTGAACTGGAGTAGTGCGGATACAAACATCCGCGGCGTAACGGTGTAGGTTGCCCGCGTCGAGACTAATGTACTGGTGAAGCCGGCTTCAGGAAGCGTGATGTAGTTGACCGAAAGCGACGGTTCGACTGTCANTTGTGCCCCCANNCTCACGCGGGGTCGATTGTAGCCAACGCTNGTCTTCTCGCCACCAAAGAATCCACCACGCTCAANGGTGATCGNGCCCGCGACCGGGCGTTGTTCNCCGAGGGCNTATACCACCTTCGTATTCACGAACGAGTATCCGCCAATCGGAACCGATACGTCCCGTGCNATCCGAAACGGNNNCTTCAGGAACTCAAAATTGTCAGTAATCCCGGTAAACAGNCGGTCGCCGTTCTCGAACTCCGCTCCCAATAAGAGCTGCTGCAGCCGTGTCTCAAGAAGTCCCGCCCCATCGTTAAANTAATCGAGACTCGGTATGAACACGAATCGCCGAACCGACCTGANCGATCGCGGGCGCGGGGTATAGCGAAACTCGACAAACGTNCGNCGNAAATCATCACGTCGAACGAACCCNANCTCTGGGTTGAAATTCGCTCCGACCGCAAGGCGTTCAACCTTGAGACTCNAACGGTCATTGCTGTAGTCGAGTTCNGCCTGATAACTAAGGTCGTCTCCGCGCANTTCCGGCGTGTCAGTCTTCGCAAGAAANGTNNTGAAATTCAGGTTGTCATAGAAGGAAAAGACGCCATCGACCCCGTAGGCATAGCCGGCCCCTAGCCCCTTCGCGGACACAGACCGCCCCGTNAACATCGCACCGATGGCACTCCGNCGNAGCACGTCACGTTTGACGCGAACGNCGGAGAANTTTGTCGCACGCGTGCCNGNNCNNCTTTCCCCTCCGGTTTGGACATTGAGCAGTCCGATACTGTAGGGCCCTGTTTTACCCGTCAGTCGGCCGCCCCCGTGAATGGGCACCGCACGCCCGGCGTTGAGTCCGATGCGACGGCTGAAGAACAGCACNGGAGCTTGGCCACCATACTGGGAGAGGGCCCCCCCGAAGGCAGTGGTGATNGGATCGTATTTGTAGCCTGCCCCGAAATTGAAGACCCCTTGTCCTTCAAGAAAAAACTCNCGCTTCTCAGGGAAAAACAAGCTNAAGCGTGTCAGGTTGANCTGCTGTTCGTCGACCTCCACCTGCGCNAAGTCGGTGTTGTAGGTGAAATCNGCGGTCAGTCCTTGTGTCACTCCGTATTTCACGTCGAACCCGGCCGTTCCTCCCGGCTGGTTCAGTACCCGAGGAGTTGCACCCAGATTCGTAGTCAGATCGNCAATGGCATAGGGTTTGACCTCGAAACGTGCCGCTGAGGTCGGCACTTCGAGACCGACGAGCGTCGCNGCCGACGAAANCTTNAAACTACCTAACTCACGAAGCGCGGCCGGTATCGGCGTGAGAAANGAGGTNTCGTTCTTCCAGGCGACTCNACGNTGAAAATTGATCCCCCAATATTGCCCCNCCTCCGTGCCATAGCGGAGCGATTTGAAGGGAATAGCCATCTCGAGAATCCACCCNTGNTCGAACCGAGTCGTCTGNACATCCCAGACCGTGTTCCAGTCCAGGTTGCCTGTACGCTCGGCNGTGATGGTNTGGTCGAACAAGCCGCCCAGCGGATTGCTCATNAAATTGAAGCCNTTCCGCCGGTCATAAAAGGTGTCGAGCATGACCGCGAACGTATCGTTGCCGTACATAGCGTAGCTGTCGCGCCGCATCTCATTGGCGACCGTCCGGTCCGGCTCAGAATCCCAGCAGCGTGCAGACACGTAGACCGTCTCNCNATCGAACAGGACCCAGACTTCGGTCCGTTCGGTCGCCGGCGCGCCTTCGTTCGGTTCCTGCTGTATNAAGTCTGTTACCGGTGCAATAGTCTGATACACACGTTCGTCGAGTTGGCCGTCGAGCCTGAGCGGNTCGTCGAGACGGATCGCCCGCATCGTGACGCGACCGGATTGGTCCCGTACTATTACGGCCGGCGCCACCGGCGGNGGTGGACCGTCGATNATGCCCCNCGCCGGCGCCGTCNCGACCTCGTCGACCGTGGCTCCCACGGTCGCACGAGCCGGTCTCGCGGCGGCGACGCCGTCCAACGACGGAACCNCTNCTGCNGCCACGTCGTCAGACNGGTCGCGCTGCCCCAGGTCNCGAATCGCGGCCATCACACGCGCCACCAGCNGGTCCTGCAAGCCNAACAGTTCGGAGAGCACACCGTCCACCTTGATCGAGGTCAAGACCGACCCGCTGTCCGATCGGACAAGNTCCGCGGTGATCCGGATCTGGTCGCCTACCCGCTGATATGCACCACGCACCAGCCAACGAACCTCACCCCGAGTGNGAGCCAGGTCAGCCGCGAGCGCGGCGGCAATACCGGCGCCGATCCAGTTGTCNTCGGGTTGCCCGCTGAGGTTGTCGAACCGGTGTATCTCGACACGNCCTNNCCGCTCTGACACGGGTTCTTGCGTCAACCCCGTCTCAAACGACGCGACGAGGANGACAGCGACGCAGGCGAAGATGCGAGGAATGGACAATGCGNCGTCGTCTATGGTCGATTCANGCGAGNNTNTNTATTNTANCTGCCCTGAGNATACCTTTATACACCCGAGAGCCCAGAACCCATGACATTTCGCTCGAACCGGGGTNTTGATGTATAAGGACCCTGGTCCGTCGAGGCNAGATCGAAGCNCCGGTCGAAAAACANGAGGAGAAGACACATGAAATTCTTACTTACCTGGTCGAGTGNCCCGGCCACGCGACACGAGACGTACGAGACGTTCGCCAAGATGTCCGATGATGACGATGCGGCCGACCACCCAGGCGTGACGCTCGTCGGTCGGTGGCACGACGTCGCCGCTGGTTCAGGAGCNTTAATCTGCGAAAGCGACGACCTCTCGGCCGTTCAATCGTGGGCCTACAACTGGAACGGTCTTCTCGACCTCGAAATCAGAGCCGTCCTTGATGATAACGAATGCAAGGCGATGCTCAGGAACAAGTTGGGTCTGGGATAAAGGCGTTTCCTCGCGGTCGGACCACCCACAGCCGACCTCGGCAAACGGGGGTGGCTTTCTTTCTGTTCGGCTGCATGCTTGCTGATGGCGCAGCTTCCTCGGATGACGTCGGACAACGCTGATCAAGAGATGGCGGCGCGGGGNTTACGGCTCACGCGGATGCGCGGCTTTCCACTCGCGGGCGAGGCATTGGGCTTCGGCGATCTGCTCGGGGGGGGNCAGNGCGCNCGAGCCGACTGGATCGAGTCGGCCTACCGTTCGTCCGCGCGGCCGCCGCCGAGATAAATCTCGACGTCTCGGTTCCCCTCNTGGCAGGCGTACTCGTACATCTCGTAGCTCGGGACGCGTGTGAGCGGCATCGAGATCGTCCAGGGGCGCTC
Organism: Acidobacteriota bacterium; assembly: GCA_002712885.1. Taxonomy (GTDB): domain Bacteria; phylum Acidobacteriota; class Vicinamibacteria; order Vicinamibacterales; family UBA8438; genus UBA8438. The sequence goes on from PAUN01000038.1 coordinate 43,210, forward strand.
ATAGACCATAGGGTCGTCGATGGTGACCTCCCAGAGGATCTCATTCTCCGACACACGGGTGTAGCGCTCGACCACCCGCATCGCGTCGCTGACCGGCAGTCCCTTGAGCCGCCCTCCGGACGTACCGGTCACGACCATCCCCTGGTCGCTGAAGTTGTGTGTCTCGACCACGAGGGTGTTGCCCTCCCAGTGGCCGCGCGCGTCACCCATCCACTGTGAGATGCGCTCGTCGACGTGCGGCCGGTCGGTCACCGGTATGATCCGCGCGTCATGGATCATCTCGTGCACCACCACGACGGTGTCGCCCGTCTGCAGGACGCGATACGCGTTGTTGTAGCCAGTCGGCAACATCGAGCCGGGCACGCCCCGTGTGATGCACCGGTCCCACGTGCTCATGGCGCGGTAGTCGTCGCGCTGGCGCTCGACGGCGCGGTCGCGGTCCGCCTCGGCCCACGGCTTCACCGGCACCCGCCCGTCCGGCGGGTCGACGACCAGCGAGGTCTGCCGGGTCGACAGCAGACGGTCGCCGGCGTCCATCCAAACGTTGTAGGCACCCAGAAACGCCGGCCGCTGGGTGGCGGTCTGTGCTTCGAGGCGCGCGATCTCCTCGNCGGTGAAGACCGCCCGGTCCGCGGCCGCCGCCGGCACCTCGACCCCGGTATAGGGGATCGTCGTGCCGCGCTCGTACGGGGTAATGGTCGCGTTGGTCCAGACGCCCTGTAAGTCAGGACGGCCGCCCGGCGTCCGGGGGACGGTCCAGTCGACACGCTCGCCCGGGGCGGGCTGCTGGGCCGTTGNGGCNTGCGGCATCCAGGCGTTGGCCGCGAGTGTGACTAAAACGGCGCTGGCGGCAACGAGCGGCTTCATGCGACGCTCCTCCGGGTGACGGGGTCTCGTGCTGATCCTACCGCTGGCGGGCAGGGGGTTCAATCTGAAGTGTGATCTGGATGACCGGGAGGAATTCCACTGAGTCCATTGGGGTCCTCCCGNGCCCCGTTCATCCGGTCACGTGNTTAATGTTTTCCGTATGGTTCCGCNTGACTCCTCCTNCTACATCNGACTGAAAATCATGGTGTCGGCAGTTCGATTCTGCCTTCGGCNCCATTCTTTTTTTTCTGTAAAACAGGCAGTATTTGAANGTGCTCACCGCTCGCCCTTTTTCTTGTTTGGNCGCTTTATTCNAATAATGTTCCAACCTTCGTGGNAAACTCAGNGAANCGCGGCCACGGGCCGCAGGAGGAAACGATGAGACAACATCACNTGCCGATTCGCGAGATTACGCTNTCGGCGGTCGCCATCGCGGTCGTTCTATGGAGCGGGACCGGCCTGTGGGGCGTCGCCGCCGCGCAGCGCACCGCCACCTTGGCGGACTTCTTCACTGGCCCGCCGCCAACCGTGCTGAACAGCGACGAGGTTGCGAAGGCGCGGGTCAGACTGACCGCAGGAGCCCGTGCGCACTGGCACAGTCACGGCTGGGGGCAACTCCTGCTTCCCGAAGAAGGCCGCGGACGGTTTCAGATTCAAGACGAACCGCTCCGGGAATTGCTGCCGGGAGAGCCGGTGTTTACCGCCGGTGGCGTCATGCACTGGCATGGTGCGGCGCCAGACGAGTCACTTGTCATGCTCGCGGTGCAAGGCGGCGGAGCGGAGTGGGGGGAACCGGTCGGTGACGAGGTATACCTGGCGGAACCGTCGCGCTAATGCTCAAGCGCTCGCCAGGCTCTACCTGACGGGCGCTGTCAGGTTGAGGGCCGCGTGGCGGACTGAGCAGATGAGCCAGCAGCCGTCCCGCTAACACGGATACCGGTCTCCACCCGAGGTCATCGCCCACGCCGTGTGGGTGTTCCACCTGTTCGCCCTCAGCTTTCCGGACCTCGAAAATCTTCTCGCGGAGCGCGGGGTGACGGTCAGGTACGAAACGGTTCGGCAGTGGTCCCTAACCTTCGGACTCGATTACGATCGACGGCTGCAGTCCCGGTGCGGCCGCCAGGGCGACATGCGTCGGCGGTGCGCGGGCCCGCCTGGCCTCGGGAACCTCGGTGGGAGCCCGAGGTGCTTCAGGACGCGGTGGATCAGCACGGCGCGGAACCGACGAGATAACACTTTCAAGGGACTGGCTTGTCAAATCGGAGCAATCGGCCCGAGAACTTAAATTCACCCACCCAAAGCGTGGCGCCGTCGTAGCACATGGCTGCCGGCCAAAACGTCTTGTCTCTGGCTACTTCAGGGGTCCTGTCCATCTCGTTGCTCTTGCCCAGCAACAGATCGTGACCCGCACCAGCTAAAGCGGTATCGACGCTGTTCCAGACAGCGACCCGACTAAAGGAAGTGTCGGCGGCGAAGAGTTGTCCATTACTGATTAACACCTGTTCGGGGAGATTAAACGTTCCGACACCACCTACGGTCGACCGCGGCGTCGGTGTGGCGGAAATGACGAGATCATCGATTCGATACAATTCCGCTTTGTGATTAAAGGTATCGGTAACAGACAAAACTGAACCATCACTGCTCAACCGAGTCGGTTTGTAGGACAACGCCAGCGTGTGGTCTGGGTCAGTTAAGCCGTCGAACCCTTCACTAACATTCCACATATAAACCGCTTGGCTGTTCCAGTCGGCGATGTACAGATAGGTGTCATCCAGCGCTACCCCTCTGATTTCATCAAAAACGACACTGCCCATGGACCCACTGTACTCTTCATCCGGTGAGTAATCGGTAGTCGCTGGCAGCGTAGTCCAGATTGCGATGTCTGTTCTCCCGGCCAGCACGAAAATCGTTTCATAAAGCGCGCTATCCCATGGTGCGATCGCCAGATCCATTTGGTAGTCCGGCGCCGCGCCGCTGGCGGATGGATAGCTTGTCCAGATCTGCAATGTCCGCTCGAAGTCTGATGAAACATACAAATTGTTACCGTCGCAGGCCGGGACCGGATTGGTGA
>PAUN01000039.1 GCA_002712885.1 Acidobacteriota bacterium
CACAGAATCGAACTGTCTGGGATGGCGTGTACACCGCCGAGCAGGCGCAGCGTGGAGCCCCCCTCTACGAGCAATCGTGCGCCGAGTGCCACGGGTCGGATTTGACTGGCGGCGAGATGGCGCCGGGTCTGGCCGGGAGCGAGTTTGCCTGGAACTGGAATGGGTTGTCGGTCGGCGACCTGTTCGAGCGCGTCCGCATCTCCATGCCGCAGGCTGAGCCCTCCACCGTGAGCCGCCAAGACAAAGTGGACATCCTCGCGTTTATGTTCGAGCGAAGCGGGTTCCCCGCCGGCGAGACGGAGCTGGCCAGTCGGACCGCGATGTTGGCCGGTATCAATTTCGTGGCCGAAGCACCGGCCCCACGATAGCCCTCCGCTGACGCGATCGGAGGATGCCCCGCAAGAAAACCTAGGCGCCGGCTGATGCCGGGGGGTGGTCCGGGCTCTGCATCGCCTTGAATCCGGCCCACACCATGGCGGCAAGGAGCATCGCCAGCAGCAACCAGCCCATCGCGCCTGTGAACATCGCCCGGCTGAAAGCCGCCCAGGTGATGGGGTACTGGCTCAGCACTGCCCACCGCTCCGCCATCCAGTGCCAGGCCGTGTGGGTGACCAGCGCGGACACCAGAATCGTGCCCATCCGCTCCGCCACCACATACCGGAACAGAAAGTTCAGCGCCGGTACCAGCAGCAGCAGCACGAGCAGTTGTCCCAGTTCCACGCCGACGTTGAACGCCAGGAGGGAGGTCAGCAGGTGGGTCCCCGCGAACTGCAGCGTTTCCCGCAACGCGAACGAGAATCCGAACCCGTGCACCAGTCCGAAGATGAAGGTGATGGCCCACCGTCGCCGCGCGGCCGCGCCGACAATGTTCTCGAGCGCCATGTACACGATCGACATCGCGATCAGGGTTTCCACCAGCGGTGGAAACCAGAGCGCGTCCGGGGCCAGGTCGTAGGCGGATGCGAGCAGGGTGAACGAATGCGCGAGGGTGAAAGCGGTGACGATGACCGCGAGCGCCCTGAGCCGGCGGAATGGAATCACCAGACACGCCAGGAACAGGAGGTGGTCGGTGCCGTCCAGGATGTGCTCGAAGCCCATGACCACGAACCGGAATGCGGCTTGGTGCCACCGTGGATCCAGTGTAACCACGCCCGGGTCGCCGCGCAGTTCGAATGCGCGCTCGGCGCCCCCGGGGGGCATGAATCGCAACACAGTGATGACCCGGAGCCCCATCCGTTCGAGGCTGGGGCGTATGGAGAACTCAGATTGATCTGACTGGATAGGGTAGTCGAACAGGACGTCGAGGACCGCTTGTTGCCAGACGAGCTGGGTGCCGACCGGGAGGAGCTCGCCCTGTACATGTTCGAGCGCTCCTTCGTAGGTCTCGAAGGCGCGGTTCGATGGGAGGGACACCTTGATGGCGGTGATCGTTGGTGTCTCCAAGCGGGTGCCGTTTTCGAAGATCTGGACCTCTTGGCCCATCCAGACCATGGCCGCGTTGTCGAACTCTGACCGGCTCCGGGCTCGCTCGAAGTCGAGATAGCCGGGCCCGAGGGTTGGGAAAGCCATGTCCGACAGCGCCTCGAGTGGCACCCGTACCAGGAGACGCAACTGCTGACCCTCCGGTTTGACGAATGCCTGTACCGTCACGTCGCCGGGGATGTCGTGGGCTGCCTGACGAGCGGGGAACGCCAGCATGAGACCGGCGACCACAGCGACTAGCGCGACGAGGCTGCCTGGCCGAACGAATTTGGGGGCTGTCATGGATTCAACTACTTTGGGCGATTTCGGCGAATTCCGTCGTTCAGACCGTTGGAGACGGCCGTCGCTGGGTTCCCCGGCACGCGTGTGAGGAGGGCGGTTTCGACGGTTTCGAAAATATAGCGCAATTCATGGGGATTGCAAGTATACTGTCCGCTTCAGACAGGACATCGCAGCCTCGCGTGGGCGGGCTCTTTCGTTCGACTGTCATGGAGGAATGCCGATGAATCGGAAGCAACATCTTCTTCTAGGCTCCGCGCTGGCGACGGCGGCTTTGGTGGTCGCATGTGCCGGCGGTGCCCAGGAATCTGGCGGCGGCGGTGGCGGCGACGAGATGGCGTCATCCATGTTGTCCCAGAATCCGGACGACGGGGTTCCGACCTTTGAGGTCAATCCCCTGTTTCCCAAGAACCTGCCGAACCACTGGCTGATGGGGCCGACCATCGGCGTCGATGTTGACTCGCGTGATCACATCTGGGTCGTGCATCGCAATACGCCCGACAACTTTGTGCTCAACACCGAAATCGGCATGACGGCCGACCCGCCGGTGGCGCAGTGCTGCCAGCCGGGGCCGCCGGTGCTGGAGTTCGACCCAGAAGGCAACCTCGTGCAGGGGTGGGGCGGTCCTGGGACCGAGACGGGCGACTACGTCTGGCCGGCCTCGAACCACGGGATCACTATCGACGCCATGGACAACGTCTGGATCGGCGGCAACGGCGGGCCGGACGCGCACGTGCTGAAGATGGACCGTCAGGGCAACTTCCTGATGCAGGTCGGCACCTCCGGCGCGCGGATGACCGGTCCGGTCAGCGAGCGCACCGGCCAGCCCTCGCCGCAGCGCGACAGCCTCTCCATGGACAGCTTCGGGCGCGTGGCGAAGATTGCGGTCGACAACGAAGCCAACGAGGCGTATTTCTCGGATGGCTACTTCAATCGCCGCATGGCGGTGGTCGACATGACCACCGGCGAGATGAAGCGGTTCTGGGGCGCCTACGGCAACGAGCCGGATGACGACGTCGACCTCGGTCGGTATGTCCGAGGCGACGAGTCGACGATCTCGCAGTTCCGCGGTCCCGTGCACTGCGGCGAGATCTCGAATGACGGTCTGGTCTACGTCTGCGACCGCGGCGGCGACCGCGTCCAGGTGTTTCAGAAGGACGGCACCTACGTGTCTGAGCATTTCTATGCGCCCGACACGCTCTCGCAGGGTTCCACCTGGGACATCGACTTCTCCCACGACCCAGAACAGAAGTGGATCTATCTGGCCGACGGCCAGAACATGAAGGTCTACATCATCGAGCGCGAGACGATGGAAGTCGTGACGGCGTTCGGCGACGGTGGTCGTCAGCCTGGCATGTTCTTCGCGGTTCACAGCATCGCGGTCGACTCGAACGGCAACATCTTCACGACCGAGACCTATGAGGGCTCGCGGCTCCAGAAGTTCACGTTCAAGGGCTACGCGCCGGTGCCGGCTGGGGCCGAGGGTGAGAACAGCCAGGGCGTGCTCTGGCCCACCACGAACTAGTCTCGCAAGGAGGCCCGTTCGTCGGTTCTATTGCGGCCGGCCTCCCAAGTGGGGGCCGGCCGTTCGTTTTGTACGGCGGTGCCCGCGCGGACCCTGCCTGGCTGCGTGGTATCATCCGCGCGGTTTGTCAGTACCGTCCGGGTCCGTAACTTGCTGGGAGGTGTCATGCGTCGCTCTGGAATGATGTACGTGCAGCAAGTAGCTGTCGCTGTTGGGCTCCTGCTCTTTGCAGGAACCGGTAGCGCGCTGGCGCAGGACCTGACCGAAGAAACCTATGGGCCGCTGATGGGCGAGGTCCGGCTACTGGTGGGCGACGTGTCGCAATATATCGACAACCGCTACTGGCCTGAACTGGGCGAAGCGCTCGACAAATTGTTCCCTGAATTCCGGCGGATGGAGGCCTTCTGGACGGCCCGCGGCAACGACGGAGCGGTGGGGATGGTGGGCGACGGAATCGCGGCCCTGCGGGAATTGGGGCAGGCGGGCATTGCCATGGAGGTAGGTCCGGCTCAAGCGGGCCTGACCAACCTGCGAGCCGTGTGCGGGTCCTGCCATGAAGCCCACCGTGAGGCAGACGGCGATGGCTTCAAAATAAAGGCCGGCTCCTGAGGTGGACTCCACGCCCTGAGGCGACCCGGAGAACATTGGGGGACGACAGCCGCACGGCGGCTGTCATCCCTCTTTTGTTGTACCGGGTCAAAAAATGTACGATTCGCCGTATACGGAATCGGGCGAAATGCCCCCCAGACACAAGGAGCGCGCCATGCGGTATGCCCTTCGTCGTAGCTATCTACTGTTGTTGACTGCAACCACGTTGCTGAGCCTGGCCGCGAGCGCCGGCGCCCAGGGGAGAACTCGCGGTGAGGTGATCGATGAGTGGGGCAACGGACTCGAAGGGGCGACCGTCCTGGCGGAGCCGGACGGCGCGGCGGGCGGGTCGCAAGAGACGACCGCCGATGACGACGGGGAGTTCATGTTCGTCGGGCTGTCGAACGGCCGCTGGTCGTTCACGGCGACCCTGAACGGGTATCAGGGCCTCCGCCAGATTATGAACGTCAGCCGGCTCGGCACCAACAGCGTCGAGTTTGAGATGCCGGTCCTGCCCTCCGGCGGGCGTTTCCGTGAGCGGACCGAGTTCGAGGCCGAGGGCGGCACGCCTAAGTTCCGCTTCGAAGACGACGGGACCTTCGAGTTCGAAGATGCCGACGGTGAGGGTGAAGGTACCTACGGCATGGTGGAAGAGACCGCTGTCCTGGTGATTCGTGACTACGACGGCCCGGACGACAAATTCAGCATCGCGACGCCCTTGGTGCTGGAATTCGGTGACGCGATGTTCACCAGTCTAACTCACGACGGGGTCCAGCTGCCCAAGAAGTAAGACGATGACAAGACGCGCGGCGGGGGGGGGTCGGCGACACGCATCGGTGTGGCTACTGGCGGTCGTGCTCACGGCGACGCCGGTCGCGGCTGAGGTCATCCGGATTGACATCACCTCGCGCGCACCGTTTGGTGAGGACGTCGATTCGAAGATCGGCCCGTACGAGCGGATCCGCGGTGTCGTCGTGTACGCACTCGACCCGTCGGATGAGGCGAACGCCCAGATCGTGGATCTGGAGTTGGCCGCGACGGACGGGCAGGGGCGCGTCCAGTTCTATGGGGATATTGAGATCATCGCACCGCTCGACCGTGCTCAGGCGCAATCGACCGTCCTGTATGTCGTCAACAATCGCGGGCGCCGGACCTGGGGGGCGGAGTCATTCTTCCTGAGTCGGGGATACGTCACCGTGTCGAGCGGCTGGATCGCGCAAGTGCCGGTATCCGATGACCGACTGCGACTCGAGGCGCCGGTGGCCCTCGAACCGGGCGATGGTATCCCCGTGGTCGGCGTGGTCCGAGCCGAGTTGTCGACCGATGTGGCCACGGACCGACTCCCGGTGTCGAATCAACAAGCCTTTGAACCCCTCCGGGGTAATCTGGATGAGGCGACGTTGACCCAGCGGCTGCGGGAAGCGGACGCGCCGGAACCGATCGCACGCGAGCAGTGGCGGCTGGGTGTGCGGTACGACCGGCAGGACGCCGGCAGCGGCCTGGTCGAGCTCGAAATGACGCTGAGCGGTGGTTTCCAGCTCGGGATGATCTACGAGTTGATCTACGAGGCCCGCGGTTCGGTCGTGCAGGGCACCGGCTTCGCCGCGATGCGCGACCTGGTCTCGTTCCTGAAACACGACACCTCCGAGAGGAATCCGCTCCGCGATGGGGAGGGCATTCCGCTGGCGGCTCGCGTTGTCGGTCAAGGGCTCTCACAGAGTGGTCGCGCGTTGCGGATGTTCGTATACCAGGGGTTCAACTCGGACGAGCAGGGACGACAGGTGTTCGACGGCGTCATGCCGACCATCGCCGGCGCCGGGCAAGGGTTCTTCAATCACCGATTCGCCTCGCCGACTCGGGCCGCAACGCAGCACGGTGGTCACCTCTATCCGGCGGATTTGTTCCCGTTCACGTATGGCGACGAGACCGACCCCTTTACCGGCCGTACCGATAGTCTGCTGACCCGCGCTCGAGCTTCTGGGACCGTGCCGAAGGTGATGCACCTCGATACCTCGTCGGAATATTGGCATCGAGCCGGGTCGCTCGTTGTGACCGATCCGCTGGGTGAACGCGATACCGTGTTGCCTCCCGGAGTACGGGTGTACGTGTTCGGGGGCGCGCAGCACAGTCCCGCGACCGGGCCCTCCGATCGTGGCCAGCAGCCGACGAATCCGAACGACTACCGCCCGCTGCAAGAGGCATTGTTCGCCGCCATGGACGAGTGGGTGACTGACGGCACCGAGCCGCCGCCGAGCGTACACCCCCGGGTGTCGGACGGGACCTTGCTGCCATGGGTGGCGGATGCGGTCGGCTGGACCGCGTTGCCAGGGGTTACCTATCCAACCGTCATCCAGCAGCCGGAGTTCCTGAACTACGGGGAGGCGTTCGACCGGTACCGCCGGATCGATCAGCACCCCCCGGTCCGGACCGGAAAACGGTATGGCGTCCGCGTGCCGGCGCTTGACCCCGACAACAACGAACGTGGGGTGTTACGGCTGCCGAGGGTTGGGGTCCCCGTCGCGACCTACACCGGATGGAATCTGCGAAACCCGCGTATCGGGGCACCGACTGAGCTGCTGGATCTGAGTGGAAGTCGAATTCCGTTTCCAGCGACCGTCGAAGAACGGACGCGAACCCAAGATCCGCGGCCGGCGGTCACCGAACGCTATGACGGATTTGCCGACTACAAGGCTCGGTATCTGACCGCCGGCGCGCAGCTGGTCGCCGACCGCTACCTGTTGTTGGAACATCTGCCGGGTCTCGAAGCGATTGCCGACGACCAGCGTTCGCTGTTCGGCGACCAGTAGTGTCACATCCATCATGAATGTCAGATCGTTCGTCGTGACCGTGCTGCTGGTTGTGGTAAGCCACGGGCTCGCCGCGCAGGAACTCCCGACCGCGCCGGCGGTGCAGCTCGGGCTCTCGCCGGTCCGTCTCGAGCAGATCAGTCTGCTGGTGGAGGACGCGGTGGATCGACAGGAAGTGTCTGGCGCCGTCACCCTCGTGGCCAGGCTCGGGCGGGTCGCGCACCTCGAGGCGGTGGGGTGGCGCGATGTCGAGCGGCAGGCATCGATGGAGACGGACACGTTGTTCCGGATCGCCTCTATGACCAAGGCGGTCACCAGCGTGGCCGCCATGCAGCTCTACGAGTCGGGTGAGCTGATGCTCAACGATCCGGTGTCGCGCTATCTGCCTGCCTTCGGGGAGATGCAGGTGTTGACCCGAGCCTCCGACGGCGGAGAGGCCACACTCGAGTCATTACGTCGCCCGATCACGATTCGGCATCTGCTGACGCACACCTCCGGTCTCAGCTACCGGTTTCTCGCCCCGCCACTGTTAGCCGCACGGTATATCGACGCCAATATCACCGATGGTCTGAGTCAGGCTGACGGCACCATCGGTGACATGGTCGACCGTTTGGCGGCACTGCCGCTGCTGCATCAGCCGGGTGAGCGCTTTACCTACAGCCTCGGCGTGGACGTGCTGGGACGCGTGATCGAGGTCGTGACCGGCCAGACGCTCGCCGAGTACATGGCGGCGGAGATTTTCGAGCCCCTCGGGATGGTCGATACCGCGTTCTACAAGAGTTCGTCGGAGGCCGACCGCTTCGCGGCGATTTATTCGCCGCTGGGTGACGGCATCGTGAAAGTGACAGAGGACCCGGTCGTCAGTTCCGACCAGCGAACCATCTATTCGGCCGGGTATCCGTATGGCGAGGCCCAAGGATACTTTTCGGGTGGGGCGGGGCTGACGTCGACGATTTCAGACTACGCGCGTTTTCTTCTGGCCATGCTGAACGGCGGGGAGTTGGAGGGGGCCCGCATTCTGGGTCGCCGCACGGTGCAGCTCATGACGCGGGACCACCTGGTCGGGCTCGGGGTCCCTCCGGGCGGGCAACAGTTCGGGCTGGGGTTTTCGATTTCCGGAGAGCGTGGCGTGACCGGGGGACCGCGGTCCGAGGGCGCGTTCGGCTGGCTCGGGTTCTTCAACACCGTCTATTGGGTCGACCCGGAAGAGCAGCTGGTGGCGATCATCATGACCCAGCTCTACCCGAACAATCAGTCACAACTGACCGACAAATTCGAGGTTGCCGTCTACAGCGCCATCCTCAATTGAGTTTTCTCGACGAGGCGCTCGCCTGGACTGCGTTGTTTCCTCGGTCACAGCCCGCCTGGCTGGGCCTGCCTCAGGCGGGGCTGCTAACCGCACGCGGTGGCTTCGCGGGGGCCCCAAGTGCCCCATTCCGCCCGCCCGTGCCTACCAGCCCGTCGCACTGGGGCTGGTGGTGGGAGTGGGCATCTCGGTCTGGGAACCGTCGGAAACGAGCCGGGGTGCCGGTGGTGCCGCCGGCGAGGACCGTGCACGGGCGCGGAGTCTTAGCGCCGGGTCTGGGACCAGCTCCGCGCTCACTTTTCCCTCGGTGGCGGGACCAGGTATCCGTCAGTTCGTGCCAAGCGCTCTAGAGGCCAAGGTGAGGAGGGTCGGCTCGTCGACCAGTTTGCGGACCGAGGTGTCCGCTCCCGCCGCGCGCCCGGCCCGATGCTCCTGACCGGCCCGTCGCATCAGCGCTCCGTTTGCCGGGCGTCGACCTTGGTAGAAATAGCCCCGCGATGAGACTCTTCATCAGGAGACAGACGGCTCGTCGGGAAAGCCACCATCGATACTTTCGTTAGTACGCGGCCGAGGGTCGCGTTACAACGAAGTAGGCCCCTGGGCTATCCGATGGATCTCAGCTCGACATCGAAGACCAGCATCGAGTTTCCCGGGATGCCGGGACGTCCACCGCTGCCGTAGCCGAGGTTGGCTGGAATCCAGAACCGGCGTTTTTCACCCGGCACCATCAACTGCAGTCCCTCGGTCCAGCCTGAAATTACGCCATTCAGTGGAAATCTGGCTGGCTGCCCCCGGGTGACGGAACTGTCGAACATGGTTCCGTCCGTCAGCCACCCGGAATAGTGGACAACAACATAGTCGCTGGCGCTTGGGTGCTGGGTCCCGGTGCCCGCTTCGAGCAGCTTGTGTGCCAGCCCGGACGCGGTGGTTTCGGCGTCCGCTGGGGGTGCCGCCACATCGTCCGGTGCCGGCAAGCTTTGCGCCGCCGCCGCCGCGCCGAATACGATAACCACCAGGGAGGCGGCCAGTAGTTCAGGAGAGATCTCACGAATCAATGGCATCATGAACGAGATCCTATACTACGGCGTGGAAGGCTGCCGGGGGTGATATGAAACGAGTCGTGGGCTTACGATGCCGTCGGAGTGCCATATTGGTGTTGTTCCTGTCGGCGTGTGCCGTGCTCCCAGTGGCGGCCCAGACCCCGCCGGACACCGAACGGTTCTGGCCACAGTGGCGCGGACCACACGGCACCGGCGCGGCGCTCCACGCCGATCCGCCGACGACGTGGAGCGAGTCATCCAATGTGCGGTGGAAGGTGGAGATCCCGGGCCTGGGGTCGGCGACCCCGGTCATCTGGGGTGACCGAGTGTTCGTGCTGACGGCGGTATCGATGGGCGACGAGGTGTCCTCCTCTGACGGGGTGTTTTCGCGCCTTCGGCGACGGTTCATGGGTGGCACCGGGGCGTCGCGTGCCCAGCAATTTGTCGTGATGGCGCTCGATCGACGCGACGGACACGTCGTCTGGGAGCGGGTGACGCACGAAGAGCTCCCACACGAGGGTCGGCATCAGACCGGTACCTGGGCTTCCCCGTCGGCGGTGACCGATGGGGAGGTGCTGTGCGCGTTCTTCGGTTCACGCGGACTCTCCTGCTACGACCTTGACGGCACTCCGCTCTGGGAGACTGACCTGGGTGACATGCGCATCCGCATGGGCTTTGGAGAGGGCGCCTCGCCCGTGCTGTATGAGGATCGTCTCATCGTGCTGTGGGACCACGAGGGTGACTCGTTCATAGTCTCGTTCGACAAGCGCACCGGGCGCGAGCAGTGGCGAACGCCGCGCGACGAGATGACCTCCTGGACCACGCCGCTTGTCGTCGAGGTGCAGGGCGGAGCGCAGGTCGTGACCAGCGCGACCGGCGCGGTCCGGGCCTATGATGTTGCGACCGGCCGCCTCGTCTGGGAGGACGAGGGGGTGACCCTCAACGCCATTCCGTCTCCGGTGTCGGCCGATGGGGTGGTGTTCGTGACCAGCGGTTTTCGTGGGAACCGCCTCGCCGCGATCGACCTGGCGCAAGCACGCGGGGACATTGCCGGCACTGACGCGGTGCGGTGGTCGGTGGATCGTGACACGCCCTATGTGCCGTCGCCGGTGGTGCACGACGGTCTGCTGTATCTGTTGAAAAGTAACAGCGGCATCTTGTCCAGCTTCGACACCGACACTGGCGCACGCCACTACGGGCCCGAGCGGCTCCCGGGCATCCGCAGCGTGTATGCGTCGCCGGTGGTCGCTGACGACCGCCTCTACGTGACCAGCCGAGAGGGGACCACGGTGGTGTTGCGCACCGGGCCGGTGCTGGAGATTCTGGCCACCAACACGCTCGACGACCAGTTCGACGCGTCGCCGGCCGTGGTCGGCGGTGAGCTGTATCTCCGCGGCGCGCGGGCGCTGTATTGCATCGCCGCGGACTGACCCGCACGTTGCGGCTATAATCAGCGGCTGCGGAGCGCAGTCAGACGTGAGAATCACCTACATTACAGCCGGCGCGGGGGGGATGTACTGCGGCAGCTGTCTCCGCGACAACGCGCTGGCGACGGCATTGAGCGGTCGCGGTCACGACGTGACCTTGCTGCCGCTCTACACCCCGACCCGGACCGACGAGACCAACGTCAGCCAGCCTCGGGTGTTTTTCGGCGGCATCAGCGTGTATCTCGAGCAGCATGTCTCACTGTTTCGCAAGACCCCGTGGCTGATTGACCGATTGTGGGAGTCGTCCTGGCTCCTCCGGATCGTGGCCGGTCGTGCCGTCGGGACCAGTCCGACCCAACTGGGGTCCCTGACCGTGTCGGTGCTCGAGGGCGCCCACGGCCATCAGCGGAAAGAACTCGACAAGCTGGTGCACTGGCTGAAAGACCAGCCGCGCCCCGACGTGCTCGACATTTCTAACTCCATGCTGATCGCCATCGCCGGCCCTCTGAAACAGGCGTTGGGATGCCCGATCAATTGCACGTTGCAGGGTGAGGATATCTTCATGGAGGGGCTCCTCGAGCCGTATCGCTCAAGAGCGAAGCAGTTGATTCAGTCGCACCTCTCTGAGGTGGACTCGTTTGTCGCGGTGAGCGATTACTACGCGGGTCGCATGACGCGGTATCTGGGCATTCCGGGGGCGAAAATGCACGTCGTCCCGCTCGGCGTGAACCCCGACACGTTCGTGCCCGCGGCGACTGAGTCGTCGTTGCCGTTCACATTGGGCTACCTGGGCCGGATCGCCCCCGAGAAAGGGTTGCATCTGTTGGTCGATGCCTACCGCAACCTGCGCGAGCGGGGCGCATTGGCGGGCTGTCGTATCGAGCTGGCCGGCTACCTGGGCGGCGAGCATCTCTCGTACTGGCAATCGATCGAGCGCGAGGTGAAGGGATGGGGGCTCGGGAGCGAAATCCACTATCGAGGTGAGCTCGATCTGGATGCCAAAGTCCGCTTCCTGCAGTCGCTCGACCTGTTCGTCGTGCCGGCGATCTACGACGATCCCAAGGGGATGTCTCTCATCGAGGCGATGTCGTGTGGCGTCCCCGTCGTGGCGCCTCGTCGCGGCTCCTACACCGAGCTGTTGGAGCGGACGGGTGGAGGGGTGCTGGTCGCCCCGGAGGATCTTGCCGAACTTGAGGAGACTCTGCGTCAACTCGCCGAGGATCGCGGACGCGTCTCCGACCTGGGCCAAAAGGCCGCCGCCGCCGTCCGTGAGCGCTACACGACCGGCGAGATGACCACGGCCGCGCTCGCCGTCTATGAGCGCCTTGCCGCCGCTCCGGGCCGCCAGGCGTAGACCAGGACCCCCGCCAGCGCGATGCCCAGCCAGCGTTGCGGTTCGTCCACGAAGACGGCGGCGCCGTTGACGATCATGAATAGGAAGAAGGCGCGTGCCGCCAGCTCGACCCAGCCTGGGCGGTTCAGGTAACTCGTCTCGGCTCGGGTCCACCACCAGACCTCTGCCAGCCAGGCCAGTCCGAACAGGTAGTTCACGTACAGGCCGCTTCCGGTGCGCACACCCGTCAGCGCCTCGGTCTGTGCGGCCGTCTCTCGGAGGGCTGTCGCGTGGCTCCAGCCGTAGTGCACCTGGAACGCCAATACGACGTGGGTGGCGAACAGCACGCAGCCGACGGCCGACAACCTCCGGCCGGTGCGCGACGGTCGGACCACTTGCGAGGACACGTAGAGGCCCAACGCCAGCCAGATGGTGAGGCGGGTGAGCAGGTCGCCAGTTGCCACGGTCTCTCCACGCTATAATCTCGCGTCTCGTATAACAAGGCGCCGGACGCCGGGGGCAATCGGCGCTCCGGGGTCCGTTTGCCGTTAGGACTGTCGTCGTCCCGTGTCCAGAGTCGCGATCCGATGAGCGATCCGCCTCGTTACCGCATCCTTCAGAGCCTCGGCCGAGGCGGGATGGGCGAGGTGTTTCTGGCCGAGGACACGCAGCTTGGACGCAAGGTCGCCATCAAGTTTCTGACCCAGGAACTCGAGGCTGACGCGACGGCTCGCGAGCGGCTGTTGCGCGAAGCCCGGTCGGCGGCGTCGCTCGACCGCGTCCAACCCGGCGCCCGCGACAAAGCTCGCGCTCTGCTTGGTGAGGCAATCGAGCAGTTCGAACGCATCGGGAGGCCCCGATACCTCGAATCGGCCCGGGCGATGCTCGGGGCGCTCACCTAGAGTCAGGAGTGACCATGCCTATCGTGTTCCACCGTGTCCTCGTCGCGTGTGTCGTGTCTCTCTCCCTTGCTTGTGCGGGTGGCGACGAGTCGGTCCCCGCGGGTGGCGCCCAGGCGGAAGGCGACGTGGTGAGCGCGCCGGCATCGGTGCGGCTCTACGTTTTTGACTGCGGCACGCTTGTGGTGGCCGATGCCGGCCGGTTCTCGCTGATGCCGGACGAGGTGTCCACGCTCGAGTTGTCGGTGCCCTGCTATCTCGTCGAGCATCCGGCGGGCCGGCTGCTCTGGGACGCGGGGCTCTCCGACGAGCTGGCCGAGGGGTCGCCACACACCCAGGAGAACGGCACGGTGACCACCGTCACCAGGACGCTGGCCGCGCAACTGGAAGAACTCGGTCTGACGCCGTCCGACGTCACCTATCTGGCCCTGTCGCACATGCACTATGACCATGCGGGCAACGCCAACCTGTTTGCCGGCTCCACCTGGCTGGTGCAGCGGCCGGAGCACGAGGCGGCGTTCGGCGACGCGCAGGGGTTCTTCGACCGGAGCCTCTACGCCGACCTGGAGTCAGCGGAGACAGTGATCCTCGACGGCGACCACGATGTGTTCGGCGACGGGAGCGTCGTGATCAAATCGGCGCCGGGCCACACACCCGGGCACCAGGTGCTGTTCGTCGATCTCTCCGACCCGGGACCGATCGTTCTGAGCGGCGACCTCTATCACTTTCCGGAGAACCGGCTCCTCAAGCGGGTGCCGACATTCAACTTCGACGAGGCGCAGACCCTCGAGTCGATGGACCTCGTCGAAGACTTCCTGTCGGAGACGGGCGCCAGGCTGTGGATCGAGCACGACAGCGCGGACTACGCGCGGCTGGAGAAGTCGCCCCAGTACTACGAATAGGGTGAGGTTGGTTATCGGGAGTGTCCGAAGGTCGCGGTTTGCGCCGCACGATGCTCGGCGAAGGTCGGCATCGTCTGATCCCGGGCCGACACGATCGGTTCGTTGATCGGCCACTCGATGTCCAGCGCCGGATCGTTCCAGAGGATACCCGCCTCGCCCTTCTGATTGTAGGCCGCGTCCACTTTGTAGAGCATGTCGGCCGGCGTGTCTCCCAGCACGCAGAAGCCGTGCGCGAAGCCGGGAGGCACCCACAGCAGCTTGCCGTTCATGTCGGTCAACTCGGTGCCGTAGCTCTGGCCGAAGGTCGTCGAGTTCGGCCGAATGTCGACGACGACATCCCAGACTCGTCCCCTTGTGACTCCCACCAATTTGCCTTGGGCTGGTGTGTGCTGGAAGTGTAGCCCGCGAATCACGCCCGGTCTGGACCGTGAGTGATTGTCCTGCACGAACTCGCAGGGGAGCCCGTTGGCCCGGAAGCGGTCCACATTGAACCGTTCGATGAAGAAACCGCGCTCGTCGCCATGCAGATCGAGCTCGATGAGGAGGACGCCGTCGAGTGGTAGCGGTGTGGTCTTCATAGATCGGCGCGAACGCGGGCAGAATCCCGAGTCGAGGCGGTCGATCATAACGCACGCCGTCTCGGGACGAGAAGTTGACAGCGATGGCGGATACAGGTCTGATCGGAGCCGTCATCACGGGACACGACACACATCGAGAAGGAGCCCTACATGGCCATTGCCGACGCGCTGATCGCAGAACTCGAACAGGAAGCCGCCACGACTCGTCGCGTGTTGGAGCGGGTGCCGGCGGACAAGCTGGCGTGGAAACCGCATGACAAATCTATGTCGCTCGGCCGGCTGGCCCTGCACGTCGCCCAGACCCCCGGGAACGTCGCCGGGATGGCCGTGCCGAACCCGTCTCCGGCGCCAGAGTCGTTCGACCAGCCGGATCCCACATCCTCGGACGAGGTGCTGACGGCGCTTGACGAGAGCATCGGCAAGGCCAAGGAGATCGTCAGCGGGTTCGACGACGTGGCCATGATGGAGACCTGGTCCATTGCGGCTGGGGAGAAGACGCTGATGTCGATGCCACGGATTGGCTGGTTGCGCGCCATCATGCTCAATCACTGGTATCACCATCGCGGACAGCTCTCGGTCTATCTGCGATTGCTCGATGTGCCGGTCCCCTCAATCTACGGGCCCAGTGCTGACGAGAATCCGTTCGCCTAGGGTGATTCTGACCATGACCAGGATATGACCATGACAACGTTCCGACGCCTGTCGGCGGTGGTCTGCCTCGCCTCGGTACTTGTCTGTTCCGGTCGGTCGGCCCGAGCTCAGGCGCCAGTGGATCTGCTGCTGCACAACGGAAAGATCTTCACCGCCGACGTACGACTGTCGACGTTCTCCTCGGTGGCGGTGCGCGACGGCCGGATCGTGGCGCTTGGATGGGACGCCCTTCGCCAGCAGTACCGGGCCGAGCGGACCATCGATCTCCGTGGCAATCTGGTCGTGCCCGGGTTCATCGACACCCACATTCACATCAGTGGCGACCCGGAACGCTGGGTCGATCTGTCCGGTCTGGGGACGATGTCGGAGTTGAAGGCGCGGGTCACCCGGAAGGCGGAGCAGCTCGGGTCCGGCGAGTGGATCACCGGCTATGGCTGGTCGGAGGACGAGCTTGCGGAACAGCGTCGGCCGTTGCGCTGGGACCTGGACGACGCGGCTCCGGTGAACCCGGTGGTGCTGACCCGGGCCGGCGGCCATAGCTCGGTGGCCAGTTCGCTGGCGCTGGAGGCGGCCGGCTTGACCCCGGAGAGCGACACACCGCCTGGCGGCATCATCGAAGTCGATGACCAGGGGCGGATGAACGGCATCTTGCGGGAAGGCGCGCAAGGGATGGTCCGGCGGCTGGTGCCGGACGCCACCCCCGAAGAACTGCGTGTCAGTTTTGTTGAGAATCTTCGCGGGTTACTCCGGCTGGGTATTACCGGGATTATCCAGGCCGGGGTCGGTCAGCGCGGATACGGCGATTGGGAGTCGGTCTATCAGGAGTTCGCAGGGGAGTTGCCCCGGGCCGCGGTGCAGTTGCGGGTGCCGCCGAACCCCGAGCGGGCCATTGCCATGCTGGATCGTTTCGGGCGGACGACCGGCGACGGTAACGAGTGGCTCCGGGTCGGGCCGATGAAGTTCTTTGTGGACGGCGGCTACACCGGGGCCGCGGCCTGGACGCTCGAGTCCTACAAAGGACAGCCCGGGTACTTCGGCACCGGAGCGCTGATTGACGAGGCGGGGCTCTACGAGATCTCGAAGGCGGCCCACGACCGGGGCTGGCAGATGGGCTTCCACACTATCGGAGACGCCGCGATCAAGATGACGGTCGACGTCTGGTCACGCATCATCGAGGAGTCGCCTCGCACCGACCATCGTCACTATCTGAATCACTTCACGGTGCGGCCGCCGGCCGAGACCATGCAGCAGATGGCGACCCACAACATCCACATTGCCCAGCAGCCGAACTTCACCTACACGCTCGAAGGCCGCTACGCCGAGCATCTCGACGGCGAGCGGTATCAGACCAACAACCCGCTCCGGTCACCGATGAGCCATGGCGTGTTTGTTGCGCTGGGCAGCGACATCCTGCCGATCGGACCGATGGTTGGCTTGTATGCCGCCGTCACCCGGAAGGGGATGAGCGGCGCCGTAGTGGGCCCCGGCGAAGCGCTGACCATGCCGGAGGCGATCGTGGGCTACACCCGGCTGGCCGCGCATCTCACCTTCGAAGAGGACGACAAGGGCAGCCTCGAGACCGGCAAGTTGGCCGATATGGTGGTGTTGTCACAGGACCTGTTGACCATCGATCCGGGGCGGACCCTGGACACCGAGATCGAGATGACGATTCTCGGTGGCGCCGTCGTCTACGAGCGGTAACGGGGTGCAGCAGGTCCGCCGGATGTCAGACTCAGCGGTTCAGTTCCGCAAGATTCTCGGTCGTCGCGACGTCCTGGCGATTGCCTTCGGGGCCATGGTCGGGTGGAGTTGGGTGGTACTGGCCGGCGAGATGATCGTCCGGGCGGGCACACTCGGCTCGATTCTGGCCTTCGCGGCGGGCGCCGTCATGGTGTGGCTTGTGGGGCTGACCTATGCGGAGTTGACGGCCGCGTTGTCGCGGGCCGGCGGAGAGATTAGTTTCGCCTTTGTCGGCCTCGGGCCCCTCGGCGCGTTTGTCTGCGGCTGGACGCTGGTCCTGGCCTATGTCGCCGTGTGCGCCTTCGAGGCGGTGGCGCTGCCCACGGTGGTCAGCTACCTCGTCCCCGGGTTCGAGGTCGGGTATCTCTACACAGTGGCCGGCTGGGACGTCCACCTGTCATGGGTCCTGGTCGGCGTCGGCGGGGCACTGGCGATCGGTCTCGTTAACTATTTCGGCATCCGGTTTGCGGCGTTTGCCCAGACCGTGGCCGCGGGCGGTCTGCTGCTGGTGGGGGTCGCGTTCTTTGTGCCGGGTGTCGTCAGCGGCGATACGGCCAACCTGGTTCCCTACGTGACCAGTTGGGATGGCGTGCTGCGGGTGGTCATCATGACGCCGTTCCTGTTCGTGGGGTTCGACGTCATCCCCCAGATCGCCGAAGACATCGACATTCCGCTGAAAGCCGTGGGCCGCATCATCATCCTGTCCATCGTGATGGCGCTGGGCTGGTATGGACTCGTGCAGTGGACGGTCGGCGTGTCATTGCCGGCTGAGGGGCTTGCGGCTCGCGCGTTGCCGACGGCCGACGCGATGACCGCGGTCTATGGCAGCCCTTGGGCGGGTCGCGTGCTTGTGCTGGGTGGATTGCTGGGCATCGTCACGTGTTGGAACGCGTTCTTCATCGGCGCGTCGCGTCTGCTGTTCGCCATGGCCCGAGGTGGCATGCTGCCTCCGGTGTTCGCTCGCCTGCATCCGCGTCATGGATCTCCGGTGGCGGTGGTGGCGGCACTGACGCTGGTGACGGCGGCGGCACCATGGGTGGGGCGGCCGGCGCTTGTCTGGCTGGTGGATGCCGGGTCGCTGGCCACGGTGGTGGCCTATCTGCTGGTCGCGGTGTCGTTTCTGGTCATCCGGCGGCGGCATCCGGGGCTGCCACGACCCTATCGAACGCCGGCGCCGGCAGTGGTAGGATGGCTCGCGGTCTTGACCACGGGGTTCTTCATCCTCCTGTACCTGCCGGGCAGTCCGTCCGCGCTGGCATGGCCGGAGGAGTGGGTGATCGTGCTGCTGTGGATGGGTTTGGGCCTTGGGGTAGCCCGTGGCATGCGTCGGCGCGTCGGCGCGATGACCCAGGGACGCCAGGCTCGGCTCATTCTGGGTGACTACGCCAAAGCGGTCAGGCTCTAGGGTCTAGGCCACGAGTCTGTGGAACGGTTAATCACATGCGACCTCTGAGGCTTTGCCATCGCACGCTCATCGTCGCGCTGCCCGTCCTCGTCGTCGGGGGGCTGGCGTCGATGCGATGGGACCCGGTCGTGGCCGCCCGTGCGACCGTCGAGACCGCGGCCGCCCTCGAGCCGGCGGTCGAGCGGGTCGCGCAGCTCCCCCGGATGCGGTCGCTGCTGGTGTCGGTGGATGGTCGTCTCCAGACCGAGCAGTACTTCAACGGTGCCGCGGCCCATCGCGCCGCCAACATGAAGTCGGCATCCAAGAGCATCATCTCGCTGCTGGTCGGGATCGCGCTCGACCAGGGCCACATCGACAGCGTCGACACCCAGATTAGCCAGTTCTTTCCCGAGTATCTGGACGACCCGGCGAAAGAGCAGATCACGGTCGAGGATCTCCTCACGATGCGGGCCGGACTCGAGACGACCAGTAACCGCAACTATGGGCGGTGGGTCCAGAGTAGGAACTGGGTGAGACACGTGTTGACCCGTCCGCTCGTGGCCGTCCCAGGCACCCAGATGATCTACAGCACCGGTAGCACCCATCTGCTGTCGGCCATCATTACCAGGGCGTCGGGGATGGACACCCATCGCTTCGCGCGGCGCTATCTCGGCGAACCGATGGGCATTTCGGTGCCTCGATGGACGGCGGATCCACAGGGCATTCTGTTCGGTGGCAACGAGATGTCTATGACCCCGCGCGACATGCTCGCCATTGGTGAGATGTATCTCAATTGTGGTCGTGTCGGTACCCGGCAGATCGTGTCCGAAGACTGGGTCCATACGTCGGTGCGGACGCACGCGACCCGGGACTGGAGGCCCGAGCGGTCCTACGGCTACGGCTGGTGGGTACGTGAGGTGGACGGGCATGACGCGTTCTACGCGTGGGGGTACGGCGGTCAGTTCATCTACGTCGTGCCGGATCTGCGACTGGTGACGGTGATGACTTCGTCACCGAACCCTGGCTCCGAGCTACGGGCGCATCGGGGAGCGCTCTACGACCTGATGGAAGAGGAAATCGTGCCGGCCGTCGCGGCCGGCGTGTAGTGTGGCGACTCTGAGCGAGGCACCAGCCTCGCCGCTGGCGGAGGGATTGAACTGTGAAGCGATGGTATCTCGGTGTCGTGATGGCGGCCGTCGGCGTGGTCGCGTGCGGGCCCCCGGCTCCGGTGGAAGAGGCGATACCGGAGTCCGAACCGATGGCGGCCGAGCCCGCGGACAGCGCGGGGACGGTCGTGCGCGTCGACCCCGCGTTCGATGCCTTGGTGCCGGCTGATGCGGTCATCGAGAAACTGGCCGATGGCTATGGGTTCACGGAGGGGCCGGTCTGGGTGCGGCGCGGCGAGCCAGACCCCTACCTGCTGTTCAGCGACATTCCCAACAACGCGATTCGAAAGTGGTCCCCGACCGAGGGGGCCAGCGACTTCCTCAGTCCGGTCTTCGAGGGCGATCCGGATGGTCGCTCCGTTGGTTCGAACGGGCTGCTGATCGACGGCGAGGGCCGGCTGATTCTGTGCGAGCACGGGAACCGGCGGATATCACGCATCGAGGCTGACGGCAGCGTCACGGTGCTCGCCGACCGGTTTGAGGGGAAGCGCTTGAACAGTCCGAATGATGCGGTGTATCACTCGAGCGGCGCGTTGTACTTCACGGACCCCCCGTACGGGCTTCGGGAAGGGAACGACGACCCGGACAAGGAGCTCGACTTCAACGGCATCTTTCGGCTGAGCCCTGATGGGACGCTTACCCGGCTGGCGGACCAGACCGCGCCGAACGGGATCGCGCTGTCACCGGATGAGGGGACGCTCTATGTGGCCAACTCAGACGGGGCTAACAAGGTGTGGTACGCCTACGACGTCCTGGCTGACGGCACGCTGGGACCGGGGCGGGTGTTTTACGACGTCAACGAGGTGGAAGCTCCCGGCGCGGCCGACGGGATGACGATTGACCGTGACGGCAACCTGTTCGCGACGGGCCCGGGCGGCATCTGGGTGATCAGTCCGGACGGAACGCACCTGGGCTCGATTCAGCCCGACGAAGTGCCGGCCAATGCCGGTTGGGGCGACGACGGCAACACCTTGTATATGACCGGTCGCACTGGGTTGTACCGGATCAGGTTGAACACTGGCGGGCCGATACCGTAGCCCGCCTTCGCCAAGGCTACGGCGGGCAGGCCGGCCGACCACGGTGTGTGTCGCAGTTGTCCGGTGGACGGTTCGTCTACGCTGGAGGTTGAGAGATGACCCTACGAAGTTGTCGGTTCACGCGAGCGCTTGGTGTCTGCCTGGTGTTCGGGAGCGTCACCTCGACGGCCGTGGCCCAGCCCGGTGCGCGGGACGGTGAGTGGCGGCACTATGGCGGTGACGAGGCCAACACGCGCTACTCGCCACTCGATCAGATCACCGCCGACAACTTCAGCGAACTGGAGCTTGTCTGGCGGATGAAGACCGACAACTTCGGTCCCGTGCCCGAGTACAACTTTCAGTCGACGCCGTTGATGGTTGGTGGCGTGGTCTACTCGACCGTTGGGACCCGGCGGTCCGTGGTCGCGGTGGACGCAGGTACTGGCGAGTATCTGTGGATGCATCGCCTGGACGAAGGCGAGCGGGCGGAGGAAGCGCCACGTCGGCTCTCCGGTCGCGGTCTGGCGTATCGCGACAACGGTGGGAGCGGGCAGATCATCTACGTTACGCCCGGCTACCGAATGATCGCGCTCGATGCCGTCACCGGGCAGCGAATCCCGAGCTTCGGCACCGACGGCATCGTCGACCTGATGCAGAACATGGATCAGGACATCGACCCGATTGCCGGCGAGATCGGTCTCCATGCCACACCCCTCGTTGCCGGTGACACCATCATCGTCGGGGCCGCGCATGTGCCGGGGAGCGCGCCCGAGTCGATGCGGAACACGAAGGGCTACGTGCGCGGGTTCGATGCCGACACCGGCGCACGCAAGTGGATCTTCCACACGATTCCCGGTGGTGACGAATTTGGCAACGACACCTGGCTCAATGAATCGTGGCGGTATACCGGGAACAACGGTGTCTGGGGCCAGATCAGTGTCGACCTCGAGCTCGGCATCGTCTATCTGCCGACCGAGATGCCCACGAACGACTACTACGGAGGCCATCGCCACGGCGACAATCTATTCTCGGACAGCATCGTGGCGGTGGATCTCGAGACCGGCGAGCGGGTGTGGCACTTCCAGGCGATTCATCACGATGTCTGGGACTGGGACTTTCCCTGCGCGCCGGTGCTGGTCGACGTGGAAATCGAGGGCCGGCCGGGCATTACGAAAGTCATCGCGCAGCCGAGCAAGCAGAGCTGGCTGTATGTGCTCGACCGGGAGACCGGTGAACCGATCTGGCCCATCGAGGAGCGACCGATGCCGGCGTCCGACGTGCCGGGCGAACTGCTGGCTCTGACCCAGCCGTTTCCCACTAGGCCACCCGCCTACGACCGACAGGGTGTGAGCGAAGACGACCTGATCGATTTCACCCCCGAGCTACGGGCCGAGGCGCTGGAGCGGGTCTCGAACTTCGGGATGGGACCAATTTTCACCCCGCCCGTCGTCGCCGACCCCGATGGGTCGTACGGCACGCTGATGCTGCCCTCGACCGGCGGCGGTACGAACTGGCCCGGCGGGTCGGTTGACCCGGAGACCGGTATCTTCTACCAGTACTCCTTCACGACGATGGTGTCTCTCGGGCTGGTCAACGATCCCGAGCGGTCGGATATGGACTTCATCCGCGGCAACCCGGCCGGCGTGGCGCCCCGCGATCGCGCTTTGACCATCCGGGGCTTGCCCCTCGTGAAGCCACCATGGGGACGAATCAGCGCGATCGATCTCAAGACGGGCGACATCCTGTGGCAAATCGCTCACGGTGAGACCCCGGACAACGTGCGGGAGCATCCCGACCTGCAGGGCCTCGACATTCCTCGGACCGGCCGGATCGGTCGCGTCGGCACCCTGATCACCAAGACCCTGGTCATCGCCGGTGAGCCCGGAACGTTCACGACCCCGTCCGGCGAGCGTGGCGCCATGCTGCGCGCCTACGACAAGGTCACCGGCGCGGAGGTCGGCGTGGTGTTCATGCCGGTCGGGGTGTCCGGTTCGCCAATGACCTACATGCACGAGGGCGCGCAATACATCGTCGTCGCCACGAGTGGCGGCGGCCAGGCGGGGGAACTGCTCGCGTTTCGGTTGGGGGAGTAGGGGAGTAGACCTCAGACGGAGCCGGGTCGTGCACCCTCGCGCGCCGCGCGTTCCCGGTCCCGAAGCTCTCGTCGTAGGATTTTTCCGGACGCGACCTTGGGAATCGCGTCGATGAATTCGACGGCGCGGACCTTCTTGTGTGGCGCCACGCGGTCGGCGACGTAGTCCATGATCGCCTCGGCGGTCACCGCGACGTTCGGTATCTGCACGACATACGCTTTGGGAATCTCACCCGCTTCGACGTCGGGCACCGGGATGACGGCCACGTCGGCGACCGCGGGGTGCGCCTGAATCACACCTTCGAGTTCCGCCGGGGCCACCTGGAGTCCTTTGTACTTGATGAGTTCCTTGACGCGGTCGACCACGAACAGGTACCCGTCGGCGTCGGCCCGCCCGATATCGCCGGTGTGCAGCCAGCCGTCGGCGTCAAGCATCTCGGTGGTGGCCTCGGGGTCGTTCAGATACCCCTTCATCACCTGCGGCCCGCGAATCCACACCTCGCCCACGGCGTCGCTGTCCGCATCCGTTCCGGTGGTGAGATCAACGATACGGTATTCAGTGTTGGGCAACGCGACCCCCACCGAGTCGTGTTTGATCTCTCGGTCTTTCCCGTTCGCGTGCGTTACCGGGCTGGTCTCGGTCAGGCCGTACCCCTGGCGCAGCATCAGCCCGTGGCGATCGATACAGGCTTTGGCCACGGGCTCCGGGAGCGGCGCCGCCCCGGACAGGATGTTCTTCAGCGCGGTGATGTCGTAATTGTCGACCAGCGGGTGCTTGGCCAGGGCGAGCACGATGGGGGGAACAAGATACGCCATCGTTACCGCATGGGTCTGCAGCAGTTCCAGAAATTGCTCCAGATCGAACCGCGGCATCGTGACGATGGTGGCTCCGGCCCGCAATGCCCCGCTCATGATCACCACCATCCCGTAGATGTGGTAGAACGGCAGAATCCCGATCAAGACCTCATCCTCTGAGAGTTGTTCGACCGAATGGGTCTGGCAGAGGTTCGAGACCAGGTTGTGGTGGGTCAACATCACGCCCTTGGGGAGGCCGGTGGTCCCGCTGGAATACGGCAGCGCTACCAGGTCATCTCGTGGATTGATTTCGATCGTCGGTAGCGGCCCATCCCCGTCGGCGAGTGCCGCGAACGGCGTGGCGCCGTCAGCGTCTCCGAACACGAAGATCTCCCGTACCGAGGTGCCGGCGATCGCCTGGGTCGCCTTGTCGAGGAACTGAGGCACCGTGACCAGCAACGTGGCGCCGCTGCCGAGGAGTTGACGGTTCAGTTCGTCGGCCCTGTACAACGGATTGACGGTGGTATTGACCCCGCCCGCGGTCGCGACCGCGAAGAACGCAATGGCGTATTCGGGTACGTTGGGACTGTAGATGGCGAGGACATCACCCTTGCCGAATCCGCGACCGGCCAGCCCCGCCGCCGTCCGCCGCACCGCGGCCACCAGCTCTCCATAGGTCAGGGTCCGTCCGGTGGGTCCGTCGATCAAGGCCGCCTTGTCTGAGTAATTGGCCGCGTGCTGGAACAGAAAGTCCTGGAGCGGGATGTCCGGGATGTCCACATCAGGGTAAGGGCTTCGATAGATCATCGTCTCTCCGTGCTTCTGCCGTCGTCCGACCGACACTAGCGTATGCCAGCGTCGCCACCGCGACAACGGTGCCGGCGCGCGGGTTGTGGCCCGGGCGCTATGATAGCCAAGACGAGTTCGGTCCTCCAGAGGCCGACGAGGGCGCGGCTAGCCGCCGGGATACGGCGAGCCGGCAATTGGCGATTTCCACGGAGAAGACTCTTGACACTCGAAAAGATCACGGAGGGCATTCGGGGCCGCGTTGGCACGCGATCGCCGATTCCCGCTATCGTGAAATTTGATTTTGGGGACGACGGTGTTGTCCGGGTCGACGGCAAATCCACGCCAACCGTCGTTGACAATGAGGACCGCGAAGCCGACTGTACGGTGAAAGTGATCATGGATGATTTTGTCCAGATCGCGCAGGGGACGATCAATCCGCAGATGGCATTCATGACCGGCAAGCTGCGGGTCGAAGGCGACGTCAGTCTGGCCATGCAGTTGGGTGCCATTCTCAAGTAGCACGCCAGGCCAGCGGGCGCCTCGTCAGAAAACCTCAGGTCACCGATGTGCCGCCGTCTACGGGGATGATGGCGCCGTTGGTATAGGCGCCGGCCCGTGAGGCGAGGTAGATCGCGATTCCCGCCATCTCTTCCGGACGTCCGATCCGCCCCAGCGGGCAGTTCCGTTCGATGTCGTCGCGGAAACGATCGAGGGACCCCTCCGTCATCTTGCTTTCGAAGAACCCCGGAGCAATCGCGTTGACCGTGATATGGCGTGGGCCCAATTCTAGGGCCAGCGTCTTGCTCATATGGTGCACTGCCGCCTTGCTGGCCGAATACGAGAACGTGCCCGTCTGCAGGACCGTCGGCACTTTGAGACCGTCCATCGAGCCGATGTTGATCACCCGTGCGGGGTCGTCCGGCGCGGCACCGGCCGTCAGCAACGGCGTGAGATCGCGGGTAAGAAAGAACAGGGCCGTCACGTTGAGTCCGAGCACCTTACGAAACCCATCTTCGGGGAACGTCTCGTAGGGCGCACCCCAAGCGGCGCCTGCGTTGTTGACCAGAATGTGCAGCCGATCGATGCGTTGCCCTAGCGTTTCGATGAGCCGCGCCCGGTCCGCGTCATCGGTGATATCCGCCGGCAGCGAGTGGCAGGGTCCGAGGGCCGATAAGGTAGCGGCGACCTCGTTACAGACGGCCGCCTTGCGGGACGAGATGTAGACGGTCGCGCCCGCCCGCACATAGCCCTCCGCGATCATCTTGCCGATCCCGCGGGAGCCCCCGGTGACCAACGCGGTTTTTCCGCTCAGGTCGAACAGGGTGGAGACGTCGATGGTGTTGTCGTGGGGGGGCACGTGCTATGACCTCGTGGCCCCATCATGCCATTCTTCGACCGCTGCGTCATACGCACGCCGGCCATGGCCCCCCCGCGTGCCGGATGCTCGAACCGCTCGACATCCCGACCCCCGGTGCGACGCTCCCGCTCTTCGGCCTTTATCGTTTGCTGGCTCGTTGAGTGCCTTGTGAAGCCTGACCACAGTCAACGGGTCGGCTGCTTGAGGTGGCGTTCCTGCCCCCGCCCCTACCACCGCGACAGTCGTCCTCCCAACCGTGTCCGCGGCTCGAAGCCCAGAACGCCCTCCCCGCGTCCTATTGCTCGGCGAGCGGAATGAACAATGAAATTCGATCCTCGGTTCCGATAGCTCGTGAGATGTGCCCCTGGCCGGTCGTGTCCTCAGCCAGCAGGATGTGCCCCGGGTACAACCTGACCTTCGTGCCGTCGCCGAATTCCACCTCGCTCTCGCCACTTAGCGTGATGACATACTGGCGTCGCGGCGCCGTGTGGAACGGCAGGTCGTAGTCCAGCGATGTGCGGCGGAACTGCAGGCTGGTGACGTCAACCGTTTCCGAGAGTTCCGTGGCGCCCCGGAGCTCCCCGAGCGGCACGTCGTATTCCTCGGCATGGGTCTGGTTGTCCGGGCCGGTGAACATGCGGGTGACCTTGATCGGCGTCCGTGCCTGAGCCGCGGCATGGGTGTCGCCAACCCAGTGCGCGCCGATGAAGGCGAGTGTGGGTATCCAGCCAAGCGCGACCAGGCCGGTCGCGAGTCGTCGTTTTGTCGTCATGGTGTCCCCCGAGAATCTGGTTGCGCGCGGTGGTCGTGCCAAGTATAGAGCGGAGCGGTGACCCGGGCGTCCTGCGTGCGACCCGTGTCGTTAGGGATCGTCACGAAATAACAGCGACATTTCTGGGTGTCGATGCATCCCGCGCGACCGTGTTGCTCGTCGCTTGCATACTCCCCGTATGCGCACTCCTCGCGCCTGGTCGGGCGCGTGCCTCGACACCCAGAAATGCCGCTGTTATTTCGTGGTGGGCCCTTGCTCGAGGTGACGGGCGCAGGCGGACAGTCGAACCGTCCAGGGAGGAGTCGGGTCGATGATGGTGACTGACGTGTTGCGGAACCGCACGGGCTGCGTCGCATCGTCGCCGTAGGTGAGGTGCAACTCGGTGAGCGCTCTGATCACGAGGCCATGCGTGACGACGGCGACCCGCTCGGTGCCCCCGTGGGCGACCGAGCCGACGTGCGCCCACGCCCGGGCGACCCGCGCGAGGAAGACGGGCCAGGCCTCCCCCCCGGGTGGGTCATGATCTGGTCCGAACAGCTGGTGCTCCACACCCGCATATGGATGTCCGTCCAGCGTGCCCAGGTCCCGTTCGCGTAGCAGTGGGGTCAGCTCCGTTGGGATCGTGCCGGTGACATCCAGCGCGGCTGCCGTGCGGCGAGCGCGAGGGTAGTCGCTGCTGAGAATTTTGGTTAGACCAACCTCGGCCATCCGAGCCCCGAGCCGCTTGGCCTGTTGGGCGCCGATGGCGTCGAGCGGCGTGTCCGGGCGCTGCACGACCCGCGCGGCATTGAGCGCGGTTTGACCGTGCCGAATCAGATAGATCATGCAGATGGGGGCACGGCAGAAGCGGTGTCGACTGATCGTGTCGGCGCGCATTGTACACGGCTCGGTGGTCCGCGCTGTGCCTGCAGGTCGGGTGGACGCAGGTCCCCCGGGACGCTATTGTCCTCACCATGATTCATGACAGACGTCCCATGGGTGTGCGCGTTCCGCTTGGACGAGGGTGACGGTCCTGAACAAGAAGCACGTGGGCGCCTGGGCGCTCTTTGATTTCGCCAACTCCGTCTATCCAGCGGTGATGACGACCGCGGTCTTTCCCGTCTTCTTCATCACGTTCGTCGTTGGCGACGAGGGGGGCGTGGGGGAACTCTGGTGGGGACGAGCCGTGTCGCTCTCGGCGCTGATCGTGGCGGTGTCGTCGCCGTTGCTGGGCGCGGTCGCCGACCGCGGCGGCGCCCGTAAGAAGTTCATGCTCGCCTACACGTCGGTCTGTCTCGTCGCCGTGGCGATGATGTCGACGCTGGACCAGGGTATGGTCTTGCGGGGCTTCTTGCTGTTTGTCGTCGCCAACGTGGGGTTCGAGAGCGCGTTGGTCTTCTACAACGCGTATCTGCCTGACATCGCCCCGCCCGAGCGTCAGGGATGGGTCTCTGGTCTCGGTTTCGGGGTTGGTTATCTTGGCTCGGCCCTGGGGCTTGTGATGGTGATTCCGTTTGCGGGCGATCGTATCGAGCTGGTGTGGTTTCTGGTAGCCGGCTTCTTCTTGGTGTTCTCTCTGCCGGCGTTCCTTGTGCTGCCGAAAGATCAGCCGACCGACATGAGCATTGCACAGGCGGCCAGGTGGGGTGTCACGAGCTTTCGGGCCATCGTCAAAGAGGTGTGGGATCTCAAGGAGTTGCGCAATTTTCTCTTCGCGTTCTTCTTCTATATCGACGGTGTGCTGACGATCATCGTGATGGCTGGCGTGGTGGCGACCGAGACCTTTGGTTTCGACCAGCAAGGAACGATCGTGCTCTTTCTCATCGTTCAAATGTCGGCGCTGGTCGGCGCGTTCGCCTTGGCGACGCCCACCGACCGGTATGGCCCCAAGCGGGTGCTGAACGGCGTACTCGGTCTCTGGATTTTCGTGGGGGTCGCCGCCTACGTCATCGAGAACCCGACGCTGTTCTATGGGATGGCCGTACTGGCCGGTCTGGGGTTGGGCTCGACCCAGGCGGCGAGCCGGGCGTTCCTGTCATCGCTGGTTCCCGCGGGGAAGGAGGCCGGAATGTTCGGTTTCTACGCGTTGTGCGGCAAGTCGTCGTCGGTCATCGGCCCGCTGCTGTTCGGTTATGTGACTGTCTGGGCCGACGGCAACCAACGACCCGCATTTCTGACCCTTACGGGGTTGTTCATGCTGGGTCTGGTTCTGCTGCAGCGGGTGCGGGATCCTCGAGCCGCCGCCTGATCCCGCCTCAGACGTCTTCGGTCGCGTCACCCACCGAGTCAGGCGTCACGCCCTCTGCGTCAAGGACTTCCCTGGCCAGACGAAATGCTTCGACCCCGGCTGGGATGCCGCAGTAAATGGCGACCTGCATCAGGGTGTCCCGAATCTCCTCGACGGTACAGCCGTTCCGTATGGCGCCGCGCACATGGGTCTTGAACTCGTGGCTCCGATTCAGGGCGGAGATCATCGCGAGGTTGATCAGGCTGCGTTGCCGGTCGCTGAGCGTCGGCCGGGTCCAGACCTGACCCCAGCAGTAATCGGTCACCAGTTGCTGAAACTCGGCGTTGAAGCTGTCCAGCCCGGTCAGCGCCCGGTCGACATACTCGTCGCCCAGGACCCGTCGTCGCGCCTGTAATCCTTCATCGTGTTTCACGTTCGACATCGTGTTCTCCTGGATCAACTCGCGCGGGAATTCCCTCGTCCGCTCCGGTCCGCGTGGTCAGAAGGTCCGCGAGTGTACCATTCACCGCGTCGGCGGCTGGCGGAGGGCTGTCAGCGGGAGCCGGCGCAGGAGAACGTTATGGATTTCCGGCTCACGGAAGAGCAGCAGGCGCTGCAGGCGGCGGCGCGCGACTTCGCGCGGGGCGAAATGACCGCCGTGGCGGAACAGATCGAGACGGATGCGACGCCGCTTTCGCGAGAGTGGCTGCGACGGTATGCCGAGATGGGGTTCCTCGGGGTGAATGTTCCGGCGGCCCTTGGTGGCCTTGGATTGGGAAACGTCGACGCGTTTCTGGTGCTCGAGGAATTCGCCAAGGTGTCGTCCGCCGTGGCGTTTCCGATCTTCGAGTCGGTGGCGGGACCGGTGCACGCCCTAACGCACTTCGCCGGCGAGGGTTTGAAGCAACGGGTGATTCCGGCCGTGTGCCGCGGAGAGATGATCGTGGCGGTGGCGATGTCGGAGCCGGATGCCGGGACCGCGCTGACCGATCTGCGGACTCGCGCGGAGGTGCGCGACGACCGGGTCGTCATCAACGGGACCAAACGCTGGTGCTCCGGAGGCGGGCACTCGGACGCCTACCTCGTGTACTGCCGGTTGTCCGATGCGTCAGGCGCCAAGGGGATTGGCGCCGTGTTCGTCGACAAAGGTACGGCGGGACTCACGTTCGGAGAGCAGGAACGGCTGATGGGGTTCCGGGGCATTCCTGACTCAGATCTCTACTTCGACGAGGTGTCGGTGCCGGCTGACCAGGTCGTGGTGCCGGCCGGGGGCTTCCCGAAGCTGATGCAGGCGTTCGACCTGGAACGGTGTGGCAACGCCACCATGGCGTTGGGTCAGGCCTCTGGTGCGCTCGAAGAGGCGTTGGTCTGGGTGCAGGACCGCCGGCAGTTCGGGAAGCCGATCATTGAGTTTCAGGCGGTGCAGCTGAAACTGGCCGAGATGGCGATGCGGGTCGAGGCGTCGAGATTGCTCATCTACCGTGCCGCCCAGGGGGCGGAAGGTGGGTTGCCGTCGATTCTCGATTCGAGCATCGCCAAGTGCGTGGCGAACGAGGCGGCGCGGGAGGTGACGAGTGCCGGGGTTCAGCTGATGGGGGGCTACGGCTATTCGCGTGATTATCCGATGGAGCGGCGGATGCGGGATGCCTGGGGATGGGGGATTGCCGGCGGCACCATCGACATCCAAAAGGTGAATATCGCGTCGGCCCTCGCCGGCCGGCGCTTCGACCAGCGCAAATAGGTTTCCTGGCGAGGCGTCCGCCTGGCGGCGGTGCTTCCCGGTGGTAGCTCAGACCGGGAACCGTTCGAGGGTGGGAGTCACATCGTCACGGATGGGGGTCCGGGCCGTGTTCATCACCATCGCGAGCAGCGAGTAGTACCCCAAGAGACCGACGAGGTCGATGACGCCCTGGTCTCCAGCCAGCGCCAGGGCGCGGCCGTAGGTCGCGTCGCTCACACTCTTGTTGTGTAGGAGTTCCAGGCAGAAGTCGTACACCGCCGCTTCGTCTTCCTCCAGGGGCGAGGGCCGGCGCCCTTCGGAGATTGCGGTGATGATGAGGTCGGCGAGACCGGCCGTAGTCGCGTCGGCTGTGTGGACGTTCCACTCGAACTGTTGCGACCAGTGCCGCGCGGCGATCAAGATCGCCATCTCGCTGAGCCGGCGCGGTAGCGCATTGCGGTATCGCAGATACTCGCCCACGCGCTGCACCCGGTCGAGCAGCTCAGGGCTGCGGAGCAACGGTACGAAGGGACCCTCGAAGACAGACGTGTTGCGCGTGGCCGCGTAACCAGCCACCGCCTGTCGCTGCTCGGTGGTCATGTCCGCGTCAGATATCGGTGGCATACGATCGGTCGGATTCACGCCGGGGTCCTCCTGATTCCCCACGGACATCCGAGGGGCGCTTCAATCGTATAATGGCCGTCTCAAATGGCCGGCGGTCGCCCTCGTTTGACGTCGGACCGTCTCGCGTTCCAATCAATATCTGCGCTGAGCTATATATGGCACATCTGGATCTGCTCAACCTACGTGGGAAAGTGGCCGTGGTCACCGGGTCGTCCAAGGGGATCGGCCGGGTCATCGCCGAGACATTGGCCGAGGCCGGAGCTCGCGTCGTGGTCTCCAGTCGTCGAATCGATAGTTGTCAGCCCGTGGCTGACGCGATCAACGCGTCTGGCGGTGAGGCAGTGGCCATTCCGTGTCACATGTCTCATCTCGACCAGGGCCGAGCCCTCGTCGACGGCACCCTCGAGCGTTGGGGGCGTGTCGATGTTCTGGTGTGCAACGCCGCGGTTAATCCGGCCTACGGCCCGATGGCCGACGTCACCGAGGCGGCCTACGACAAGGTCATGGCCACGAACGTGAAGCACAACTTGTGGCTGTGCAACCATGTGCTGCCGCAGATGGCGAAGCGCAAGGACGGGGCGGTCATCATCGTGTCGAGCATCGCGGGTCTCAAGGGGAACGACGCACTTGGGATCTACGGCATCTCGAAGGCAGCCGATTTTCAGCTGGCGCGCAACCTGGCGGTGGAGTGGGGTCGCAGCAACATCCGCGTGAACTGTATTGCGCCGGGGCTGGTGCGCACCGATTTCGCGCGGGCGTTGTGGGAGGATCCGGAGCAGCTTGCTGAAGTGATTTCCACGTATCCGCTCGGTCGGATCGGGGAGCCGGACGACCTGGCGGGTGCGGCGTTGCTGCTGGCGTCACCGGCCGGGCGGTTTATCACCGGTCAGATACTGGTCGTCGATGGCGGCGCCACAATCGGGTCAGGTCGATACAGTTGACGGCGGAGAAGTAGTAGCATCAGGTCACAGGGACGAACGTGCTGCCGCCCCCAGTGGCGGACGAGGAGGACACCATGCACCTGTCACGAGCGACGCTCTTGTTGTCGGTCATGCTCTGGTGCATCGGCGCCTCGGTGACCGAGACACGGGCCCAGGAAGGTGAGATCTGGTATCGCGTCCAGATCGTCCAAATCCGGCCGGAGAAGCTCACAGACTTCATGGAGCTGTATCGAGACGAGATCAACCCGGCGCTTCGCGCCGGCGGGGTGCCGTGGCGCTCCGCCTGGCGGGCGGGACAGTTTGGCGATACCTATGAGCGGCAGTTCATCACCCCGCTCAGCGGATTCGGCGAGCTCGATGGCGGGGGTGCGCTCGCGCGAGCGCTCGGACAACGCGACTACGACCGAGTGCTCGACAAGCTGCGTGA
Organism: Acidobacteriota bacterium; assembly: GCA_002712885.1. GTDB lineage: Bacteria > Acidobacteriota > Vicinamibacteria > Vicinamibacterales > UBA8438 > UBA8438. The sequence continues at coordinate 31,847 of PAUN01000039.1, forward strand.
GACGACGGAGGGGCGCCAGGCCTACGCCGTCCGCTACCGGCGGGATTTGAGCGTGGAATCAGACGATGTCAGCGGCTTGTCGATTGCCCGGGTCACAAACGTCCAGGTGGCGGTCGGCAGAGGGGCTGATTTCGAGGCATTTCTTCGGGACAATGTCGCTACGTTTCTGGACGCCGGCGTCGTGTTCGGGATCTATCAGCGGCAATTCGGCCCAGGCCCCGTGCTGTGGCAGATCGTCGAGAACCTGCGGAGCTACCGAGAGCTGGCTCGTGGTGGTATTCTCCGGGCTTTCGGCGACCAATCGCGGGCGGCGGAGCAGCTGGCCGGTGTGGTCACCGGAACCGAGCGGTACGTGCTGGAGTATGATCCAGACCTCAGCTTCACCGGGGTGATCGCACCCATCTAGCAACCTTAGTCAAGCGCGACGGCCTTCGTATGAATACCCAAATCTTTCTGTTGCTCCATTTGACCTCGGTGATTCTTCTGGCCGGGGTTACGTTCGCGGCGCTCGCCGGCCCCCACTCCGACAAGCGCCGGCAGTTCCTGATGATGTCCGGGACGCTCAGTCTGCTGGCCGTTATGAGCGGGTTCGGCCTCGCGGGAATGATGGGGATCGGGTTTCCGGGGTGGATCATGGTGAAGGTCGTCTGCTGGCTCGCTTTGTCCGTTTTGACCGGGATGGCGTTCCGGATGAGCGGTCAGGGCCGGATGCTGGCGACCGTCGCCGCCGGGGTCATCCTGCTCGCGGTGATCATGGTCACCTACAAACCTTTCTAGGTTTTCCTGACGCGGCGTCCGCCTGGCGGCATTGCCTCGTCGGTCACAGCCTGCCTGGCTGCTCCCTCCTTGCGCCTTGCCAGGCGAACGCCTCGCCAGGAAAACCGGGGCGCGGCGAGGGGTGTGTGGCGGCGTTGGGGTCCCAGCCCGCCTCGCGGACGCAGAGTGGAGCACGCGTCCTCGGAGACGAACCGGGTGCCAACCCTCCACCGGAGGGGCGTCGACCCTTTGGGCAGAGCGTCGTCGCGACTTTCGATGACGGGTGGGCGCAGGTTGGGCGATGAGACGTTTCTCCTGAAGAGGTCGCGCGCCCCTAGCTGCTCATCAGTTGAACGCCTTTGTGAGCCAGGTCTCGGACGCGCTCGTCGTAGCCGGCGAACCGCTCGTCTTGCGTCTGTCCGCGCACATAGCGGATATAGATCTGCTGGACGATGACCACCAGCTTGAACACGCCGAAGACGTGATACCACGCGATCGCGTCCAGGTCTAATCCGGTGCGTCTGGCGTAGCGCTCGACCACCTCCGCTCGGCTCGGGAATCCCTCGTGATTGGTCGGCATCTTGGATACGTGATGCCAGCGAGGATCATCGGTCGCCTCGTTCCAGAAATTGAGGAGGTAGCCGACGTCCATCAACGGATCGCCCCGCGTGGTCATGTCCCAGTCGAGCACGGCGACCGGCGTCGCCGGGTCCGCGACGTCCACCATCAGATTGTCCAGCTTGTAGTCGTTGTGCAGGAGCGTCGTGATCTGGGGTGTCGGAATCGACGCGTCCAACCAACTCAGCATCTCGTCGACGTCGGCCACCGCCTCGTGCTTTGCCGCCAGCCAGCGACGACCCCACCCGTCGACCTGTCGCCGCGCGAAGCCGTCGGGTCGGCCCAGGTCGCCCAGACCGACATCAGCCGGGTCTACCCGATGTAGGTCGGCGAGCACGTCGACAAGCATCTCCCCGATACGCCGGTTGACCTCTGGCTTGCCGACGAGGTGCGGCGGAAGCTCGCTGCGGATCACGCTCCCGTGCCGTCGTTCCATCACGTGGAAGTCGACACCAAGCACCGCCGGGTCCGTGCAGAGCGCGTAGCTGGTCGGTGCGAGCGGAAACGCCTCGCCCAGGCGGCGCAGCACACGGTGTTCTCGCTGCATGTCGTGCGCGCTCGGGGCGATGGGACCCAGCGGCGGTCGCCGCAGCACGTACTCGTCGTTGCCGAAGTGCAGCAGGTAGGTCAGGTTGGCGTGTCCACCACCGAACTGTTGCAGCGTGAACGGCCCATCCGCGTGAGGCAGATGCGCCCGCAGCCACGGCTCGAGTCGGTCCGGCTTGAGCCGCTCGTCGGCCCGAACCGCGATGACCTCGGGATCGTCCGGCGAAGTCACGATCCGGTCACGCAATCTCGAACAGGCCGGCCGCGCCCATCCCGCCACCGATGCACATGGTGGTCACCACGTAGCGGGCCCCGCGGCGTTTGCCCTCGATCAGGGCATGACCGACCATACGGGCCCCACTCATACCGTAGGGATGGCCGATTGAAATGGAACCACCGTCGACATTGAACCGTTCCATCGGGAGGCCGAGCCGGTTCCGACAGTAGATGACCTGTACTGCGAACGCCTCGTTGAGCTCCCAGAGGTCGATGTCGTCGGTCGTGAGCCCATTCCGCTCCAGGAGCTTGGGCACCGCGAACACCGGGCCGATCCCCATCTCGTCCGGCTCGCACCCGGAGACGACCAGACCGCGGTAGACCGCGAGCGGAGCGACCCCCCGTTGGGCGGCAAGTGCCCCGTCCATCACGACGCAGGCCGACGCGCCATCAGACAGCTGGCTGGCGTTTCCGGCGGTCACGCACTTACCTTCGCCCCGGACCGGAGTCAGCCCGGCCAGACCCTCGAGCGTCGTGCTTGGACGATTGCCTTCATCTTGCGTGAGAGTAACTTCTTCATCAGACGTCTCGCCGGTCTGTTTGTTCATCACCAGCTTGGTAGTGGTCAGTGGCACGATCTCTTCATCGAACCGGCCGGCCTCCTGCGCCGCCGCGGTGCGCTGCTGGCTCACTAGGGCGTATGCGTCCTGGTCGTCACGGCTGATCGAGTAGCGCTGCGCGACCACCTCGGCCGTGTCGATCATGCTCATCCACAGTTCCGGCTTGTGCTGTATCAACCACGTTTCGGTGAAGTGCTCCTGATTCAAGCTGTTCTGCACCAGGCTGATCGACTCGACACCGCCCGCCACCATGACCGGCACCCGGTCCGTGAGGACCCGCTGAGCGGCCACGCTGATGGCCTGGAGCCCCGAACTGCAGAATCGGTTGATCGTCGTGCCTGCTGTGGTCACCGGCAGCCCGGCCCTGATCGCGGCCAGCCGGGCGACGTTGTGTCCCGTCGCCCCTTCCGGCAGACCACAACCCATGATGACGTCCTCCACCTCGGCCGGGTCGACCCCGGCCCGCTCGATCGCATGGGCAATGGCATGGCCAGCCAGCACGGCGCCATGCGTCTTGTTGAACGCCCCGCGGAAGGCCTTTCCGATCGGTGTTCTGGCGGTGGATACGATGACGGCGTCTGACATGCGAAGCTCCTCGTCGTGCCGCGGCAGCGCGGCTTGCGGCGCCTATACTAGCAGGCGGCGGGAGGGTTTGGACGCAGCCCCGTCTCAATGAAGGCGGCATCGTCTCCCAGGCGCGCGACAATGCGCGCCCCGCGGCGGCGGAGTGGGGCTCCCAGGGGTCCCCGCGCGGCCGCGTAGGGTTCGGGGCGTAGCCCCGACTGGATGAGGTTTCTATGCGTGTGATCAACGGCTTGGACGAACTCGACGCGCTCGCCGGCACCGAGTTGGGGGCCAGCGACTGGCTCACCATCACCCAGGACATGATCGACCGGTTCGCCGACGTCACGTTGGATCCGCAGTGGATTCACGTGGACGCAGACCGCGCAGCGCGCGAGTCGCCTTACGGGACGACGATTGCGCACGGCTTTCTGACCCTGTCGCTGATCCCACACTTTCGGCAGCAGATCGCCGAAGTGCGCGGTGTTGCCAGGGCGATCAACTACGGGGTGAACAAGGTGCGGTTCCCCAGTGCCGTACGGCGGGACGCGCGGGTCCGTGGAGTGCAGACCCTGCTGACAACCACCCGCGTGGCGGCCGGGACCATTCGCCTCACCAGCCAGTTTGTGGTCGAGGTCGAAGGCGAGACGAAGCCGGCCTGTGTGGCCGAGACCGTCACCATGGTCTTCGCCTAGGTTTCCTGGCGAGGCGTTCGTCTGGCGGCATTGCTTCGTCGGTCACAGCCCACCTGGCCGCTCCCTCCTTGCGCTTGGCCAGACGAACGCGACTTCATTCAGACGGGGCTGCGCCTAACTGGGAGCGGTCCCCTTCTTGAGTTCAATCCGGGCGACTGCGCGCCGGTGCACCTCGTCGGGCCCGTCGGCCAGCCGCAGATACCGCGCGTGAACCCAGGCCGCCGCGAGTCCGAAGTCGTCACAGACGCCGGCACCTCCATGCAGCTGGATCGCGCGGTCGATCACATTGAGCGCCATGTTTGGCGCGACAACCTTGATCATCGCGATTTCAGCTCGCGCGAACTTGTTGCCGACCGTATCCATCATGTGGGCGGCATTGAGCGTCAGCAGGCGCGCCTGGTCGATCTCGATCCGGGAGTTGGCGATGGCCTCCATCACCACACCCTGCTGAGCCAGCGGACCACCAAACGCCACCCGCGACTTGGCCCGGGCGCACATGGCCTCGAGTGCTCGCTCGGCGAGGCCGATCAAACGCATACAATGGTGAATGCGCCCCGGTCCCAGGCGGCCCTGCGCGATTTCGAATCCGCGGCCTTCGCCCAGCAGCACGTCCGTCGCCGGGATCCGCACATTCTCGAACGTGACCTCGAAGTGCCCGTGGGGGGCATGATCGTACCCGAACACCGTCAGGGGGCGAACCAGTGTCACTCCCGGCGCGTCGGCCGGCACCACCACCATCGACTGTTGCTTGTGCTTGGCCGCGGTGGGGTCGGTCTTCCCCATCAGGATGAAGACTCTGCAGCGTGTGTCGCCGGCGCCTGACGCCCACCACTTGTGCGCATTGACCACATAGTGGTCTCCGTCGCGCTCTATGCGGGCCTCGATGTTCGTGGCGTCCGACGAGGCCACGGCCGGTTCGGTCATCGCGTAGGCGGACCGGATGCGGCCTTCCAGCAGAGGACTCAGCCACCGCTCCCGGTGTTCGTCCGTGCCGTACCGGACGAACACCTCCATGTTGCCGGTATCCGGCGCGGCGCAGTTACAGGCCTCCGGGGCAATGTCAGAGCGCCCGAGAATCTCGCACAGCGGCGCGTACTCGACGTTGCTCAGCCCCGCGCCCAGCTCGCTGTCCGGTAAGAACAGGTTCCACAACCCGGCGGCACGAGCCTGCGACTTGAGCGTCTCCATGATCGGCGGCGACTCCCACCGGTTTGCGGTGGCGGAGACCTGCTTGGTGTAGACCGCCTCGTTCGGGTAGATCGCGTCGTCCATGAATGTGAGCAGGCGCTGACGCAACGCATCGGTGTGAGGAGAGGTGGAGAAGTCCATGGCGTGTCTCGAGTGTCGGGGGCGTGGGCGGAAGCCGGCGCGGGCCGGCACCGTCTGGTCAACTTATGTCCGAGCGGGTCCATAGTCAAATCTGCTGGACTTTCCGCTCTGATGGGCGATACTTAGACGAGCAGATTCTGCACAGGCGCGAGCGAATCACGGGGGGAGTGTGTAATGCGAGTACCGACGACATTGATGGGGGTTGGCGTGATGGCCCTCATGTTGGGCAGCGCGGCCGGCACGAGCGCCGCCGAGGCTGAAGGCACGCCGACGTTTGCCAAAGACATCGCACCCATCTTTTACGACAACTGTGTGGCTTGCCACCGTCCGAACCATTTGGCCCCGATGTCGTTGATTTCCTACGAGGACGCACGTCCCTGGGCCCGCGCCGTGAAGAGTAAGGTGTTGGCACGGGAGATGCCACCATTTTTCGCCGATACCAGTGTGCGAGGATACAAGAACGACACCAGCCTGACGCAACATGAGGTCGACACGATTTCGGCCTGGGTCGACGGCGGGGCCCCGCGGGGGAACGATGCCGACCTGCCCGAGGTGCCGCAGTTCGCAGAGGGGTGGTCGATTGGTGAGCCCGACCTTATCTTCACCATGCTCGAGCCGTTCGAGGTGCCCGCGGACGGGACCGTACCCTACTCGTATGTCACGGTTCCCACGAACCTGAAGCAGGACGTCTGGATTTCGGCCTACGAATTTGTCCCGGGTGATCGGCGCGTCTTGCACCATGTGATTGCCCAGGTGATGGAAGACGACGGCAAGCCCGCCACGGGTGAGGCACTTCTGACTCGGGACGGCGACCGGACACGGGCCGAAGGCGCCACCGTTGGCGGTTATGTGCCCAACCGGCTGGGGACCGTGTATCCGGTTGGGGTCGCGAGTCGACTGCCGGCGGGTGCGGACATCGAAGCCCAGATGCACTACACCACGATTGGCGAGCCGGCGACGGACCGGAGCAGCTGGGGCGTCGTGCTCGCGGCAGAGCCAGATAGTATGCGGCGGGCCGGCGGTGGACAGGTCATTAATCCGATGTTCCGGATTGAGCCGGGCAACCCGAGCTTTGAGGTCACGGCCAGCCGAAAGATCCGCGAAGACACATATCTCTCGTCGATGATGCCGCACATGCATGTGCGTGGGAAGTCCGCCAAGTTCATCATCAAGTTCCCCGACGGCCGCGAAGAGGTCGCGCTGTCAGTCCCGAACTACGACTTCAACTGGCAGCTGAACTACCAGCTCGAGGAGCCGATCTTCATGCCGGCCGGGTCGGAGCTGCAGACGGTGTTCACCTACGACAACTCCACCAACAACCGGCACAATCCGGATCCGACCGCCGAAGTGCGTTGGGGCGATCAGACCTGGGAAGAGATGATGCTGGGCTACTACGGCACGGTCGACGGGCTTGAGGCGAACGACAACTAGGCTTTTGACCCGTTTGGCGGATTATACGGCCGGGCGCGCTCGTTGCGCCCGGCCTTTTTTTGTCCCGTGGGCGTCTGCGGACCGGTGTCTTTATTTCTACGGTGGCGTGCCCTCGTCCTCGATGGTGTCTGTGTCCGGCTCAGCCGGTCGCCGAGCCTCAATCCGCCCGAGCAAGGCGCCGGCGCGCTCCGCGAAGTCCGGGTGGGTGCTGGCCTGCTGAGCTTGCGCCTCAGCGTCATTGAGCGCGTCGGCGTTGGCGTAGCCAAGCGCGGCGTTGAAGGCGGATGACGCCGCCTGGCGTTGCGCGGCTGCGACGCGGGCGGCGTACAGGGCGACCACCCGGCCCCGACGGTCCTCGGGGACGGCCGGGTCCTGGCGGATGCGTTCGAGCTCGCCCACCAGTTCCTCGGTGGCCGTGCGGTAGCAGCGTGCCGCGCGCCCGAAGGTTACGGCCGTTTCCGGCCATCGTGTCTCGGCCACATGCACGCGGCCCAGGTGGAACGCCGCGTCACACGCGAGGTCCGTGGACCGGAGCGCTTTTCCGAGGTCGGCCCGCGCGTCACCCAGGCGGTCCTGCTCGATGGCGATTTGTCCCGAAAGGGTCAACACTTCCGCGTCTTCACGGTACTGCTTCGCGCGCTCGATATCCGCCCACGCCGGCTCGACCGAGTCGAGTCTGAATCGGTTCCAGGCCCGCCAGTAGTAGGTGTCGCCGAGATACCACTGGCCCAGCGCCGCCAGCCGGTCGAGCAGCGGCAGTGCCTCGTTCGGGCGGTTGAGGTAGCTCAGGGCCTTCGCCTTCCCGAGCAGCGCATCGCGCTGGTCCGGTACCAGCTCGAGCAGCCGGTCGTACAAGCCAAGGCTTGGCTGATAGTCCTCGGCCGCCAGCGTCACGTCGGCCAGCCCGAGCACGGGCGCCGGCCAGTCCGGCCACGCGGGTTGAGTCTCCCTTAGTTGCAACTCGGCCAAGGCCATCGCCCCGGCGCGCAACGCTGCCTGCGCCAGGAAGAACTTCATTTCGGTGAATCGTGGCTCCAATGTTTCGATGAGCGACTGCTCGACAAGCCTGCCGGTGCACATGGCGCGTCGATACCGGAGATACAGGGCGTCGTCGTGGACGGCCAGGTCGTCGGTCAGGGCCGCCGGTTGATCGGCGAGCCACCCGTCGGCGCAGTTCAGGCTGAGATACAGGTATCCGGCCAGCGGGCTGGTGCGGACGAGCGGCCGGAGCAGCCCGTTCCACGACTCGCGCTCCCGGTCGACGCGCCTACGGTGCGCGGTGTTCTCATCGAGAAGCGCTTTGGGGACGCCGACGCGCTGCCACCGCGTCGTCTCCGCCATGGCGACGAACTGCGGCCATTCCGTCGGTGTATCGGTCGTCGCCGCGAGGCGAGCGGCGTGCTCGAAAGTGCCCAGGCCCACCAGACCCAGCTCGCGCTCTCGCATGCCGATTAGCAGTGACGTCTCGAAGAGTCCGGTCCTCACCGCTGTTGGGTCAGCCTCGGTGTCTGTCAGGTCTTCGTACGACACCCGAGCCTCGAGTAGACACCGGTAGCACCCTGCTCGCAACAACGTGTCCGCCTGCGCGAGCACGTCGGCGTAGGCGTAGGCCGGGGCCGGCAGCGTCGGCGGCGGCGTGACGGCGCACGACCACGACAGGAGAGCGACGAGAGACGAAGCGGCTCGCCAGGGTCGTGTCATGGGGCAGCTTCCGGCACGTGGCTATTAGACTCCATTGCGTCCCGAGTGGACACTAGCCGCGAACACTGCCGGTCGGACGCCCTGTCCAGCCACACGATAACTTTGGCCACGACATCCAATCCGACACGAAACGCCACAACCATGACACCTGCACCCGCCTGGGGTCGCTGGCTGACCGGTTTCTCGGTCAGGTGCGATGTCGGTAGACGGACGCGGTGGCGATCGTCTTGCGCGTGGCGGACGCTCTGGACGAATTGCACCAGCGGAACCAGGTGCATGGAGGCGTGACTCCGGAACGAATCTGACTGGAGGGTCCGCGCGTGAAATTGGTTCCGGCCGTCTCGGTCGGGCCTGATGGAGGACCGACGATCGTACCAGAAGGGCTGGACGACATTGCGCCGGACGCGCGGTCCGGTCACTTCGCGCTCGGGTGCGGGTTCTACGAGATGGTCGCCGGGCGGCCCCCGTTCGCCGGTGCCACCGCGAATGCCGTGGTCGACGCCGTTCGCGTCGGGAACGTCATCCGCTGTCCAGACACCAACTGCTCGTTCTGCCGTCGCTGGTTCGGCTTGTGGACACCTGTCTCCAGCCTGCCCCGCAGCGTCGTTGGCAGTCCGCCAGAGATCTGGGGAGGGAGTGGGGACGCTAAACGAGGTCGCGTCCGACCGGTTGGAAGACGACACCCGCGCGTCGACCCCTCGACTTTTTGGCCTGCTCGGGCTCGCAGCTGGCTTCGTGTTGTCCGGCGTGGTCAGGGCCTGCGGCTCATGACCCGGGTTAGAGGGGGTGCCCGATGACGCTGGTATAGTATTGACCCGGTTGAACTTCTGCGGCCACTCGCCCCATGGCGGCGACTCCCCACACTCACACCGTGACGACTTCTAGGACCGATTGGCCGATTTTTACGACGTCGGTCGTCGTCCTCCTGGCCATTACGGGCCCACTCATGGTGTGGCCTGACGTCGGCGATCGGTTCGTCGATCGGTCCTACGAGCTCCTGACATCCCAACTGGGCGTCGTCTACATCTGGGCCGGCACCGCCGTGATTGGCTTTGTCCTCTGGTTGGCGCTTGGCCGCTACGGCACGGTGGTCCTGGGTCAGCCAGGGGCGCCGCCTCGTTTTTCGACCGCCAGTTGGGTGTCGATGGTCTTTTGCGCCGGCGTGGCGACCGGTATCCTGTATTGGGGCACGGTAGAGTGGGCGCACTACTACACGGGTCCGCCGTTTGGGGTCGAGCCGCGTTCCGCGGAGGCGATCGAGTGGGCGGCCACCTACGGGATGTTTCACTGGGGGCCGACCGGCTGGGCGTTCTACTGCCTGCCGACGCTTGCCATCGCCCATGCCTACTACGTGCGGGGACAGCCGAATTTGCGGGTGAGCAGTGCTTGCCACATGGTGCTGGGGACGCAGACCACCGGGGTCATCGGCCGTATTACCGATACGCTGTTCATCGTCGGCGTGCTGGGCGCGGCCGGGACGTCGCTCGGTTTCGGCACCCCGATGATCGCCGCCGGTCTGGGCCGTCTGTTCGGTGTCGAGAGTTCGTTCGGATTGCAGGCGGGCGTGGTCGCGCTGTGCGCCATGCTGTTCTCGGCCAGCGTCTATGTCGGACTCGAGCGCGGGATCAAGCGACTCAGCAACATCAACGTCGTCTTGACCAAGACGTTGCTGCTGTTCGTCTTGGTGGCGGGCCCGACGCTGTTCATCCTCAAGATGAGCACCAATAGCGTTGGGCTCATGTTCTACGAGTTCCTCCGGATGAACACCTGGACCGACCCCTTGACTGATTCCCGGTTCATCGAGGACTGGACCGTCTTCTACTGGGCCTGGTGGGTGGCGATCGGCCCGTTCATGGGTATTTTCGTGGCTCGCATTTCGGAAGGACGCACGGTTAGACAGGTTGTGTTCGGCATGATGGGGTGGGGCAGTCTGGGGTGCGCCGTGTACTACGGTGTACTCGGCAACTACGCCTTGCATCTGGAGCTAAACGGGCTGCTCGATGTGACGGGGCTAGTGTTCAACCAGGGCGAGCCGGCCGCCATTGCCGCCGTGATCGCGTCGTTGCCGGCGGGCAACATCATTCTGGGGGTGTTCTGTCTGTCGAGCCTCGTGTTTCTGGCTACCACCTACGACTCGGCCGCCTACGCCCTGGCGGCGAGTGCCTCAACCGGGTTGGCGCACGACGAGGAGCCGGAACGCTGGCACCGCATGTTCTGGGCCTTCGCATTGGCGCTCCTTCCGCTGGCGCTGATGCGGATCGGTGGGCTCGACCCCATGCGCACGGCCTCGTTGCTGGCGTCCGTGCCGCTGCTGGGCGTGTTTGTCCTCATGGCGGTGTCGCTGGTGCGGGCACTGCGGGCGGACCGGAACGCGGTGCAGTAGGCCCGCAATCGGTGTCGTTACCGCCGATCGTCGATCTGACGCGGGTCTCGACCGAATCGTAGGGCGTGCGCCTCACCGGCTGACAGCGCGAAGCCGTTTACAGCTCCGTAGCCGTCCCGGGTGAACGCCAGGTCGGCGCGCCTGGGGCCAGTCCACGCCGGCACGTCGATGGCGACGAACGTATCGTCGCCAGTCGGCACCAGCACCAGCGGCGGCCATCGCTCGATCTGTAGACGCAGCGTGTCGTCCTCAACCCGAACGTGGTAGGTCGCGTCGAGTTCCGTGCTGTAGAAGGTGCCAGCGAAGTCGGCGAGGTCGCCGACGACTAGGGTTGGAGTCGCCCGCGCCCCGTCTCGTGCTCGCCGTGGTCTCGGTTCCGGCCGCGGACCCAGTTGGTTAGCGAGATACAGGTCGGCGACACCGTCGACCAGCGCGCGCGGGTTCACATCTTCGCGGTTACAGAGGACAGCGATGGCGACGCCGTCGTCTGGAAACCGGACCACCTGCGCCCGGAACCCCCAGGTGCTGCCCCCGTGTCCGACGGTGCCGAGTCCGCGATACTCGCCGATCGCCAGACCCGCCGCGTAGTCCAGCGGTTCGCCATTCCCAAGGACGCCTCTCTCGACCATCAAGTGTGTGAACTCCGGCCCGGCCACCGCGTCGGTCGCCAGCGCCTGGCTCCATCGCAGGAGGTCACCGACGGTGGTGTACAGCTGGCCGTCGCCAGCGGTGGCGAAGCTGTAGTTGTGCACCATGCGGAACTGATCGGCATCACCCGGTGCGTACCCGGTCGCCCGGTCGGACACGACCTGCTCGGCGTTCTCGTACAAAAAGCTTCGGGTCATACCAAGCGGTTCGAATATCCGTTCACGCGCGAAGGCACCGAACGTCTGTTCGGACACTCGCTCCACGATGGTCGCGAGCAACATGTACCCCGTGTTGCTGTAGCGGTAGCGCATGCCCGGCACCGCGTTCAACGCGCGCTGGCGCGCCATCAACTCCACGATGGCCTGATGGCTGATTGGCGCATAGAACTCGCGGCCGCCCAGGGCCATCAGGTTCAAGTAGTCACGGATGCCGCTCGTGTGATGCAGCAGATGTCGAATCGTGATGACCGTGCCATAGTCGGGGAGTTCCGGCAGATAGGTCCGGATATCGTCGTCCGCCGAGAGGGCGCCGTCGAGCGCAAGCAGCATGATGCTCGACGCGGTGAACTGCTTGGTCACCGAGCCGACATCGAACACGGTGTCCGGCGTGATCGGCACCCGGTGGTCCAGAGTCGCGACCCCGTAGCCGTGGCTAAAGAGGATATTGTCGCCCCGAGCGATGCCCACAGCACACCCCGGCTGACCGGTCTGAATCTGTTCGGCGAAGAGGGTGTCGACACGCTGTTGCTCGACGCTTGGCGGGGTCGAATCGACGCAGGCCGCCGCCCACGTGGCGAGGGTGAGGGCAAGCCAGGCGGTGCGAATTCTCATGCCTGCTTCGTGAGATAGGGGATGGTCTGCGGGCCCTCCGGCAACACGCACACACGCGCGTCTGGGCCGGAGCGCGCCAGCGCATCCCGGGTCGCCGCGGCCACGTCGTGGACCGGCGTGAGATGAGCCGCGCGGACCTGATCATCGGTCAGGCCATCGGTCTTCAGCAGCACCTCGGCCCGCTGTTGAATCTGCGCCTGCATCTGCACTTCCCACTGGTCGTGCCGGTTGTGGCCCGGTTCGTGGATCATCTCCAGGAGCGCATCCGCACTATGGCGCTGCGTCAAGATGTCCAGAAATTCGCCATGGTCCGGGTAGCCATCGGCACACTCGGACGCGCACACGATGACCCCATTCGGTTTGACCACCTGGGCCGCGGCCGACATCCCCTTGATCGACTGATACAGATTCTGGTCCAGCGGATAGCCGCTGTTGGTCGTCACCACGACATCGAACGGTCGTGTGAACGCCTGCATCGCCGTGCGCTTGACGATGGAGCAGACCGCCCGATGGACCGCAAACAGTTCGCCAGCCGCGACGTGCGTGATGTCTCGGTTGCGGTTGATGGCCACGTCGATGCTGAAGTCGACACCGGACCGGGCGGCGATGCGCCGCACCGCGTCGTGAATCGGATTGCCTTCCACCACCCCCCAGCGGGCCTGTGGGTGACCGATCATTTCGGCATCGTGCAGACGCATGATCGTCTCGAACCCGGCCAACCCCGGTGCGACCAACTTGGGCCCGCCACTGAATCCGGCAAAGAAGTGCGGCTCCACAAACCCGGTCGTGATCCGGACGTCAGCCTCGACCCAGGTGCGGTTCAGCCAGACGGGGATGCCGCCGTCCACCTCCCCAAGGGAGACCAGCTGCGACTCGTCGAAGGCGTCATGGATGACGATGCGGTTGCGGTCTACGATATTCGCGCCGAACATCTCGATCAGCTCGTCCCTGGTGGTGGCACGGTGGGTGCCGCTGGCGACCATGATCGCGATCTGCGCAGTGGGGACGTGCGCCAGCGCCTCGAGTACGACTGGGAGCAGGGTCGCGCTCGGCATCGGGCGCGTGATGTCACACACCGAGATGGCGACCGTCTGGTCGGCGCGTACCAGGTCGCGCAACGGGTCAGTGCCGCTCGGGTGTTCCAGCGCCTTTCGGATGGCCCCTTGCTGGTCCGGCAGGCCGTCGACGTAGGTCGGCTGTATGACGGTTGTGCGATCGTCCGGGAAGTCGATCGGAAGACCGGTGCGGCCGTAGGCGAGATTCACGAGCATCGGTCAAATCTTACTCCGGGGCGCCGAGTCTCCTTCCAGGTTGGCCACGACGACTGGCTTGCCGACGTCTAGGACGGTTGTTACCACGGGCTGCTATCCCATCTGGTCGTTCGTGAAGCCCCTCGGTCTGGCACGACCGGGAGCCGGACCTGGTCGAGAGGGCACGCGGACTTCTGGGTCAGCGTGCGACCAGGACGGTCCGGATTTGCGGGAGCGCTTCTTCGGCGCGGGCCTGAATGTCCACGTCTGACAACGTGCTCAGCGGGTGGGTGATCAGCACCGGTTCCAGCGCCACTGCACCCAGCGCCGCGCGCTGGACCTCCGCCTCACGGAGGAAGGCCGCGGTGATGATGGCCGCGGTCGGCACCCCTCGTTGTTCCAGCCCGACTGCGTCGTGCAAACTGCACGACGTACAGGAACCTCAATCGCCGATGGCGGTCACGACCGCGTCGTTCTCTGCCGCGATCCGATCCAACAACTCGGCCGGGGCCATCCGAGAGAAGCTGTCCTTCGTGTAGCGGGTGATAGCCGACGGTCCGTCGTCGGCCTCCAGCAGCGTCGTCACACGTCGTAGCAAGGTCGACGCGTTCCACTTCGAGTTGTCAAGAATGCCGACGCGAACGCCGCGCAGGGTGTCGAGTCTGGGGGCTAGGTCGACCGACGCCGCGGTCAATGTGCCGCGCGGGTCAAAGACGATTTGGCCGGAGGGTAGGGTCGAGTGCGTGGGCATGATGAATGCTCTCTTTGAGTTCAGGCTTCAGGGTGCCGGGTTCGGGTTTCACACCTCGCAGGTTCCATCACTGCACCGCACCTCTCGCGCGGGCGCCTGACCGTCGATGGCGCGGAGCACCGGCGACGTCATATGCCCCCAGCCGGGGAGGAACGCCGAGAAGCGGCCGGCTTCACCGCCGGCGACGAAGAGATGGATGTCGTCCGGCGACGGCACGATGGGAATGCGCGCGCCCGATTCGCGTCGATACCATCGCGGCAGGTTTCGGTTGTAGATCTTGCCGTAGCGGCCCTGGAAGCTGATGTCGTCGAACGTGTTCGTGGTGTGCGACCACAGATACCGCCGGACGTCGCTGCGTGTCCAGCCTGCGCCGGCGATGGTGGCGGCATGCTCCGGTCCGATGACGACGGCACAGGAGCCGCTACTGACGGCATTGTTGTGCGCGATGGTGCTCATGGCCGAGACGAGGCTGTCGAGCACGCCTTGCGGGTCATTCGCCACGTGGTTGGTCACGCTGTGCGGACCCTCCGTGGCGATGCAGAACACGGTGCTGTCGTCAGGCCGATAGCCCTGTTCGACGTGGTACGGCGCCCACGGGCTGGCTTCTTCGTTCTCGGCGATACAGAAGGTGTACTTACCGGGATGACCCAGCGTGCTCTTGTCGAGGTCGCCGGGCCATCCGCCACCGACATTGAGCATGATGAGTCGGAGCGCTCGGCCGATGGTGGCGTTGGCCCGGTTACCAGAGCCGAATACATTGGCGCTG
Source organism: Acidobacteriota bacterium (assembly GCA_002712885.1). Classification (GTDB taxonomy): domain Bacteria; phylum Acidobacteriota; class Vicinamibacteria; order Vicinamibacterales; family UBA8438; genus UBA8438. Next base: position 46,948 of record PAUN01000039.1, read on the forward strand.
GCGTTCATGCTGATCTCGCGGCGAATCGGACCGTTCACGACCAGTAGCGGCGCCGCCATGTGCGTGGTGGCCTGAATGCCGTTGAGGTTGAAGTGCGAGCCGCACAGCGCGAGTATCGCGGCTCGTACCACCAGTGCGTAGGCCGGCTTGCACCCAGCCAGCACCAGATTGACCGCGAGCACCTCGCGGGTCAGGTTGCCCCACCGCGGCGGCACTCGGGCTTCCAGGTGATTAGGGTCCCCGCCCAACGCGGTCACCATCGCCGCGACCGTCTCCGGCGTCGGCGGCACGACCGGTAGTCCGTCGGTCCACCCCTGCTCGAAGTACCACTCGACCAGATCGATCTGGTCGACGGCACCGATCGTCGGTGAAGCCGTTGGTTGGGACGTGCGCGGCAGATCTTGGAGTGTGCCCATGCTCAGAAGTCACTATAGTGCAGACTTGGGCCCGGCGACATGGCCGGACGCGGGACGAGTGCGTTCCGACTGAGACAGGGAGACCGCTGATGAGGAACAGGACATCGAGACGTGCGGCGGCGGCGATAGCGTGGCTGCTTGGCACCGCCCTGTCTGTCGTGCCCGCCGCGGCCCAGCACGGCGCGGCCGACGGCCAGTGGGCGAGCTACGGTGGCGACGATGGCAGCACCAAGTATGCGCCGCTTGACCAGATAGACGCCGACAACGTCGACCAGCTCGAGCTGGCCTGGCAGTGGGTGTCGGCCGACAACCCCATCCTCGCCCAGAACCGTGAAATTCGTTCACAGGGGTTCAAGGGCACCCCCCTGATGGTCGACGGCGTCCTGTATGTGCGGACGTCGCTCAGTATCGTGGCCGCGATCGACGCTGCGACGGGAGAGCAACTCTGGGTACGCGACGTCGGGAGTTATGACGCGGGACGTCCGACCAACCTTGGGTTCAATACACGGGGCGTGGCGCACTGGTCAGACGGGGTCGAGTCCAGAATCTTTCTGGCGACCGGCGATTCGCATCTCTGGTCATTCGACGCCGCCACGGGACAGCCGATCGGTCGTTTCGGCGCCGACGGCAAGATCGACCTGACGCAGGGGCTTCGGCGAGAGGCGACGCGTGGCGCCTACCAGGTGATGTCACCGCCGATGGTGGTTGGCGACGTGGTCGTCGTGGGGTCCTCGATCTCCGACGGCCCGATGAATATGACCGCTCCTCCGGGAGACATCCGCGGGTTCGACGCGCGCACCGGCGAACTTCTATGGACGTTTCACACCATCCCGCAGCCGGGCGAGTTCGGCCACGATACGTGGGAGGACAACTCCTGGAGCTACACTGGGAACACGAACGTGTGGACTGTCATGAGCGCCGACCAGGACCTGGGGTATGTGTATCTGCCGATCGGCACCCCGACCAACGACTGGTATGGCGGGCACCGTTTGGGGGACAACCTGTTCGCGGAGAGTCTGGTCTGTCTGGACGCCGCTACCGGCGAGCGAGTGTGGCACTTCCAGATGGTGCACCACGGACTGTGGGACTACGACCTACCGGCGGCGCCGACACTGGTCGACATCTCCGTCGAGGGCCGCGACATCAAGGCGGTCGCGCAGGTGAGCAAGCAGGGGTTCACCTATGTGTTTGACCGGGTGACCGGCGAGCCGGTCTGGCCGATCGAGGAACGACCGGTGGCGCAGTCGTCGGTGCCGGGGGAACGGACCTCGCCGACCCAGCCGTTTCCCACGAAGCCTCCCGCGTTCNAGCGGCAAGGCATCTCCGTTGACGATCTGATCGNCTTCACACCGGAGCTGCGAGCCGAGGCGGAGGCGATCCTGGCGGAGTTCGAGTACGGGGGGCTGTTCCATCCGCCGTCACAGAAGGGCACCATTCAGATGCCNGGGTGGGGCGGCGGGGCCAACTGGTACGGCGCCGGGTTCGACCCAGATTCAGACTATCTGTATGTGCCGTCCAACACGAATCCGATTTCCGTGCGGTTGGAGACGCCGGATCCCGACCGGTCCGATTTCACCTACCGGCGTGGCCGGAGCGGACTGCGGGGCCCGCAGGGGCTGCCGTTGGTGAAGCCGCCCTATGCGCGGCTCACGGCCATCGATCTCACGACCGGCGATCATGCCTGGCAAGTGCCGCTCGGCGATGGACCGCGCCAGCAGATTATCGACCTCGGCGCGTCGGACCCTGGCCCGCTCGGGGGCGGTGGGTATACGGGCCCCTTGGTCACGAAGACCCTGCTGTTTCTGGGGCTCCGTGGGAGTCGCGCGAGCGGACAGGGGCCCGTGCTGAGCGCGTTCGACAAGGCGACGGGTGAGGTCGTGCGCGCGGTCGATTTGCCGGTGCCGTTGAACGGGACGCCGATGACCTACATGGCCGGAGGCAAGCAGTACATCGTGGCCGCGNACAGTAGCGANCGTGAATCAGGTCTCACGGCATTGGCGCTACCCTGACCGGCGCGGAAANGCTCGCGATCCGGAGGGCGGTCGGCTGGTCTCGCGGGCGATCGAACGACAACGAGAGGACCCACGAAGAGCGACNAAAGTATCTGGTTGTGTCGTATCAATGCGCTCTNCGAGAGGTTGACGAGTTTGATATNCCAGGTCGGCAACGGCCCATTAGAGGTCGCCGAACCCCCGGCCCTGCTCCGCGAGCTGCTTGAGCAGCGGCGCCGGTTCCAACCAGTAGTCGCCGTGCTCGTCGTGCAGTCGACGCATCATGTGGTAGATGGTGTCGAGACCGACTAGGTCTGCCCAGAACATCGGACCGCCGCGGTAGCGCGGGAACCCGTAGCCGTACATCCAGATGACGTCGATATCGCTGGCGCGCTGGGCCAGCCCCTCTTCGAGGATCTTCGCGCCCTCGTTGATCAGGGGGTACATGCAGCGCTCCAGGATCTCTTGGTCGCTGACGTCGCGCCGTATGAATCCGTTGTCCGCCGACACCTGAAGCACCAACTCGTTTACGACCGGATCCGGAATCGGGGTGCGGCTGCCCGGGTCGTAGCGGAACCAGCCGGCGCTGGTCTTCTGGCCGAACCGACCGAGTTCGCAGACCCGGTCGGCGACCGTCGAGTACCGCAGATGGGCCGGGCGGGTCGCGGNCTGCCGTTGGCGGATACGCCAGCCCACATCGAGTCCCGCCAGGTCGCCCATGGCGTACGGACCCATCGGCATCCCGAAGTCGTAGATGACCCTGTCGATCTGGTCGGGGAGTGCGCCCTCCTCGAGCAGGAAGTCAGCCTGCCGACGATAGGCATACAGCATCCGGTTGCCCACGAACCCGTCGCAGATGCCGACCAGGACGCCGATCTTGCCGATCGTCTTCGACAGCTTCATGGTCGTGGCGATGGTCTCGTCCGACGACTGCGCCCCGCGCACGTTCTCCATCAGCTTCATGACGTTCGCCGGGCTGAAGAAATGTGTGCCGATGACCTTGTCGGGTCGGCTCGTGGCCGAGGCGATTTCGTCGACGTCCAGCGTGGAGGTGTTGGTGGCCAGAATCGCCTCAGGCTTGCAGGCGGCGTCCAACTGGCCGAAGACCTCCCGCTTCAGGGCCATGTCCTCGAAGACGGCTTCGATCACGACATCCGCGTCCGACAAGTCGTCGTAGCTGACCGTGCTGGAGATTAGGCCCAACCGGGTGTCCATGTTCTCCTGGGACAGTCGCCCCTTGGACACCGTCGCCGCGTAGTTCTTCTCGATAACGCCGAGGCCCTTGTCGAGTGCTTCTTGGGACACCTCGAATACGGTGACAGGGATACCGGCGTTGGCGAAATTCATCGCGATGCCGCCACCCATGGTGCCGCAGCCGATGACGGCCGCGGTCTTGACCGGCCGGAGCGGCGTGTCTTTCGGCACGTCGGCGATCTTCGCCACCTGTCGCTCGGCAAAAAACGCGTGCCGCTGTGCCTTCGACTGGTCCGAGGCCAGGAGCTCCACAAAAATCTCGCGCTCTTTCGCGGTGCCTTCCGCATACGGCAGGTTGGCGGCGGCCTCGATACACTCCACACAGGCGTAGGGTGCCTCGAAGCCCCGGGCGCGCCGAGCCATCTTCTTTTTGAACGCCTCGAACACCTCGGGCTTGCCGCGGGTCTCGACGACCCGATCGTCCGTGCCTGACGCACGGCGGATTGACATGCGCTTATCGACCATGCGGCGAGCATGCGTCACCGCGGCGTCGATGACATCGCCCTCGACCACATCGTCAAGGATGCCGAGCGTCCGCGCACGCGCGGCAGGCACCATACTGCCGCCCACGACGACTTCGAGCGCGGCGGGGACGCCGATCAGACGCGGGAGGCGTTGTGTGCCGCCGGCGCCAGGCACGATACCGAGCGTGACCTCCGGGAGCGCCACCCGCGTACCGGCCGCCGCCAGTCGCACATGGCACCCGAGTGCGAGCTCCAGACCTCCGCCGAGCGCGAAGCCATGAATGGCCGCGACAACCGGTTTCTCCGACGCCTCGATGGCGTCGATGACCATCGGAAGGTGAGGCGTGCCGGGCGGTGGGGAGTGGCCGAATTCGCGGATGTCGGCGCCACCGCTGAACATCTTGCCCGCGCCGGTCACGACCAGCGCGTCGACCGCGCCGTCGGCCGTTGCGGCCTCCAGCGCGGCCTGCAGACCCGAGCGCACCGCGAAGCCGAGACCATTCACCGGCGGACTCTGGAGCGTGATGATGGCGACGCCATCGCGATTGGTTACGGTGACAAGATCAGACATCGGAGATCCTTCCAGGGCGCCGGCCCGGGTAAGGGGCCGACGGGGAGGTCGGCGCATGGTCGAGGTTGGCGCGCCGCGGGATTATATCGTCCCCGTCGTCAAGACAGGGCCCGGGCCTGGGGAGGGCGGCGATACTGGCCCTCTATGATGTCTGCTCACACCAGATCGGGCGGAACGGGCTTGCGCCCGGACAGCATCTCGTAGAAATCCTCGCGTGCGCCCGTCTGGCTCGTGAGCCGCGACACGATCGGGACCACGACCAGCGGCACGAAGAAGGTGAGATACGACGGGTCGAGGCCTTCGCCGTCGACGGTCAGACCGTAGGCGAGGGTCCTCCAGAGCAGACCGGCGTCCGCCGGGACGGCGAATCCGGTGGCGAGCGCAAACTTGATCGACCCGAACCAGATCAAGCCAGAGGCGTAACCGACCGCCATGCCCCAGTAGGCGCCCGCCTCCGTCGTACGGCGCCAATACACGAGGTAGCCGAGCGACACCGCGGGTGGCACCACCATGGCGAACCCGAACAGCAGCAGGTCGAGAATCGAGATGGTCGTGTACTCGGCGACGAGCCAGGCGGCGATGGCTGCGGAGAAGGCGTACACGGTCGTCGTGATCCGATACGCCGTGAGTCGCTGCTCCGACGTGTAGGACCGCGTGAACGGCAGCCAGTCACGAACGAACATGGTGGCGCTCGAGAGCAGGATGGGTCCGCCGGACGAAATGACCGCGGCGAGGACCGCCGCCAGCGCGATGCCCCCCACGACCGGGCTGATCTCCGAGGCCAGTGTCGTCAGGTTTCGGTAGCCACCCAGGCCGGTATCCAGGCCGTACTTGGCGGTGGTGAGAATACCGATCAGACCGGCCAGCACCGGCATGGCCGCGGCGATGAGGCCCCCCAGGAGAAACGCCGGTGCGATGTGGCGCTCGGATCTGGCCGCGGTCGAGTAGTTCGTGTAGACCGAGGCCGCCGGCGTGTGCACGGCGGCGGCGAAGAACATCCCGAAGACCGGCAGCCAGCCGGTACCGATGAAGCTCCACCAGTCCGCTGTGTCGCGAGAGGCCGCGGCCAGATGTGCGTCGACCGTCGTGGTGACGGCGGTCCAGCCGCCGAGCTCGTTGACACCCATGAGGCCGACCGACGTCAGCCCCACCAGCACGACGGAACAGTGAATCAGGTTCGTGACGGCGGTGCCCCATAGCCCGCCCAGCGACACGTAGGTGGCGAAGATAGCCCCCGCCACCAGGACGCCACCCAGCATGGGGAGTGGCGTCAGCGTGCTCAGGATGACTCCGATGACGTAGGCCTCGATCAGGTTGACAATGGCGTACTCGGTTTGGACACAGAGACTGGTCAGCCACTGGCAGCGACGGTTCGTGAAACGAATCGTGAACAGCTCGCCGACGGTGTGGAGTCTGAAACGTCTGAAGTAGATGGCGAAGAACAGACCGACGATGGCGAGCGCCAGGAACGCGTTGATGCCGTACCACCACAGGTTCCAGACGCCGCCGCTGATGACGTCGCCCGCCACGCCGTAGGTGCCGGCCCCCCCGATGCGCGTGCCGGCGATCCCGACCGCTATCAGCATGGTGGACATGCCGCCGCCCGCCACCGCCCAACCGGTGGAGTTTCTGGCCCGGCGTGCCATCAGGCTCCCCGCCGTGGTGGCCGCGACCAGGTAGACGATGATGGTCGTCAGCGCGATAGCATCCATCGACCCGCGTCCCTCACACCGCGCGTGGCCAGGGCTTCAGCCGTTGGTCGTCAGCGCCGCGACGATCGCGTCGATCGCCTGCTGCGCCTTGACTCGCATCTCGTCATCGGTCGAGCCTTGGACAGGGTGGGGCACGAAGACCGATTTGGCGGCCAGATCCGGTACGCCGAGTGCGGCCGCTTGCGTTTCAGCCGCGTGAACGAACTCGGTTGACGCCACCATGACCGACGGAATCCCGCGCATCTCGTAGTCGACCAGGTCGTGCACACTGCACGACGTACAAGACCCTCAATCGGCGAGGGCCTGGATGACCGCCTGACACCGCGCGCCCACTTCGTCGCGTAGAGACGTCGGTGACGGCTTGGTATAGGTCGGCTTCTTCAGCCGGATGACGTCCAACGCCGGCAAGCGTCCGCGTAACAGGCGCTCGATCTCATCAAGAAACACATCTCCACGTGGCTTCGCGATGTCGACGATACCCAGCGTGCCCTGAAGCTGGTCGGGGCGCGTGGCCAGCTGTCGGCCGATAGCGACGCGTTCGTCGGTCGGATCCAGAATGACGAGCGGCTCATTCATGCCATCTTCTCCATCTCGAATCGGAATGCCGCTGACTGTATCACTCCAACGCGGCCAGGCGGGCTGTGACCGAGGAAGCAACAATGCCAGATGGGATGCCCCGTCCGAAAAATTAGGGCTGGATCTCGCGGGTGACGGCCATGGACCCGGCGGCGCCGTTGGCCCAGCCGCCGAGGAAGGCGGAGAACTTGCCGGCGGTGCCCCCGGCGACCATCACCAGGATGTCGCTGTCCTGTTGGAATTTCGACAGAGGTGTTTCCAGGCCGTCGGCGGTCGGGCGTCCGTCAGGACCGAGGAGCGCCGGTGGCACGGCACGCAGGGCCATACCCTTCTGACAGTCGGCGTCGGGGAGCAACTCGCGAAGCGGTCGCGCCGTCGCCTCCTGGATTCTGGCGCGCAGGTCCGCCTTGGTGTAGCCGTCACGCGCGAAGATCCGGAGGTGTTCCGGACAGACCACCAACAGCGCCTCGCCCACATGGGCCAGTTTGGGATGCGCCATCGTCTGCAGACACATCCCCATGCTGGCGCCGAGTGAGTGCGCGGTGCGCGACAGCTGGTCGCGAATTCCCCGGGGTGCCTCGCCCGCGAACACGGTCACGGTGCTGGTGTCGGCCGCGAAGCCACGTTCGACATGGAGTGGTTCCCAGCTGCTGTCCTCTTCGAGCTCGCCCACGCAACACGTGAACTTGCCCGGTTGTCCAAGGGTTGACATGTCGACGCCGCCCGGTTGGCCGCCACCGATGTTACGCACCACGAGCTGCAACGCCCGTCCGATGGTGGCATTGGCGCGGAAACCCTGCCCAAAGAGGTTGCGGCCGCAGTTGAGCTCGATCGCCCGCCGGATCGG
>PAUN01000040.1 GCA_002712885.1 Acidobacteriota bacterium
TATGCGCGTGTCGACCCCCGCCGCCTACACGGCGACTTTTGCGGTGCCGGCGATCAGCTCTTCCATCATCTCGGGACCGCGCGCGAACAGCTCTTCCCGAGTGACTTTGCCGGCATCCACATCGGCCAGGAGCGTGCGCTGGGCGACATACTCCTTGTTCACGATACCGCCCTTGCTCTGCAGCAAGCGCCAGGCCTTGCGTCGTTCGACACAGAACAGCACCAGCTGCCGTGACAGCGCGACCACCTGAGGCTTGCCGTCTGGCCCCGGCACCTTCGCGAACACCCCGAAGTCCGGCACAAAGGCCACGTGCTCGGGGTCGAGGTGGCGGCGGTGGACGACGTCCTGCTGGGTGATCCGCAGCAGCATGTTCTCGAGCGGGATCAGCCCCTCAACCGCGCTCTCGTCCTTGATGCGCTTGAGGTGGTTCCTGAAACGGGCCTCGGTCGCACACCAGTGCGCCACGGTGTAGCGATATTTCTCGCCGGTGCTCTTGAACTTCGTCGTGTACCAGTCCTTGTCGGGATGGGGGTTGCCCTTGAGATCGAGCGCCTCCTCGTAGGTCTCACCCATCGCCGGGTTGAAGACGAACTCCGGAGCTCCACGCGAGTCGCGGACCCGCTGCGCCTGATCCAGGGCCATATCGTCGGCCACGCCGTGCTCCGGCTGGCACGTCGTGAAGCACTGGAGAAAGCCGGTGCCGCGATACTCGAGCGCGTCGAGGATCGCACGGAAGAACTTCGGGGCGTTGGCGATCGAAATTTGCGACACGAAAGGCGAACCGTGGCCGGCCAGAAACGTCTCAGCCACCGTCTTCTTCTCGACCGACTTCCCCTGAGTGGCCGNGCCAAACGAGTTCATGTCGCCTCCGCCAAGCATCGGCGTCGAATCNGAATTCTGACCGCCCGTATTCGAATAGACCTGCGTATCGAGCATGACCGCTTTGACGTTGGGGCGATTCTGCAGCACCACCTTGGACACGTTCTGATACCCGATGTCGCCCATGCCTCCATCACCACCGACGATCCACACCTTTGGCAGTTCCTTGACTTCGTCATCGGTCATCAAGTTGTCGCTGAAATGGGTGTAGTCGTAGTAGTCCTGCGGGGTCACCGACGCACCCTTCTTGTTGATGAGCGTGTCGGCGAGGCGCTCCGGGACGACGGAGCGACGTCCGTGGTCGACCATGAAGCTTTCGCCAAAGAGCCACCCGATCGTCGCACCGTCCTGGAACAGTGAATTCATCCACGGATAGGGATGCGGGTTGTTGGGTGGGGTCGACCCGTACACCGTGTTGCACCCGGTATGGGCCGCCATCGCCATGACGCATTGGCCATTGTCCAGCCGGCCGTCGAGGGCCTGCAGGTACTTGTGGTTGAATGACTCTTGCTCGAGCACGGTCGCCAAGGCATCGACGACCGCCTCATCCGAGATCGGGCCGTACGCCTCGAGTCTGGCGTCGGTGTCCTCTTTGCTGTCCCCGCCAAGTCCCATGATCGCGTGCGCCACCGTGCGAACGAAGAGCGCGTGCGGCTCCGGGTGCAACGCGGCCAAGGCCGCCAATTCCTCGACGCCGGACGTGCGGAGTTGGCCCGCCTTCTCGGAGAACCGATCCGCCTTGGCGTGATACAGCGGTCGCATATAGGCCTCGGTCAGCGACGCGATCGCACGCAAGACGCTCTTCTCGCCACATCCGGCGCAGGCGCCGTCGCCCGACACCAGGGCGTCGTAGTTCCGACGCACCATCAGGTGGTTCCGCAGGGTGGCCGTTTTGGAATCGACGGGATGTTCGTCGTTGTAGAACCCGAGGAACTTCTGGTCCGTATCGGGCAGCAGGTCGAGAAACGCCGTTCCGGTCTCGTGCTCCGCATTGACCTGCTCGGTTTCGGCCACCATGCGCAACGCATCGTGGTCACCACACGCGGTGACGCACGCCGCACACCCCTTGCAGAGGTCGGACACGAAAATCGAGAACACGCCGCCACTCCCCGGATTCTTCTTCTCCGGCCCTCTGAAGATCGCGTTGACCTTGTTGTAGGCGACCGGTGCCTGCTCGACGATGGCGAGGAACTGTTCGCGGGCCGTGTCTGAAAAGCCGTTCAGGTCGGCGGCTGCCTCGCGGACGAGTTGGGGAAACGGGGTGAGGGTCTTGCTGCCGACCGCATCGTTCATCAGCGCCCGCGTTCGTTTCTCGAGCTCTGGCACGTGGGCGATCAGCTTGGCCCGGTCGCCCGTGTCCTCGACGTAGTTGTTGATGGCGGTCCGGAGGACCGTCTCGACGTCCTGCGAACAATTCGGGAGAGCCGTATCCGGGCACACCGCGATGCACTCCATACACTGGGTGCAGTTCTCGGCGATGAAGAGCGGCGTCTCTCGGCGGGCGACGTACTTGGACGCCGTGTCACCGGTCCCGGCCGCCATCACGCTCATTGCGGCCAGCGGTGAGGCCGGCTGGTCGTAGCCGTAGTCAGACCGGAACTCGGCGTCGAATGTCCCGACCTGCGTGACCGGGGTCCGCTCGGTCTGTCCCTCTGGCAATGGGTGCGAGCGGCAAGTTGGGCACCCTGCGCCGCCGCTGGCGCCGTCAATGTCGAGCGGCAGCATCGGCAGGCCACGAAGCGTGGAACGATCCGCCGCGGTGATTTCGCCCACCTTGATCTCGGTCACACGACCGAAACCCTGGGTCATGACCGTCATGTTGGACTCGATGACGCCCTGACCCAATTTCCCAAATTTCTTCTGATACTGATTGCGGACGACTTCTTCAAACTGCTCGTTGCTGATTTCGAAGTCCTGGAGCAACGGGGACACTTTGAAGAAGGCTCCAAGAAACGCATTGCCCTGCATCCTGAGTTGCAGGTCAGCGCGATTGGTCGCCTTGCGAGCGATATCAAACCCAGACAGCGTAAACACCCGGATCTTCTTGTCCAGGATCTGCGTACGAGCCCAGATCGGTAGCCGCTCCCAGGCTTCCTCGGCCGTTTCGTCAGACTCCCATATCAAGGCACCGCCTTCGGACATCCCGTCCAGCGGATTGCAATGGGTGAAGGCTTTGGGGTCGCAACAGAGCACCACATCGACATGCCGCAGGTCGCAGTTCACCCGGATGCGTTCAGGCGCCACCACGAGGAAGTATGAGGTTGGCGCCCCCTTCTTTTCTGACCCGTATTTGGGATTGGCGCTGACGTGGATCACCTCTTTGAGGCGACCAAATTCGTCCAGCTCGGTGTGGCGCGCCGAGAGGAAATCGTTGAAGTCACCAATGATCGCGCCCAGGTTCTTGCCGGTCGTGATCGCTCCCCAGCCACCGATCGAGTGGAATCTGACCGCGATGGCACCCTCGGGAAGCAACGAGGGCGTCTCCTCAGACTTGACTTCGTACGGGTGGGGAACACCNAGCACAAAGAAGGACGCCCCGTCTTTCGCGGTACGACCATCCGACCTCGGCCGACCCGATGTGGCGTACTCATACGCACCCAGGATGTGCTCGGGACGAAAGTCACGGGACCCCAGCCCGTAGATGCCGTTGAAGATCCGCGGGACGTCGGCAGGTGCGATGGCAGGAAACCCTTCCTCGAGCGGATGTCCCTCGATGACCATCGCCTTGTTGAGGGCGGTTCGAATGTCGCGGCCGAGCGGATTGTCTCCGGCCAGTGGCTCATCCGTCCGCTCCAGGACGATGGCGTTGCGCTTCCCGGCAAGCGCCTTGGCCATGGCGTGCTCGGGGAACGGCCGGATCACGTTGACATGGATCGAACCGACGCTGGCGCCCCTGGTCTGNCGCAAGTAGTCGACGGCCGCTTCGCAATTTTCGGCCGCCGATCCCAGAGAAATGAACACGGTCTCGGCATCCTCGGTCTTGTACTCCGTCAGCAGACCGTAGTGACGCCCCGTGAGACGACCGAACTCTTCGTGCGACTCCACCAGATACTGGAGAATCGGCTCGATGAAGTTGTTCCGGCGGGCCGCCACGCCCTGCATGTAGTGCTCCTGGTTCTGGACCGGACCCAGCAGCACCGGATTGGCCAGGTCGTACATCTTGGGCACCCGCCGGCGCGTGGGACCAAACAGCGTGCGCTGGGCCTCGGTCGGGCACTCGATGATGTCTTCCGGCGCCCCCAGGAACTGTCGGATGAGCTCTGCCTCGTGCTTGTAGAAGGTCCGCTCCAGGTGCGTGGTCAGAAACCCATCCTGCACGTTCATGCCGGGGGTCAGACTCTTCTCCGTCACCCGGCGCAAGATGAGCGCTTGGTCCGCGGCCTGCTGGGCGTCCTTGCCGAACACGATGATCCAACCGGTGTCGAGCACCCCGTTGATATCGTCGTGGCCGCAGTGCACGTTGAGCGCGTGCTTGGTCAGCGCGCGTGCGCCGACCTGGACGACCATGGTCGAGGCCTTGCCAGGCGCGTGATAGTACTGCTCAGAGGCGTAGGGAAGACCCTGGCCTGACGTGAAATTGGTCACCCGCCGACCACACACGGAGTAGGCGGTGGCTCCGCCCTGCGCCGCGTGCTCGCCCTCGGCTTCAATCGCGGTGGTGCTGCGACCAAAGACGTTGAGGTTCCCTTCCGCGAACGACTGCTGATACAGCTCGCCACCCTCCGTGGACGGGGTGATGGGATAGTAGACGCCGGCGTCCGTCACCCGAGCTTCGGTGTGATACGCGACGAGCTGGTTGCCGTTTGCCGTNACCCGAATGCCAGGATAGGCGGGCTTGTCCCCGACGGTGTTGGTGTCCTTCACCATGACACTCATGCTCCAGTACCTCTATGGCGGCTACCCGGTCTCACCGGGTCATTGCGGACTATTCCTTTTATCGGTATGTATCTAAGTTATTTTATCCGCGACCGGACACTTGCGGCAACGCCCGCGCCCGCCCTGCGCTCCTAAACGAGCTTTAACTTGTTGACCCTTGGTCGGTTAGGGTCGGAACAGAAAGTGCCTGACAAGCTGAGCGTTCGACCTGTCGCGGCCCGATTGACGGCCGGTCCTCAGCACCACATAGCCCGAGGAACCTTTCCNCCCAGCGGTGAGCCGGTCGACGCCTGATCACGCATTCCCGTCTGGAGAACATCGGACCGCAAAGGAGACCCCATGGGCGAACAGACCGTCACCAAGCATGCGCGTGCACACGGGAGCCTGCTCGCGCCAGCTGAGAAGCGGGCCCTCATCTGGATGGCCGAACGCTTGCCGGGAACGTATCTCGCCACGACGCATGGGCGTCTTCCGCACCGCGCGTCTGAAAGTCGGNCCGACCGAGCTCAGAATCCTGCCGGCCGTCGGCACGGTCTATCTGCTCTACAAGCCGTGGGTCGTTGTCGGGGNCACGCCCTACCGTCTGTTCGACGTTGGCGGCATCGTCACCATCGCCGGCACGGGTCTCGCGGTCGCCCGCAACACCCGCGGCCTCTATCGCGCGAAGCCGCTACCCCGATGACCAACCGGACTCCGGCGCATTCGACCGCCAGACGGTAGGTCGCTTTGCTGCGTCATCGGTGGACCACGTGCTTCGGCCCATCACACGGACACAGCCCATATTCGGGCGAACCGCACAAGGTAGAATCACGGTGCAACGAGCAGGATGACCTCGCGCGGGGCGTACGCCTGCGCGTTTCTCAATCACTGAATCGACACCAGAGGCAGATGCAATGACGGATCGGATTGAAGCGGGAACGCTCCAGGTTGATAAGGAACTCTACGATTTCATCAACAATGAGGCACTGCCGGGCACCGGCGTGTCCCCCGAGTCCTTCTGGTCAGGTCTCGACCGACTGGTGCACGACCTCTCACCTCGAAATCGCGAACTGCTGGCGACCCGAGACGACCTGCAGGCCAAGATCGACGATTGGTATCAGGAGAACCGAGACCAACCGATAGACCTCCCCGACTACAAAGCGGTGCTCCAGGAGATCGGCTACCTCGTGCCGGAAGGCGGCGACTTCACCGTGAACACGGCCAACGTCGACCCCGAGATCTCGACCATCGCCGGACCGCAGCTGGTGGTACCGGTCACCAACGCGCGGTATGCACTGAACGCCGCCAATGCCCGTTGGGGCAGCCTGTATGACGCGCTGTATGGCACCGACGCGATCTCTGAGGCGGACGGCGCCGAACGGGCCGGAGCCTACAACAAGGTGCGGGGCGACCGCGTCATCGCCTTTGCACGCGCGTTTCTCGACTCCACCGCTCCGCTCACTGCCGGCAGCCACGCCGACGCCACGTCCTATGCCGTCGCCGATGGCGCCTTGGCGGTGACGTTGCGGGACGGCAGCGTCACCGCGCTCGCCACCCCGACGATTTTTGCCGGCTATACGGGCAATGCCGCGGCCCCGTCGGCGGTACTCCTCAAGCACAACGGTCTCCACGTCGAAATCACCATCGANCGCGATCACCCGGTTGGTCGGGACGACGGGGCGGGGGTCAGAGACGTCGTGGTGGAGGCGGCCATGACCACGATCATGGACCTTGAGGATTCGGTCTCGACGGTCGACGCGGCAGACAAGGTGGTGGCCTACCGCAACTGGCTGGGCCTGTTGAGAGGCGACCTGACCGACAGTTTCGAAAAGGGCGGCAAGATGGTCGACCGCGCCCTGAATCCGGACCGGGTCTACACCGCCCCGGACGGGTCAACGGTCTCCTTGCAGGGACGCAGCCTGATGTTGATCCGGAACGTCGGACATCTCATGACCAACCCTGCGATTCTGGACAGGGACGGCAATGAGGCACCGGAGGGCATTCTCGATGCGATGATCTCGTCGATGATCGCCATGCACGATCTGAAGATTCGTCAGAACAGCCGGGCCGGCTCCGTCTACATCGTCAAGCCGAAGATGCACGGTCCTGACGAGGTCGCGTTTACCGACCAGTTGCTGGGACAGGTGGAAGATGCGCTGGGACTTGAGCGCTACACGCTGAAAATCGGCATCATGGATGAAGAGCGTCGCACCACGGTCAACCTCAAGGAGTGCATCCGGGCCGCGAAGGACCGAGTGTTCTTCATCAACACCGGCTTCCTCGACCGCACCGGCGACGAGATGCATACCGCNATGGAATCGGGCNCGATGATTCGCAAGGCCGACATGAAGTCNTCCGCCTGGATGACTACCTACGAAGATTGGAACGTCGATGTCGGCCTGGAATGCGGTCTGCCGGGCCACGCGCAGATCGGCAAGGGCATGTGGGCCATGCCGGACCTGATGGCCAACATGCTGGAGGCCAAGATAGGTCATCCGCAAGCCGGCGCCAACACCGCCTGGGTGCCATCACCGACCGCCGCCACCCTGCACGCCACCCACTATCACCAGGTCGATGTCGCGTCGCGACAAGACGTCTTGCGGTCCCGGTCCCACGCCAATCTCGACAAGATTCTGATGATTCCGAGGGAAGACAATCCCGCCTGGTCACCGGAGGAGATTCAGCAGGAATTGGACAACAATGCCCAGGGCATCCTCGGGTACGTGGTGCGCTGGATCGACCAGGGTGTCGGCTGCTCGAAGGTNCCGGACATCAATAACATCGGACTGATGGAGGACCGCGCGACGCTACGTATCTCCAGCCAGCACATCTGCAACTGGCTCCACCATGGCATCTGCAGCGAAGACCANGTCCGCGAGACCCTGGAACGGATGGCCGCGGTGGTCGATGGCCANAACGCCGACGACTCNAAGTATCGGCCNATGGCTCCCAATTTCGANNAAAGCGTCGCNTTCCAGGCCGCCAGTGATCTGGTGTTCAAGGGACGCGAACAGCCGAACGGCTACACGGAACCTATCCTCCACGCACGCCGCCACGAAGCAAAGACGAAGTTCGGCTCCTAGAGGGGTAGGAAGAACATCCAGCCTTCCTCGAGGCGCTGTTCGGTTCGAGCGCGCCCGTCACCCGCGCCACAGATGACACGGGTCTGCTGCTGGCAGGCCTCGAGCACAGTCTGGAAGTTCGCGTCGACCTCCGGGTGATTCCGACCGGACGGGTTTGGTCCGAGCCCGAGATCCATCGCCATGTCTCCCGGGATCACCATGATGGCGCTGACCGGCGCCTCCAGAATTTCGTGGATGTTGTCGACGGCCTCCTGCGACTCGATCATCGCCACGGCGAACAACTCGCCCTCCGGATTGAGCGGCCAGACATCCGCCTTGCTGGCGTACTCGGCCCCATCCATCCCCCACAGACGCATCGCGCCACCAGGTCCCCACCCCCGCTCACCCCGCGGCTCGGACGGCGCTGACGAGCTTTTTTGCGGCGGGTAGCGCATGGCCTGAATAAATCTTACCGCCTCCTCCTTGGTGTCCACGTGCGGCAAGATGACGCCGTAACCGCCGATGTCGAGCACCTGCTTCACGGCCCACTTGAAGTCCTCGTCTCCCTCCTGGGGAATACGCACGAGCGGGGCCAGCCGCATTCGGCCATCGGGGTCGCGGTCCTCATTCATCTCCGCGAGTACCTCCCGCACGAGCGCGCCGGAAAACGGCGAGTGTTCCATGTCGACGAAACGCCAGTGCTCATTCGCCACGGCGGCCTGACCGTTCTCTATCGCCTCGATCACTTTGTTGAGACGGGCCGGTCCCTGCGCCTGCGCCCAGGTCGGCGCGAGCAGCGTTCCAAGCCCCACCGCGCTCAGAGCCAGGCAGCGACCCAGTCGGGTCCAATTGGTCGTGACCGGACGTGTCGATTCCACATTCATCATCATTTCCCCTTCGTACCGAAAATACCCGAGCCATACTGCGCCCCGCCGGCGCGAATTTTGTGCACCCATGATGGCGGTACTCGGACCGACACGCAATCTTGAATGTGCGCGAAGACGCGATGCCTGCTGGTGCCGGCGGTGTGCTGGCCATGGTCGACGCCCGGCGGCTGGAGGCTGAGCAGGCGCGACGGTGCGACCTTGCGGTGGGAGCGTGCCCCTGAGTGACCGACCAGCCACCTCACCAGGCAACCTACAGCAAGCCGACCAGCGGTCCTAGCCAGACCATGAGCACCGTAATCAGGACGACCCAGCACGCGCTGAGAATTACGCCCGGCGTGAACATGTCGAGCATGCGGTAGTAGCCCTTGGTGTAGGTAACGAGCGGGACCGCATCCAACGGCAGAAGGAAGGCGCACGAGGCNGTGAAGGCGACGGGCAGGGCATAGAGAGCAGGGTTTTGACCAGTTGACAGCGCGAGAAGAGCGAGCGGCGGAATCAGCACCGAGTTGATCACCGGCCCGATCGGCAGCGCCAGATGGATGACGACGGTGAATGCGCTCACCAGCGCCACGATGCCCACACGGCTCCAATCCTCCAACCCGCCGAGCGATCCATCGACCAGCCATTGCGCCAACCCAGTCTCGACCGACGCGGCCCCCAGCGCCGTCACCCCGCCGACCATCAGCAATGCCTCCCAGCCGATACCGCGCTCCACCTCCTTCCACGTGAACAGCCGCATGCCGGGCAAGAACATCGTGATCGCGCCGAGCAAACTGACCAGCACCACGTTGAGCGCCGGAACCCAGGTGCTGAGCACCCAGAGCACGATCATCGTGCCGAGGATGACCAGCACCCGCCACTCTCGTCCGCTAACCGGTCCGAGTGCGGCACGTTCCGTCGGCACGTCGCCGACCGCCGTGACGTGCGCCATCTCCGGCGGATAGAACCGCAGCAGGATCTGGACGGACAAGGGCAACAGGATCACCACCATCGGCACCCCGATGACCATCCAGTCGAGGAATCGAATAGTAACGTTGCCGTATTCCTGGATAAAGAAAATACCCAGAATGTTGATGGAACTTCCCGCGGGGGTGGCCACCCCCCCAATGAGCGCCGCGAACGGGATACCTATCATCAATGCTTTCGCGAAACTCGACCGGCCGGGTGTCAGTCCCATCTTTCCAAAGAGGCCCAGCGCCAGCGCCATGAAAATCGCCGTGGCCGGCACGTCCGACATGATGGTCGAGATCAGGCACGTACCCACCATGAATACGAGCACGACCCGACGGCTGTCGGTCCCGGCCTTCGATAGCAACCACAGCGAGAAACGCTGGTCCAGGCCTGAACTGATAAAGGCCTGGGCGACGATGAACATCGCGAGCACGAAGAAGAACACCGGGCTGATGAAATTGGTGAACGCGGTGGGCAAATCGGCTACGCCGAAAATCGGCAGGAGGACGACCGCCAGCAGCGACGTCACCCCGACCGGCACCGCTTCGGTCGTCCACAGGATGAGCACCACCGCAAAGATGGCCGCCATCCGCTGGCCTTCCGCTGGCAGGGCCTCCGGGCCTGGCACGGTCACCACCAGNAGCGCTACCAGTGCGGCCGCCGCCACGCCGATGAATGCCACAGGGGAACTGGAGGGCGGTTCGCTCGCTGTCAACGATGGGGTGTTCTGTGACGTGGCCATGTGAGTGTCGGTGTGTGCCAACCTTTTAGGTCCGACTCAGCATGTAACAATAGCCGCACTCGCCCTGGCCGGCACTCGAAATGGTTACTGAACGCACGACGTCTTCCCGCCAGCACACTACCGAGAACCTGCTAAACGCGGGCGGTCTGCCAATTTTCTTCACTATCGACCATCTTGACGCGCTGGACCCGGCTCGGCCCAACCACGGCGTGGGACAGCAGGTCCGGGTGTGTGCACGGTCGCTCGCCGGCATGCAGAAGGAGGCTATCGTGGGGTCGTCTCGACCGGGCTGCCTGTGGCGACTGGCCAGCGACGAAGGTCCCTATCTGGACGGGTTCGATGCCGCCCCCTGCCCCCTGTCGTTCATGACGGTCGGCATGGTGTCGTCCTACATGGACGCACTGCGAGCGGCGGCGCGACGGCGATCGCTCGACATCCGCGACCTCACACTGACCCAGGACAACCGCTACACGATGGACGGCTCGGCTCTCCAAGGCACCATGACCGGCGGAGCCTTGCCGGTCGCGCTCGGAGTGCGGATCGACGTTGACGCCGACGATGGCGCGGTGAGCGACCTCGTGATCGAGGCTGTCGGGGCGGCGCCGGCGAACGGACTGCAGCGCGAGCGGCATACCTCGCGGTTCNCCCTGACGGTCAACGGCGAGCCGCTGTCACTCGACCGGGCGACCCCGCTCCCGGACGCGGCTGCCCCTGACCCGGACCGTCTGTTTTCGTGCGTCGAATCGGCGGCTGGTCCCGACCGGGGGCACGTTAGACGCCTCGAAGCGGTGACGCCGGTCGCCAGCGGCGCCGGCTCGAGTTTCCGAGCCGAGCAGCGACGCGAGTTACACGTACGCGCCATCTGCCGCCAACGCCCAGACGGCGTAAAGGAGATCGAACAGCAACTCCACCGCCCGCTAGGGTCCACCTTTCAGTTCCTGTCGGACGANGGGNANGCGCGAGGAGGCTCTGGAACGGCACCCGATGCGGCAAGCTACATGGCGGCCGGGGTGGCCTTCTGCTTCATGACGCAGCTTGGCCGATTCGCGACGATCACGAAGCACAACTTGNCCNGCTACCGNGTGGTGCAGGACACCCACTTCCGGCCAGGTGAGGGAGGGNNAGCCGGCACGGCCGGTGACGTCACGACCCATGTCTTCCTCGACACGCCAGACGGGGCGGACTTTGCCCGACACTGCCTCGACATGGGGGAACAGACCTGCTTCCTCCACGCGCTCTACCGGACCCCACTGGAGCCGATCGTCACGGTCACGCGGGTGTGTGACGCCACTTGACTGCCGGCGGGTTCGGGTAGAGCGTAGGGCGCCTCACAGGGCCGGACCGTGTGTACCGCCAGCCGCGGGCAAATCTAGTCCGATAGAAAACCTAACACGCCCGCCGTGAAGGCGTCGGCCTGCTCCACATTCGAAAGGTGCGCCGCGTCCAGATCAAGCCGGTGCGAGCCAACCACGCGTCTCTGAACCAATTCACCGAGCGCCGGCGGGGTCGCCAGANCGTGGCGACCGGTGATGACCAATGTCTCCGCTCCGATCTGGCCGATCTCGTCCCTCAGATCGGCATCGCGCAATACGGCACAACCGCCGATATAGCCATCCACCGGGCAGCTCAGCAGCATGGACCGAAATCGTTCTACCGTCGCCGGCTCCCGGTCCCGGAACCGGTCGCTGAACCACCGGGCGATTCCGCCCTGGGCGACAGCCGCGATGCCTTCCGCTCGAACCACCCGGATCCGCTCGGCCCAACCGTCGCGGGTCCCAAGACGGGCCGCGGTATTGGCCGCGACGATCCGACCCACTCGGTCGGGCGCATGCACCCCGAGCCATAGTGCAGTCAGGCCGCCGAGCGACACCCCGCAGACATGCGCGCGGTCGACGTCGGCCGCGTCAAGGACCGCCAGCGCATCTCGTCCCAATCGATCCAGTGTGTATGGCCCCACCGGCGGCTGGGACCGACCATGGCCTCTGGCGTCATACCGAATGAGGCGGAACACACGCCGGAAGCGCTCTCGCTGGGGTGCCCAGAGCTCGCTCGTCGTCCCGAGCGAATGCAGCAGCAGACATGCCGGCGCCTCGTCGGGCCCTTCGACGTCACAGGCAAGACGGCACCCGTCGACCGTCGTGACCCTGGCCTCCGCCAGCGTCACCGACCTCGCTCCGCGTACCGACTCAGCACGCGGTCGATGAATACCCGCGTCGCACCCAGATAGTGCTCTGGGGTCAGGCACCGAGCAATTGCAGCCCCATCCAAGTGCTGCGTCACCAACGGATCGTCGGCGAGCACGTCCGCCAACGGGCGGCGCTCCTGGCGCGCGCGGCGGCACGCCGCCTCGACACACGCGTGGGCCTCTGCCTTCCCGAGGGCCGGAGCCAGCGCCATCGCCACAGATTCGGCCAGCGCCAACCCCCCGGTCGCGTCCGCATTCTCGCGCATCCGCTCCGGATCGACCACGAGCCCGCCCAGCGCGTCAGCCAACGCCTGACCACCGGCAGCGGACACCACGACCAGGTCCGGTAGCGCGTCCCATTCCGCCTGCCAGGCACCGAGCCCACGCTCGTGCTCGTGGACCATCGCCCCAAGCACTGTGGCGACCAATCCCGGGGCCCGGGTGGCGGACGCCAGCGCCACCGACGCTCCCACGGGGTTCCGTTTGTGCGGCATCGTCGACGAGGCGCCCCGGCCGTCGGCCGGCTGCTCCCATGCCTCGCTCACTTCAGTCTGCGCCAACAACCCCAGATCGCGGGCGATCTTGCCGAGCGTTCCGCTAGCCACCCCCAGCGCACACGCCAGCTGCGCCAGCCGGTCACGGTGGCTGTGCCAGGGCGTATCCGCGACGCGGAGTCCGAGTCGCTCGGCCAGTGCGGCGGCCACCGCCGGCCCGTCGGTGCCAAGCGACGCCAACGTGCCAGTCGCCCCACCAAATTGCAGCACCAACGCCTCCCCAAGGGCAGCATGGAGGCGAGATCGAACGCGAACGAGGGCATCAAGCCATCCGGCCGCCTTCAGCCCGAACGTAATCGGGGTCGCCTGCTGCACCCACGTACGACCGATCATTGGCGTGTCCGCGTACCGTCGCGCCAACTCGGCCGCGGCGTCAGACGCAGTCGCCAGGTGGGCGCAGACCGTGGGCACGCTGGCGCGCAACTGCAAGACCAACCCGGTATCCATGATGTCCTGGCTCGTCGCGCCCCAGTGCACGTACCGCGCCGCGACCGGGTCGGTCTCCGCGACCCGCTGGGTCAGGTGACGCACGACCGGCACCGCGGGAATCCCGCCATGGGCCATCTCTGCCGCGATGACCGCGTGATCGTAAAGGTCGGCACGCGCGGCTGCCCTGATGGGCGCCACGCAACTTGGCGGCACCACCCCGACCGACGCCTCCGCTTCGGCGAGTCCCGCCTCGACATCCAGCATCATCTGCAACTGGACCACGGCGTTGAACTGCGCTGCGACTTCGGCCTCGCCCAGCAGCAAGTCGTGCAACCGACCGCCGACGGTCCTCGTCGAATTGTTACTGCCGCTCATGATTAGGGCCACGTATTCGGCAGTACCTAGACATCGAAGAACACCGTCTCCGCGGGTCCCTGCAGCACAATCTCGACGTGGTACACGCCGTCGCGTTGAATGGCAATAAGCGTCGACCGACGGTCCGCCGGCACCTGCAACAGCACGGGGTCCTGCGCGTTCGTCGCCTCGTCGTCGAAGTATATGCGGGTCACCAGCCTGGCCAGCAGCCCCCGCGCGAACAGGCCGACAACCAGATGTGGCGCCTGGAGCCGGTCGTCGGGACCCGGCACGGGGCCAGGCTTGATCGTCTCGATGGCAAAGCCGCCTTCAGCGTCGGTGGGGATACGTCCGAATCCGCTGAACCGATCCACCGAGTCGCAGCCGCGGGAGGCGTCCGGGTGATTCCAGCGCCCGTCTGCGTCCGCTTGCCAGGTCTCGACGAGCGCGTCGGACACCGGCGCACCCTGCCCGTCACGCACCGTCCCCGTGACGGTGACCCGCGTGCCGAGGGTGCCCGGCGGCGCGATGGACACCGACGGCCGCTCGGGGATGAGCACCCCGAAGAACGGTCCGATCGTCTGTGATGGGGTCGGTCCAGGCATGCTAGTTTCCTGCACTCGTTCGCGAAGACGTTCCACGGCGAAGCATCCCGCCTGACAGCGTTGCTCCTCGGTCGAACGTCCCCGATGTACCCTGTCGTCGAAGCGTGGCCGCCAGCCGCCGCATCCGCGAGGTTACCCGAAAGCTACGGTGACGGGACATTAGAACCCGGTCGGCGTGGCATCGCGCCCGCGCAGCACGATGTCGAACCGATACCCAAGGGCCGTCAACGGTTCGGTCAACCCGAGATCGAACGCCGACACCAGGCGTCGGCGCGCGCGTTCGCTCGGGATGCTGTTAAAAATCGGATCAAGCGGCAGCAGTGGATCGCCGGGGAAGTACATCTGGGTCACGAGTCGGGTCAGGAAACTCTGTCCGAAGACCGAGACGTGCACATGGGCCGGCCGCCAAGCGTTGTCGTGATTGTTCCACGGGTAGGCGCCCGGCTTGACGGTCACGAACCGATAGCGCCCATCCGAGTCAGTCAGCACCCGGCCGGCACCGGTGAAGTTGGCGTCGAGCGAGGCATCATGGGTGTCGCTCGCGTGCGCATACCGACCGGCCGCATTCGCCTGCCAGATCTCGACCAATGTGTCGGGTACCGGCCGGTCGTCCTCGTCGACGACTCGGCCCGCGATGACAATCCGCTCTCCGATCGGCTCACCCGCATGCTGCCGGGTCAGGTCGTGGTCCAGCAACCCGATCGACGCATCGCCGTGGGCCGGACCGGTAATCTCCGACAACGTCTGCGGCACGATCACGAGCGGCTGCGTGGGATGACGCAGCGCCGTGGACCGATAGGATGGCGTATCGTTAGGTGGAACGTCATCGGTGCGCAGCCGACGATACCCCCGCAGCTGAACCTCAGCGTTGTCCATTGGCCGCCCCAGTCCCCCTCCCCCGATTCGCGAACGCTGATCGTACCGCGCGTCCCCAACAGCGTCCAGGGCGCGCGACAATGCGTAGGTAAAGTCCACCCCTCTGAGGAAGGATCCCATACACTCTTGCGATGCCTACATTGACGGTTGAAGGGTTCGGCAGCTGTGACGTCCCCGCGAACACCAGACTCGTCCTGGCGCTCGAGCAACTCGCGAAGGTTGACGTGATGCACGCCTGCGGCGGCAACGCGCGCTGCACCACATGTCGAGTCGAGTTACTCGACGGCGAACCGACGAAGACGACGGCGGCGGAGCAAGCCTGCCTCGAGGCGCGGGGTCTGACCGGTGTTCGACTGTCGTGCCAGATCCTGTGCGACCACGACATGACGGTGCGCGCCATCAGCCGGCTTGAGGGTAGCGGCCGACCCGACGCCGGCGGAACCCCAGCCGAAGAGATCACGCCGCCCGCCGAATGGGTGTAATGGTTCTTCCTTAGACAGGGCTGCACCACAGACAGATGGACTGTGACTGAGGAAGCAACGCCGCCGGCCTGGATACCCTGCCCGGAAACGTCTTAGTCGTCCCCAGCGTGTGCCCGGCCGCGTAGCGCCTTCACTTCGCCCCGACGGCGCTTCCCCTCGAGCCGGCGGGCGCCGCCCCCCGGCTTTGGCTTCGTCGGACGGCGCACGGCGGGCCGTCTTGACGCGTGCTCGAGCAGCTCGGCCAGACGGGCCCGCGCGGCGACCCGATTCTGTCCCTGGGTCCGGTGCTCACGGCTGTCGATAATCAGCACCCCGGCAGCGGAGATCCGGCTTCCGAGCTGCTCGATGAGGCGTGCCTTGGTCTCGTGTGGCAGGGACGAGTTCGTCACATCGAACCGCAACTCGACCGCCGTCGCGACCTTGTTGACATTCTGCCCGCCAGGTCCGGACGCTCGCACGAAGCGTTCTTTGAGTTCGTGTGCCTCGATGGCGATCCTCTCAGAAAGCTTGATCATCGTTCTGTCGCGATCAGCGCGCGTCCTCGAGAATGAATTCCGCGCCCTTCTCGGCGATCATCACGGTCGGCGCGTTGGTGTTGCCGGACGAGATACGCGGCATCACCGACGCGTCGATGATCCTGAGTCCGGCGATCCCGCGCACGGTGAGGCGGTCGTCAACGACCGCCAGATCGTCGTGTCCCATCCTGCACGTGCCGACAGGATGAAAAATAGTTGAACCTAGATCGCGCGCCGCGCCGATCAGCTCCTCGTCGCCCTCGACCTCTAGGCCGG
>PAUN01000041.1 GCA_002712885.1 Acidobacteriota bacterium
CCCATCGCTTCGCTTCTTCTTTCAGGTCCTGCCCGGCAATGGCTTCACCGTTCTTCCTGACGAGCTTGGCGTAGGGGACCCCTTCATAGGGCTCGATAGCGTAGCCGAGCGTTTCGTCCTCAGTGACCTCGCCGTCGCCATTGAACCTCAGAGCGCGCTGGGTCATCGCCTGACGATACTGGCTGGCAAAATTCTGTTCTCTGGCCCATTCGCTGCGCTCGACCGCCTTACGGATGATGGTGCGGACCTCCGTATCCGGTTCAGCCGGAGCGGTGGTGACGTTCGCAGTGGCGGTCGCGAGCAACGGAAGTGCCAGGAAGGCAGCAAGCTTTGTCATGGGTACATCCGGTTTCGTCGGGAAGCCAGCACCGGTTCCGAACACCCTACCCCAAGAAGCCGCGGGAGCCGCATCGGCGATCCAATTGCGCACGAGGACGCTCACGTCCCTGCTCCACGCGCTCGCCGCTCAATGCGTGTATCTCCATCGGGCGGTCACGGGATCAGGGTTCCACGAAGTGGAAGTCCGCCGGTCCGTCCCGACGGGCCAGTAGCACCACGTCAGCCTCCTCGGGCACAATCCACTCGTGGTGCGCCTTGCCGGGAATGACGATGTAGCTGCCCTCGGTGGCNGTGTGACGGATGCCGTCGAGAATGATGTCGACCGAGCCTTCCATGACGACCGCGGTCTCGGCGTAGGTGTGCCAGTGCATCTCGAACCGGCTCCCGGCCGGGAACCGCGCCAGGTAGGTGGGGCCGCCGGTCGTCGGATCGGTCCCGATCTGCGAGTTTCGCAGCCCGGCCGGAAATCCGGGACTTGCGGGCGATGGCGGTCCCCACTCCGCGGTCTTCCAGTTCATGACCAGCGGTGCCGGCTGGGGTGCGTCGTCTTGCGCGATCGCCGGCCAGCCGCCGACCAGCGCGCCCGACATCACGATGGCAGTCACAGCGCCAAACAACGTCTTCTTCACGACTCCTCCAGACTTCACCGGCTGCTGTCGCGCAACCCCGAGGGCAATCTGGGCGACGCCAGCAGCGCGACGAAAGCGTTCCAGCGTTTCGAGGCGTCCCCACCGCTCTGCGCGTCGATATACGCTGCGACCAGATCCTTCCCAAGGTTGTAGTTGATGACGTAGCTTCGGTATTGATCGAAAAATCTGGTCCGCTGTTCGGCGCGTTCGGGAGCCATCATGGCGTAACGGCTCATCCACTCGGCGGCCGCCGCGCGGTCGATCTCGCCGTTCAGATATCGACGCGCCGCCTCGTTCGCCGCGTAGTCGAGTTGGCCGACCAGTGCCTGCAACTCGTAGTACTCCGCCGCTCGTGAGGGGTCCAGTCCGGCCGTCGGAAACAACACGTCTCGTTCGAAGGCGACTCGCTCCTCCTGCGGAAACGCCACGTCGATGCCGTAGTTGGCGGTGCCCTCCGCAATCAGCGACTGTGGGGAAAACAGCGCGTACACCGAGAACTCGGGCCACCCCCGGTCACGCACGAGGTGCTGCTCGAGCAAGACGTTGTAGACATGATGCCCGGGATAGCCCTCGTGACACGCCAGGTCGATGGCGCGGTCGATGTAGATCGGCAGGTCGGTGTTCACCTGAATCAGGCTGCGAAAGTCGCCCTGATACCAGTTATAGCCGCTCCAGGACTTGTCGGTGACGTACTCGACGGTGAAGCTCTCACTGCCCGGCAGGTCGACGTGGTCCAACGTCCGGCGTCGGCACTCTGCGATGGCGGCGTCGAACACCTGGTCGAGGCGGTCGGCCGGCACGATGAACGCACGGCGAAAGGCGCCGTATCGATCGACCACGGAGCCCTGCCCGGGCAACCGGGTCTCGAGCCTGGCGACCGTTTCCTGGAAATACGCCTCGGGGTGGCTCGGAGCGACCGCGTCGTACAGCGCACGCGATTCGTCGTCGAACNCCAGCGCCCGACCACCCAGCATGCGCACCCGTGTCCGCAGGGCCTGCAGCTGCCTTCCCAGATACTGCCGGCGGAGTTGCACCAAGCCGTCCGGGTCGTCCCGGTTGTCCGGTCCGCTCCCGTCGGCCGTCTGGTCAAGTTCCGTGATGAGGACCTCGGCCGCGGCTCCGATCTGGACGAGGCTGAGCCCTGCGCGCTCCGTCTCCGTGCGCCACTCGTCGGGGCCGTAGTACGCATCGACATAGTCGGTGTCGTGCTGCCCCATCGCCAGCACCAGCTTCACGTATCGTTCAGCCAGGTCATTCATGACGGTGTCCGGCCGGATCTGTCCCTGCGATGCCCGGACCGCGAGGCTGGCGGCCATGATGGTCGCCGTGCCGAGGGCGAGGGAGAATTGCCAGCGCTGTGTCATGTCACGGCCGGTCCCGTTCCGTGTATGTAGGGGTGAGCATAGCAGCCCCGCTGGCGTGAGTGGCAGACCCAGGAGCGGGCGGTGGGAGCGTGCATCTCGGTCCACGAACCGTNGGAGACGAGCCGGATGCTGTGGCCGCCGCCGGTGGGGACCGTGCGCGNGGGGGGGTCTCGTCGGAAACCCAGCCGGTTAAGGTCGCCGGGGGTTTTCTGACGAGGCGCCCGTCTGGCCAGGCGCGAGGAGGGAGCAGCCAGGTGGGCTGTGACCCCCCTGAGCCGATGCCGCGACGTCCGCCCTCTACGGACGCCTCGCTCGGAAACCTCTAGGCGGTTTCCAGAGACACCAGGTGGTCATGCACCGCTGCCCCTGCACGTTGGTGGTTTTCAGCGGGTCCGCGAGGCGACCACCCAGGCTCTCGGTCTTGTCCAGTAGTTGAGCCTCGTCGACCAGATACCGGTCGCTGCCGTCTGGCAGCCGATAGCGTCCCGACCCGAGCGGCACGACGCGGTCTTCGATTCCGATCGATGAGGCGAGACGGGTAAACAGAAATCCTCCCGGCGCCAGCACTCGCCACAGCTCGTCAACCATCCGATCGAACTGGTCCGGTCCTTCGGCGAAGTGCAGCACGGCCGAGCAGATCACCGCGTTGAAGTAGTCGTCTTCAAACGACATGGCGTCGAGTGACTCGGTCCGAAAGCGGTCGGGTGGTGTATTCGGGGAGAGTCGAGACGCCAGCTNACGGGTAGTGGCCACCGCCCGNACCGACGCGTCGACGCCATACGTCCGGCACCCCTGTTGCANGAGATAGACGAGGTTNCGNCCGTTCCCGCAGCCGGCGTCCAGCACGGTCATGTCGGGCGTGACGCGAGTGCGCAGTAGCTGGTCGAACAGGTAGATATCGATCGCGCCGAACTGATCGGTGAGCGTGGTGCCGCCGTCATCGCGGTCCGGAGTGCCGGTCATCGCTCGTCTCAGCCGAACAGGTGGGCCACGGATCGACCCGCCCAGACGCCGCCCAGAGCCAGCGCCACATTGGCCAGCACGTTCGCGCCGGCAAGCGCGGGCCCGGCGTGCCGGAGCAAGTTGATGGTTTCGTTCCCGAAGGCGGAGAAGGTGGTGAATCCGCCCAGCAGGCCAATCACCAGAAATGCCCGCCCATCACCGGTCAGGAACGGCCGCGCGTCGAGCAGCTCGGAAAGCCCCCCGATCAGCACGCAGCCGGCGACGTTGACCGCCAGCGTACCGAAGGGGAACGAGCCGGTGTCCGGACCCTGCACCAGCCCCACCAAGAGGTACCGCGCGATCGACCCGAGAAATCCGCCCATGCCGACAAAGAGGATCTGCGTCATCGCTGGTCTCGTCTCGGAGGAAGGGACCGGATGGTACCACGCACTGGGACGCGCGTCCCGGCGACCACTTGCTGAACCTCTGGGCGATTGGCTATGCTCTGACGTTGTGCATCGCGTCGGAGAGTCCACCATCTGCGTTTGAGGCTCCCACCTTCAGCCTGGATGCGTTGGGAAGGTCAGGTCCCTCGGGGTCGCCGGCTTCTGGTGCGTCTGATCTCAAGCCCTCCCGCCTTCGTCAAGGCGTTGGCAGCAGGTAGGGCCGCGCAGACGGTAACAAGGTCGTCTGGAACAAAGGACACAACGTGGAGCAGGAACCCGAGGTTCAGCCGGAACAGCCCGTCGAGCCCAGCGCATCGCCGCCCGGCCCGGACACTGCGGTGGTGACAACGCCGGCCGCGATGATCGAAGCCCACGGGCTCAGCAAATACTACGGACCGTTCGTAGCCGTGCAGGACGCCTCGTTCTCGATTCCCGAGGGCCAAATCGTCGCGTTCCTCGGCCCGAATGGGGCCGGCAAGACCACCTTGATGCGGATGCTGACGGGGTTTCTGGCGCCCAGCGCCGGTCAGGCGGCCATCGCGGGGTTCGATGTCCGCGACGACCGTATCGAAGCCTCCAGACGGCTCGGCTACCTGCCCGAGAGCGGGCCGCTGTATCCCGACATGACCCCCCTCGAACTGCTGCGATTCTTCGGCGAGGCGCGCGAAATGTCGGCGGCCACCCTGAAACGACGGATCGAGGAAGTGGTCGAGATCTGCGCGTTGGAACTGGTGCTAGAGAAGCCGATCGGCAAGCTGTCCAAAGGCTACAAGCAGCGGGTCGGGTTGTCTCAAGCCTTGCTGCACGACCCCGCGGTGTTGATCATGGACGAGCCGACCGCCGGGCTCGACCCGAATCAGATCAAGCAGTTTCGCGACAACATCCAGCGCCTGGGTCGGACCAAGACGTTGCTCATCTCGACGCACATCCTGCAAGAAGTCGAAGCCGTCGCGGACCGGGTGATGCTGATCCACAACGGGCGGCTCCTGTTCGACGGGCCACGCACGGAGCTTGAAGAAAACGGTTCGCTCGAAGAGCCCTTCTACCGATTAACCCGAGAGGCGCCCGTCGGTTCGAGCGAGACGCCAGCACCGGCGGCCTGACCGGACGAGACACGACATCATGGGGAGCAGGGTCAATTTCGCAATCGTACGAGCGCTGGCCAAGCGCGATCTGCGGCTGTATTTCAGCAGCGCGTCCGGCTATGTGTTCATCACATTGTTCATCTTTCTGAGCGCGGCCGCCGCCTTCTGGCAGGACCGTTTTTTTCTCGACAACCTGGCCAACCTCGACCAACTCAACGGCGTGTTTCCGTTCCTATTGTTGCTGTTCATCCCGGCCCTGACCATGTCCGTGTGGTCCGAGGAGCGCCGGCTTGGTACGGACGAGTTGTTGTTCACCCTGCCCGCTACCGATCTCGAGCTGGTCCTCGGCAAGTACGCCGCGACCCTGGGTATCTACTCGGCGGCGCTCGTGCTCTCGCTCAGCCACGTGCTGGTGTTGTTCTTCCTTGGCAGCCCGGACCTCGGTCTGATGTTCGGCAACTACGTCGGCTTCTGGCTGGTCGGCGCGGCCTTGATCCCGGTCGGGATGCTGGCGTCGCTCCTCACCGTCAATATGACCGTGGCGTTCATCCTGGGCGCCGTGTTCTGCGGTGCCGTCATCTTTGTGGATACCGTCGTCGGGTCGTTCAGCGCCGACGCCGGTCGGTCGGCGGCGCTGCTCAGCGTCTTCACGCCGTTTTGGGATTTCGCGAAAGGGGTGCTGACCCTGCCCGGTCTGCTCGCCTTCGCGTCGGTGGGCGGGTTCTTTCTGTATCTGAACACGCTGGTCGCCAGTCGTCGTCACTGGCCCCGCGAGGCGGACGGGCTGCCGATGTGGTCGCACCACGCGCTCCGCGCCGCGGCGATCGTGGTGGCCCTGGTCGCGGCCAATGCCCTGGGTGGCCGCGCGCCGCTCCGGCTCGATGTGACCGGTGAGCGGCTGTCGTCGGTCAGCGCGGAGACTCGCCGGTTGCTGGCCGAGCTGCCGGCCGACCGACCGGTCTTCATCCAGGCATTTCTCAGCCCCACGGTTCCCGAACCGTTCGTGCAGGCCCGGTCGAATCTCATTGGCATGCTCGAAGAGATCGATGCGCTGAGCGGGGGAAAGGTCCAGGTGCTGATCGAAGACACCGAGCCGTTCACCGATGCGGCGGTCAACGCGCGCGAGAAGTTCGGCATCCGCCCGCGTGCCATGCGCGACGTCGCGGCTGGGCGGGCCGAGATCAATGAAGTGTTTCTGGGGGTGGCTTTCACCGCCGGGGCCGCGCAGCAGGTGATTCCGTTCTTCGACCGAGGCCTGCCGACCGAATACGAAATCATGCGGACCATTCGGGTCGTCGCGGGCACCGAGCGGAAGCGCGTCGGTGTGGTCGACACGATGGTGAAGATCTTTGGCGGTCAGAATCTGACGAGCCAACAGCAGATGCCGCGGTGGTCGGTCGTCAACGAGCTGCAGAAGCAATACGAGGTGGTTGAGGTGAACGCGGAGTTCCCGATTCCACCCGATATCGACGCGCTCATCGTGGCGTTGCCGTCGTCGATGCAGACGGACCAGATGACCAATGTCGCCGCCTATATCCGGCAAGGCAACCCCGCGATGATTCTGGTAGACCCGCTGCCGGCGGTGAACCCCACACTCGCCCCCACCGAATGGGTGGGCGACGGCAATCCTATGACCTACCCCCCAGGCCAGCCACGACCTGGGCCACGTGGCAATGTCCGGCAGTGGATCGCCGACATGGGTGTCGACTGGGAGCCAACCCGGATCGTCTGGGACAGCTACAACCCGCATCCGGATCTGTCGTACATGCCATCAGAGGTGGTGTTTCTCGGGAGCGGCAACGAGAACCCCGACACGTTCAACCCGGAGGCGGACATCGCCAAAGACCTGCAGGAACTGGTGTTCCTCTACCCTGGATTCCTCGGACCGGGCGAGGACCCGGACGTCGAGTTCGAGCCGTTGCTGCACACCGGTGTCGTGTCTGGGCACAGCGGGTACTTCACGCTCGTCCAGCAGAGCTTTTTTGGGCCCCAGATCAATCCCAACCCTCCGCGTGAGCAGGACGACGAGACCTTCGTCCTGGCCGCGCGCGTCCGCAAGGCCGGTGAGCCTGCGGCCGCGCCGACCGATCCACTGGCAGAGGGCGCATCGCCGTGGGTCACCGACGGCCCGCTGAATCTCGTCGTGATTGCTGACCTTGACTTCATCAGCGAGCAGTTCTTCCAGATTCGCGAGACCGCGCCGGCCAATCTGAACTTCGACAACGTNACGTTCTTCCTCAATGCGATGGACTCGCTGATCGAGGACGACTCGTTCATCGCGCTCCGCAGCCGCCGCGCCCGTCACCGCACGCTGGAGCGGGTCGAGGCGCAGACCGCCGAGTTTGTCGAGCAGCGGACGCTGGACGAGCAGCAGGCGGAGACCGACGCGGAGCAGGCGCTGACCGATGCGCAGAACCGGCTGAACGAGCGCGTGGCCGAGGTGCAGAACCGCGACGACATCGACGCGCAGGCAAAGCAGATCATGGCCCGCAACCTCGAAGAGGTGGAGAACCGGCGTCTCCAGGTGCTCTCGGCGAACATCCAGACGGAGAAGGAAACCCAGATTCGCGCCAGCCTCGAACGGATGGAAACGCAGATCCGGGCTATTCAAAGCCGTATCAAGACGTTCGCCATCCTGCTGCCACCCATCCCCGTGCTCGCGTTTGGCGTCATGATCTTCGTCCGCCGGCAACGCCGCGAGCGCGAAGGCGCCGCCGCCGCGAGACGGCTGAGAGAGTAGCCCGATGAGCGAACTACAGAAAACCTCGGTATTCGGTGGTGCGGCGATCGTCCTCGTCGCCTTGGCGTTGCTGACTACTCCGCGGCGCGCCGCACCAGACGCATTCTTCGATGTCGGTGAGACCTTCTTCGCCGAGTTCACCGACCCGGAGACCGCCACCACCCTCGAAGTGNTCNAGTTCGACGAAGANACCGCCGCNGCTGCNACCTTNGAGGTGACCAACCGNGACGGCCTGTGGACNATNCCGTCGCATCACGACTATCCGGCCGACGGGGCNGAGCGNCTGGCGAACACCGCCGCCGGGNTCATTGCCATCACCAAAGACGACTTCCGNTCCGACAACGTGACCGACCACGAGTCGTTCGGGGTCATCGACCCGCTCGACGACGGTGTCAGTACGCTCCGCGGACGGGGCCAGCGGGTCACCTTCAAAGGGGCCAGTGAGCAAGTGTTGGCCGANCTCATNATCGGCAACCNGGTCGAGGGANGACCGGGNTTCCGNTTCGTGCGGGTGCCGGACCAGAANCGCGTCTACGCGGCCCAGACNGACATCGGCCTCTCGACNCAGTTCAGCGACTGGATCGAGACGAACCTGCTGGGCGTCCAACGCGACGAGGTGAAACGCGTCGAGCTCAACGAATATCAGATCGACGAGCGCAGCGGTGGCGTGCGCCGGCGTGGTCAGTTCACGGTCGACTGGGTCGAGCAAGACACCTGGACCGCCAACGACATTCCCGACGGCATGGAGGTCGACTACGTGCAGATGAATCTGCTCGTCGGCGGTCTCATGGGTCTGAGAATCGACGGCGTNCGNCCCAAGCCTGAAGGCCTCACCGGCAACCTNCGCCAGGCGTTCGAGGCGCGCACNATCACCAANGCCGATCTCCAGACNATGCAGTCGCGCGGCTTCTATCCGACNCAGAGCGGCGAGATGNTGTCGAATGAAGGTGAACTGCTGGTGCGAACCGACCTCGGCGTGCTCTATACGCTACGCTTCGGCGAGATTCTGTATGGCAGCGGTAACGCCATCGCGATTGGCGACGATACAAGCGACGACGAAGACACTGGCTCCGGTGAAAACCGCTACGTGCTCATTACCGTCGAGTTCGACCCCGACGCCCTCCCCGAGCCGGAGCAACCCGGGAACCGCGATTTCGAGAACAAGGCGGAGCCGCAGTGGACCGACGCCGACCGCGCCAACAAGACCGCTGCCGACCTCCACGCCCGGTGGGAGCGGCGCACCGACGATGGCCGGCAACGCGCCGAAGAGCTCTCCACTCGCTTCGCCAGCTGGTACTACGTCGTCTCCGCTGGCAGCTACGGCCGGGTGCACAAGACTCGTGATGAGCTGCTGAAAGCGATCGAGGCCGAGGAACCCGCCGCGTAGTCTCGCCACGTAACCCCCGGCGGTCACGGGCCGTCTACGACCGCGGGTTTTNTGGTCTCTGATTGGCGCTCGATCCGCCACATGACCAGACCCTACTGTTTCGTCCTGATGCCCTTTGGCCAGAAGAAGGACGCGGCTGGTGCGACGACCGATTTCGACGCCGTGTATCGNGATGTGATTCGTCCGGCGATTGACGCGGCCGACTTGGCGCCGATCCGAGCCGACGAGGAAAAGGTCGGGGGCATCATCCAGAAACCGATGTATGAGCGGCTGCTGTTCTNCGACTATGCCGTCGCGGATCTGACCACGGCCAACGCGAATGTGTTCTACGAGCTGGGCGTGCGTCACGCGGTCCGGCCGCACAGCACGGTGACACTGGCGTCGAAGACCACCCGGCTGCCGTTCGATCTGAACCACTTNCGTACGCTGATGTATGACCTCGGGACTGACGGCTCGCTGTCAGATGGCAGTCCGATCCGTGACGCGTTGACCGGGTGCCTGCGCGAAGCCCGTGGGAAGGCAATTGACAGCCCCGTGTTTCAGCTCGTCGAGGGACTGCGTCCGGCCCCGATCGNCCACACGAAGACCGACGCGTTCCGGGACCAGGCCAGATATTCGGAAGAGACGAAGGCGAAGCTGCGGACGGCTCGCGCCGAGGGCGTCGAGGCGGTCCGAGCGGTGGAAGCCGCTCAGACCCGCATCGCCGATACCGAGGCGGGGGTCGTGATCGATCTGTTTCTGTCGTATCGCGCGGTGAGGGCCTGGCCCGAGATGGTCGCGTTGGTCGAACACGAACTGGCCACCCGCAGTCAGTGAGAANCGGACGCCCTGGCCGCGGGCTGAACGGGGCCGCCGACGATGACTCCGGCGCGGGCACCCAACCGGTCTCCGGTCGCCGATCTGCGGTACATTAGAGGGNCCATGGGCAAGACACTTCTCAAGAAAGTCTGGGACCTGCACACCGTTCGTCCGCTGTCGACGGGGCAGACCCAACTCTTCATCGGGTTGCATCTGATTCACGAGGTCACGACACCACAGGCGTTCGACATGCTGCGGGCCCGTGGCATCGGCGTGGCGTTTCCGGACCGGACCTTCGGCACGACAGACCACATCATTCCGACCCTGGACCAGGCGCGGCCGTTCCTAGACACGCTGGCCGAAGCGATGTTGTCGGCGCTGGAGCGGAATTGCGCCGAGTACGACATCCCGCTCTGGAACCTGGACAGCGATCGCCAAGGGATCGTCCACGTCATTGGGCCGGAGCTGGGCCTGACCCAGCCAGGGATGACGATCGCCTGCGGCGACAGCCACACCTCGACCCACGGCGCGTTGGGCGCGGTGGCGTTTGGCATCGGTACGTCTCAGGTGCGTGACGTGCTGGCGGCGCAATCGCTGGCGTTCGACCCGCTGAAAGTGCGGCGTATCGTGGTGAACGGTAGGTTGGACAAGGGGGTGTTCGCGAAAGACGTGATTCTGGAAATCATCCACCGGCTCGGGGTGCAGGGGGGCGTGGGGCACGCCTACGAGTACGGGGGCACCACGNTCGACCGGATGAGCATCGATGAGCGGCTGACCATCTGCAACATGTCGATTGAGGGTGCGGCGCGGGTCGGGTACGTCAATCCGGACCAGACCACATTCGACTATCTGCGGGGGCGTCCGTTTGCGCCCCAGGGGGACGCCTTCGACCGAGCGGTCTCCTGGTGGCGGTCGATCGCGTCAGACGCCGATGCCGACTACCACGACGTCGTGGAGATTGCGGCGGCTGAGATTGAGCCGCGCGTGACCTGGGGGATCAACCCGGGGCAGTCCGTCGGCGTNAGCGAGCGGATTCCCACCGGCGGCGCGGCCGGGTCGAACGGCGCCGAGGCCGAGGCGCTCAGTTTCATGGGACTGAGTGGCGGCGCGCCCATCAAGGGCACCAAAGTGGACGTAGCCTTTGTCGGATCCTGCACGAACTCGCGGCTTTCGGACCTGCGTGAAGCGGCTCGGATCGCCAAGGGGCAGCGGGTGGCGTCACACGTAAAGGCGCTCGTGGTGCCGGGGTCGCAGGCCGTGCTCGCCGCGGCCGAGCGCGAGGGACTCGACCAGGTGTTTCGGGATGCCGGGTTCGAATGGCGCGGCGCCGGCTGCTCGATGTGCCTCGCGATGAACCCCGACCGGCTCGAAGGGAATCAGATGTGCGCGTCGTCATCCAACCGCAATTTCAAGGGCCGCCAAGGGAGTCCAACTGGTCGCACGCTCTTGATGAGCCCAGCCATGGTCGCCGCCGCCGCCCTCGCCGGTGAGGTGACCGACGTACGCGACATCGTGTAACGCGTACAGCGCCGTCGTGCGGAACCGCGGGTCAGCAGACCCGCCGGGGGCACAAACGTAAACGCCCTCCCTATCCGCCAACGACGAGGCGGCGGCGGATAGGGAGGGCTACCGCAAGAAGGAACTACAACCGTGTCTAGCCCTGCAGTAGATCGCATCGAAGGTTCCGGGCTGCCGCTTCGCGGCGACAATATCGATACCGACCGGATCATACCGGCGCGGTTTCTCAAGGCGATTACGTTCGAGGGCCTCGGGGACCACGTCTTCGAGGATGACCGGGCTGCGATGCCGGACCATCCATTTTCGAATCCGGCGTACCAGCAGGCGCGCATCATCCTCGCCAACGACAATTTCGGCTCCGGCTCGTCACGCGAACATGCGCCCCAGGCGCTGAAGCGGTGGGGTATCGAGGCCTGCCTGGGCGAGTCGTTCTCAGAGATCTTCCGGGGCAACGCGCTTGCCATCGGTCTGCCGTGCGTCACCGCGTCGCCCGAAGATGTCGCTCGGCTGATGGATCTCGTGGAGAGCATGCCGGCTACGCAACTGGCGCTGTCGCTCTCGGATCGGCGCGTGACCGTGGACGGCCAGCCGGTCGCGATTGAGGTCGATGATTCCGTGCGCGACGCGTTCCTCACTGGCACCTGGGACGCCACCGGCATGTTGCTCGACGACTTCGACGTTGTTCGTGGCGTCGCCGCCCGAGTTCCCTACATCCGCGGGTTTTAGTGCTTAGACGGGGCTGCGCCCCGAACCCCACGCGATGGCTCCGCGGGGACCCCGAGTGCCCCACTCCGCCGCCGCGGGGCGCGCATGTGCGCGCCTGCTCCCACTCGCCGGGCTCGGTCGCCGCTTAGACGGGGCTGCGTNCAGANCCGCACGCGGGCCCTCGCGGGGGCCCCAAGCCCCACTCCGCGCCGGCGGGGCGCGCATTATCGCGCGCCTGAGCTTCGGTGGTCACACTGGAGCGGGCGGTGGGAGCGGGNGNCTTGGTCCGGGAACCGTCGGAGACGAGTCGAGGGGTTGTGCCGCCGTCGGTGAGGACCGTGCGCGGGCGCGGAGTGTTAGCGTCGGGTCAGGGACTGGCTACGTGCCTGCTGTTCCCTCGGTGTCGGGATCAGGTACACCGTTAGCCCGCGCGAAGCGCCTTGGGGCCAAGGTGAGGAGAGTTGGGCTCGTCGACCGGTTCGCGGACCAAGACGCCCGCTCCCGCCGCCCGATCGCACCAGCAGGACTGACCAGCCCGTCCACCGGCCGGGTGTCAGAACACCGCCCGAGCCAGGCGCTTCTGAGGCGACGTTCGCCTCGCAGCTAGGGTTCGACCGCGTTCGCCCGGGCGGCTTCGAGGAACGCGGCGGCGATGTGCGAGGCTTCCCCGGTGCGCCGATACACCAGGCGGAGGTCGCGGGGCATCCGGAGTTTGGGCACCCGCACCGCGACAAGTTGTTTGCGGGCAATTTCCGAGAGGGCGCACCGGCGCGGCAGCAGCGCCACTCCCAGACCCATCTCGACTGCCCGTTTGATTCCGTCCAGACTCGCCAGCGAAATCTGAATGTTGATCGGTGCGTGCTGTTCCTCGAAGAGTCGTAGCACTCGCTCGCGTCTGGGCGAATAGTCGTTGTGCGCGATCACCGTCTGCCGGCCGAATTCCTCCATGGTGATCTGGCGACGCCTCGCCAGAGGGTGCTTCGGGTGCGCCAGCATCACCAATTCGTCGACACCCAGTCGCACCGAGAGCAAACCGCGTTCGGCCGGCTCGAACGTGACGAAGCCGAAGTCCAGGCTCCGATTCAACACTTCGCTCGGAATCTGGCGCGAGTGGACCCGTCGCATCTCGACCTGCGCCGACGGATGAGCCTCGCGGAACTGCATCACGATCGGCAACAGAATGTGCACCGCCGCCTCGTTGACGCCGATCGTCACCCGGCCGTGTCTCAGCTGCTGCAGTTCGAGCACCGCGTTTTCGGCTTCATCTCTCAACCGGGTCAATCGCTGCGCGTAGTCGAGCAGGATGGTGCCCGCTTCCGTGAGACGGCCGCCTTTTGACGACCGGTCGAAGAGTCGCTCGCCCAGGCCGAGTTCGAGTCGCCGGATCGCCTGGCTGACGGCGGGCTGCGTGCGATGCAGCCGCGTCGCCGCGCGCGAAAAACTGTGTTCGGCCGCCACCGCCTGGAACACTTCGAGCTCGTTCAATTCCATTACCAGCAAATGTATAACTAATATTTATTAAGTTGTAACTATTATAATCTTGACATTATATATCGTTGGCTCTGAACTAGAGGCTGGTAGGGCGCAGTCAACGCCGAGACGAGGAGAGGGCATCGTGACGGACAAGCTGATCATCTTCGACACCACCCTGCGGGACGGCGAACAGGCCCCCGGATTTTCCATGAACACCGCGGAAAAACTTCGACTCGCCCGTCAGCTGCAGTCGCTTGGCGTTGACGTGCTCGAAGCCGGTTTTCCCATCGCGTCCGCCGATGACGCGGAGGCGGTTCGTCTGATCGCGACCGAGATCAAAGGACCGGTGATTGCAGGGTTGGCGCGATGCGACCGCGCGGACATTATCTGCGTGGCCGAATCGGTGAAGCCGGCCGAGCGGTCTCGGATCCATACGTTCATCGCCACGTCGGACCTGCATCTGGAGCGCAAGTTACGGATTTCGCGCGACGATTGCCTGCAGGCCGTGATCGACAACGTCTCACTCGCTCGCACCTTCACCGATGATGTCGAGTTCTCGGCCGAGGACGCCACGCGAACGGATCCGGACTTCCTGTGCCGGGTCGTCGAGACGGCGATTGCGCAGGGTGCGACCACGGTGAATCTGCCAGACACGGTTGGTTACTGCACGCCGGACGAAATCGAGGAGTTCTTCGTCAACATCATCGAACGCGTGCCCAACTCGGACCAAGCCGTCTTCAGCACGCATTGTCACGACGATCTAGGACTGGCGGTGGCGAATTCCCTGGCGTCGGTTCGCGGTGGGTGTCGTCAGATCGAGTGCACGATCAACGGGGTGGGCGAGCGGGCCGGCAACGCGTCGCTCGAAGAGCTCGTCATGGTGACGCAGGTGCGGGGGGACCGAGTGCCCTACACGACCGGAATCGACGCCACGGGGCTGTTCGCCGCCAGCCAGCTGTTGTCAGAATTGACCCACGAGCCGGTGCAGGCGAACAAAGCCATCGTTGGCCGCAACGCGTTTGCGCATGAGGCCGGTATTCACCAGGACGGCTTCATCAAGGATCGGCGCACCTACGAAATCATGCGGCCGGCCGACGTCGGGGTTGCCCAATCCACGCTGGTGCTGGGGAAGCACTCAGGCCGGCACGCGCTCAAGCAGCGGTGCGCGGCGCTCGGCGTTGAGCTCAGCCGCCTCGAGCTCGACCGTGTGTATCGTGCGATGATTGAGTTGGCTGATCGGCAGAAAACTATTGAGGACTCCGACCTCTCGGCGATCATCGCCGACGTGCGGGCGTCCGCATCGGTCGGCGCCGCGTAGCGCGGGTGCGCCGGCGTCCCACGTGGCTATCCCCTCTCCGGCGGGGCTTCGGAGGACAGGCAGCCCGGCCGTTTGTAGCGATTGATCCCACGCCGAACCACGGCCGTGGTTCGCAGAACTCCAGAGCATTCGACATGCATTCGACTATCGTTTTGTTGCCGGGCGACGGCATCGGCCCGGAAGTGACCAGTGCGGCCGAGCAGGTGCTTCGCGCCGTGGCCGACCGGTTCGGTCACACCCTCACCATCAGTTCCCACCCGGTCGGCGGCGCGGCGTTGCGCGCGGGCGAACCGCCGCTGCCGAACGCGACACGTCAGGCCTGCCTGGCGGCCGACGCCGTACTGCTCGGTGCGGTTGGTGATCCGGCGTTCGATACTGGCTCCAGCGTGGGGCGCCCCGAAACGGCGCTGTTGCAGCTGCGCCAGACGCTCGGCGTATTCGCGAATCTTCGGCCGGCGCGTGTGTGGCCCGGTCTGGAGGACGGCGGCGCGTTCAAGCCGGAGCGGGTCAGCGGCGCCGACCTGCTCATCGTGCGCGAGCTCACGGGGGGCATCTACTACGGCGAGCCGCGCGGCATGGCGGATGACGGCCAGTCGGCCTTCAACACCATGCGCTACTCGCGACCAGAAATTGAGCGCATCGCCGAGGTGGCCTTCAAGGCTGCCGCTGGAAGGCGTGGTCTCGTCACCTCGGTCGACAAGGCCAATGTCCTCGAGACGTCGCGGCTCTGGCGCGAGGTCGTCACGGACGTGGGGGCTCGGTATCCCGACGTCCAGCTCAAGCATCAGTACGTCGACTCATGCGCGCTGCTGTTGGCGACCAGCCCGCTCGATTTCGATGTGGTGTTGTCTGGCAACCTGTTTGGCGACATCCTCTCGGACGAAGCGGGTGCGGTGGTCGGCTCGCTCGGCCTGCTGCCGTCGGCGAGCGTCGGCGGGAGCGCCGGGTTGTTCGAGCCGGTCCACGGTTCGGCGCCGACCATTGCCGGACAGGACATCGCGAATCCGATCGGCGCCATCGCGTCGGCGGCCATGCTCCTGCGGCACTCGCTTGACGCCGGTCCCGAGGCGGATGCGGTGGAACAGGCGATCGGTGCGACGCTGGCGGCGGGACATCGCACCGCCGATTTGGTGGCACCGGGCAGCACGGCGTCGATCGGCGGTGCCAGAATGGCCCAGGAAATCCTCGGTCGCGTGCTCCACCCGTCGTAAACAATGGGTTGCGGCCAGGCGTCTACGAATCTGACCATTAGGTCCTCTTCACAGATCACCGNTCCGTNGGAGCNACCCTTCATGCGCACATATCGGTCCGGCATCGTGTCNCTCGCAGTGGGGTTGGTCCTAGCGGCCCCAGCAGNCGGCGCCGGCTTNGTTCCACCATTCATGGGGCCGGCGGGGCCGCAGATGCAGTCGGCGCCAACGCCCGGCGCCTCACGCGAGTCGGTCGCCGTCATCCCATTCACGAATATTTCCGGACGCGAGGCCGACGATTGGATCGGCGACGGCATCGCCGAGACCGTGACGGNCGACCTCGAGTCGCAGGCCGGGTTCGTCGTCATCGCCCGTGAGCGGGTCCAGACCGCGTCCGTGGGACTAGGGGNAGCCCTCGACGACGNCGATTNGATCGCGTTGGGCCGTGAACTGGGCGCGCGCTGGATCGTGACCGGCGGCTATCAGCGGATCGGGGACCAACTTCGCATCACGGCGCGTCTGGTCGACACCGCGGACGGCAGCATCGCTCGTACGTTGAAGGCGGACGGTACGCTGGACGAGATTTTCGNCCTGCAAGATCGGATCGCCCGAGAGCTGACCACGGACCTTGGCATGGCCCGGGCGTCCCGGCCTCGAATGCCGGCTCCGGGCTCGNCCGCCGGCGAGGGATCGGCGCCGGTCGGCGTCGGCGCTGGCGCTGAAGGCGGAGCCAGCCGCGTCGCACCGGGNCGGGTCGCCGGCGGCATCATCCTGCCCGGGGACGAAACGGCCCGCGCGGGTGGGGCNGGCGTCCGCGCTGCAGACGGTCCCGCCGATCGGGCTGAGGTGGCTTCCGCGCCCGCTCCTGAAGCCGGTACGGCGCTTCCCGGAGGCAGGGCGAATCCACTGGCCCCGAACGTGGCGGCGGCCGCCGGTATCCTGGCGGGTCGAGTCAGTGTCACCGCCGGCCGTGCCAATGACGCGCCGCGGATTGACGGCCGGCTCGATGACGCCATCTGGCGCAGTGCCACTCGGCTCACCGAGTTCGTGCAGCAGAGCCCGGTCGAAGGGGCTCCCGCGAGCGAGGAGACCGAGGTCTTCATCGCCTACGACNACGACAATCTGTANCTCGGTCTGTATGCGCACTACAGCGACCCNAGCATGGTGCGAGCCAATCGGGTGGATCGTGATCAGGCCGGCCGTGGCGACGACACGATTTCCATCTATTTCGACACGTTCCTCGACCAGCAACGTGCCTATGTCTTCTCGCTCAATGGGTACGGGGTGCAGGGCGACTCCCTGTTGGATGGAAGAGGTGGCGGTGGCGGTGGCGGTGGTCGCGGCGGTGGTGGTCGCGGTGGTGGTAGCCGCAGCATGTTCAGCGGAGTGCCCCGCGGCGACTCGTCCTGGGACGCGCTCTTCGACTCGGGCGGCACGCTCGTTGACGATGGCTGGACCGCCGAGATGGCAATCCCGTTCAAGAGTCTGCGCTATCCGTCAGTCGGCGACCAAGCGCATCGCTGGGGGTTTCAGATCGTCCGCGGGATCCGCGGCAAGGACGAGACCGTCGTCTGGGCCCCGGTCTCGCGCAGCGTCTCCGGTTTCCTGCCGCAGATGGGGCTGCTCGATGGCTTGAGCGGTCTGTCGACCAGTCGCAACCTGGAGATTCTGCCCACGGTCACGGCGGTGCAGGTGGGGAGCCTCGACACGACGAGCGGGGCGTTCCCAGGAGAGTCCCAGCCCGAGGGTGGTCTCAACCTCAAGTATGGACTGACGTCCAATCTCACTCTGGACGCGACCTTCAACCCTGATTTTTCGCAGATCGAGTCNGACCGACCACAGATCGAAGTGAACCAGCGGTTCCCGCTGTTCTTTTCAGAGCTGCGTCCGTTCTTCCTCGAGGGCCAGGAGATTTTCAGTCTGCCGGGTCCGGTGAATTTTGTGCACACTCGGACCATTGTCGACCCGCGCTATGGCGGTAAGGTGACCGGGAAGGTGGGCAAGACCACCCTCGGCCTGCTGGTCGCCAACGACGAGGCGCCCGGCAAGCTCGACGACATCAGCGATCCGGCGTATGGCCAGACCGCCAATGTCTTGATCAGTCGGATCCGCTACGACCTGTACTCCGAGTCGCACCTCGGCGCCATCGTCACCGACCGGGAGTTTGCCGATACGCATAGNCGGCTCGCCGGCGTCGACGGCAACTTNCGCCTCAGCGACACCACGTCTATCGGCTTCCGTGCCATCACCACGCAGAACCGCGACGTCGACTCTAAGGACACATCGCGCCTGAATGACACCTACGGCAACATGTTCGATGTAGGGATGACCAGCCAGGGCCGAAACCTGAACTATTTCATCGCCGGGTATACGATTGCGCCCGATTTCAATACGGACGTCGGCTTCGTCCGCCGGCGCGACATCAAGGCGGTGACCAGTCGGATTGGGTATCTCTGGTGGCCGGAGAGCTGGCTCATCAACTGGGGACCCGAGGTCAGTTATGGCCGAAACTATGACTTCGAAGACGTGCTCGAGGACGAGGAGCGCAACGCTGGCGTGAATTTCTCGTTCGCAAAGAACATTCGGTTCGGCGCGCGTGTCAACCGAGACTTGGAGCGGTTCGGCGGGATCAACTTCGAGAAAACGACCTACTCGACCAACTTGTTCGTCAACACGCTCAACGCCGTGTCGGTCGGTGGATTTTTCACCTTTGGCGACCAGGTGTTTTTCGGCAGTTCGCCGTTTCTCGGCACAGGGTC
The DNA here is from genome assembly GCA_002712885.1 of Acidobacteriota bacterium. Taxonomy (GTDB): domain Bacteria; phylum Acidobacteriota; class Vicinamibacteria; order Vicinamibacterales; family UBA8438; genus UBA8438. The sequence goes on from PAUN01000041.1 coordinate 18,694, forward strand.
GAATGGTCGCATTTTCTTGACCTTGCGTCCGCACACCCGGCTACAGTCCCAGGTAAACATCAGCACGAGCCGTCTCACCAATCCACTGGAAGATACCGAGGTGTTCGACGTCAAGATCTTTCGGGCGCTGACCACCTATCAGTTCACTAGCCGGCTGTTGNTCCGCAACATCTTGGAGTACAACACGTTCAGCCGAACCATGGGCGCGAACGNATTGCTGACCTACCGGGTGAACTCCGGCACCGTGTTTTTCATCGGCTATGACGACCGCTACCAGCAAGGCGATCTGATCGTGGACCCCGACGGGAACGAGGCCTTCCTCACAAACAATCGGTTCCTGACCACGGACCTCCTTCGGACCAACCGCGCCTTTTTCACCAAGATTTCGTATTTGTTCCGGTACTAGTACTCAGACGGGGCGGCGCCCCGAAATCCCGCCGCGGCCGCTCCGCGGGGATCCCAACTGCCCCACTCCGTGGCTGCCGTCACGCAGCCGCGGGTCTTTGTGCCCGTCAGCCGGTCGATATGGCTGGGCGGTTCGTAGGACCGGCGGGTCTGAAGACCCGCGGCTTCGTACGGGACATGGCAACCTCCTTCTTCGGCCTGGTGGCGCCTCGAGCTGACACCGAAACGCGACTATCATGGCGCAATCGCAGCGGACGGAGGCGACAGAGATGGACAGACGCACGTTGCTCAAGGTGGGTGGAATGGCGGCGTTCGGGCTCGGGGTGTCTGGCTGCTCGACCCGGTCGGCCCTGTTGCCTGCAAGTCGCCCGAGGGTGTCGCTGCCGACGGTGAAAGCGTCATGGGAACGGGTGATTCGCACCACCGTCGGGCTACGACCGTTCCGGCCGACCGGTTTTAGGCTGCAAGGGACGAAGCTCGACGACCGGCTGCTCATCCACAACTACGGCCACGGCGGCGCCGGACACTCGCTATCGTGGGGCTGCGGGGCGGTGGTGGCCGACCTGGCACTTGCGCAGGAGGGTCGCCGGGCCGCGGTCGTGGGCTGCGGCATCGTGGGGTTGGCGTCGGCGAGGCAGCTCCAGCGTCGCGGGTTCGAGATCACCATCTACACCAAGACCATTCCGCCCGACACCACGTCGAACATGGCGCTCGCGGGGTTCACGCCAACCTCGGGATTGGTCGACCGCGATCGGCGGACGCCGGTGTGGGACCGGCAGTTCCGGCGGGTATTCGATGACTCGTCCCGGGAACTCCAGCTCCTGGTCGGTCGGCGATACGGGGTGTCGTGGCTCGACACCTATAGCACGACCGACCGACGGCCAGCCGACCGGCCGGATGACGCTGATGGCGCCTTGCTGCCCGCGTCCCTCCGCGCCCCTCGCGACGTGCTCGGGCCCGGTGAGCACCCGTTCCCGCTGCGCTACGCCATCCGCCAGCTCTCACTTCGCATCGAGCCGTCCATCTATCTCGAGGCCATGGTGCGGGATGTGCTGGGATTCGGAGGACGTATCGCGATCAGATCGTTCGACGAACCGCGCGACCTGTTGACACTGTCTGAGCCGGTCATCGTCAACTGCACCGGGCTGGGCGCGCGCACGCTGTTCGGCGACGACGAGCTGACTCCGGCGAAAGGGCAGCTCACGTTTCTGGCGCCGCAAAACGAGGTCAACTATCGGACCCAGGGTGGCCTCACGCCGCAACCCGGTCTCGGTCTACATATGATGCCGCGCGCCGACGGCATCGCATTGGGTGGGACCTCCGAGCGGGGCGTGTGGTCGCTGCAGCCGGACGAAGAGGCGCGCCGCCGGATCGTCGAAGGTCATATCGCGCTCTATGGGGCTATGCGGCCCGCTCGTTCTGCCTCATCTCCGCTGACCACGTAAACGCTGCGTGATTCGGCAGCGTATAATCAAGAGGCTGCGTGGTCGTCGGCTCCGCGGACGCCATCGCACATTCGGTGCCGGAAGCGCGGGCCTCACCGCGACTCCTCCGGCAAACCGGGCAGTCCGGCGCGTTTTGCTCGGTGCTTCATGGCGTTCTGGCCTGACTATCAACTTGAACTGATATCTATGTCACGTCGACTCGCCATGTGTGCCGTTTTGCTTCTGACTCCGGTGGGGGCGATGGCATCCGTGCACGAGCGGCCGTCGACCCAATTGCCGCACTTGGCGCGTCAGGTTCCGGCGGCGCAGGAGGTGCCGGCTGGAGTGTCCGGCCAGGATTTCGTACCCACGGACCGGCCGGACGGCACGTTCGCCGTCCTCCCGTTTATCAATATCTCGCGCGACGAGGCGGACGACTGGCTCGGGGACGGGTTCGCCGAGACCGTCGCGGCGGACCTCGCCGCGTCACCCGGAGTGAGCGTCGTTGGGCGCGATCAGGTCGAATCAGCCCTCACCGAGGGCCCCGGCGAGGTCCTGGATGCCTCCGCCGCCACGCGGCTGGGGCGTAGCGTGGGTGCTAATTGGGTGGTGACTGGTGGTTTCCAGCGGGTCGGGGAGCGTCTGCGCGTTACCGTGCGACTGCTGGACGCGGGTACGGGGTCAGTCACCGACTCGGTGACCGCCGACGGGACCATGGACGAGGTCTTCGATCTGCAGGATCAGATTGTGGCCGGTTTGCTGCGCGAGCGCACGTCCGCGTCGAATCTGACCGGGCCGGAGCGGAGAGCCCGAACGGAGGCCGATCCGTTGCCGACGTCTGAAGGGTCGGGTCTGGGCAACGCGCCGGCTCGGGAGCGCGAGGCCGTTGGTGGAGCGGGTCGCGCCGCGCGGGCCCGGCGCGCGCCGGAGCGTGGACCGGGCAGCCCTGTGCCGGGCGGCCTCGTGATACCCAGGGCCGAGCCCGCCGGCCGGGCCGCCAGTGGCCGGGCCGACGGCGGCGGTCTCGGAGGCCCCGTGGCGGCGGCAGTCTCCGCTGGTGCCCTCGCGGGTCGTCCCAGTGTCAACGCCAGCTTTGCGGCCGAGCCGCCGACCGTCGATGGGACGCTGGACGATGCCATCTGGCGTTCGGCTGCCCGCCTTACCGAGTTTGTTCAGGTGGCACCGGTCGAGGGGGACCCGGCCACCGAAGACACCGAAGTGTTCGTGGCCTTCGACAGCACACATCTCTACCTGGGCATGCACGCCCACTATTCCAATCCCGGGATGGTGCGAGCCAGCCGCGTCGACCGCGACCGCGCGTCATACAGCGACGACACGATCTCGATCTATTTCGACACATTTCTCGACCAGCAACGCGCGTTCGTCTTCACCCTCAACGGGTACGGTGTTCAGGGCGACTCGCTGATGGGTGGCAGTCGCGGCGGCGGTTTCCGTGGCGGTGGCGGCGGGGGCGGTGTGCCGCGTGGCGATCGGTCCTGGGACGCGTTGTTCGAGTCGGGTGGCGTCCTTGTTGATGACGGGTGGACGGCCGAACTGGCGATTCCGTTCAAGAGTCTGCGGTATCCGTCCAACGACACGCATCGGTGGGGGTTCCAGGTCGCGCGCTCCATACGCGGCAAGGACGAAACGGTGGTCTGGGCGCCGGTGTCGCGCGACGTGTCCGGCTTCCTTCCGCAGATGGGGCTGCTCGACGGGCTGCGCAACCTGTCGACGAGTCGCAACCTTGAGATTCTGCCGACGATGACCGCTATCCAGGTCGGCAGTCTCGATACAACGACGGGGGCGTTTCCCGGGGAACGGCAGCCGGAGGCCGGGGTCAACCTGAAGTACGGGTTGACGTCCAACCTCACGCTCGACTTCACCTACAACCCCGACTTTTCGCAGATCGAATCGGACCGGCCACAGATCGAGGTTAACCAGCGGTTCCCGCTCTTCTTCTCTGAGCTGCGCCCGTTCTTCCTGGAGGGGCAGGAGATCTTCAACCTTCAGGGTCCGGTGACCTTTGTGCACAGCCGGACCATCGTCGACCCACGCTATGGTGCCAAGGTGACTGGCAAGGTCGGCAAGGCCACTCTCGGTCTGCTCTTCGCCAACGACGAGGCAGCCGGGAAGCTTGATGATCCGTCCGAACGCGGCTTTGGACAGAGTGCGAACACGGTGATCGCTCGCGCCCGGTACGACCTGTACTCGCAGTCGCACGTCGGCGCCGTTTTCACAGACCGGGAGTTTCTGGGTAGCTACAGCCGCCTGACCGGCGTTGACAGTCGCCTCCAGGTCACGCCCACGGCCTCCATCGACTTCGCCGCACTCACGACGCAGAATCGTGGTGTCGACGGTCTCGACACGACCGGCTCGATGTTCGATGGGGGGTATCGGCACAGCGGCCGAAACCTGAGCTATAACGTGTCGGCATATCAGATCGATCCTGACTTCGACACCGAAGTTGGTTTTATTCGGCGGCGAGACATCCGTCGCATCTCCTCCAGCGCCGGCTATCGCTGGTGGCCCGAGAGCTGGCTCATCAATTGGGGTCCGGAGTTCCAGTACAGCCGCAACTGGGACTTCGACGACGTGCTGGAGGACGAAGAGGCTCGGCTGCGTCTGCGGATGTCGTTCGCGAAGAACCTCTCGTTCAACGGCGACATTCGCCGGGAGATGGAGCGGTTCGGCGGCATCAACTTCGACAAGAACCGGTATTCCCTGGGCGGGAATGTCAATACCAGCCGTCTGTTGTCGTTCGGCGGAAGCTACAACTGGGGCGACCAGGTGCGTTTCAGCGGCACACCCTTCTTGGGCAATGGCTCGAGCGGCCGGGTGTTCACGTCTATGCGACCGCATCCCCGGCTCCAGAGCTTTTTCCAGATGAACACCAGCCGTCTCATCGACCCGTTCGACGAGTCTGAGGTGTTCGACGTCAAGATCTTCCGGGCCCAGACCACCTATCAGTTCACCGACCGGTTGCTGCTCCGTAACATCCTGGAGCACAACACGTTCAGCGGTACCCTCGGGGCCAACTTGCTGCTCACGTATCGTGTCAACTCGGGAACCGTGTTCTTCGTCGGGTACGACGATCGGTACCAGCAGGGCGACCTGATCTTCGATGACGACGATGAGCCGCTGTATTTCACGACCGATTTTGAACGCACCAACCGGGCGTTCTTCACGAAAATTTCCTACCTATTCAGATACTGAGTCTTCGCGCTCGATGGAGGTTGCCGTGCTTCGACGATTCGCGGTTGTTGCTGTTGGTGTGGCCGTTGCGACCGGTGGTGTCGCCGGCGCGCAGGACATTCCACTTGGCAAAATCACGCTGCCGATAGGGTTTTCGATCGAGGTCTATGCTCCCGACGTGCCCAACGCCCGTTCGATGGCGCGTTCGCCCTCCGGCACGCTGTTCGTCAGCACGCGACAGGCCGGCGACGTATATGCCGTGCTCGACCGGGACCAGGATTACAAGGCCGATGACGTGATCACGATCGCCACCGGGCTCAACATGCCCAATGGCGTGGCCTTTCGCGACGGGGCGCTGTATGTGGCCGAAGTGAACCGCATTCTGCGCTACGACGGTATTGAAGGACGGCTGCAGAACCCGCCCGAGCCGGTGGTTGTGGATGAGGAGTTTCCGACCGAGCGGTCGCACGGGTGGAAGTTCATCAGGTTTGGCCCGGACGGCAAGCTGTATGTGCCGGTCGGCGCGCCGTGCAATATCTGCGATCGGACCGACGAGGATATGCGGTTTGGCAGCATTACCCGCATGAACCCGGACGGCAGCGCGCAGGAGGTCTATGCGCACGGGGTCCGGAACTCGGTCGGGTTCGACTGGCATCCGGAGACCGGCGACCTGTGGTTTACCAGCAACGGGCGTGACCGGCTCGGCGATACGAGTCCCGGCGACACGCTGAACCATGCGCCGGATCCCGATATGCATTTCGGGTTTCCTTTCTGTCACCAGGGCGACACGCCCGACCCCGAGTTCGGCGAGCGACGGGCCTGCGACGAGTTCTCGCCGCCGGCGCAGGTATTGGGTCCGCACGTCGCGTCGTTGGGCATGCGGTTCTACACCGGATCGATGTTCCCCGAGCGCTACCGGAACCAGATCTTCATCGCCGAACATGGCTCCTGGAACCGCACCCCCGAGGCGGGTCACACCGGGTATCGCATCACGGTGGCGACGCTCGATGGGAACCAAGTGACCGACTATTCGGTCTTCGCGGAAGGCTGGCTCGACCCCGACAACAGCTCCTGGGGCCGCCCTACCGACCTCGAAGTGCTGCCCGACGGTTCCCTGCTGGTGACCGACGACGGCGCCGGCGCGATCTACCGAATCACCTACTAGGTTTCCTGGCGAGGCGTCCGTCTGGACTGCGTTGGTCACATGCCGCCTGCGTGCTCCCTCCTTGCGCCTTGCCAGCCGAACGCGACTTCATTCAGACGGGGCTGCGCCCCTTGAGCGGAAACCGGTTCAGCAGGGAGGCGCGGGTCTGGCGGTGAGCCTCATCGTGCGCGTGGGGTTCGCGTCGCCGTCCCGACTGAAGCGATCGCAGTCGATGTTGTGGGAACGTCGGCCCTGCGCTATCGTAAGTGGCTCGGGACCGGTCCGACGGTTCCACCATTTCGTCGCGGTGAGGTGGCCGAGAGGCTGAAGGCGCCGGTTTGCTAAACCGGTGAGGGGGGAACTCCTCCCAGGGTTCGAATCCCTGCCTCACCGCCATTTTTCGTGTTTGGCCCACCCAGTTCCTCGATCGCGAACGTTACAACGCAGCGCTACAATTCGCCGCGAGTGGTGACCCCAATGGGTCGAACCTGGCGACGTGGCCCGCATTCACGCCCAGCTCAGGCGCGCATCTTGAGCTCGGTGCCAACATCATCGCGGGCGAGGGGCTTCACACGGGCGGAGCGGTCCTCTGGGGTCAGTTCCAGGAGGAGCGACGTGCGACTGACCGATACACGTGGTTTGTCCTCTTGTATCTGCGTGGCTTCGCGCGGAGGCCGATCGCCGGGGCCATACCAGCAAATGGAATCAGCCGACGTAACGTTGTGTATATTTGAGATCCTCGGTTCTCTGGGTTAGGATCGATTATTGGTGCGAAGAGTTGCTGTCCGTTAGGACAGTCTAGAGTGAAAGGACCATACCCCATGAAGACCGCCATCAGGCAATCCCTCGGTGTTTTGCTGTGCGCGTGCGCGGCCGTGGCGCTGGGTCCCGCGTCGGTGAGCGCCGCGGCGGAAGACGAGGTGCCGACCTTCACGAAGGATGTCGCGCCGATCTTCCAGGCCAAGTGTGAGGCCTGTCATCGGCCTGACTCGATTGCCCCGATGTCGCTGGTGTCGTACCAGGCCTCTCGGCCCTGGGCGCGGTCCATCAAGGAACGGGTGACGACCCGACAGATGCCCCCGTGGCACCTGGATCGTACGGTCGGCATTCAGGACTTCAAGAACGACCGCTCGTTGACCGATGAGCAGATTGACACGATTGCCCGCTGGGTCGATGGTGGTGCGCCGCGAGGCAACCCCGAGGACATGCCGGCGGCCATTCACTGGCCGGACGAGGCGAAGTGGAACTTCGCTGAGCAGTTTAACGGACCGCCAGACCTGATCGTCGAGTCAACGCCTTACACGATGGCCGCGGAAGCGACTGACGCGTGGTGGAAGCCGCGTGGGGAAACTGGCCTGACGACGGAGCGGTGGGCGCGAGCCATCGAGATGCGCCCGGGTACCGTGGCGGGTCGCAAGATCACCCATCACGCCATTGCCAGACTCGTGCAGGAAGAGACCGACCCAGAGTTGGCCGCGGCGAACCGTGCCAATGCCGCGAACGGGGTGGACCGTTCACGGACTGCCGGCACGTTCATGGAGTGGGCCGTCGGGAAGCAGGGGGAGATCATGCGCCCGGGTACCGGCAAGCTGATGTTGCCGGATTCCGAGATTCAGTGGGACATTCACTACTCGTCGGGTGGCGAAGAGATCACCGACACCGTGCAGTTGGGTGTCTACCTTTATCCTGAAGATCAGGCACCAGAGCATCGGCAGGTCCTGCATCTGATGGGCACCGGCGGCGTGGATATTCCGCCGAACACGGTCGCCGCCACTCAGGGCTTTTTCCCCCTGCAGCGCGCGGCCCGGATAGAGAGCTTCCAGCCGCACATGCACCTGCGCGGCAAGGCGATGTCGATCGAGGCGATTCGGCCCAACGGCCGTCGCGAGGTATTGAGCCATGTCGGCGACTTCAACTTCAACTGGCACAACAGTTACGTCTTCACCGATGAGGCGGCGCCGCTGCTGCCGAAGGGCACGCTCATCAAGGTGACCGCGTGGCACGACAACACCGCGGCGAACCGCTCGAATCCTGACCCCAACGTCTGGGTCGGCTACGGCGACCGCACCGTTGACGAGATGGCCCATGCGTGGGTGAACGTCACCTACTTTGAGGAAGACGAGTACGAGTCCGAACTCGCGAAACGTGAGGCGGCTGAGTCCGAGACTCAAGGAGGCGGCCAGTAGTAGCACCCAGTCACCACGCCACGTCGTCATGGAACGGCACAGCTACTGATCAGAAGGGCGCCGTCCGCAGCGCGGGGGGCGCCCTTTGTCGTTCCGTTCGCACTTCCTGGAGTAGGTCCATGCACCAACCCCTTCGCGTCATGCCCATTGTCATAGCCCTGACCGTCGTTGTCGCGGGTTCACTGCTAGCGTCCGTAGCCGGCGCGCAGCCGCCACGGACGCCGCTGTCGCTTGAGCCATCGGGGAGCACAGGTGAGGCCGTGTGGCCCGCATACGAGGCATGGTCACGCAACGAAGACGGCAGTCTGACCCTGCTCGTGGGTTACTACAACCGTAATGAGGTCGCGGTGGACATCCCGATCGGCGAGGACAACCACATGGGACCCGACGCGGCTGACATGGGACAGCCGACGCACTTTTTGCCGGGGCGAAACTGGGGCGTGTTCTCCGTCACTGTGCCGGCCGATCAGGCTGAGCGCCGGCTGAACTGGACGCTGCGTATCAATAACCAGTTGGCGGAGGTTGAGTTTTGGGCCAATCCTCCCTATTTTGCCGACCCGTTCCTGAACAAGGCGAACGGCAATGTGCCGCCGATCATCAAGGTCGGCCCCAACGGCGCGGAGTCGCAGGGCCCGTTGCACGGGGTCGCTGCGACCTATAGCACGACCGTGGGAGAACCGCTGACCCTCCTGGTGACCGTCACCGACCAGCCGCTGACCATCGAGCCTGAGCGGCGGACCGGTCGGCGGCGTCGTCCACCCTTGGGCGTGACCTGGAAGAAGTATCGGGGCCCGGGCCTCGTGACCTTCGAGGCGGAGGGGCTCGACACCGGTTCTGAGCTGACACACACCTTCGATGATCTGGCCGGCGGCGAGACGATGACCTCGGTCACGTTCGACGCGCCGGGTCAATACCGCCTCATGGCGACGGGCAACGACGTCTCCGGCAATGGCGGCGGCGGCGATCAGTGCTGCTGGACGACGGCCCACGTCGACGTAACCGTGAATCCCTGACCCGGGGTTTCGGGCGACGCGTCCGTCTGGTGGTGTTGCTTCGTCTGAAAACCTAGTAGCCGCGGTTCGGATCGACTGCGGACGGAGGCCATCGGCCCGACTCGAGATGCGTCAGCGCGGTGAGGAACGCCGTTCCTGCCTCCTCGACGTGGGTGACACCGGCGACGTGGGGGGTGATCACGACGCCCTGGGTGCGCCAGAGCGGCGAGTCGGCCGGGAGTGGTTCCGTGTCGAACACGTCCAGCACGGCCCCGGTGACCCTCCCGGTGTCCAGCGCATCGAGGAGCGCGGTGGTGTCCAACAAACCGCCTCGGGCGACATTGATGACCACCGTACCCTGACAGCCGGCGAGCACGGTGACCCCCACGAGCCCTCGGGTCTCGTGAGTCAGTGGTGCGGCCAGAATGAGCCAGTGCGCCTCGGAGACGCTGTTGGTGAGCCGCTCAACCGGGTGTACGTGATTGAACGGAGGCGTCGGGAGGCCGGACCGCGACACGCCGATGGTCGAGCATCCCAACGCGTCGAATTGAGTGGCGATCGCCGACCCCACTGATCCCGTCCCGATGATCAGGGCGGTCGTTCCCTTCAACATAACCGGCTCGATCGGTGCCCAGCGACCCGCACGTTGGTCGCGGTGAAACTGGCGTATTCGCTGCGTCATCGCTAGGGCGTGGCCGACGCAATACTCGGCCATTCGGGCCCCAAGGGCTCCGGTGGTGCGCGTGAGCGTGACCTGGTCCGGCCAGCGCGTCGTGCCCAGCAGTGCGTCGACGCCGGCCCCGGTCGAGTGCACCCAACGAATCGATGACCCCTTGAGCGCGACCGGCGTGGCAAAGGCGACAAGCGCGTCGGCCCACTGTGGGTCAGACTCGGTAAGCGTGGATGCCGTCCGCACCCGACAGTCGAGGTCCGACCGGCGCGCCGCGAGATAGGTCGCCAGGGCGTCCCCTCGGTCGTCCGTAATCAGCACATGCCGGATACGTATCGCGGGCATCGGATGGTCAGAGGATGACGGGGTCGCGATCGCCCCGTGTGGAGAGGTAGTAGTGCCACAGCAGCCGGGCCGCCACGGCTCGCCAGGGTGTCCAGCGCGCCGCGAGTGCGCGTAGCCGCTTGTCATCAGGACGACGGCGGAGTCGTTTGACCTGTTGCGCGGCCGTGGCCAGCGCCAGGTCGCCGTCCGGCCAGATGTCGGGCCGGCGGAGGGCCATCAGCAGATAGATGTCGGCGGTCCAGGTGCCGATGCCGCGGATGTCGACGAGCCGCCGTCGGATTTCTTGGTCGTCCGCCCGACCCAGCGACCGCAGGTCGAGGGCGCCACTCTGAACGAGCTCGGCCAGTCCCAGGCAGTAACTGGCCTTCTGTCTCGTCACACCGGCTGTCTGAATGTCGGCAGGGCTGAGCGACGCCATCCTCTCAGAGGTGACCTCGCCAAAAGCGTGGCGTATCCGGCCAAACGTCGCCTTTGCCGAAGCCAGCGACACCTGCTGCTCCAGGATGATTTGCACGAGCGTGGCGTATCCAGGCGCGCGTCCCCACAACGGCGGTGGGCCGAACTGCTCGGCGATGCGAGCTAGGTCAGGGTCCACCGCGCACAAGGCGTCGACCCCCTTGAGCAGGCGGGCCCTCGTTAGGCGTTGATTAGGGACCGAGCCGGTGCGTTTACCGGTCACCGCTGGCCTCCCGATGGTGCGGGCGGGCGGAGGGTGCCTGGCGGCGGAAATGGTTCCGCGAAGGTGAACGCGTCGATCGTGGCGCCGTGCTGCGCCAACACTTCCAGCCGGGCTTTACCTTCCTCGCCGGTCGGGCGGTTTCCCGCTGTAATCAACAGGAGTCCGGCAAGCCATGAACGCATAGTGCATTCTCCCTCGAATGACGCCCACGCACTCTCGGCGTGATGACACCGTCGGAGCCACGTGCCCAGTCGTCGCGTTGACCGTGTGACACCGCCCAGGCAAGATCCTCTGATGTCCGAACCCACCGCGCCCGGCGCACGGCCGTCCCGGTCCGGCCTGCTGTTTCTGTGCGTCGCCAATTCCGCTCGCAGTCAGATGGCCGAGGGGTTGGCACGGGCCCGTTTTGGCGCTCGCCGCCTGGTGCAAAGCGCCGGGTCGGCGCCCAGCGTCGTCAACCCGCTCGCCGTGGCGGTCATGGGAGAGCTCGACATCGACATTTCACGTCAGTGGTCGAAGCATGTGGATACCATCGACTCGGCCGGCGTGGGCACCGTCGTCACGCTCTGCGCGGACGAGGTCTGCCCGGCCGTCCTCGCCGCCGCCGCGACCACGCTGCACTGGACGCTTCCGGACCCGGCTGTCGAGCTCGGGACCGAGGCCGATCGACTCGTCAGATTCCGGACGACGCGCGATGAGATCGCACGTCGACTCGCGCAACTCGACCTCTAACCTCTCGCCAAGGCGAAGGATTCCGTAGGGCGGCGTGTGCGGTGTGGGGGGAACGTGGAGGCTGGTTACCAGTGAAGGACCCGTCGGCCCAGCCATTCGGCATTATGGCGTTCGTCTCGCAGGGCCTGTCGAACGATGTCGAACGTCGCCAGGTGCTCGTCGGCGCATTCGAAATAGGTAATGAAGTCGTACTCGTCCGGACGTTGATATCCGTCCGGGTTGTGATAGCGCCGGCGATAGATCGTCTGAATGCCGGCCTCGGCCGCCTGAGCGTGACCTGCTACCGGGCCACCCTGCTCCTGATCGATATGCGGATAGAAGTAGGCGTGCCGCTCCAGCATGCTCATGTTCCACCAGGCCGCCGTTTTGCTCATCGGAATGATGATCACGTTCCCCGCCGACCGACCCGACTGCCGCGCGGCGGCGCCCTTGTCCACGTACTCGTGCAATGCGCCGCTGGTGTACCGCGGGGCCTTTGCGGGGCCTTTATCGACCCATCGATGGCCCGGACGGCGGCTATGTCCCCGAGTCGGCGCTCAAGTTCCGCTTCGATCTCGCCCAGCTGTGGCCGATACTTCGTGGTCACGTGCGCCACATACTCTGCCGACAGCAGGCCGTCGTTGCACCGCGGCGGGGGTGGCCGCTACCAGGAACTGGACCGTTTCGTTTGACCGCGGGTTCGGGCTCCCGGTGGCGTGGAAGTCGTTGAAGAATCCGCGCGCAATACAGGACCCTGCTTCGCGAAGCGTGGCCCGCGCCCGCGTATCCTCACGGCGCAACGTGACGAACAGAAACTTGGAGTACACCAAGTTCGCGTTCAGCGCGGGTCGTCTCGCCGTTGGTGCCGGGCACTCGGTTGTACATGCGTCGTGGCTCTGAAGTACGTATCGGTTCGGGTTCTCGCGATCCGACCGTGCGCCGCGGAGAAACCGCACAGAACGGGCAACCGCGTGCAACGACGGGCATCCGGAATGGACTCGTCTGGTGGCGCACCGGGACCTCGGATGCCGCCCTGTGCTCCGACGGCGGATGTATCCTAGGGTGAGGAGGGTTCCGCGAACCGGGCCGTGGCCGTAGACCCGTGATCCCTGGCCCGGTTGCCGCCCCACTCCACATGATTCTGCCGCTCGGCGACGAGCCCAATCCCAGTTCCGTTCCGGTTGTCACCTACGCGTTGATCGCGGTCAACTGCGCCGCCTATCTCTTCGTCACGCTCCCGCTCAGCTTCGTCGGGCCCGAGCCGGGCGACCCCGTGGTTGTGGAGTACCTCACGGCCCTCCAGCAGGCGATGTCGCGACCGCTGTCTCCCCGCGCGGTCGACGCGATCATGCGGGGACTCAGCCAGTACGACCTGTTTGTGTTCCAGTGGGGTTTCCGGCCTGTCGCACCGCAGACGCTCGACCTTGTTACCGCAATGTTCCTGCACGCCGGCTTCTTCCATCTCGCCGGCAACATGCTCTTCCTCTGGATCTACGGCGACAACGTCGAGCACCGCCTGGGTCGGATGCGCTACCTGATTGCGTATCTCGGCACCGGTGTGGCCGCCACGCTTTTTCACCTGCTGATCGCCGGGCCCTCCCCGCTTCCCCTGCTGGGCGCCTCGGGCGCGATCTCCGGTGTCTTGGGCTTCTACTTCGTATGGTTCCCGCGCAATCGGGTGCGGCTCTGGGTCATGTTGTTCCCGTTCTTCATGAACGTGATCTACGCACCGGCTCGGTGGGTGCTGGGCTTCTACGTGATCGTCGACAACATCCTGCCGCTGGTGGCCACGGCTGGGACGCCCGGTGGCGGGGTCGCGTATGGCGCGCACATCGGCGGATTTCTTGGTGGCGTGGTCGTGGCCTGGGTGGCCAATCGCGGCGCTGTCCTGACCCGACCGTCCGACTTCGGCACGCAGCCGGCGCCCGGTGCGCACCACGAGCCGCCGGGTAGCCTGGCCGCGCTGATCGAAGATGGCGACTTCGAGGCGGCCGCACGGATGTATGTCGGATTGTCAACGCGGGAGACGACGCGCGTGATGACCGAACGCCAGTCCCTGCTGCTCGGTAACTGGATGGCAGCCAGGGGACACATCCACGCCGCCCTCGCCGTCTTCCAGCGATACCTGGTCGACTATCCGATCGGCGAGGGCGCCGCTGACGCCCATGTCGGCGCCGGCCTGCTCCAGCTTCGCGCCTTTGGGCAGCCGACCGCCGCCTATCAGCACCTGGTCGAGGCCCTGGAACTCAAGCCCAGTCCCCGCACCGAGGCGTTGGCGCGCCAGGGCCTGGCGCAGATCACCGCGCTCCAGAAGTTCCAGATCAACTCGATGTGATCGCCGCTTGCTCGCCGCCGTCGGCACCGGCGTTGCCCGTCGCATTCACCCTTCGATATAATCGATGGTGCGACTGTCGTTGGGACGTCGTTCAATGGTAGGACAGGCGGTTCTGGTCCGTCTAATCGGGGTTCGAATCCCTGCGTCCCAGCCACATCTCTCTCTTGCCTGACCTAAGCTGTCGACTGATCGACGATGGTGGACCGCTAGAGCCACCCCATCGCCTGTTCGCCCTCCAACGTCCGGGAGTTAATCTCGGAGTTGCAGGTAAGTACTGGCTGCGGGCCGAGGCGCTGGACTCGACCGGCGACGGGCGGAGTGGGTTTCAATGTTGCTGGACGTCGGCGGTCGTGCAGGTGACGGTGTCCGAATAGTGAGGGTTGGCTCGGGCTGCCAAGGGCGCCGGTCGCGGAGGGTCTCCGAGGCGGGCGCCTTTTCTTTTGTGGCGCACAGGAATAACTGGGGCTCGCTCGTGGTCCATACAGATACGCGGGTGGTCCGCGGTCGAGACACGGTTGTGAGAGGTGGTCTACACTGCGATTCTTGACACGACGGACGTTGGGCGTTGGTGTCACTCAGTTCAGTGTCGCCTCCGCCGGAGCGGCCGCCGTCCTCGCGGGTGAGGCTGAGCCGTTGCATTCGCGAGTGGGACACCAGGTGGATCTGGATCGCGCGCTTGTCGACGAGGCGAAGTCCGGGAGTCTCGATGCGTTCGAGGGTCTGGTTCGGCGGTATCAGCATCGGGTGGTGAACTACGTGCAGGCCATCGTGCGAGATTCCGGCGAGGCGGAGGACGTGGCTCAGGAGACCTTCATCCGGGCGTATCGCTCACTCGGGCGATTCAGGGGCGAGAGCGCGTTCAAAACCTGGCTGTACACGATCGCGACCAACACCGCTCGCACCTCGCTGGAACGGCGCGGCCGCCGGGAACGGGTGGCCGACCAGAGCCTCGACGACGACGCTCGGGCGCTGACGGCCGAGCGGGTGCCGTCGCACAGGCCCGACCCGGAGGCGACGCTGGTGATGCGCGACGCGATCGATCGTGCCCTTGCGACGTTGCCGCACGAATTGCGGGTGGCCGTCGTGCTCCGTGATGTGGAAGGCCTCGATTACAAGGAGATCGCGGAAGTCACCGAGGTGCCGATGGGAACGGTGGAATCGCGCATCTTTCGCGCCCGGCGTAAGCTGAGAACGCTGCTGCACCCGTTGGTAAACACGCCGGTCGGGAGTCGCTGAGAAAAATGACCATGTCTTGCGATGATGTTGGACCGTTGTTACTCCGTCGGCTGGAGGGGCGGCTCGAGGGTGATGACCGGCATCGGCTGGCGAGTCATCTGGAACACTGCGCGGAATGCCGCGAGGAACTACAGGCGCAGGAGGCAGTCGCGGCCACGCTGTCATCTCGACCCTTAGCCGAGGTGTCGCCGGGGTTCGCCAGTCGGGTGATGGCCGCCGTGGAACCGGCGCCGGCCTGGTTCGACATGCTGAACTGGCGCGCGTGGACGTTTCGATTGGCGCCGGTGGCTGCCGCCCTGGTCTTGGTGGCGTCGCTTGGATACGGCCCGACCGAGGCCGCTGAACCGATGGAGTTCGCCGACCTCGTGGCCGAGTGGGTCGTTGAAGACAACGACGAGACGTCGCTAGCATTCGCGCTGTTCTGGGAGGACGACGTGGACGACGAGACGCTGTTGGAGGCGGTGTTGACGGTCAATACGGACGAGTGAGGACGATGACGAGGCGCCCAATGGCCGCGGTTGATCAGGAGTCCTACGATGAATAGCCTGAGCATGCGTCTGTGGGCAGGTCTCTTCGTGCTGGTCGTCTTCGTCTCGGGTGTGGCGGGGGGAGTCGCCCTCAGACCGTGGATGTCGTTCAGTAGCGACCCGCCGCGGCCAGAGTTCGGCCGCCGCGGGCCGCGCGGCGGACGGCTCCCTGGGCCACCGAGCGGTCGGCTGCTCGACCGGATTGCCGCCGAGATCGATCTCACCGATGACCAGGAACAGAGGCTGCGCACGGTGTTCGAGACGGGCGGGGAGCGCATGCGCGAGATCAACGAGCAGGTGCGTGGCCTGTTCGAGACCGGGAGAGACCTACTTGATAACGAGATCGCCGCGATTCTGACTCCCGAGCAGATGGAGATCTTCAACAACGAGATCCTACGGATGCGTGGCGCCCGCGGTCGACGGGGCGGCCGCGGCGGTCCGCGTGGCCCCAGGGTTCGTCAGTTTCTTCGATGAGGCGCGTATGGATAAGATAAGGTTTCGTTTCGGTTAGTGCGAGCGCGCCCTGTTCGCGCGAAGCAAGGAGAAACTACGTGAAGAGTTCCGTTCACACCGGTTTGACGGTGGTGGCGCTGGCGTCATTGTTGATGCTGATCACAGCGCCGGCCCTCGCCCAAGAGGACGGCGGGTGGACCCACTGGGGCGCCGACGCTTCGAGTAGTCGCTACGCGCCGTTCGACCAGATCAACGCCGACAACTTTGAAGATCTCGAGGTGGCATGGGCCTGGCGCGGTGACAATTTCGGTCCGCATGTCTACAACATCATGCGATCGACCCCCATCTATGCCAACGGCACGCTGTACTCGGTGGCCGGCGAGCGTCGCACGGTCGTCGCCATCGACCCGGCGACGGGGGAGACACTCTGGACTTTCCGCGAGCCGTCGACGAAACGGTGGGAAGACTCGATGCGGAAGAGCTACGGCAAGGGTGTCGCGTATGAAGAGGTGAACGGGGAGGGACGCATCTACATCGTGTCCCCGGCCTTCTTCCTGCACGCGCTGGACGCCGATACCGGCATCCCGATCCCGAACTTCGGTGACAACGGCACCATCGACCTGCTGGCCAACTTCGGCTACGAGTATCACCCGACGGACGGACTGCCCGCGGAAGTGGGGTACATCACCAACTCGTCGCCCCCGATCGTGACCAATGGTGTGGTCGTCATCGGCAACTCTCATGAGCAGGGCTACCAGCAGACCCGCCGCGAGAACGTCCCCGGACACGTGTTGGGATACGACGCGACGAGCGGCGAATTTCTGTGGAAGTTCAACGTCATTCCGCAGTCTGAGAGCGAGTTCGGGTTCGACACCTGGGAAAGTGATGCCTGGTCCTACACCGGCAACGTGTCTGCGTGGGCGCCGCTGTCGGCTGACGCGGAACTAGGGCTGGTGTATGTCGCCACCGACCCGCCGACCAACGACTTCTGGGGCGGATTCCACCCAGGTGACAACCTGTTCGCCACCACCATCCTGGCGCTTGACGCCCGGACCGGTGAGCGCCGGTGGCACTTCCAGACCGTGCATCACGACATCTGGAACTACGATAATCCGACCGCGCCCAACCTGGTCGACATCACGGTGGATGGTCAGCGGATTCCGGCGCTGGTGCAGACCACCAAGCAGTCGTACGCCTATGTGCTCAACCGGGCGACCGGCGAGCCGGTCTGGCCGATCGAAGAGCGTCCGGCGCCACAGGGGCACGTACCCGGTGAGTGGTACTCCCCGACCCAGCCACACCCGACCAAACCGGCCGCCTACGAGATGCAGAATGTCAGCGTCGACGAGTTGATCGACTTCACACCGGAACTGCGGGCCGAGGCGACTGAGATTCTCGAACGGTACGAATATGGACCGCTCTTCACGCCGCCGTTGCACCGGGGGAACGACCTTGGCAAGCGTGCCGCGA
Organism: Acidobacteriota bacterium; assembly: GCA_002712885.1. Classification (GTDB taxonomy): domain Bacteria; phylum Acidobacteriota; class Vicinamibacteria; order Vicinamibacterales; family UBA8438; genus UBA8438. Next base: position 36,463 of record PAUN01000041.1, read on the forward strand.
TTCACTGCCCCGGATCCAACGGGGGCACCAACATCATGGGTGGCTCTTCTATCGACCCAGAGACCGGCATCCTCTATGTCGCATCAACGAAAGCGTGCTCGGCGCCAATGCTGACGCCCGGACTTGCGGCCGACGCCGAAGACCCTAATCCGATCGGGAAGACCGTTATGGAGTGGGTCGCGGGTCCCGGCGGTGTGCGTGGGCCCCAGGGACTACCGTTGTTCAAGCCGCCTTATGCTCGAATCACGGCGATCGACCTCAACACCGGCGAGACGCTCTGGTGGATTCCGAATGGCGATACACCGGACCGCATCAAGAATCACGCGGCGCTGCAAGGGGTCGATATCGGCAACACGGGGTCGCCGTCGCACCCGACCCAGGTCACCACCAAGTCGCTGCTCATCTACGGGGAAGGCCGCGGCGGGGCGGCTGTGCTACATGCGCACGACAAGATGACAGGTGAGCGGATCGGCACCGTCGACCTTCCGGCGCCCACCAACACCGCCGTCATGACCTATATGCACGACGGCGTCCAGTACATCGTCGCACCGGTCGGCGGGCGCGGGGGCGGTGGTCGGGGCGGGGTCGGTGCCCAGTTCCCCGGCTCGTTCGTGGCGCTTCGGTTGCCCCAGTAGCCGAGCCAGAGCAGAAGAAGTGGAGGCGGCGTCCCGACTGACCGGGACGCCGCCTTTTTTCCGTGGCCTGACGGGCACGGTCGTAAGACGCGGGTGAATCCGACGCACGCGGCAACTTGCGGGAACGGCCGCGGACCGGCATCATGCTGCTTCGACAAGGAGAGTGATGGCAGAACGCAAGACCGGCACCGTGGTGCACAAGGAACTGATCACACCGGGTCTCATGCGCTTCCGGTTGGCCCCGGAGGGCGAGAGCCAGTTCCCAGACTACGAGGCTGGACAATACATCGCCCTTCGACGGGACGACTGCAAGCTGACCCGAAAGACCGGGGTCGGGCAGGACGGCAAGTCGATCTACGAGCCGGAGTATGACCCGTGGGGACGACAGACCGTCGGGCCGGTGACGCACTTCTACTCAATTGCCTCCGCCCCCTTCGACACGCGAGAACATGGGTGGCTCGAGTTTGTCGTTGCGCTCGAAGACGGGGTGCACGGCCTACCCGGTCGGTTGAGCGAGGCACTCTTCGGCATGGGTCAGGAGACCGGCTGCGAACTGACGTATCACAACCGTATCGCCGGGGACTTCACCCTCGATACGCGGGTTCAGGACGCTCAGAGCGTGCTCATGGTCGGCACCGGGACCGGTGTGGCGCCGTTTGTCTCGATGGTGAAGGAGTTGGCGGCGCGGAGCGACGGCAGCGACGGCCGTCGCTACACGCTCGTGCACACCAATCGGACCGCGCTCGAACTGGCCTACCAGGACGCACTGTTCGAGATCGAGGCGGCCGGGCGTTTCGATTTCATGTATGTGCCCACCATCAGCCGCCCGGCGCAGGACGTCGCCATCGACGAGCGGATCGGGCAGGGACGCGCCAGTAACGTCGTGCGCCACATCTATGGCCTGCCCACGGCAGAGGAAGACAAACAGACCAATGCCAAGAGCGACGTGTCGCGGGTGGCGGCCGAGTTGGCACTCACACGACTCGTGCACCCGGTATTGCCCCGCCACGTCCATGTGAGCGATCTACGAGAGCGAGTAGCCCCGGTCAGTAGTGTGCTGCTGACCTGTGGGAATCCCGCCTCGTTGGCAGATCTGCGATCAACCGCCGCGCGGCGCGAAATTCGATTCGAACTGGAGGAGTGGTAACGAGTGTACGCAGTCGCGGGTCTTTAGACCCGCCGCGGTGAGCAGTCTGTGCCTACCCCTCGGCGTCAGGAAAGCTCACCGCGTCGACGATCTGCAGGCCCAGATCCAGGGTCTTGTGGACCGGACAGCGGCTCGCGACCTGCGCCAGTCGGGTGCGCTGCGCCGCGGTCAGGTTGCCATAAATCCTGACCTTGCTGTGGATCTGTTCGATCACGCCGTTTGCCTCCTCGTCGCAATCGAGACAGTCGTCGGCATGGACCCGATCGAACTCGAGCTCCACGTCGACGCCACTCAGCGGGAGGTCTTTGTGCGTCGCGTAGATGCGAAGGGTCATCGCGATACATGCCGCCAGACTCCCAAGCAGGAACTCGTACGGAGTCGGTCCAGAATCGGCACCGCCAGCCGCCGGCGGTTCGTCGCTGCGCCAGAGAAACCGCCGGCCGCGTATGTCGACCGAGGTGCCCTTCTTCAGCGACGCAGTGACGGTGGCCATTATTGAGGGTCCTTGTCCTGTAGTTTCCAGTGGGCCGCGCCAGCCGCCGGCATCTGTTTCACCAGGCGGTCGTATGACTCTGGCGGCAACAGCGAGTCGATGACGAGATGTGGAAACGGGTCTTCCTCCAGACGGGCCGCAGCAACCGCGGCCGCGACGTGTTCCGCGGTCGGGATCGGCTCAAATGTGGCCAATGCGTCCCGAAGGCGTACCGTGGTTTTCTCGGTCGTCTCGTGCGCCGCCACCAGTTGTTGCACGCGCGTGCGCAGCCGATCGACCTCGGTGCGCAGCGCGTCCGCCTCGTCAAGCGAGTGGAGCAGGCGACGTGGCGTGAGCCGGGCGAGTCGCGAGAGCGAGAACACGAGCCGTGCTCAGTCCGTGATGGCCTGGTAGATGAGAGCTCGGAGACGGCCATGGTCGTCCAACCCACCGGCTGGAATCAGCTGGGTGAGGTACACCACCACCAGTTCCTCCGTCGGGTCGACCCAGTAAGTCGAGTGGTAAGCGCCGCCCCACCCGAATTCGCCCTTCGAGCCGGGGAGGCCGCGGGCGCCGACGTTCTCGACGATCGAAAACCCAAGCCCAAATCCCTGACCCGCCCGGAACGGCTGGTCGGTCAAGTGGTTGGTGGTCATCAACTCCACGGTCTTCCGGCTCAGCAGCCTCGTGCCCTCGAGCTCGCCGCCGTTGAGCATCATCTGCAGGAACCGCGCGTAGTCGGTGGCGGTCGACAGCAATCCGGCCCCGCCGGAGAAGCTCTTCCGGGGCCCGTCCGCGTAGGCACCCTGTCCCACCATGTGTCCCGGTTCGGGGGCGCGCTCGAGACCGCCGTCGACTGCCGAGTACACGGTGGCGAGTCGGTCTCGCTTCGCGGGCGGCAGGTAGAAATGCGTGTCGACCATGCCTAACGGACCGAGCACGCGGGTTTCGAGGAACTCGTCAAGCGGTTGCCCACTGACCGCTTCGATCAACGCGCCGAGAATGTCGGTGTTGTAACCGTAGATCCACTGCTCGCCAGGATGGGCGTCGAACGGAAGTCTCGCTACCCGAGCGATGGTGTCGCCCACCGGCTCGTCGCGGTCGGCGAAATACCACCCCTGGATGCCGGCCGCTTCCCAGAGATCGCTGGCCGGCCCGTTTCCATAGCTGACGCCCGAAGTGTGCGTGAGCAGGTGCCGGATGGTGACCCGGGCACGCGCGTCGACCACGTCGTAGCCGCCGTCCGTCCGCGCGAGCGCGACCTGTGTCGATGCGAACTCCGGCAGGTAGCGCCCGACCGGGTCTGAGATCAGGAGCTTGCCTTCTTCCTGCAACAGCATGACGGCGGTGCTGACGATCGCCTTGGTCTGTGACGCGATGCGGAACATCGCGTCCTCGCCCATCGCCGCGCCGGACGCCAGATCCCGCTGACCGAACGCGTTGAGATACGCCACGCGGCCCCGCCTCGCCACGAGCACGACGCCGCCGGCCAGCTGGCCGTCGTCGACATAGCCTTGCATCGCGTCCGTCAGCCGGGCGAGTCGTTCGGCCGACAGGCCCACGGCGTCAGGCTCCGCGCGGGGCAGGTCTTCGGTCGTCTGCACCGGCGTGGCGAGTGCGGTCAGGGCGAGCAGCAGAATGACGGACGTCGCGTGTCGTGCGGTCATGAAATACCTCGTAGGTTATTGATGTCGAAGCAGTATAGCCGGATGAGGGGCATGCGCCGACCCTGGACCGGCAGGACACGAGACGGTTTCTGAGAAACGGTTCGTGAGGTCTCCAGTTGAGGGATTGGTCGTCGGAGAAAACGTACGTAGCCGTCGATCTTCGGACCGGTCGGGGCGGGTCTAGAGACCCGCTGCTACAAAGAACGACACGACGTCATCAGTTCCGTTCGTGCCCGAGGAGTCACGGATGCCAACTGCTCGAAGCTCACGCTGCGCGCGGCACGCGCGAGCGTCCCGCCTATGAAGGTTCGAATCTGAACCCGAGGCTGAAGCTGGCGCCGCTCAGGCTGTCGCCGAGGTCGAAGTCGTCGCCGGTCGCTCGATATCCGACACCCATGTTGACCCCAAACCAGTCGGTGACTCGAGTCAGCAGGCTGACGTGGGGTTCGGCGACCGCGAACTCATCGTAGTAGCCCCCGAAGCCGCCGCCGCGGCCAAACCCTCGTGCGAACCCTCTGCCGAATCGTCCGGGAAACGAGAGCGCGGAGACGTCAGCGCCGAACCGATCGTGGGTCTCTCCGAGTGTGTCGTAGTAGAGAAACGTACCGACGGTCCCATGCCGCGTCGCCGAGCCCAGGCCGACGAGCGCCCGCACGGACAGGTCGCACCGCCCCCCCCCGGTTTTGGTCGACCATTCGACGAGTGGACCGAAGTAGCTCAACTCCGTGAGCTCGCTGTCGAGCCAGTAGGCCCCTGCTCCGATCAGCAGCCGTCGGTCCAGGGGGTACCCACCGTAGGCGCCAGCTACCACAGTCGCCTCGTCGTCGACCTCCGTGAAACGGAAGTCCGGCGCTACGACCGATCAGTTGTCGATTTCTTCCACGCTGAACCCGCGTGGTGAATCCCCCGGGGTTTGGGCCGCGGCCGGAACCGACATCACCGTGGTCAGGACGGCCAGGGCGAGTGTCTGACGGCGCGCCGCCCGGAACGCTGCCGTCATTATTCCTCCTCGTTGCGTGGGAGGCTCACGTTGACCGCGGTCATTTCACCCGGGCGCACCTGTACGTCCGTGATGTAGCGCTCATAACCCTCTCGACTGACTTCGATGCGATGTTGTCCGGGGCCGAGTTCCAGCTCGAGCCGAGCTGAGTCGGGACTGCGCCATTCCTCGCCGTTCACCAGAATGACCGCGTCGGTTGGTTGCACCCGGATGGCCAGGCGGCCGAAGTCGCTGGCCTCGCGTGGGGTTGGTGGTGCGCCTGGATCCCCAGGCGGCGGCGCGGCGGTCTGGCGAGGAGACGGTGGTGGCGCGGCCGGTGGCGTTGGGGGTGGTGCGGTCGTCTCACCGGGTCCCAGCGGCTCCATGTCGTGCTCGATCCGATACGTGGACCCCACCGTCAGATACATCTGCTCCTGGATGCTTCGGAACCCCTTGAGGCGCAGTTCGATGTCGTGCTGACCCGCGGGCAGATGGAGTCGCTGGAAGAACCCGTCGTAGCTATCGACGATGCCGGCGTAGTAGCCGTCGACGTAGACCTCGGTGGCTTCAGGTTTGACCTGGAGACGCAGCGAGCCACGGTCGTAGCTTCTGTAGGCCCCGTAGTACGGATACCCTCCCCAGCCTCCATAGCCGTAGGGCCCGTAGCCGTAGGAGCCGTACACATACGGGCGGTAGAGATAGGGCCGGTATCCGTAGCCGGGACTCGTCCGCAGGACCGGCCGTGCGCGCGGGGCACGGCGGACTGCGCGTCGTCGTTGGGCGTCGGCCTCGTCCGGCCACGTAAACAGCACGAGAGCGGCCACGAGGCACACCCACGATGTCGATCGTTTCAGAATAGACACCGGTCTCTCCTTTTCCCAGGCGCGGGTGCTCTCAGATGATGCAAGGGGTGTTCCATCTCGTGACGCTGTCGATGGAACGGTCTGAATTCTGTTTCGGTCCGCCGAGAGCGGCCATTTTGTTCGCCCCGACCTCCGGTGTCCCACGTCCCGGCGCCCTGCTGGGGCGCCTGCGCTGTCCCCTGCCGTTGGCGGTTGTCCACTCCGGGGCACAGGTAATGAGACACCGAGCCGCCCCTGAACAACGACTCATGGACCAATAGACCCATGGTCCCATGAGCTTGTGAGCCATTCTACCGGTACCATGACCGGAGCGCGTCGACCCGCGTGGTGGAGGTCACTGTATGAACGGTCCTGGTCCCGGAGGGTCTCGTTGGTGGAGCCTTCATTACCGGTTCGGCGTTGCCCTTGTCTTCTTCAATGGGGCCATCTATCCGATCGGGATCGACTTCGACCTGATCGCATTCCAGCCAGAGGTCGTGGAACGGAAAGTCGCCGAATTTGCCACGAACCTCGTACAGGCGGTCGTCATCGTGTTGGTCGTGATGCTACTGTTCCTGGGGTTGCGCACCGGTCTGGTTGTGGCCAGCCTGTGGTTTGGTGGCGGTCCGATATATGAGCCGATGGCGGTCGCCATCATCTTCGGACTGCTGTCCGCTACTTTGCTGACGCTCGGGATTGTCCCAATCTTCTACTCCTTGTTCTTTCGCGTGAGCTTCAAGGAGTTTGTGTGCTGATCGGCGCGACGACCTCGGCCGTCTCCTCCGGAGGGTGGCGGACGACGGCCGGGGTGCTGCTTGTCGGCATGTTGCTGACATCCATTGCCAGCACCGTCTGGTCCGTGGTGCCGGCGGTCGCGGCGTCCGTCTTTGCGTGGGGCGCCTTGGCGCTGCTGTGGCCGCGACTCGGCCGCCAGCAGCGCATACAGGCCGTGACGTTGTCTTCGATCGGCATTCTGGCTCTGCTCTGGGGCGTCAGCCACGGGGCTGGGTTGAGCCTCGAGCGCGTGCTGGGACAGAATCAGCCCATCCTGTCGATGCTGGCATCCATCACATTGCTTCGGGTGTTGAACCCACCCGTCAAAGACGACGAGCCAGAGCTCCCGCGTGGGCGGGGCACCTACCTGCGTAGCATGGTGGGCGTGCACGCGTTCGGCGCCGTGATCAACATCTCTGCCGTGGTCGTCATGGCCGACCGGCTCGCGCGGGCCGCCCCCCTGACGATGAGTCAGGGCCAACTCCTCAGTCGGACGTTCACCACGGTGGCGTGCTATTCGCCGTTCATCGGTGGCGTCGCGCTGGCGCTGGCCTATACCCCGGGCTCGAGCCCAGGCCTGCTGATGGTGTTCGGGTTTCCGCTGTCGCTTGCCGCCATGGCTCTGCTTGCCTGGTACGCGCTGACAGGTCGCGTTGACGACCTGGACAATTTTCGTGGGTATCCGATCCATCTCGAGAACCTGTGGCTGCCCATGGCGCTCGCCGCCGTCGTGTTGTTGGGGTACGGGGTGACGACTGGCTTTTCGGTCCTGACGCTGATCACGATGCTGACACCGGTGGTTGCGGTCGTGGCCCTCCTGGCCCAGGGCGGGGTCCCTCGTGCGCGTGCTTCGTTTTCCGACTATGTGTTCAGGCGTTTGCCCGAGATGGGCGGTGAACTCGCGTTGTTTCTCGGTGCCGGCGTGCTGGGGGCGGGGCTCGTTGCGGTGTTCGCCGCGGCCGAGGGGTGGACCCCATTCACCCAATTCGACGCGGTCAGTGCGAGCCTGTTGCTGCTCGCCTTCGTGGTGACGTCGCTGGTCTGTATTCACGCCGTGGTCGTCGTCAGTGTCGCCGTGCCGCTGGTCTACACGGTGAGTCCCGATCCGACCTTCTTGGCACTGGCGCTGGCGATGGGTTGGGGNCTGGGGTGCGCGGTCAATCCGATGTCTGGNACCAACCTGATTCTCGGGAGCCGCTACGGCCTGAACAACTGGGCGATCGGGCGAAGCAACGTGCCCTTCAGCGCGACGTTGTACGTTCTGGCGGTCGGGCTGCTGTTCCTCTACGAACGCACCGTCATGTGACGCCTCAGGCGACGCGCTCCAGCGGTCTGAGATCCCCCAGTGCTGAGGTCGCCGACGAGTCCGGTTGGGGGCTGGTGCGATGAGGATCGACACCAGCGATAGTCTGGTTTCAATGGGAACGAGGCTTACGGCTGACGCGGGTGCGCGGCGTCCCACTCGCGGGCGAGGGGGNGGGCGCTTTCCCGGTCGGCCGCTTCGACTTCCAGCCGGACTAGTCCGCGGAATGGCCCGCACACCACGTTGGGTTCGGGGAAACTACTCCAGCCGACCATCCAAGGACATCAGCACGAGAGTCTCTGGCCTCGTCACACCCGCAGATAAGTCCGCGATCCAGTCGGGACCTCGCGGCTTGAACACCACCCGATACTGAGCCTCCCTCAAGGCGTGTTGCTGAGCGATGGTCGCTCCCATCAGAGCCATCTTTTCCACCGCAATTTGGCTGACGGTCGCCACGCGGTCGTACCGGCCACCGGTGCTGCTCGTGAAGAATTCGGCCACCGGCTCACGTAGTTGAACAAACCTTCCCCCAGCAGTCTTGAGCGTCAGCCAATGCACCGTCGCCCGCAGTTCGCTCAGCTTCGGCATAAGGGTGTCGATCTTTTCCGCTTGCCCTCCGCTCGCGTCTACCCCATCGCTTCCGATCACGGCGATGACCGGCCATAACGCCCCCCCTTCCGGGACGCCCTCTTCGCCGTCCTCTTTCATGAGGTTGTCGGCGGTCCGGTGGAGCGTGTCGAGCATGCGGTTAACACTGCCACTCCACGGGGAATATTCATCGAACCGTTCTCTCACCAACGCCATGTCAGTGGTGAAGTCCAAAGAGATCCGGCTGGATGGAGGGTCTGTGGCGATCAATGACACCTCACTCCCCTCGGGCAACGCATCCAGCAACTGTGGCATGCCGTTGCGCAAGTGCCTGCGGTAATTTACCATCCACCCGGACTCGTCAAGCACGAGAGCGAGTTGCAAGCGCGTTTCCACCAGCTCGGCGCTGACCACCTCGCATTCGACGCCGCCCTGCCATATCGCGAATTCCTCCGCCCTCAGATCTGTAACCGGAGATCCAGTCTCAGAATCGAGGAGGCGCACGAAGACCGCCTGCTCGTCTTCCTGTGCAACCGCCCCCTGTTCGTTTTGACTCACGCGACCGCCGAGCGTCTCCACCAGCGCCTCCAACGTCGTGGGAGGTGTCGATTCCTGCTGCGCCGTGGTCGGCGTACTGAACGACACAGCGGCAATGGCGGCCGCGACAAGACGTGCGTGGTGATGGGTCATAACGTCTGTAGCCTACTGCTGGCTGGCAGGCAGTTCAATGTGAGGCATTACGGCTCACGCGGGTGCGCGGCGTCCCACTCGCGGGCG
>PAUN01000042.1 GCA_002712885.1 Acidobacteriota bacterium
TGATCGGGGAACTTGGCGTGTTTCCCCACAATATGAGCAGTAGCGCCCCGGCCGTCTACGGGGATCTGGTCATCGTCAACACCTCCAACGGTCAGGACGAAGACGGGTACGTGCCGTCGCCGGAGGCTCCGGACCTCATCGCGCTGAACAGANACACCGGCGACCTCATGTGGCGGGCCGCGTCGGTCGGGGAATGGATTCTGCACGGCCAGTGGTCGTCTCCGGCCGTGGCCGAGATCGGCGGGGTGGCTCAGGTGGTCATCGGCCAGGGCGACGGTTGGGTGCGCGGCTTCGATGTCACCGATGGGGCGACCCTCTGGGAGTTCGACACCAATCCGATCGAGGCAGAGTGGCCCCTGACGCGGAACAACGTCATTGCCACGCCGGTGATCTGGAACGATACGGTCTTCATTGCCAACGGACAGGACCCGGAGAGTGGCGAGGGCGCTGGCCGCCTCCATGCCATCGATGGGACGCAGCGCGGCGACATCAGCGAGTCCGGACTGGTGTGGCGGACGGAGAACATCCGCCGCTCGCTGTCAACGGTCGCCATCGACGAGGGACTGCTCTATGTGGCCGACTTCAGCGGCTACCTGCACTGTCTCGACGTCGCCACGGGCGAAGAAGTATGGGTGCATGACACGTTCGCGGCGGTCTGGGGTTCACCGTTGGTCGTCGATGGGAAGGTCTATCTGGGTGACGAAGACGGCGACGTCGTCGTNCTNCGNGCGGGCCGNGAANTTGACNANACTGGCCGANCCNAANCTCGGGAGCGCCATCTATNGNNCNCCGATCGNNGCCAANGGCNNGCTGTTCATCAACAGCATNAGCGAGCTGTTCGCNCTNNCCGAGTCNTAGNCGTTCCCGTCACTCCNNCCNNGNGNGCATTNNNGNNTAGTTNCNCTGNCCGCCNATNGCNTAGAGCGTGCTCCCGGCNCGAATGTAGAGGTGCCCGTCCGAGACGGANGGCGTGCTCAGCGTGTAACCAGGCAACGAGTTGGTCGCGAGGACCTCGAATTCGCGGCCGGACCGATACACCGTGGTCACCCCATCTTCGCTGGTCGCATAGATCTTGCCGTCGGCCAGAACCGGTGACGCGCTGTAGGTGCCTGGTTCAATACGCTGGTCCGTGTAGACGGTCTCGCCGCTGGCCATGTCCAGGGCGTGCACCACGCCGTTGTCCTGCACCACGTAAAGCAGTTCTCCGTCCGAGACCGGGGTCGGCACGTCCGGCCCGTCGTCGAACGACCAGATGCGGTGCGAGTCGGTGATGTCACCACGGCCTCCGGCCTGCAGGGCCAGCATGGGGCGAACCCGGGTCGGTGCAATGATGACCTCACCGACGATCAGGGGCGACGCGATGAGTCGATAGGCGCCGTTGTTCCTCGGGTTCAGACCGTTCGAGCGCCACAATTCNGCCCCGGTCTCGGGGTCATGGCCGGTGACCACGTCGCCACCTGTGAGCACGATCTCGGTNGTGCCGTCGTATTGCAGTAGGGCGGGTGTCGTGTACGAGTCGGGTGATTCGCGCTGCGCGTCGGTGGGACGCTCGACCATCCAAACCGTCTCACCGGTCATCTTGTCAATGCGCAGGACATACGAGGGGTCGTCCGTGCGCATGCCGTGGAGCACCTGGACATACAGGGCATCTTCATGCAGAAGCGGCGAGGACGCGAACCCCCAGTTCAGACCAAAACTCCAGTAGTCGTCCGAGATGTTGCGTGACCACCGCTCGTTGCCGTCGAAATCGAAGGCCCGCAGCCATCCGGTCCCGGTCATCACCCAGACGTGCTCGCCGTCTGTCACGGGCGAGGGAGACGACATGTTCTGCTTGCGCTGCTGGCGGTCGTTGTCGCTGAGATGTTGCTTCCAGACCACCGACCCGTCGCGACGATTGACTCTCCACAGTTCGACGCGCCGAGTCTCGGTTTGCGCGGCCTGCGTCTCGACCCGAGCGACCGGTGTCACTGGAGGCGGGGCGCTTCCGCCCTGCGGGCCGCCGNCTGGACGGTCACGCCCACCACCGGGGGGNCCGCCGTCGCGCCGCCGTCCGCGCCCGCGTCCCCGCCCGCCGAAGCCCCCACCGCCGCTGCGCTCGAGATACGACACGTTGAGGAAGATGGTGTCTTCCCACACGATCGGCGTGGCGCCTGTCCACGAACCGTCCGCGACCTCGAGCGTCCACGCGACGTTCTCTGTTGCGCTCCAGGTCGTCGGCAAGTCGGTCTCGTTCGTCGTGCCGTCGAGGTTCGGGCCGCGCCACTGGGGCCAGTTGTCCGCCGCACCGGCCTCGGTGCCGGCCGTGCCAACCACGATGGCGAGNGCGGTCGTCGCCGAGACCACGAACGACCGGACCTGTGTCTCACTTGTTCGCTTCAAAGCTGTGCTCCTCACCGTCACCTGACNGATCCCGTTGCCTATTCTGGTCCATTTACGACCACGAGCGCGAGTCTGTTTACCCGTTGCGGGGTAAGGGCGCAGCCCCGACGCTTGTCTCTGTGATCGATTTATTTATTGACAANATATTGTCANTATGATCTTATGTTGTCGTTATGNCGACGAACCCGTCCAGCCCCACTGCCTCTCCGTTTGACGCCTCTGGCCTCTCGACCGCGTCAGGAAGCGGCGAGGCGCTCCGCCAGCTCGTGCTCGAGGTGTTCCGGTTGAACGGCGCCCTGCTCCGTCACGGTGCCGCGTTGACGGCCCCCGTGGGACAGACACAGGCTCGCTGGCAGGTGATTGGTGCGGTCGCGGAAGCGACACGCACGGTGCCGCAAATCGCGCGTCGGATGGGGATGTCGCGGCAAAGTGTGCAGCGGGTCGCTGACCTGCTGGTGAAGGACGACATCCTGCGTTTTGACCCGAACCCTGACCATGCGCGGTCGCCGTTGCTGCGATTGACACCCCACGGTGAAGAGGTAGAGACGCAGCTCGCGGCTGTCGGTGACGACTGGGCGGCGTCGATTGCCGCCGGCATGGTGGGCAGGGACGTCGCGCACGCGGTCGACATCGTGCGGGCAGTGACACGGAGATTGGACGATCCCCCATCGGCACCCGNAGTNTGAACAGGAGACACAGCATGGCAGTGAGCGAAGAGCTGACGCGTTTTGTCCGGGACGGTCTCTCGCACGGCGCGACACGCGGCCGTATCGAGGAAGTGTTGCGGGGGGCGGGGTGGGCATTGGGCGACGTGCAAGGCGCGCTCGCGAGCTACGCCGACGTGGAGTTCCCGGTTCCCGTTCCGCGGCCGCAGCCATACCTGTCGGCTCGCGAAGCGTTCATGTATCTGCTGTTGTTCGCCACCCTGTATATCAGCGCATTCAGTCTTGGCCAGCTGTGTTTCCAGCTCATCAATCAGATGTTCCCGGATCCGGCGGTNTCACCGCTCGCCCCCGAGTTGGCCCGGCAGGCGACCAGGTGGTCGGTGGCCTACCTGATCGTGGCGTTTCCCATCTTCCTGACGCTCTCGAGGCGAGTCGGCGGTGAGGTCGCGACCGATCCGGCTAAGCGCGGCTCAAAGGTGCGACGCTGGCTGACCTACCTCACACTGTTCGTCGCGGCGGCGGTGCTCATCGGCGACGTGGCCAATCTCGTGTATAGCCTGCTGGGCGGCGAACTGACGGTGCGCTTCTGCTTGAAGGTGCTCACGATTGGCGGCATCGCTGGCACGGCCTTCTGGTTCTATCTGTCCGATCTTCGGCGGGACGAACGGGAGGAGCAGCCGTGACCNGCCCATCGGGGTCGACGACGGTTGGTTTCGCTGTCGTCTGTACGGTCGGCGCCGCGGTCGCTTTGGGACTGTGGTACGCCGGGTCACCCGCCGCGGAACGCAGCCGACGCGTCGACGAGCGTCGGGTCGAGGACCTGCGTCGGTTTGCCGACCGAGTCGACCTGTACTGGACGCGTGAGGGTGTGCTTCCGCCGTCGCTGGCCGCGTTGACCGAGGCCGGCAGCGACGTTCCGGGCTTTGAGGACCCGGTGACGTCTGACCGGTATGAGTACCGGACGCTCTCCACATCGACGTTCGAGTTGTGCGCGCGCTTCGACATGGCGACCGGAGCGTCCGAGGGACGCGAATTCTGGCGACACCTTGCGGGTCGGCGGTGCTTCGAGGTGGACGTGGAGGACGTGGAGCGCCATCGGCGCTGGGTCCGTGACCCGAGGCCTCTTCCCGAGGAGGCCTCGAACCTCCGGCCCCGATCGCCACAGCCGCCATTGTTGCGGTAGGCCTTTAGCNTACGGTCACCACCGGCGGTCAGACGGTCGCTGCGACGGCCGCGATACACTGAACGCCATGAATCTCACCGACAAGATTGCGCTCGTGACCGGCGGTAGTGTCGGCATTGGCCGGGCGGTCGCCGAATCACTCATCGCCGCCGGCGCCAAGGTCGCGATCACAGGACGGGATCGGGCGAAGCTCGAGCAGACGGCCAAGGCCATTGGCGCGCACGCGATCCAGGGCGACGTGTCGAAAGAGGCGGACGTCGAACGCACCTGCCGCGAGGTGCTCGACGCGTTCGGTGACCTCGACATTCTGATCAACAACGCTGGCATGGGCGTCTTCAAGCCATTGGTCGAGATGGATCTCGACAGCTTCGAACGGGTCATCGCTACCAACGTGACCGGCGCCATGCTGATGGGCCGCGAGGCGGCGAAACTCTTCGTCGCCCGGAACGCCGGTCACATCGTCAACATCGCGTCGACCGCGTCGCTGCGGGGCGCGCCCGGTGGCACCGCCTACATGANNAGCAAGTTCGCCCTACGCGGCATGACTGAGTGCTGGCGCGCCGAACTCCGGAAGCACAACGTGCGCGTGATGCAGGTCAATCCGAGCGAGGTCATTACTGACTTCGCCGCCAGCGCCGGGTTCGAGCAGGCCGACCATCCCTCGAAGCTTCAGGTCGAGGACATCGCCCACATGGTCAAGGCGGTACTCGAGATGGACGATCGAGGCTTCACCACCGAGCTGACCGTCTTCGCGACAAACCCGGTGAATTGAAGGGCCCGGGCCTACCCGGGTGTGCTGCGGCCACGTTGTTTGTAGCTTTGAAGCAGAACATCCAGGCGCTCGACCACTTCGGGGAACTGATCGTAGACGTTTCGGGTCTCGCCGATGTCCGCGCCCACGGTCTTCAGGAACTCACGCCGTTTCATGGGTGACAGATGTGAGATGGGGGACATGAATACTCCCGTTCAGACCGGCGTCGACGGGTCGACATGTTGAGTGCCAGAGAGCGGCAAGTGTCGCAGTGGCTGGATTATATCGGCAGGGNGTCGTGGAGAATGGATTCGCCAAGGACACCAGGACCGTTGACGCAGTAGGAGCGAGGACAGCGTGAGCGACCGCGATATGGGCTTGACCAGAGTGCAGCCGGTGTTCGATGCGCTGCGTGACCAGGCGGCGGACGGACATCCGTGGCTGAGGGGATTGTGGGAGATNGCGGCGCTCACCCGAGAGGCGGTGGCCGTGCCACCACCGGCTGAGATGGGGACGTTGCCCACGTCAGAGANGCGGTCGGATCGGGATGCCCGTCAGGGCGCGGTCTACCAGCGCGCGGTTGCCCCGCCAGCGGCGTTTCTGCGCTGGTTGCTCGACAATCCTCAGATGATGGAGGTGCGTGATCCCAGCAATTTCGGTGCGAAGAGCGCTGACGCCCAGCGCTGGCGAGGCAAGCTNTTTTCTGACGATGAGCGTCTTGTCAGCGAGGCGCGAGACGAGGGTCTCAGGCAGTTCGGGAAGCGATTGGCCCAGCGCGGTCGAAGGAAGTGGTGGGCGTTCGAGGGGTTCCTACGTGTCGACTGTTGCCTGAGCACCGAGGCGTGCGTGCTGTTCGTCGAGGATCGACCCACCGAACCGGTGCCCCCGTCGACGTTGTGGTTTCCATCGCGTAGCCGGGTGTGGCGCAATGTCGAAGCGGCGAAGGAGTTCGCCGGAGACAGAGCATTCGGAGTGATACTGGCGGTAGACGAGGAAGCCGACGGCGTCGCCGCGCTGGCCCACGCCACGAACACGCTTGCTGGCAGTTACCCACACCTCGACGGTGCACCACGCGCCGACTTGGCCCGCCATTTCCTCGGGTTCGTCACCTGGACGGAGATCGTGGCGACGTTCGGCCTGCCGCCGGAATGCCTGACCGAGAGACCCTCACCCGCCGCGTGAGTCCACAGGCCGGCCGGTATCACCGACAAGCGGAAGACTGTTTACGGCGCGCCCGTCTGGAACCCGGTTCTGAGCGTGTCCCGATCGACCTGCAGGCCCTGCAGATAGACATCGGAGATACGTCGGGTGTTGTTGATGTCGGCCAGCGGGTCGGCGTCGAGCACCACGAACGAGGCGCTGCGTCCTGTCGTGACCATACCCAGGTCGTCGAGTCCGACCAACTCGGCGTTGGTCCGAGTCGCCGCGACCAGCGCCTCCATCGGGCTGAGGCCGCAGGAGACCATGTCACGCAGCTCGGTGTGGGTAGTCCACGCGACGCTCGTGCCTGAATCGGTCCCCATGCCGATGATCATGCCGGCTTCGCGATTCCGCGCGAGGTTGCGGCACTGNAGGTCGAAGAGTGCGCCGGGCCCCTCGGCGACTAGTCTCTCAGCCTGCTGGCGCAACGCGTCGATCTCGAACGGCGGCAGCGTTTCGCGCAACCAGGGGAGGTCCGTCGCCGTGACCGGTGATCCCGGCAGGTTGGGGATGGTCCAGACGGTCGGGCGCGCTCGGACCAGCGCTAGATACTCGTCGTCGACATCGCGGTCGCGGACCGTATGGGCGAAACCGTCGATGCCGGCCCGGAGCAGGTCCTTGGCATCTTCGAGCGCGCTGGTCGTTCCCACGTGGGCCACTACGCGCAGGCCGTGGGTGTGCGCCTCGTCGATGATCGCACGGTACACATCCGGCCCCAGTTTCGGCACCGCNCCACNCCGGTCATCGACCCAGATCTTGACGAGGNCCACGCCGTGTGACCGTAGCTCCTGGACCGCGGCCCGCCCGTCGGCTGGACCAGCGGCTCCTCGGGGGATTCCCAGACGATACGGTTGCTGCGGCCCTGCCATCGGCGTGGCGGCGATACCGCGACCAGAGGTGAGAAACCTCGCTGTTCGCGGCCTCGGCTCGTCTCGCAGTNCGAACGCCAGCCCCTCGTCGGCCTCGAGTCCCAGGCTCATCGTGGCGGCGACGCCGTGATAGGCGAACCGATCGAGGTGTTCGTTCAGATTGGCTCGGGTGTACTGCTCCTGACCGGTCGTGCCGTTCTTGACGTTGGTCAGGCCAATATGCTGATGAGCGTCGATCAGCGCCGGGATGACCGTCTTGCCGCGTAAGTCGACGCGGTCTGCGCCCTCCGGCGCCCTCCGCGCTCCCTCCTGGCCTACCCAGGTAAACCGACCGTCTTCCACCAAGAAGGCGGCGGCTGCGATNGGCTCGCCGCCCGTGCCATCGATCAGGGTGGCGCCCTCGAACCAGGTGGCGGTCGTGGTGACCTGGGGCGGCGCCGGCGCGGGGGCGCACGCCAGCGTTACGATGAGGAGACCGGGTGGCAAGAGCCGAAACGATGACCGGTGCCGTCTGATGCGTGGCGTCATTGGGCGTCAGTCGCGGTGCGTGGGGCGAACTCGGGCGCTTGCTGAGGCCGAGGCACCCGCGAATTTAACCATGAAGCTGTGGCTGTCGAAAACCCGGGCCTGGACGCGGTTGGCGCCGACGACCGACTGTGCAAGACTGCTCGCATTCGGGCACACGCCGTAGGTGGAGGACGAGGCATGAGATACGGGCTGGGTTGCGTTGGCGGGTCGCTGGTGGTCGTGCTGGCGCTGTCGGGCGGCTCCCCGGTTGCGTCGGCCCAGTCGGGCGCGGCCGACGGTCAGTGGCAAACCTATGGCGGAGATCTTGGCAGCACGCGATACGCGGCGCTTGACCAGATTGACGGCGACAACTTCAACGATCTCGAGGTGGCGTGGCGATTCAGTGCCGTGAACTTCGGGGCGTTCCCGGACTTCAACTATCAGACCACGCCGCTCATGGTCGATGGCGTTCTCTACGCGACCGCGGGGAGCCGCCGGGATGTGGTGGCCCTGGACGGGACGACCGGTGAGCTGCTGTGGCTCTACCGCATCGATGAGGGAGAGCGGGCCGGCAACGCGATTCGCCGTATGTCTGGCCGCGGCGTCGGCTTTTGGACCGACGGCGAGGGTGACTCGCGTATCTACGTCGTGACCATCGGCTATCAGCTCGTCGCGTTGNACGCCGAGACGGGTCGGCCCGTGCCGACGTTCGGGGTCGACGGCATCGTCGACCTCAAGCTGTACAACGACCAGGTCATCGACCCGCTGTCTGGTGAGATTGGGTGGAACGGTGCCCCAACGGTCGCCCGTGATGTCGTCATCGTGGGCGCCGCGCATCGCGCGGGCAGCGCCCCGCCAAGCCGGGAGAACGTGAAGGGCTACATTCGAGGTTTCGANGTCCGCACCGGTGAACGACGCTGGATCTTCCACACGATCCCGACCGCGGGCGAATACGGGCGTGACACCTGGTTGAGCGACTCAGCTGTCTACACCGGCAACACCGGGGTCTGGACCAACATGACGGTGGACGCCGAACTCGGTCTGGCCTACCTCCCGGTCGAGATCCCGACTGGCGACTACTACGGGGGGCATCGACCCGGCGATAATTTGTTCGGTGAGAGCCTGGTGGCTGTCGACATCGAAACTGGCGAGCGTCGCTGGCACTTTCAGTTCGTGCACCACCCCATCTGGGACTACGACGTCCCCTGTCCGCCGATTCTGGTCGATATCACCGTCGATGGTCGGCAGATTCAGGCGGTGGCGCAACCGACCAAGCAAGGCTGGGTGTATGTCTTCGACCGTCTCACCGGCGAGCCGGTGTGGCCCATCGAGGAACGGCCCGTGCCAGCGGGCACCGTGCCGGGTGAGTGGTATGCGCCGACGCAGCCATTCCCGACCAAGCCGCCGCCGTTCGAGCGGCAGGGCTTCCCGGTCGACGAGCTGATCGACTTCACGCCNGAGCTGAAGGCTGAGGCGCTCGAATTCGTGTCGCAGTATCGTACCGGACCGGTCTTCACCCCGCCGATCGNGGCCGGCGACGGCGGGCTGCTGGGGACGCTGTTCGTGCCGAACGGGGCCAACTGGCCGGGCGGGTCGTATGACCCAGAGTCTGGCATCATGTATGTCTACTCGCACACCCTGACCCGTTCGGTCGGTCTCGTCCAACCAGACGCCGAGCGCTCAGATATGGAGTATGTGAACGGTCGGGGCCGCCCCTTGACGGTGCGCGGGCTCCCGTTGCTGCGGCCGCCCTGGGGCCGAATTACGGCCATCGACCTCAATGCGGGGGAAATCGTGTGGCAGGTGGCCCACGGTGAGACACCGGATCGCGTGCGCAACCATCCCTCGCTCCGTGGTCTCGACATTCCGCGCACCGGACGCACGGGCGGGGCTGGTGGCAGCTCCGGTGGTATCGGCACCCTGACGACGCGAACCTTGGTCATCAGCGGCGAGGGCGGCACCATCACCATGCCGTCGGGCGAACGGGGTGCCATGGTGCGCGCTTACGACAAGGCGACAGGCGACGAGCTGGGCGCGGTGCCGATTCCCGCCGCGCAGACCGGGTCGCCGATGACCTATATGCTCGACGGTCGCCAGTATCTCGTGCTGGCCGTCGGTGCCGGCACCCACCCGGGCGAACTCATCGCCTTTGCGTTGCCGTGACGCCGAGTGTCCCTACTCGAGGTCGGCGAACGACANCCCGCGAGCTTCGAACGCCTCGGACGCCAGTCGCCCCGCGTTGACCGCCTTCGGCCAGCCGGCATAGAAGGTGACGTGCAGGATCACCTCTGACAGCTCCTGCGGGGTCACGCCGTTTTCGTCGAGCGCCCGCCCGATGTGGGTGCGTAGTTCGCTCGTGGCATAGAGCGCCTGGGTCACCGCCACCGTGATCAGGCTCCGGTCACGCTTGGACAGCTGAGGCCGCTCCCAGATATCGCCATAGAGCAGGCTGTTCCGCAGTGCCCCCAACCGTGGCACCGCCGCATAGGCACCGCTTGCCGTGGCGGGCGTGTCGGGACGGTCGGCGGCGGCCGGTGCCCGGGCTAGCGGGCCGAGCGACAGGNNGCGCTCTGCGAAGACCTCGGCCGCGGTCAGCGAGGCCTGTACCCCGGTTGGCCAGCCGGCGTAGAAGGTGACGTGGAGGATGATTTCGGAGATTTCCTCAGGCGTGAGTCCGTTGTCGAGTCCCCGCGGCACGTGAAGCTCGAGTTCGTCGCGGACCAGGGCCTGAAGCACCGCGANCGTAATGAGACTCCGGTCGCGCTTCGAGAGTTGTGGTCGCTCCCAGATCTCGCCGTAGACCAGACTGTTGCGCAGTTCGCCGAGATACGGCGACCCCGCATACAGATCGCTGATCGCCGGTGACGCAGGGCCTTGGCTGACTTCGGCCGCGTCTGTCGCGTCGTTCCCGGCGCACCCGGCGCCGGCGGTCAGTGTCATGAGTACGCACGCAGCCATTCCACGATTGATCATCATCGTTACTCCTCGTGCTGATGAGGGTTAGCGGTTCCAGCCGACCAGCTTCACAACGCTTCGCCCGAGGCCCTGAACGGACGTTTGCCGCTTGGCATCCAGGAGGTTGCCGTGGTCATCGAACGCGGANTGGGCCTGGGTGACGGCGACTTGGTCGGGTATGACGAGCACACCCATATTCGACAGAATGGATCGTAAGTGAACCAGGCCGCGTAGTCCGCCCAAGCCCCCAGGTGAGGCGCTCATCACGGCCGCTACCTTGTCGCGGTACACCGCGAGCATCGGCTCGCCGTCAGCGGGCCTCGACACCCAGTCGATGGTGTTCTTGAGTAGTGGTGAGATCGAGCTGTTGTATTCAGGTGAGGCAATCAACAACCCCTCGTGAGCCAGCATGATGCCTTTGAGTCGGGTGGCCTGCTCCGGAGGGCCCTCGGCCGCCTCGAGATCCTGGTTGAAGAGCGGCATGGGAAAGTCTTTCAGGTTCAGGACGGTGACCTCCGCCTCGGCCTCCCTGGCTCCCTCCGCCGCGATGTTCACGAGTTTCACATTGAACGAGTCTGTGCGGGCACTGCCCGCGAAGGCGAGGACGCGTGGTTGATCGCTCATGCCGTTAGATTACTTTCATCGAGAGGGTGCCGAAGGCCTGCGCCACACGGGCCTCGCCAGGAAACCCCTAGAAGGTGGCAATGGGGTTGATGGGCGATCCGGTGCCACGCGTCGGCAGAGGGGCAGCGGTCAGGAGGAANTCCCACCGGTTTCTGGCGGCGGCCACCTCACCCAACGCCTCGAGGTCGAGATTGTCGAACAGTGGCATGCCCAGATAGATCAAGGCGAACCGGTGCAGCGGTCGCGGACCGAGGTCGTCGGCGACGGTCACGGCTGGGTCGATACCGGCCGGCGCGACGTCTTGAGGCGCTTCGCCGCCGAGGAGCGCGATGTCGCGCTGCTTGAGCCATGGAATCACGGATGCGTGCAGTCCGGCCGCATCGTTTGCGATGTCCCATGGCCCGACCTCCGCCCGCCGAGCCCATCGGCCAGTGCGGATCACGACCGCGTCACCGGAGGACACCCGCAAGCCGGTTTCAGCCTCCCACGCCTCCAGGTCTTCGATATAGATCGNCGTTCCCGGGTCGAGATACGGCACGTTCTTGAACCGGGCCATGTCGATGAGCAGCCCACGCGTCACGATGCCGTGCTTCGCGTTGTGCACGGTGTTCCTGGCGTGCCCACCCTCGGCCGCGACCACGGTCGGGTCTGGCGCGTAGCCGTTGTAGGTCACACCCTCCCCGATGAAGTTGTGATTGAGAAAATCGAGGTGCGTGTGCATGAAGCCGTGGTACGCGATACGAATCTCGTCTGCGGTGATGCCGAGGGGGGTCACCTGATAGGGACGCGGATTGTCGACCGCCGCTTCCGTCTCGGCGTCACGCGCGAGTGAGACCGAAATGCCGTCCCGCACGAGCGCGGTAGCCTGCCTTCGCTTGTCCGGAGTAATCAGGTTGAGGGTGCCGATCTCGTCGTCCGGACCCCACCGGCCCCAGTTCGTCAGTTCCTGCTTCCACCGCTCAACGTCAGCCTTGGTCACCGCCGGCCTCTCGCCGACGGGCCGCTGCGCCAGCTGGACCCCCGAGGCGCCCACGGTGGCGAGCGCAACGCCGATCGCGACGAGACCTAACGGCCGCAGCGGTATTCTTGGCATCGGTCGTTCTCCCTACGGTAGCCGCAGCGCGATCAGTTCTGGTACTTCGCCACCAACGGTCAGCGCAATGTACTGGACGCCGTCGTCCAGATAGGTCATCGGCGTGCCGATGGCGCCGCCGGGGAGATCCAGCGACCCGACGATCTCGCCGCTGGCCTTGTCGCGCGCAATCAGCCTGGGGCCCCCGGTCGAGCCGCCGGCCGACAACGCACTGACGAGCAAGGTNTTGGTCAGCAACGGGCCGCCGTGTCCCTCGCCTCCCAGGGGTGGAAGATCGAGGTCGCGCAGTTGCGGGTGCCGACGGAACCGGTCGCCGTCGCCGTTCGGTCGCATCCAGGCATGATCACCTTCGTTGAGATCAATGGCCGTCATCCGCGAATAGGGCGGCTTGAGCAGCGGTAGACCCTGGGGGAGCGCGGGCTGCTTGCCGCTGCCGAATNCGGCCTGGGTGAACCGCAGGTTCCCACCCGCCCCTGGGTCCGGCGTGTAGTACTTCAGCACCGACAGCCGGTTTTCCGAGGGCACATACAGAAGNCCCGTCTCCGGGTCGAAGNCTGCGCCGCTCCAACTCGCTGAGCCACCGATCTGTGGTCGTTGAATGGTGCCTTGCAGCCCGCCGTCTCTGCTTTGCATCGGCGGCGTAAACAGGGGGCCGAGTCGGAAGTCCCGGACCGCCTCGATCGCCATCGCCCGGATCTCCGGGGTGAAGTCGGCCAGATCATCGATGGTGACGCCCTGATAGTCGAACGGTGGTGGTTTGGTCGGGAATGGTTGGGTCGGCGACAGCACGTCGCCGTCCAGATCGGTGTCGGTCTCCACNGGACGCTCTTCGATCGGCCAGACCGGTTCGCCCGTGACGCGGTCGAAGACGTAGGTGAACGCCTGCTTGCTGACCTGGGCCAGCGCTTTGATACGACGCCCGTCAACGGTGATGTCGACCAGATTCGGCGCTGCGGGGAAGTCGTAGTCCCATACACCATGATGCACCGCTTGGAAGTGCCACATGCGCTGGCCGGTCTCAATGTCGAGCGCGACGATGCTCTCGGCGAACAGGTTGTCGCCCAGGCGGTGCCCCCCGTAGTAGTCGCTGGTGGGCGTGCCGGTGGGGAGGTAGAGATAGCCGGTTTCTTCATCGGCACTCATCGGCGGCCACACGTTGACGTTGCCCGAATAGCGCCACGACTCGTTCTCCCAGGTGTCGGCGCCGAAGTCATCAGCTTGCGGTACGGTCCGGAACATCCACTTGGTGTCGCCGGTGCGTGCGTCGATCCCTTTCAACCAGCCGGGCGGCGCCTCCTTCTTGACGACAAAGTCCGAAATGATGGTTGGGGCGACGACCACGTCGCGGAGAACGACTGGCGGNGACTTGACCCCGAGCAGGTTGCGTCCCTGGTAATTCATGTCTCCGCGGGTGGCTCGAGGAATGCCCTCGGTGAGATCGACTCGGCCATTGGTGCCGAACGTGGGGGGCGGCTGCCCGGTCTTGGCGTCGACGGCGTGCAGGTAGCCCTCGCTGGTGCCCCAGAAGATGCGCTCGTCCTGTCCGTCGGTCCAATAGGCCACACCACGCGACCCGTAACCGTGGGTCGGCTCTCCGCCCTCATAGACCCGGGGATCGTAGATCCAGACGGTCTCGCCGGTACCGGCGTCGACGGCGGCTGCCTGATACATCGCGGTCGACAGATACAGGGTGCCGCCGACCATGAGCGGCGTGGCCTGGATGCCGTTGATGGACACCCCGGAACGTTGTTCGCGGAGAGCGTCGAGATCGAGCGCCCCGTCGGCGGACTNCCAGCGCCAGGCAACCTGCAGGTCGTCGAAGTTCGTTGCATCAATCTGGTCGAGCGGTGAGTATTTCGTGCTGCCCTGGTCGCCCGCGTAGGTCCGCCACTCGCCGTCGGTGGCGCCATACTGGCCCACGGCAATCGACGGTGCCAGCGTCAGCGCGCACCACGCTACGCCTGCGAGAAACGGCGTCGAGTTTGTCATGATGTTCTCCTTGCCCGCCGCGGCAGTAGCGGCTCACGGCCTGCCAGCGTGTGTGATTCGATTATAGGGCCGTGCGCGCTCCGGGGCTGACATCCGCTGGTAGAATCGCGCAGGTGAACGACAGCGTCGGCACTGCGTGGCGCACGGCTTCAGCCGTGCGATCGCAGGCCTAAAGGCCTGCGCCACAGGGTCTCACCTGTTTTCTGCCNGGACTTCACACGCCGCGTGTGACGNGCTGGCGAAGGAAGAGCGATGATTCGACATGGTCGATGGCGGTGGTCTCTCGGGTTGGCGGGGTGGCTCGTCGTCGTGGCCGTCCCGGCGCTGGCCCAGTCCGACGTGGTGGGTGAGTGGCGTCACTATGGGGCGGACGGGGCGAACACCAAGTACTCACCCCTCGACCAGATCACCGTCACAAACTTCAGCGACCTCCAGATNGCCTGGCGCTGGACCTCGGTCTCTACCGAAGTGGCGGAAGCGCGCGACGAGATAACCCCAGGCCTGTTCAAGGCGACTCCGTTGATGGTGGACGGCCTGCTGTATGTCAGCACCCCATTGGGGCAGGTCGCGGCGCTCGACCCCGGCACCGGCAAGGCGGTCTGGATATACGATCCGCGCAGCTACGACCGACTCGAGCGTCCGGCCAACATCGGATGGCAGCATCGCGGCGTTTCGTACTGGGAGGATGATACGAGCGACGACGCCCGTATCGTCATCGCCACGCACGACCTGCGACTCATCGCGCTGAACGCGCGCACCGGTGCGTTGTATCCGACCTTCGGTGAGAACGGCATCGTCGATCTCAGCCAGAGCCTCGGGCGAGAGATTGACCGGTCTCGTATCACGCATTCGACTCCGGTCGCCGTGGTGCGCGACACCCTCGTCGTGGGGAGTACCTTGACCGACCAGACCACGACCCGCGAGGCGCCGCCCGGTCACGTGCGCGGCTTTGACGCGCGTACGGGCGCCATGAAATGGATATTCCACACCATCCCCCAAGGTGACGACTTCGGCGTCGACTCGTGGCAGAACGGCTCGTGGCGATACAGCGGCCACACGAATGTCTGGGGCAACATGCCGGTCGACGAAGAGCTGGGCTACGTCTACTTGCCGGTCAGCACTCCGACGAACGACTGGTATGGCGGCATGCGCCACGGCGACAATCTCTTTGCCGAGAGCATCGTGGCCGTCGACGCCGAGACCGGCCAGCGGGTGTGGCACTTCCAGGCGGTGCACCATGGACTCTGGGACTATGACTTCCCGACCGGTGGGAACCTGATCGACATCACCGTCGATGGACGTGACATCAAGGCGATCGCGCAGACGAGCAAGCAGGCCTTCACCTACGTGTTCGACCGCGTGACCGGCCAGCCGGTCTGGCCGATCGAAGAGCGACCGGTACCCGCGGGTGACGCGCCCGGCGAGTGGTACTCACCGACCCAGCCATTTCCGACCCGGCCGGCGGCGTTCGACCTGCAGGGCATCACGGTCGATGATCTGATCGATTTCACGCCCGAGCTGCGGGCAGAGGCGATTCGAATCGCCGAACGCGGCCAGTTGAGCCCGATGTTTACACCGCCCAACGTGCGCGGCCAGGGACGGCCGATGATTCAGGCCCCCGGCACTGGGGGCGGTGTGAACTGGCCCGGGTCAGCGGTGGACCCGGAGTCGGGGCGTCTGTTCGTGCCGTCGCAAACACGACTCAGGGCGGTCGAACTGATCGAGTATGCTCCGCCCGCCACGGTCGGCTACTTCACCGAGACCTGGGCGGTGCCGGTACCCGGGCCGCAGGGCTTGCCACTGGTCAAGCCGCCGTACAAACGGGTCACGGCGATCGATCTCAACACNGGAGACCACGCGTGGATGAGCCCGCATGGCGATGGCCCACGGACCCACCCAGCCCTGAAGGATCTGCATCTGCCGGCGCTCGGGGGGCATAGTGGTGGCAATGCGGGTGGCCCGCTCGTGACGAAAACCCTGCTCATTGTCAATTCCGGCGGGCGCTACGTCGCCGATCAGGCCGAAGGCGCGCGTACCCTGGCGGCGTACCACAAGGGCAACGGGGATTACCTTGGATCCGTGGCCCTCCCGGCCGTGCCCACCGGCAATCCGATGACCTACCTGCACGATGGCCGGCAATACATCGTGGTGGCCGTTGGCGGAGGAGGCGGAGCGGCCGCTCCGGAACTGATCGCGTTGGCGTTGCCCTGACCGCGCGGGGCGGAGTGGGCGCGAAATCNTCGAATTTCAGAGTCGTTCAGGTTAGGACCCTGATCAGAATAGGCCCGCCATGTGGGCACGCTTATTTTGGTCACTGTCCTCAAGCCCGTATTACACTTCGCCCGTAGCGGCGGTAGGCCGGTTGACCTGNNGTTGTGCGGATGCCACCGAAAAGGGGATGCCATGAGCATGAAACAGCTATTGATCTTGGTCACGATCACGACCTGTGTCCTGGTGGGCGCCACGGCACGGGATACGGCGGCGCAGGACTTCAGCGCGGATGAGTTTGACTATGGATCACGGTTCGCCCTCCCCGATGGGCAGACGTCCGAGATATGGAATCCGGCCAAGCGCAAGCTGATCGAGGGCGGCCCGATGATTGGGGGCACCGTGCGGGCCACCGACCCACGCACGTACTGCGCGATGGCGGCCGCGGGGTACGACTTCATCTGGGTCGAGATGCAGCACGAAGCGATCTCGTGGGAGCAGGTGGCGCGGTTCTGGCGCACGTGTCCGGGTCCGGCCGCGCCGGGCGTGCGGGTCGCGTATGCCAACGAGCGTGAAATTCAGCATGCGACCGATATGGGGGCCGCGGTGATCGTGGTACCGACCATCGATTCCGTCGAGGAGGCGCAAGCGGCCGTCGACTGGACCTACTTTCCGCCCATCGGGCGACGGAGCTCAGGTGGTGGCCAGGGTCCCAGTGAGCTGTGGAACGATGTCCCCGGTGGGTATCGCCAGACCTGGAACGACAATGTCGTCCTGTTTCTGATGATCGAGACGCTGGAGGGCGTGGAGGCCGCCCGCGAGATTGCCAAGCTGCCGGGCGTGACCGGATTGTTCGCAGCGAGCGGCGACCTCGGNAATTTCTCTGGCTTTGGTGAGGGCGATGCCGAGTACGAGGGGCTGATTACGGAGGTGCTGGAGGCCGCTCAGGACGCTGGTATTCATGCCTGTGCGCCGCTCCGCTGGGCAAANCGCCCGGGTTTCACCTGCTTCCAGGCGGCTACCGAGGGCGCGAACATCCGTCGCGGCGCCGCGGCCGAAATTCAGCAAGCACAGGAGCGTTTCGGGAGCACCGGTGCCGGTGGCTCGCCAGTCACGGGTTCGGGCGCCGCGCCGCTCCTGGCGAACTTGACCGCGGAATGCGGCTCNATCACCTACGAGGCCGATTGCAATGCCGCGGTGCAAGCGGCCGCTGCCGCCGCCAGTTCGATGGGCGCCGCCGAGCAGGCGCAGATTGTCCGTCGTCTGCGGGAGGTCATGGGGACCAACCCCACGCATGCCACACGCATCCGCGAGATTGCGTCGCAAGCCGGGTTGACGATCCGGTAGCGGATGCCCGACGGGCGGGTCGTTGGATGAAGGCCATTTCGACCATGCCGCAGAAACCGTCGCGTCCAACCGTGCTTAACCTCTCCAAGAGCGAACTGGCAGAGTTGGTGGCTGGGACGGGTGACGCGCCTTCCAAGGCGGGGCAGCTGTGGCGTGCGCTGTATCACGAGCGGAGAGAATCCTTCGACGACATGACGTTTCTTTCGCTTCGGTGCCGGGAGGCATTGAAGCGACGTTACGTCATGAGTCCGCTCGACCCGGTCCAGTGCCTGGCTTCGAAGGACGGGTCCACTGACAAGGCGTTGTTCCGACTCCCCGACGGTGAACTGATTGAAACCGTGCTGATGCGGTACGAACCGGACGGGCATCGGAAGGGCCGTCGAACTGTGTGCGTCTCTACCCAAGCTGGCTGCGCCCTGGGGTGCACCTTCTGCGCTACCGGGCAGCAGGGTTTCAGGCGCCAGCTCTCGGTCGGCGAGATCGTGTCGCAGGTCATATTCATGGAGCGACTCGCCAGGACCGACGAGGAAACGCAGATGGTGGACGGGACGCAGACCAGGTCCGCACGTCAGAGCGTTACGAACGTCGTATTCATGGGCATGGGCGAGCCGTTGGCCAACTACGACAACACGCTGAACTCCATTCGCACCCTGACCGACGAACAGGGACTCCACCTCAGCGCACGGCACATCACCGTCTCGACCGTCGGGCTTGTGCCGCCGATACTGAAACTCGCGGATGAGGACCAGCCGATCAACCTCGCCGTGTCACTGCATGCGCCCGACAACGTCACGCGTTCCGAGACGATGCCCGTGAACCGCCAGTACCCGATTGAGCGACTGATCGAGGCGTGCAAGACCTATATCGAGAAGACACGCCGGCGGATCTTCTTCGAATACGTGCTGCTCCACGGACAGAATGACCACGTTCACCAGGCGGAGGCNCTGGGCAGGTTGCTCACCGGCACGCTGTGCCATGTCAACCTGATCCCAGTCAATCCAACCGTCGACGGGCCGTTCCGCCGACCGGCTCGTGAATACAGCTCCGCGTTCCAGGAGAAGCTGCGTGCATACCGCGTCCCCTCCACGGTTCGGATGGCGAAAGGGCTCGATATCAATGCGGGTTGCGGGCAATTGAGGGCGCGTGCCATGGGCGTAGAAGCCGTGGCCCTCTGACATTCACCAACGTCACAACGGGGCTGTCCCATGTTCTGGTCTCAGGCAATGNCATTCGACCGACTATGACGGAGCCGCGTCGACCGGTCGTGCAGGGTCACGGGCGGCCGCCGCCGGGGGCGGTGGCCGTGCTGGTGGCCTGCATCGCCGCGAGTCTGGCGTTACCCCATGTTCCGGGTGGTCGCTTGGCGTGGTGGCCTCTCATGCTGTTGTCGACGCTCGCGCACGAGCTTGGCCACGGACTTGCCGCCGTGCTCGTGGGAGGGGATTTCGTCTCGCTCCAGGTGTTCGCGGACGGGTCNGGTGTTGCCGCNACCGCCCATGCCGGCGGCCGCGTGGCTCGCGCCGTGATCTCGGCCGGGGGCCTCGTCGGACCCGCGTTGGTGGCTTGCGGGCTTTTCTTCTTCGCGCGAACGGCGGGGCGCGCCCGCGCGGCGCTGGGGAGCCTGGCCGCGGTCCTTCTGCTGGTGGTCGTCTTGGTGGTTCGCAATCCGTTCGGTGTCGGCTACGTGCTCGTCTTGAGTGCGCTGCTGGCGACGCTCGTGCGCTTCGGATCCAGTCGGATCGTGCGGTTCGGCCTGGTGTTTCTCGCCATCCAACTCTCGGTCAGCGTTTTCTCACGAAGCGACTACTTGTTTACACGGGTGGCTCGTACCGGCGCCGGGAACATGCCCAGCGATGCGGCCCAGATCGCAGAGGCGCTCCTGCTGCCGTACTGGGTGTGGGGTGGACTCTGTGGACTCTTGTCCGTGCTGGTGCTCGGGCTCGGGATGTGGCTCTATCTACGGCCGATGCCGGTCTACGAGCGTCAGTAAGTCCGTGGCGCCAGGTTGTTCCGGCGCGTGAGACAGGACACTAGTCGCGCGGTGCGAGGGCTCGTTTTCGCGACAGCCCGATCCGGCGGCGACGCGCATCGACTGCGAGCACCTCTACCTGCAATCGATCACCGACCTTGACGACGCGGGTCGGATCCTTCACGAACCGGTTGTCGAGTTCGGAGACGTGTACGAGGCCGTCCTGATGGACGNCGATGTCGACGAAGGCGCCAAAGTGCGTCACGTTCGTGANCACGCCTTCCAGCCGCATCCCTGGCACGATATCTTCGAGGGCGTGCACCGCGTCCGAGAAACGCACTGGCTCGAACGTCTCCCGTGGATCGCGGCCCGGCGCCGCGAGCTCTGACAGGATGTCGCGAGCGGTCGGTAGCTCGATCTGACTGTCCACGAGGCTCTCTGGCGCCACCGTTCCCAGCAGCGCGGTGTTGCAGTTGGCGGGTCTCAACCGTCGCCGAGGCGAGATTCGTGAGCAGTTCGCCACCGACCGACGGCGAATGTCTGAGGAGATGTGGAACATCGAAACCGCCGGTGTCGAACTCATCGGGCAAGTTTCGATGAGTCGTCTCNTCGACCACATCGAGCACGCCGCGACCGTGGCCGGCATCGACCATGTCGGGCTCGGGTGTGACTATGACAGCGTCGGTCTGAAGGTCCCCGAGGGACTCGAGCACATCGGGAAGACTCCGAATNTGATCGCCGCACTGAAGGACCGCGGGTTCTCAGACGCCGACGTGGCCAAGATCATGGGTGGCAACGCCCTCCGCGTGATGCAGCAGGCCGAGGCCGTTTCCGGTTAGCGCTCCACCGCTTTTCAATTCAGCAGATCGAACAACGCGCTGTATTTGAGCGTCAGAGTACGCCCGGCGCCCGTCGGGATATTGCTTCCCAGTCCCTGGATGTCGTTGTAGACGATGAAGAGGCCGGTATTGGCGTCCGACAGCAGACCGAAACGGAGGTTGGACGACCACAGGTCGGCCCGGTCGTTGTACTGGACCAGCGCCTGCAAGAACATGCGTGTCGTGAAGGAGTACGATGTCCTGAGGCGTAAGAGATTGGTCGTGAAATCCCCGCCCGGCAACTGCAGGTCGTTGTAGCTCCATTCGAAAATCGCGTTGAACGTTTCGCCGGCGCGGGCGGCGATGGACGGGGTGATCGTGACCCGGTCGCCGCCAAACAGACCGCCCATAATGACGCGGATGTTGCCGTTGACCGGGGCGCCGAGATTGGTGTTGCCGACGAGCTGCATCTCCTTGTGGTCATACGTGCCCGGCGGAACAAAGACATCCGGGAATATCTCGAATTGCTCCAACACGCCCTCACGGGTGAGATTCATGCCGGTGTGGACCTCGTATCCGTTCCGCCACTCGAGGTGGTTGTCGATGTGCGTGTACTGGGTTTCGTGGTCACCGCTCTTGAAGTCGAACACGGTGTTGTGGAACACGTGTGGCCGAACCTCGTGGAGGCCCCAGAAGTTCTCGGGGCGGAACGTGGTAAACACGCTGCCGTTCACCCGCCGGTAGCTCTCGCGAGCGAGGAACCCGGCCTGCGGGTTGAAGTTCGGCGCGACCTCGGTGTACCCGAGCGATAGGCGCGCCCGTTGTGACTCGTGCTGGGTGTTGATCGCATAGGCATATGAGCCTGCCGTCGGGTCGGCGGCGTCGCCGGACGTGTCGGTGCCCGCGGCGAAGCCGGAGATCGTGCCACCTTCACCGATGCCCCAGCGTCCGTCGGCCGCGAACGTCCGGTTGTAGTCGTCGCCGGCCAGATCCGTGCCGGCGAGTTCACCGTTGGCCTGGCGATTCACGAACATGACCCCGATGTTTGAGCGATTCGCGAGGTCCTGTCGAACGCGCCCGACGGTGAAGTTCTGCCGTGGGGTCCCGGTGGCGCCGACGGAAGCGGTCTGCATGTTCAGAAAGCCGACGTTCGTATTCGACCCCACTTTGCCCGAGAGCCGGCCGCCACCCAGGATTGGAATCTGGGCCCCCTCCTCACTCAACCCAATTCGACGGCTGAAGAAGATGTCCACCGCCCCTGGTTGTCCCACCGAGAAGATGCCCGCATTCTCCAGGAAGAACGGTCGCTTCTCCGGGAAGAACAGATCGAAGCGGTCGAGATTCACCTGCTGGTCGTCTACCTCGACCTGGGCGAAGTCGGTGTTGTAGGTCAGGTCGAGCGTCATGCTCGGCGTCACGCTGTATTTGAGGTCGGCGCCGAAATCGCCGGTCCTGACGGTACGCGAGTCTTCGGTCCGGGTCAGCGACTGACCCAGCAGGTAGGGTGTGAGCTGCAGATTGCGCTGCGGCGGCACCTCGATGCCCTGGAGCTCCCCGGCCAGGGAGATCCGATTGATGTTGTATTGCCGCGGCAGTGGTGACCAGTAGGCCTGCTCATTGCGGGCGCGGATGTTCCGCTGGAAGTTCATGCCCCAGTTCTGAACCTCGCTCAGCGGGTATCGGAGCGTCCTGAACGGGATCGCGATCTCCGCCGTCCACCCGATGTCCGTCACTGCGGTGGCCACCTGCCAGGCCCCGTCCCAGTTGAGATTGAAGCCGCCGCTGCCCGATCCCTCGCTATTTACCTGGCCGTCGTACTCGACCCCGGCCGGGTTCGTGCCGAAGACGAAGCCGTTCTGTCGGTCGAGATAGGTGTCGAGCACGATCTGGAAACTGTCGGTCTCTGTGAGGTCGGAATCACGGCGGCTGTCGGCCGCGATGATGGTGCCGGCGTCCTCGGTGAAGCAGATGACACCAAAATAGAGGGTGTCGGCCGTGTAGACGATACGCACTTCCGTCCGCTCGGAAGCGGGCGCTCCCTCGAACGGTCGGCTTTGCACGAAACCTGTCGCCGGCACCGCGTCGGCATAGGCTGGGTCGTTCAGCACGTCGCCATCAACGATGGGGCCCTCGTCGACACGAAGCGATTGCGCCAATGGCACGTTGCCAGCCGGTATCGGCATTGGCTGCGCGTGCGCGATGGGCTGAAGGCACCACCCGGCTAGGAACACCGGCACAAGCTGAACGTAGCGGAGAAGTCGTGTCATAGAAGTCGATGTCCCGGGTGCGGACGCACCGCGTATTCTCCCAGGCTACCCCTTGGTCGTGCGTGTCTGGGGTCTGGTTGATTTTCTGCGGCCGCCGGCTTTGCCTCCGGTCTTCTTCTGGTCCCACCATTTCGGTTCGCTGGGGGCTTTCATCGCCTTGATCCCGCCAAGTGATCCGTGTTTGAACTATAAAACGGTTGCTAATCAATCCATGGTACATACTGGATTCTGGCCAATCACATAATAGGTATAATGCACCAGTGTTCTTTAGTACTCGATAAGATTGGTCCAGCCATTTTTCATTCCACTGATAATACTCT
>PAUN01000043.1 GCA_002712885.1 Acidobacteriota bacterium
ATGTACACCAAGTCGGGAGACCCGGCGTGGTGCCCGTCGGTAAAAAGGCGGGGGGGGTCGCGCGGGCGGGGGGGCCCTTTCCCGGCCCCCCCCCCGCCACGATCCACGCAGTGTAGCCCATGGCCATTCGCGATCTCAAGGCTCAGATCAGCCGTCTTCCGGAGCAGCCCGGGGTCTATCTGTACGGCAACAGCGCCGGCGACACGATCTACATCGGTCGGGCCCGGGTCCTGCGCGACCGGGTGCGCAGTTATCTGAGCGCCTACGGTTCGAGCCCCAAGACCAACGCGCTGCTCGACGAGGTGACCCGGCTGGAGGTCATCGTCACCGATTCGCTGGTGGAGGCGCTGGCGCTCGAGAGCCACCTGATCAAGCAGCGGATGCCCCGGTTCAACAT
Organism: Acidobacteriota bacterium; assembly: GCA_002712885.1. Classification (GTDB taxonomy): domain Bacteria; phylum Acidobacteriota; class Vicinamibacteria; order Vicinamibacterales; family UBA8438; genus UBA8438. The sequence continues at coordinate 398 of PAUN01000043.1, forward strand.
CCTGCTGCGCGACGACAAGAACTACCCGTACCTGCAGGTGACCACGAGCGAGGCATTCCCCCGGGTGCTGGTGGCGCGGCGGGTCGCGCGCGACGGCGACTATTATGCCGGGCCGTTTCTGCCGGCCACGCTGGCCCGCAAGACGATGGCGCTGACCCACAAGCTGTTCGGCATCCGCTCCTGCAACGAGGCGATCACCGGACGCCGCGATCGCGCGTGTCTCGAGTACGACATCAATCGGTGCGTGGCCCCGTGTGTCGAGACTCTGTGCACACAGGAGCAATATGGCGAGGCGGTCGAGCATGCCCGCATGTTCCTGGAGGGGCGCAATGACGAACTCGTGGTCGAGCTAAAGGCGCAGATGCTTGCGGCCTCAGTGGACCTGCGCTTCGAAGAGGCGGCCCAGACCCGCGACGCCATCAAGACGGTGGAGACGCTGCGAGACCGGCAACAGAAGATGTCGAGCGTGCGGTTGGGCGATCGGGACGCATTTGGCGTCAAGACGGGCCCGGCCGGCGCGATCATTCAGGTGTTCCAGATGCGTGGGGGCCGGGTCATCGAACGGGTGGAACTGGTGGCCGATGCTACTGACGGAGAGGCCCCGAGCCTCGAGGAGACCGTCCAGGCGGCCGTGCAGCAGTTCTATGCGGTTCGCGTGGCGCCGCCGGAAGTGCATCTACCGGTCGAGATCGAGGATCACGCGGAGGTAGAGCGCTGGCTGGGCGAGCGAGCCGACCGCAAGGTGCGCGTGTCGGTGCCGAAGCGGGGCGACAAGCGTGGGCTGCTGGACCTGGCGACCCGGAACGCGGCGCTGGCCTACCGTTCGCACTACAGCGACGAGGCGGTCGCGCGGGGGACGGCGCTTGACGAGTTGCGGCGCACGCTCGGTCTGCCGGGAGTGCCACGCCGGATCGAATGCTTCGATATTTCGACCATTCAGGGAAGCGAGACCGTCGGTTCGATGGTGGTGTGCGAGGACGGGCGGATGACGCGGAAGGAATACCGCAAGTACCGTGTGCGGGGCGGCGACTGGGGCGCCGAGCGCACCACGCTCGACGAGACGCCTCGCCCAGGCCCTGGTCGCCGCTCGCGGGGCGCAGCCGCTGGCGCACGGTCTGGTTCGGGCGGAGCCGGCGGTGTGGCCGGGGCCGGTGACAGCGACCGGCTACTGGACGACTTCGCTGCGATGCGAGAGGTCGTGGCACGACGCTACCGACGCCTGCTCGACGACGGGGCGCCACCACCCGACCTGGTGGTGATTGACGGAGGCAAGGGCCAGCTCTCGGCCGCCTATGAGGCGTTTGCCACTCTCGGCCAGTCGAATCTCGTCGCCGTCGGCCTCGCCAAGAAAGAAGAATTGGTCTTCACCCGAGACAACGCCGAGCCGATTATTTTTGAGACCAACAGTCCCGCACTCTTGCTGCTCCAGCGGATACGGGACGAGGCGCACCGGTTTGCGGTGACCTATCATCGGAAGGCCCGTGCCAGGCGCGACTTCCGGTCGGAACTGGACGACATTCCCGGGGTCGGAGCGCGGCGGCGCCGAGCGCTGTTGACGCGGTTTGGCAGTGTCGCCAGCATCCGGCGCGCGACCCGGGAAGAACTGGTGCCGGTGCTCGGCGCCAAGGTGGCCGACGCCCTGCTCGAACACTTCGCGGAGCGTCAGGGCCACGCCGACTTGCCCTGATCCGCCGCCAGGTCATATCCTGGATCGCTTTGCCAGATATCGGTCAGTCGCTCATCATCCTCGCAGTTCTGTTGTTTTCCTTGACGGTCCACGAGATGGCGCACGCCCTCACCGCGGACTGGTATGGAGACCCGACCGCGCGCCGCCTGGGCCGGATTTCGCTGAATCCGGCGGTGCACGTGGATCCGGTGGGCACCATCATGCTCCCGCTCCTGGGGCTCCTGGCGGGTGGGTTCGTGTTCGGCTGGGCGAAGCCGGTGCCGGTGAATCCGGCCAATTTGAAGAATCACCGTCGGGACTTTCTGGTGATTGCGGCCGCCGGACCGGCGAGCAACATCCTGATGGCCATCGTGGCCTCGCAGCTGCTGGGGCTGGTGCCGGGGGGGCTTGGCGCGTCGGAGGGGGTGCCCGGGGTCCTGGCGACGTTCGGGTTCGCCATGGTCCAGCTCAATCTGCTACTGGCGGTGTTCAATATGTTACCGGTCCCACCCTTGGACGGTGGCAACGTGCTCGCCGGGGTGCTCCCGGAGGCGATCGCGGCGAGCTATGATCGGTTGGTCAGACCCTACGGGTTCGTCATTCTCATCGTACTGATGGCTACCGGTTGGCTCTACCGGCTGATCGGCCCGCCGCTGTCTTTTCTCATGGGGTGGTTGTTATCGTGAAGCCACGCGTTGTGTCCGGCATGCGTCCGACCGGCAAGCTGCATATCGGTCACCTGGTGGGCGCATTGAGCAAATGGGCCGATCTGCAGGCGGATTACGACTGCCTGTATTTCGTCGCCGATTGGCACGCAATGACCAGTGAATACGCCGCCACCGGCGACTTGACGTCGTATGCATACGACAATGCGGCCGACTGGATTGCGGCCGGGGTCGACCCCGAGCAGAGCACTCTGTTCATCCAGTCGCTCGTGCCAGAGCACGCCGAGCTCTATTTGCTGCTGTCGATGGTGGTGCCGATTCCGTGGCTCGAGCGCGTGCCCACCTACAAGGAGCAGATCGAGCAGCTGAAAGAGAAGGACCTGTCGGCCCTGGGGTTTCTGGGCTACCCGCTGCTGCAAGGTGCCGACGTGCTGATCTACAAGGCGGACTACGTGCCGGTCGGTGAGGACCAGGTGGCGCATCTCGAGTTGAACCGCGAGGTCGTGCGCCGGTTTCACAGCTTCTACGGCGAGCTGTTCCCCGAACCGCAGCCCCTGCTCACGCACTTTCCGCGACTCCCGGGCCTCGACAACCGGAAAATGAGCAAGAGCTACGGCAATACCATCGACCTGTCGGACGATGCCGAGACGGTCACGAAGAAGGTCATGCGGATGTATACCGATCCGAAGCGGATTCGGGCCGACATCCCCGGCACCGTGGAGGGGAATCCGGTCTTCACCTATCACGACGCGTTCAATCCGGACGTGGCCCAGGTCGACGACCTGAAGGCACGGTACCGCGCTGGCACCGTGGGCGATGTCGAGGTCAAGCGCACCCTCGCGGCGGCCGTCAACGCCACCCTCGACCCGATACGCGAGCGCCGCGCCGACGTGCTGTCGAACCCCACGCGGGTCAAAGAGATTCTAATGGACGGGTCGAGTCGTGCCCGGGCGATCGCCCAGGAGACGATGAAGCAGGTCCGCGACGCAGTGAAGCTCAGCTACACGTAGTCTCCATGCCCGAACCCCAGGATCAGGCCAGTGATTTCGAGTCGGTGCTCGAACACTATCCGGTCAAGCTCGAGAACTTCGAGGGACCGCTCGACCTCCTGCTGCACCTGATCAGCAAGCACGAGGTCGATATCTACGACATCCCAATCGTGCTCATCACGAAGCAGTATCTCGAGTATCTCGACGTGATGAAGGAACTCGACCTCGACCTCGCCGGTGAGTTCCTGTTGATGGCCGCGACGCTCATCCACATCAAAGCGCGCACGCTGGTGCCCCGCATCGAGGAAGAGATCGAAGAGGATGGAGTCCTGGAGGATCCGCGCGAGGCGCTGGTCCGTCGCCTGATCGAGCACCAGCGCTACAAGGCGGCGGCCGAGTTGCTGCACGAGCGCGAGACCGTCCGCAGCGCGCAGTGGGGGTTGCCAGACGAGCGCCTGGGCGACCTGGCGGGCGAGCCGTTCGAGCGTGAGCTTGAGGTCGATCTGTTCGGATTGCTACAGGCCTTTCAGGCGGTGCTCCAGCGGGCTCGTGAGCGCCCCGCCTTCCGGTTGCCGAGCGCCGAGGTGTCCATCGAAACCCGGACGCGACAACTGATGCGACGACTGGCTGACCTCGGCGCCTGTAGTTTCGAAGACCTGTTCGACGAGGATCGCAGTCGAGGCGCCCTGGTCACGACGTTTCTGGCTCTGCTCGAGATGATCCGGTTGAAGATGATCCGGGTGTTCCAGTCCGCCTCGTTCGGTCCGATTCGGGTGTATCGTCACGACCGATCAGACGACGCGCCGAAGCCGCTGGGCGCCGCGGCGCACCACGACGGTGCCGACAGCGACGATTGAGTGGGAGTGCCCTGGTGTCCGACGAGCTCAAATCGATAATCGAGGCGCTGATGTTCGCCTCGCCCGATCCACTGACGCCGAAAACACTGTTTCGCCTGCTCGACGGCGAACCGAAGGAAGACGTCGAGCAGGCGGTGGCGGCCCTGCGCGCCGACTACGACGAGCGTGGTGGGTTGCTCATGGTAGAGGTAGCCGGTGGCTTCCAGATCTGCACTCGACCCGAACTGCATGAGTGGGTCCGCAAACTGTTCCACGAACATTCGAAACAGCGGTTGTCGGTGCAGGCGCTGGAGACGCTGGCGGTCGTGGCCTACAAGCAGCCGATCACTGGGGCTGAAATAGCAGAAATTCGTGGCGTCAACACGTCCGGTGTCATTGGCACGCTGCTTGAGCGACAGCTCGTGAAAGTCGTGGGCCGGAAGCAGGTCGTGGGACGGCCGTTTCTGTACGCGACCACCCGTGAGTTCCTCAACCGATTCGGTCTCAGTGATCTGGAAGACCTCCCGAAAGTCGAGGAAATGGCCGAGGCGCTGGGCATGGACGTCCCGACATCGCTTGCCACCGGACCGACAACTGAGCCGCTGCCGTTCGACGACGTGGGCGACGACGAGGTTGCGGGGGGCGCCCCCGGTGAGTTGGACGCGTCGGGTGCGTCGGCGGCGCAGGACGGGTCCGACGGGTTGGATCCGGAGTCGGCACGAGACCGGTGAAGGACGTACAGATGGGAAGGGAACCAACCGGCATTCGGCTCCAGAAAGTGATTGCCGGGGCCGGGCTGGCGTCGCGGCGCGGCGCCGAGACCCTGATCCAGGACGGACGGGTCACGGTGAACGGCAAGATCGTGTCAGTGTTGGGCTCGCGTGCCGACCCGGACGTCGACGACATCCGGCTGGATGGCCGGCGGGTGCCGCCAGTCGTGCGTCGGCGATATCTGCTGCTGAACAAGCCGCGTGGCGTGATCACCACCCGCGACGACCCGGAGCGCCGGCGCACGGTGATGGATCTACTGACCGACGTGCGCGAGTCGGTGTACCCGGTGGGCCGCCTCGACTATGACAGCGAGGGACTGCTGCTGTTGACAAACGATGGCGATCTGGCCGCGAGCCTCACCCATCCGCGGCATGGTCTGGAGCGAGTGTACGAAGCCCGCGTGCGGGGCGTGCCGGATGGTGGCGCCTTGAAACGGCTCTCGCGGGGCGTCGTGCTGGAGGGGCGGCGGACGTCGCCAGCGACGGCGAGACTGCTGACCGCCGGCCGAGGGCGGAGCGGAGACCAGGCAGTGGTGCGTCTCACCATCACGGAAGGTCGAAAGCGGCAAGTGCGACAGATGTGCGAGGCGGTCGGGCATCCGGTTGTGCGGTTGCGGCGCGTCCGGATCGGTCCGATTCAGGACACCGCGCTGCGACCCGGACAGTATCGAGATCTGGTGCCCGGCGAGATCAAGGCATTGCGCCGTGTGGTGGTGCTGGCGGAGAGCGACGGCGAACCGTCTCCGACCGAACAGCGGCCGGCGCCGCGCGCGAGGCGGAGGAAGCAGTGATTGACATGACGACACGACGCGACCCAGTCATCGCGATTGACGGGCCCTCGGGCGCCGGGAAAGGCAGCGTGTCTCGCGCCATTGCCCGGGCGCTGGGGTGTCGATACGTGGATACCGGTGCCATGTATCGAGCGGTGGCCTGGCTGGCCGTCCACGACGGGCTGCCGCTCGACGACGAGGTCGCGCTCGGGGAGTTGGCGGCCCGAGCCGAGTTGACGCTGGACCACCAGACCGTGACCGTGGCGGGGCACGATGTGACCCGTGCCATCCGTACGGCACAGATCGACGCCGCCGCGGCTCGCGTGGCGCGAATGCCGGGGGTGCGCGACGCACTCGTGAGACGCCAGCGCGAGTATGCGGCCACTGGCGGACTGGTCATGGAGGGGCGCGATATCGGCACCACGGTGTTTCCGGCCGCCGACGTGAAGATCTATCTCGACGCGTCCCCGGACGAACGGGCGTCGCGGCGGGCCGCCGATCCCGCCCACGCAATGGGCGGAGACCCCGTGGCGCTGTCCGAAGTGGCCAGCGCCCTGGCGGCTCGCGACCAATCTGATCGCACCCGGCAAAGTTCGCCACTGGTCAAGGCCGACGATGCCGTGCTGGTCGACACCACCGGCATCGGGCTCGACGGGGTGGTGGCGCGGGTGCTGAGCATCGTGCGAGAGCGTCTCGCGACCCGTGCGTGACAGCCCGGAACTCCATCGATTTGTCTACGCGTCGTATTTGACGGAATGTCCATAACCAGCGTATAGTCTGAGGCTTATCGCCACTCGGCGGGAGCTGCCATAGCGACTGATGGTCGTGACCGGCACGTGTTGACGCGAACCAGAGTTGAACGAATAGCTGGGCTCGTAGCGAGGATTAGGGGAGAACCGCAGTTCCATGACGAACGTAGACAACGCCGACGAGGCCACTGTTCGGGAGCGGGTCGTGCGACCAGTCCCGATGACCATCCTGGCGCATCAGGATGAAGACGACGATCAGGCCAGTCGTGACGAGTACGAAACGCTGCTCAAGGCCTACGAAGGCAGCTTCCGCAACATCGCCGAGGGCGAAGTGATCAAGGGCACCGTCCTCAAGGTGTCGNNGTCGGNCGTAGTGGTTGACGTTGGGTACAAGTCTGAAGGGATGATTTCCGTTCAGGAGTTTCTCGACGAAGAAGGTGAGTGCCTCGTACGAGCCGGCGATACCGTCGACGTGCTGCTCGAGNNGACCGAGGACAAAGACGGCCATATCGTGCTCTCGCGCGAAAAGGCCGAGAAGATGAAGATCTGGGACGAGGTCGAAAAGGCCTACGAAGACAAGAAGGTCGTCCTCGGTCGTGTCATCGAACGGATCAAGGGCGGGCTCGCGGTCGACATCGGCGTTCGTGCGTTCCTCCCGGGTTCCCAGGTCGACGTGCGACCCGTGCGGAACCTCGACGCGCTGCGTGGCCAGGAACTGCGCATGCGCGTCATCAAGGTGAACAAGAAGCGCGGCAATATCGTGCTGTCACGCAAGGCGCTGCTCGAAGAGGAGAACGCCGAGAAGAAGACCCACACGTTGGCGACCCTGGAAGAGGGCAAGGTGCTGCGGGGCGTGGTCAAGAACATCACCGACTATGGTGCGTTCATCGACCTCGGTGGGATCGACGGCCTGCTGCATGTCACGGACATGTCGTGGGGGCGGGCNGCGCACCCGTCTGAGCTCTTCAAGGTGAACGACGAAGTCGATGTCGTGGTCCTGAAGTTCGACCGGGCGACCGAGCGGGTGTCACTCGGGTACAAGCAGCTGCACGCGGACCCCTGGACCGCGGTCGAGGAGCGGTACGAGGTGGGGAACCGGGTCAACGGCAAGGTCGTCAGTCTGACCGACTACGGCGCCTTCATCGAGTTGGAGCCTGGCGTCGAGGGCTTGATTCATGTCTCCGAGATGTCCTGGAGCAAGCGGGTCAAGCACCCCTCGAAGTTGCTCACCGTGGGCGACGGCGTCGAATCGATGGTGCTCGGTGTGGACCCGCAGGCCCGGCGCATTTCGCTTGGCTTGAAGCAGATCGAGGCCAATCCGTGGCACCAGCTCGCCGATACGTACCCCATCGGGTCAAAGCTGACCGGCAAGGTTCGTAACCTGACAGAGTTCGGTGCGTTCGTCGAAGTGGAAGAGGGTATCGACGGGCTCATCCACATCTCGGACATGTCGTGGAGCAAGCGGCTGAAGCACCCGTCCGAAGTCCTCAAGAAGGGGGATGAGGTCGAGACGATGGTCTTGAACGTCGATCCCGACAACCAGCGCCTCTCACTCGGGCTGAAGCAGCTGGCCACGGANATCTGGGACGAGTTCTTCGAGNACAACCAGGTGGGCTCGATCGTTGAAGGCAAGGTGATGCGCATCACCAACTTCGGCGCGTTCGTCGAGTTGGCCGAGGGGATTGAAGGCCTCATCCATGTATCGGAATTCGACGACNAGGGTGGGCAGGAGAAGGTCGAGCTGAAAGTCGACGAAGTGACGAGCATGAAGATCATCAAGCTCAGTCCCGAGGAGCGNAAGATCGGCCTGAGCATTCGCGCCCTGAAGTCTGACAACTACGAGGCCGACTGGGATTCCTATGGGGAGGGCGCTGGAGGAGGGTCCGGGTCGTCGCAAGTGACGCTGGGCGACCACTTCAAAGACCAGAGCTAGGAGAGAGTCGAGGAGCGGCGGGGCGGGGGGCGTTCCATCGGTTCGGCCGCCGCCGAGGACGAACGAACACGACGGTCTGCAGGGGGTATCTTGGNAGCTGGCGCGAGCATGACAAAGGCGGCGCTCGTCGAGGAGGTCTCTCGCGTCGCTGATCTGACCAGGAAGCACTCGGAAGTGATCGTCGACACCGTCTTCCGCAGCATTATTCTGGCGTTGCGACGCGGCGAGAAGATCGAGTTGCGGGGCTTCGGGAGCTTTCGACTACGTCAGCGTGAATCACGCAAAGGCCGCAATCCGAAGACGGGCGACCGTGTTGACGTTCCGCCGAAGAAAGTGCCCTACTTCAAGCCGGGCAAAGAACTGAAAGAGCTGATCAACCGCGAGATGCAGGTTGACCCAGAGTCGGCCGCCCGGGTCCCCGGTTCCGGGTATACCCCTTACTAGTTACCCCGGTCGTGACTGTCTCCGAGCGCAGCGCCTCGGAAACCNGACGCGTGGCGGGGCGCGCGACAATGTGCGCCCCGCGGCCACGGAGTGTGGCATGCGGGGTCCCCACGTAGTGGTCGCGTGGGGTTTTCTGGGCGTAGCCCCGTTTAAGAGGCGCAGCCGTGGAACGACTGTGGTCGCCGTGGAGGCTCGACTACGTGACGGGTGCAACCGATGCTTCGGGTAGCAATTGCGTCTTTTGCGTCGCTCCGGGTCTGCCGGCGTCGGAGTCCCTCGTCGTCGCGCGTGCCGACATCTGCTTCGTCGTGCTCAATTTGTACCCCTACAACAACGGCCACCTGTTGGTGGTGCCCAAGCGGCACATCGGCTCACTGGCAGAGACGACGCCGGAGGAACTAGCCGAGCTCATGGTCCTTACGCGACGGGCCGAGATCGCCTTGACCGAGGCCTATCGGCCACACGGCATGAATATCGGGATCAACCTGGGTCGACCGGCCGGCGCCGGCGTGCCGGGGCACCTGCACGTCCACGTCGTGCCCCGCTGGGACGGTGACACCAACTTCATGACCGTCATTGGTGAGACCCGCGTGGTGCCGGAGGAGCTANCTCGGACCGTGACGCGCCTGACCCCAATCTTCGAGCGGTTGGCGGAGGATAGCTAGTAACGCGTGTCTACGGTTGGATCTGAGCGATTTCACTGGCCGCAATGACCATCCGCTGTACCTCGGACGTGCCTTGGTAGATCTCGGTGGCTCGAACATCTCGGACCAAGCGCTCGACGGTTGAACCACGATCGTAGCCGGCGGAAGCGAAGATCNGCATCGCCAGATCGGCCGCCCGGTGGGTCGCTTCCGACGCGTACNGTTTCGCCATCGCGGCCTCCGCGGTGCAACGGAGTTACGCGTCTTTNGCAGCGGCGGCTCGATAGGTCAACATGCGTGCGGCGTCCAACTCGGTCGCCATGTCGGCCAGCATCCACTGCACCGCCTGATAGCGACCGATCGNTTGCCCGAAGGTCTGGCGTTGCCGTGCATGGGCGAGCGCCTCGTCGAACGCGGCTTGACCGATCCCCAGCGCCTGAGCGGCAATAGCCAAAAGGCCCCCGCCGAGCGCCCACATCGCCATGCTGAAGCCGTCGCCCTCCTGACCCACCAGCCCGTCGGGACCGACGCGGACGTCATCCAGATCGATGTGGCGGCAGCCAAGTCCACGGACGCCCAGCGAGTCCACCGTCGTCCCGGCGCGCAGTCCGGGCGCGTCGGCGGGCACCAGAAATGCGGACACGCCCCGTCCGCCGATGTCCGGCGTGGTGGCGGCAAACACCACGAGCATGTCGNCCGCCTCGCAGNTGGCGACCCAGANCTTNCGGCCCGTGAGTCGATACGTNTCCCCGTCTCTGACCNCGCTCGTTCGCTGTTGTCNGGCGTCGGTGCCGGCGTCAGGTTCAGACAGCGCGAAGGCCTCGAGCGCCTCGCCCGACGCGAGCCGACGGATCCATGCCTGACGCTGAGCGGGCGCGCCGAACTCCGCGATCAGTTCGCCGACCAGCGAGTTGTTCACCGCCAGAATGACGGCCAGCGTCGCGCTGGTCCGCGCGATTTCCTCGATCGCGAGAGCGTAGCTGACGTAGTCGCGTCCGGCCCCGCCGTCCGCCACCGGGATCGTGACCCGCATGAGTCCGCGGGCTCCGGCCTCACGCACCAGGTCGTGTGGAAATCGGTTATCGACATCGATGTCCGCGGCCCGGGGGCGATCTGGGCCTCGGCGAATTGACGGACCAACGCGCGAAAGGCCTTCTGGTCGTCGGTGAACTCGAGTCACATGGGTCGTCGGGTGATCGCCATCGGGTCATCGACCGGCGCCGGGGCCGATCGTACGCCAGCCGGCAGCCTGCGGGCGACGGTCCGCCGTCGGGCNGGATGCTTTGTCGGCACCGATGACGAGGGGGTGTTGGTGCGCTCACCGGGGTGTGAGATTGGCGACACCTGGCGGGCGGGGTCGCACCCTGCCGGTGTTATCATGAACTGCCAGCGTTGTGGGGTGACCCCGGGGCGATGAACCGCGCCACGGAGCCGCCGGAGTCCACCAGGAAGGGCANTTATGTTCAGCACTCGATGGCGCTCGTCACGACCCGTCGTGTCNCAGCCCGAGGGCTGGATTGCCTTGGTGGTCGTCGTCCTCGCGATGGCGTGGCTGACACCGAGCGTTGGTCATCTCCAGGCCCAGGCTCCAGCCCAATCGCCGGACACGCCGTCCGGCCAGACGGACCCCTCNGAGGACGCGTCGCCGACAGTCGGCGCCGCTGACGCGCCGGACGACGAGCAGTCTGGTCAACCGGTCTTCCGGTCTGAAGTTAGCTTCGTACGGGTCGACGCCATTGTCACCGACGACGATGGGAACCCCATCAGCGACCTCACCATCGATGACTTCGAGGTCTTCGAAGACGACGTTCTGCAGCAGGTTGAGACGTTCAAGCTGGTTGAGCACACCGGCGAATTCGATCCGTTGTTACCTCCGCCCAGCAGTATTCGAAACGACTATGATTTGACACGAGAGGCGGCCCGTGAAGACTCGCGGATCTTCGCGTTCTTCCTGGATGACTACCACGTTCGCGATACGGCCGGCATGCGGATGATCCAGCCGCTGATCGACTTCGTGCAGAACGATCTGTCTCCCACCGACCTGGTCGGGATCATGTATCCNCTCACACCGTCGTTCGATTTCACGCTGACCCGCGACCACGCACAGATTGTCAACGCGTTGCGGCTGTTCAAGGGGCGGAAGTACCAGTACGAACCGCTCAACTCGTACGAAGCCCAGTATTCCTACTACCCGACCACGGACGTCGAGAAGATCCGGAACGACGTCAGCCTGTCAGCGCTCAAGGCGTTGACGATGAAGCTTGGTGGTTTGCGAGAGGGCCGCAAGTCCCTCATCGTGTTCAGTGAGGGCTACACTGACTACGTTCCACCCCAGTTGCGAGACGAGTCCGCGGGTGGGGGGGGGCGACGGAGCGGGCAGCGCTATAACCCCCAGGCTGGCAACAATCGATTCGAGCAATCGTCGGCACTGTTCTCGGACATGGGGATGCGCGGTAATCTCATCTACACGGCCGACATCGCAAACCGGAACAACACCAGTTTTTATATGTTGGACCCGCGCGGTCTGGCGACGGGCGAGTTCGACCTGAGTCAGGTGGGGATCGACTACGAGACCGACCAGCAGATGTTGCGGATGACCCAGGAAACGCTGTACGTCCTGGCGGACCAAACAGACGGGCGCGCCATCGTCAACCGCAATAACGTCAGGCCGGGGCTCGCCCAGATGCTCAAAGACCAGACGGCCTACTACCTGCTCGGCTACACGTCCGCGGCCGCGCCGACCGACGGCGAGTTCCACGAGATCAAGGTTGAGGTGAACCGACCCGACGTGCGAATCCGAGCGCGCAAGGGCTACTACGCCCTCACTGAGGACAACGCCGCGCGAGTCCTGGCGCCGCCAAAGCCGGAGGCCCCCAAAGAGGTGGATCTCGCACTGTCGACCCTGGCCGAACCGACGCGTGGCCGGCTGGTGCGGACCTGGGTGGGCGCGAGCCGTGGTGACAGTGGCAAGACGCGGCTGACGTTCCTCTGGGAACCGGCGAGTACTAGCCAGAGTCGGCTCAGTGAGACCGCCTCGCAGGTGCGTCTGATGGCGATGAGTGACGCCGCCGCCTATTTCCGTGGCGACGTGCCGGCGCGCACGAGCACCACGCTCCCGCGCGTCGAGTTCGAGGCAGATCCCGGCCTACTCGAGTTGAACGTGGCGATCGAGGACGAGTTCGGTGACGTGATCGACCGGGCCGTCGAAGAGCTGACCGTGCCGGACTTTACCGGGCCGGAGGTGGCGCTGAGCACGCCGGCGGTGTTCCGTGCGCAGAACGCCCTGCTGATGAAACAGATCGTGGCCGACCCGGATGCGCTGCCGACTGCCGGCCGCTACTTCCTGCAGGACGATCAGCTGGTGGTGCGGGTCGAAGCCTACGCCCCTGGCGATGCCGCCGAGGTGACGGCTCGGCTGCTGAGTCGAGAGTCGACGCTGATCACCGATTTGGAGGTCGCGGGGTCGGGAGACGACGTCCGTGAGTTCTCCCTGGCGCTGTCGCCATACCCACGCGGTGACTACCTGATCGAAATCACGGCGGCGGCCGACGGCGACGAGGCAAAGACGCTGGTCGCGTTTCGTATTCAGGGATGACGCCATTTTGGTGTCCGGACACCAGCGCCGTGAGGAGCAATCGACCAGGGCGCGGCCCCGTCTAAGTATGCCCAACAAAATTCGTGTCATCGTCGCGAAACCTGGGCTCGATGGGCACGATCGGGGCGCGAAGGTCATCTCCCGAGCCCTTCGCGACGAGGGGATGGAGGTCATTTATACCGGTCTTCGCCAGACNCCGGAACAGATCGTCGAGGCGGCGTTGCAGGAAGACGCGGGGGTCATCGGGCTCTCCATCTTGTCGGGCGCCCACAACCACGTCTGCCCGCGGGTGATGGAGTTGCTTCGAGAGAAGGGTCTGGATGACGTACTCGTGGTCGTTGGCGGCATCATCCCGGACGTGGATTTGCCCGGACTGCGGGAACTGGGCATCGAGGGCGTGTTTCAACCTGGCACACCTATGCGCGACATCGTGACGTTCATTCGAGAACACCACCAGCGCGTCCCCGCCTAGTGCACGAGACTAACTCGTATCTTTCAATCCAATACGACGCTAAGTCGTTGTCTACGCTTGACCTCCGTGGATCGCGCGGGTACGCTCGGTCACATTGATGCCTCACACACTGCTGCTTGCCGACGATAGCGTCACCATCCGGCGCGTCATCGAGTTGACCTTCGCGGACGAGGACATTCGCGTGGTGTCGGTCGGCGATGGCCAGCAGGCGATCGATCGGATCCGGGCTGAGCCCCCTGACATCGTGCTGGCCGATACCGGGATGCCGGAGCGAGATGGATACGAGGTGGCCGCCTTCATCAAGACAGACCCCGATCTGGCCTCGATCCCAGTGGTGCTACTGACCGGGGCGTTCGAGCCTATCGATGGGGACCGAGNCAAACAGGCCGCCTGCGATGCGGTGCTCGTGAAACCGTTGGAGCCACAGGTCGTCATCAAGCGAGTGCGCGGACTGCTGGCCGATGCGGCGGCGCCAGTCGCAACCTCGGAATCCGCCGATGCCCAGGACCGCGAGCCTGACTCGGCGCTACCACGCGATTTCGCTCGGCCGACACTGNTCGTCGAGCCAAAGCCGGACGAGACCCTNGATATTCATCGGCCGCCGCAAGAGGACCCGGAGACTCCGGCTGAGCCCCCGGCCGCCGAGGGGCTGAGCGGGGAGGATGATCCACTGGGGTCCTACCTCGATCGCGTGGACGAAGCACTCGATCGGCTCGACTCCGGCGCCCCCCCCGTCGAACCGGCACGGGCGGCCACCACCCCAGCGGATGAGGTGCGACCTCTGGAAGATCCGGCGGTCGTCGATTCACTCGAAGGAGCCCTGACCGCGCTGGAAGGGGCACTCGACAAGCTCTCCCTGGAGCCAGTGGACCCGGTCGAGGCGGTTCCGACCGCCGACGACGGCCATGCTGTAGAGACTGCCGGCGAGTCACTGGAGACGCCAGACGACAGCTCGTCGATGTCCCCATCGGACACGGAGCCGGTGTCGGAACCAGTCGCCGAACCGACGTTCGAGACCGCACAGGCACTGGTCACGGACCCGGTCGCTGAGTCAGTCGTCGAACCGGTCGTGGAACCTTTGCCTGAGCCACTAGCGGTACCGGCGCCTGAGTCGGATCTCCCCGAGACGGAGGTAGTCTTGCCTCCGGATGGGGAGTCGATCGTCCAAGATTCGTCAGTGGTGACCCCGCCGTCAGAGCCGGANGCCGCTCCGGTCGTGTTCTCGGCTGCGACGGATCTCGACGCCCCGTCGCTTGCGGATACGCCAGCGGGGCCAACCGAACAGGCCCAGGGCGCACCGCCGNTGTCAACGCCCCCGCGCCAGGTGACGCCGGCTCCGCCTCCAGCTGCAGGTCCACCCCCCACCCGTGCGGCTCCGCCGTCGCTGGCTGACGCGTTCGCCTCACTCCTGGCGGCCGAGCAGGGCGACGCAGACCGAGCCCGAACGCTCTATCCATGGGCGGCAGCGCCGACACCGGCCGGCGCCGACGAGGAACTCATTGAACGGGTGACCGAGCAGGTCCTGGCCCGTTTGTCCGACACCGTGAGCACCGAGCTCGTGACCCAGGTCGTGGCCAGCGTTGCCGAGCGACTGGTTCGCGCGGAGCTCGATCGTCTGAAGCAGTGACAGGCGCCGGTCCTCGCAACCCACGGATAGTCTGCCCTTCTCCGGCGCCGCCGCGGTCAGGCGAGCGCCTGATACGATGACCGGTATGCGCGAGCTGGCGAAAGGGTTCGAACACGCGACCGTTGATCCCAAATGGTACGCGTTCTGGGAATCTACCGGAGCCTTCCAGGCCGATCCGTCCTCGACCCGACCGCCGTTCAGCATGGTGCTGCCGCCACCCAACGTCACGGGTGTCCTACACATTGGTCACGCCCTTAACCAGACCCTGCCCGACATCGTCTGCCGATGGAAACGGATGCTGGGGTACGACGTCCTCTGGCTCCCCGGCACAGACCACGCCGGTATCGCCACGCAAAATGTCGTCGAGAAGCAGCTCGCAGCGGAAGGGACCGACCGGCACGAGCTCGGACGTGAGGCGTTCGAGGCCCGGGTCTGGGAGTGGAGCCGGCAGAGTCACGGCACTATTACCAACCAGATGCGCACCCTCGGTTCGTCGGTCGACTGGAGCCGTGAGCGGTTCACGCTCGACGAGGAGCTATCGCGCGCCGTACGCCGGGTGTTCGTCACGTTGTATCGCGAAGGGTTGATCTATCGCGGCAAGTACATCGTGAATTGGTGCACGCGGTGTCTGACCGCGCTGTCCGATCTGGAGGTTGTCCACACCGAACAGGCGGGAAAGCTCTATCACATTCGGTACGTGACCCAGGGCGAGGCAGTCGTCATCGTGGCCACGACACGTCCCGAGACGATGCTCGGTGATACGGCGGTCGCGGTACATCCCGACGACGATCGCTACCGGGNCCTGGTGGGGCAGACCGTGCGTCTTCCGATCGTCGGCCGCGAGCTGCCGGTGATCGGCGATACGTTCGTGGATCAGGCGTTCGGAACCGGCGCGGTCAAGGTCACCCCGGCCCACGATCCCAACGACTTCGAGATAGGCCAGCGTCACGACCTCGCGCAGGTCGTCGTCATCGGGGAGGACGGTCGCATGACCGACGAGGCCGGGCCCTATGCCGGACAGGACCGGTTCGCGGCGCGGCGGGCGGTGGTCGAGCAGCTCGACGCCGACGGTNTGCTCGAGCGCGTGGAGGAGCACCGGCACGCCGTCGGCCACTGCAGTCGCTGCGACACGGTGGTGGAGCCGCTCGTGTCGACTCAGTGGTTCGTGCGGATTGCCCCATTGGCCGAGCCGGCGATCGCCGCCGTGAAAGATGGCCGCACCCGTTTCGTACCGGACAACTGGGCGCGGACCTATTTCGAGTGGATGACCAACATTCACGACTGGTGCATCTCGCGGCAGCTGTGGTGGGGGCACCGGGTGCCAGCCTGGTATTGCGACCAGTGCGATCAGGTGACCGTCGAGGAAGAGGCGCCGGTCGGATGCGCCTGCGGCGGGACCCTGCGTCAGGACACCGACGTGCTCGACACCTGGTTCAGTTCAGGGCTGTGGCCCTTCAGCACCATGGGCTGGCCGGAGCCGACCGCCGACTTGGCCCGCTACTACCCGACCACGGTGCTGATCACCGGGCTGGACATCATTTTTTTCTGGGTCGCCAGGATGATGATGATGGGCCTGAAGTTCACCGGCGAGGTGCCGTTCAAGACGATCTACATCACGTCGCTCGTGCGTGACGCGCACGGGCACAAGATGAGCAAGTCGAAGGGCAATGTCGTCAATCCGCTGGAGTTGATGGAAGAAATCGGCGCCGACGCGTCTCGCTTCACGTTGGCCGCGCTAGCCTCGCCGGGCATGGACATTTCGCTGTCGGAAGGGCGGCTGCGAGGCTATCGGCAGTTTGTGAACAAGATCTGGAACGTCTCGCGCTTTGTGCTGATGAATCTCCCAGAAGGTCTGACCGAGCGACCTGAGGTGCCGGCGCGTGCGTCGCTCGACACGATCCATCGGTGGATTCTGAATGGGGTGAGCCGGCTGGCCGGCGAGGTAACTCTGGCCCTCGAGGACTATCGGTTCGACGTGGCTGCCGANCGGTTGTACCACTTCGTCTGGCACGAGTACGCGGACTGGTATATCGAGTTGGTCAAGTCGCAGCTGGACGCGGAGGGCGTTGAACGCGACCGGGCCATAGCGGTCCTCCTGACTGTGCACGATCAGGTGTTGCGTCTGCTGCATCCGTTCATGCCGTTCGTGACCGAGGAACTGTGGCAGACCTTGCCGAAACGGGTTGGCGAAGGGCTCACTCCCGACGGGAAGGCCCGGACCATCACGCGGGCGGCGTATCCGGCCGAGCAATCCGCGTGGCGCGATGACGCGGCCGTGACGGTGTTGGAGTTATTGCAGGAGGTGACCACCACCGTGCGNACCGTTCGCGCTGAGCTCGGGGTGCCGCCGTCGCGGAAGCTCACGCTCGTGATCGAAGGTGCGAGCGCGGCGGACCGGGAGGTGCTCGAGGCGCACGCGGAGTATCTGCGCCGTCTCGCGAGACTCGAGTCGTTCGACTTCGCGGACTCGGTGGCGCAGCACCCCGACACGGTGCGTCGGGTCGTGGGCGACATGCGACTCCACCTGCCGCTGGCTGGCATCGTCGATCGGTCGGCCGAAACGTCGCGGGCCGAGCGTGAGCTCGGCAAGCTGGCGAAACANCTCGCCTCGCTGAACGGGAAGCTGGGCAACCCCAAGTTTCTGGAGCGGGCGGCGCCGGCGGTGGTGGCCGAGGCGGANGCCCAANTGGAGGTTGCCCAGCGTCGTCGGGAGCAGCTGGAGCGGATGCTCGCGGAGTTGACCGGGTGAGGGTCTCGACGTGTTGACCCAGGCCGCTCCCCCGGTCGCGGCCACGCTTGAGTTGACGAGTGCTGGCTGATCTCGAGGCACAGCTCCGCTCAGCCGCGTCCCGGTTGGGGCCGTTCGCTGTCGGCGTTCGTTACGTCCCGCGAGTCGGGTCGACTAACGACGTGGCCGCGGAGCTCGCCGACCGTGGCGCCCCACATGGAACGGTGGTCGTGGCCGACGCGCAGACTGCCGGCCGCGGGCGTCACGGGCACCACTGGTTCTCTCCCCCTGGCACTGGCCTGTATGTGTCACTCTTGCTCCGATTGATGCGGCCGCCGGCGCCGCTGCTGACGCTGGCCACCGGGGTTGCCGTGATCGAGGCGTTACAGACCGTGGCGGCACTCGATGCCTCACTCGAGTGGCCGAACGACGTGGTGGTGATGGGCGACGGACCCTCGCGAAAGGTGGCCGGTATTCTGACCGAGGCGACCGCGGAGGGCGACCGGGCGCGCGTCGTCGTTGGCATCGGGATCAATCTGCGTGATGCGGCGTGGCCGGCCGAACTGGCCCACGCGGCGGCCTCGGTCGAGGGCGTCACCGGTCGGCCGGTCGATGCGGTGAGCCTGCTGGTGGAACTGCTCGCCGCCGTGGCGCGTCGCTACGCGCACGTCGAATCTGGGGCCATGACCGCCCTGCTGGCGCGCTGGGAGTCGTTCGCCCCATCGAGCCGCGGAGCCGCGGTCGAGTGGATGTCGGGGCAGACCCGGCATCAGGGAGTCACGGCGGGGATTGACGAGGAGGGCGCGTTGCTCGTGCAGGTCGGATCCCGCCTTGAACGGCTGACCGGGGGNGCGGTGCGCCACGTCCGGTCAACAGGTCGCTGAAACAGGGTCCTTGAGGGGAGACCATGCTGCTCGCGGTTGACATCGGCAATACCAACATCGTCCTTGGGATCTTCGAGGGCGAGGACCTCACCCAGAGTTGGCGGCTCGCGACGCTGCAAGACAGGACGGCNGACGAGCTGAGGGTGCTTGTGGGCCGGCTGTTCGAAGAGCGCGATCTGGACATGACCGGTGTGTCTGGCGTCGTGCTGGCTTCAGTGGTCCCACCACTCACCTCGACCGTGACGGAGATGGTCCGCGGAGCCTTCGNTCGGGACNCGCTGGCGATCGACGCCACGAACGTTGGTCTGCCGATCGAGTATCAGGCGCCGGGTGACGTCGGGGCCGACCGCCTGGTGAACGCAGTGGCGGCGCTCGACGAGTTCGGCGGCGGCGCACGGCCAATCATCGTGGTTGACTTTGGCACCGCGACGACGTTCGACGTCATCTCGGCCGAGGGTAAGTACATCGGTGGGGTGATCTGTCCCGGCGTGGAGATCTCCGCGGACGCGCTGTTTCAGCGGGCCGCCCGCCTGCCCCGCGTCGATATCGGACGGCCGGACCAGCTCATCGGGACGAGCACCGTCGGGTCCATGCGCTCCGGGCTCTTCTTCGGATACGTGGCCATGGTGGAAGGCATTGTTGCCCGTCTACGTGCTGAGCTCGGAGGGCGCGAACCGGCGGCGTGCGTGGCCACCGGCGGGCTGGCCAGTACCATTGCGGGCGAGACCGGCTCGATCGACCACGTCAGTCCGAATCTGACGCTCCACGGGCTCCGTCTGGCGTGGAATCGGAACGAGGCGGCCCGGGAAGGCGGGGCCGGCACCCCGGCGTCGTGACGACGCCCGTCCGTGATCACGGTGCGTATTGTCGCGAGATTGAAACGTATCTCTGCCAGAAGAACCGGGGGCATCTCATTCGAATCGTGGGGCCGGCCTTCGAACGGGTGCGTGGCTGGGCCGAGGCGGGCGTGCCCATGCAGGTCGTAACGCGGGGGATCGACCGGAAGCTCGAGCGGTCGCGNTCGGTCGGACGACCGCGCCGGCCAGTTCGGATCGAGCACTGCGAAGCCGACATCCTTGACGCGTTNGACGANTGGCGGCGCGCCGTCGGCGTGACCGCCGGTGCCGCCGGTGANCCCACGGGACGGAANCCAGGCGCGCCGGNCCCGGCGCCCGTCACACGTCGCGGACCGAGTCTGCCCGCGCACATTGATCGGGTGCTGACCCACGCGACGACACTGCTCGCGCTTGGGCAAGCTGCCCCAGGTCTACACGCGGCGATCGAAGAACTGGTCGCCGACCTCGATGCGCTGCGAAGTGAGGCACGGGGTGCCCGTGGCACCGCCCGGGCGGCGTGCCTCGGTCGCCTCGCCGATCTCGACCAGCGGTTCCTGGAGCGCGCGCGCGCCGTGGCCGGCACAGGGCTCGACGAGGTCGTTGCCGAGGCCGATCGCGAGTTGGCGCCGTTTAAACCCCGGATGGCGGCCCCGGTGTACGCCAGGGCGCGCTCGGCTGCCGCCGATCGCTTGCTGCGGGAGCGCTTCCGTCTGCCGAACGTCCGTTTTGACTAATGGGGCCAGATGTGCTGGTCAGCGCCGATCGTGGTGCAGCGCGAAGCCCGCAGCCTGGCCACAGCGTTGATCGTGCCGAAGCCTGAAGGCTCGTAGCGCGGGCCCAGCGCCGATCGTGCTGACGCCTGAGAGTGCCCAAACCCCCGAATGTCCAAGCCTCCGCGAATCACGACCCGGTGCCCACCGAGCGGTGCGGTGGTGGAGGTGACGGTCGAGCGACCCGTGGTCGGCGGGCGAATGCTGGCCCGGCACGACGGACGCGTCGTCCTTGTCGCCGGCGCCATTCCGGGTGAGCACGTGCGGGTCGTGGTCGAGCAGGCGAAACGAGACGTGCTGCTGGCCAAGACGATCGAGGTGCTGGAGGCGAGTCAGGACCGGAGGCCAGTCAGCGGCGTTTCCGGGTGCGGGGGACGGACCTTCGCCCACGTGGCGTATCGACGGCAGCTGCAGTTGAAGACCGAGATCGTCCGCGACGCATTTCGGCGGGTCGGAGGACTGGACCTCGACGAGCCGCTCTCGATTGTCGCGTCACCGGAACGCGGGTATCGGATGCGTGGCCGACTGCACGTGGACGCCGAGCGGGTCGGGTTCCTCGAAGAGGGGTCTCACCGCGTGTGCGACCTGACCAACAGTGGCCAGCTGTTGCCCAAGACCGAGCGGTTGGTCGAACGACTCGGGTCACAGGCGCCCGCGCTGGCGGGCGCCGGGGTGAGAACCATCGAACTGGCCGAAGACCTGGCTGGCGACCAATGCGTCTTGCACCTGCCGCGGATGGGAGATCTCGGTGGGGCGGCCGATGGATGGCGGGCGCTGGCCGAACTGCCAGANGTCACCGGACTGACCACCGAGCCAGAGGTGGGCGCGGTCGGCCCGAGGGTCCTCGCCGGGGNGCCGGTCGTGACCGACTCGCTGGCGTCGTTCCTGCCGTCGGACGGTGCGGGCAACCTGACGCTCCGCCGGCATGCGCCCGCGTTTTTCCAGGCGAATCGATATGTCGTGCGGGAACTCGTGACGGCCGTGGCTGATCTGGTCCCTGGAGCCGAGGTCGTCGACCTCTATGCGGGAGTCGGGTTGTTCGCGGTGTGCATCGCGGCCAGACAGGGCGGCCACGTGACCGCGGTAGAGCGCGACTCGTCCAGCGTGCCGGACTTGCGGTCAAACGCGGCGCCGTTGGACCCGGTCATCGAGGTGATCCGAGCGCCCGTGGAGACCTACCTGAAGCGCACGCCCGGCCTCACGGGTACGACGGTGATTGTGGATCCTCCGCGGGCCGGACTCTCTCGGGAGGTGCTGACAAGACTGGCCCGAGCCCGCCCNGACCGGGTCGTGTATGTCTCGTGCGACGTGGCGACACAGGCACGCGATCTCCGCGCGCTCGGCCTACAGGACTACTGTGTCACCCGTGTCCGGGCGTTCGATATGTTTCCGAATACGCCGCACGTCGAGACGGTGGTTCTGCTCGAACGGGGCGGGTCGCCTGGATAGGCATCAGGCTGGCACGAGTGACGGTATGCCCGGGCTTCGGGCTTCAGCACGGTTCAGAACGGCGCTGGGGCCGGGTGGATACGGGCCGATGCTACCCGATGCCCGAAGCTCTCCATGTTCCTCGAGCGCCCTCTCACATCCGTTCCGGCACCTCACACCCCATCAGCCGCAGGGCGCGCGTCATCTGCGACTCGAAATAACTGACCCCGGCGGCCCGCCAGCGACGCCNGGCTTCGTCCGGCTCGGCGAGGACTGGGCTGCTGTGGTAGAAGCCGTTGAAGCGTTGCGCCAGTCCGAACGCGTACTTTGCCAGCGTCGACAGCTCGAGCGTGCGGACCGCCTGCTCAGCGATTTCGTCGAGGCGGGATGCGTCCAGGATGAGGTCCCAGAGCCCGTCGCCGGACTCATCGGTCAATCCGGCGGTGGGCGTTGTGGCCAATTCCGCCAGCAGGGTCGTGGTCTTCAGCCCGTGACGGTCATGGAGTTTGTGCAGGATCTTGCGCGCGCGTACCGTAGCGTACTGAAGATACGGGCCGGTTTCCCCCTCGAAGCTCAGCGCCTCGTCCATGTCGAACGCGATCACTTTCCCTTTCGAGTATTTGATCATGAAGTACCGCACCGCCGCCGTGGCGATGNTCGTCGCGATGCGTCGCTGCGCGTCGGGCGCCAGATCCTCGTGCCGAGCCGCCACCTCTTGTTCCGCGCGTGACGTCATCTGGTCCAGCAGNTCGTCGGCCTTGACGCCGAGCCCCTTCCGGCCCGAGACCTCGACGAACGGCTTGTCGCCCTCGGGGTCGGCATAGCCCAGGGCGCGGGCGGTGGACCGCGAGAGGGCGACCATTTCATAGGAGAAATGCACCGACCGCTCGGCCTCACGCGGATGATCGAGGGCGTTGAGGGCCTGCACCAGCAGGTCCTGCAGGTAACTCTGCCGGGTATCGATGACGTTGTAGACGGCGCCGGCGCGGCCGAACGGCGGTGCTGGCGGTGTGTTCGGCGGACGCGCCGTGTCGACGCTGGAGGTGGCCCACAACGGCCGGCCGGACGGTTGGGTGCCAAACCACCGGTATCGGAAGTCACTGCCCAGCAGTCCGAATTTCCACAGTTGGTAGGCGATGTCTTTCCCCACGTAGGTGACCGTGTCATTGGAACGGACGATCACTTTGAGTCGCGCGTCGTCGTCGGCGTCCGCGGGCTCGGTCGCGCCGCCGTTGTTGTCGGCCGCGGCGGTCGCGTCGGTGTCGGCATCCTCTATTGGCATGACCCAGCAGCCCGCGAGGCGGCCGTCCGGTTGGAGGAACACGGCGCCGGAGGACTTCAGGATCTCGAACGCGCGCGCCCAAAATTGGAGCCGGATAATGTCGCCCTCCCAGCTGAGCAGGTCGTACTCGATATCCAGCCGCGCCATCGTATTCAGGTGGCAACGCACAACCCGGTCGGTCAACAGCCGCGCGATCGCGGCGGTCGGGTCCGTGTCGTGCTCCAATTCCTGTAGCGTGGCTCGGCGGTGGGTCAGTCGTGAGTCGTCCTGTTCGTACCACTCGGTGACGCGGGCGTAGAGATCCCAACAGTAGTAGTCGAACCGGGGTTGGTCGACGATCACCCGCAGGTCGTCGAGGTCCTTGCCCTCAAGCTCGCGGAGGCCGACCACGATGTCGGCCACCTGGACGCCGGTGTCGTCGATGTAGTTCTGCACCTCTACCTCGGCGCCGCGAAAGCGAAGCAGCCGGCATAACGTGTCGCCCAGCGCCGCATTCCGGAGATGGCCCACATGCGCCGCCTTGTTCGGGTTGATGGCGGTGTGCTCGACCACGATTTTTTGACCGCTGGCAGGGTTCGCGTCGGTGGTCTCGCTCACCCAGATACGGGCGCAGGCCGCCCGATCGAGAAAGACGTTGAGATATCCGGCGCCGGTCGGTTCCAGACGGCCCAGCGCGTCCATGTTGCCGGCGTCCGCGACCGCCTCGGCGATCTCGGCCGCGATGACCCGGGGTGCTTTGCGAAGTGTGCGGGCNAGTTCAAAGGCGACGGTGACCGCGAGATCGCCCAGCCTGCGATTCGGCGGGTACTCGATCGCGATGGTGGGCATGGACTCAGGGTCGAGTCCGTACCGNGTCGCCAGGGCCAGGGTGATCCGTTCACGAAGCAGGGTCTGAAGCGGCAGTATCATGAGGCGCGTTTCGAGGTGTCGATGATGAGAGTCGAGGGGGCGTTGTCGGTCAGGGCACGTGCGCGTCGGTGATCCCCCGGGGTGTTGACGTTCAGGAACAACGTATCGTGTGGATCGAACGGCGCAATCTCTGGAGCATCGATGTGGGTCACNCGAATNGCCTGTTCCAANGCCGAGACCTGGAACGCGCCTCGTTCGAGCCGAGACCGAATCGGCCCAATGCAACTCCGAGCATACACGGCGCACAAAGGCTGCGGGCCAGCGGCGGTACGCGGCACGGCGGCGTCGGTCCTCCCGACCCGCGTCACCAGGTGGCGCAAGAATGACGTCGTGAGGAACGGAAGGTCGCAGGCCACCACCACCGTGTGCTCGGTTGGCGCCCTGACCAGCGCCGTGTACACGCCGCTCAGCGGCCCGGCGCCCGGTATAAGATCCGCGCACACACGCAGACCCAACCCGCGAAAGGGGTGCGGGTCGTTGGTGACGATGAGAATATGTTCCGCGACGTGGCGCAGCACGGACAGCTGCCGATCAATGATCCGCTTGCCGCCCACCGTGAGGGCCCATTTGTCGAGACCGCCCAGGCGTGTCGCCTGGCCTCCTGCGATGATGGCTGCGGTTCGCACCTCAGGACCCTGGGACCAGATGTGCCATGCCGCGGGCCGACGCATCCCACCCGACGGCGTTGTTCGTCGCTTCCATACGGGCGGTCGGCACGCTCGTCGCTCCCGGCCGGGTGGGTGCCGTGACGTTGAGATTTAGGACACNGATCAAAACACAGTTGCCGTCTGGGAGCGCCGCGGCGCAGGATGCCCCGGCGGCCAAGGTGTTACCTTTATCTTGATCAGTGTCCTTAGCACACCCATTCTCAACCAGGGTCGTCAACCTTAGCAGATGTCGGAACCGAAAATCGGGCGGGCGCTCGCGTCGAGCTTGCACCAGGCCATCAACGAGCTCATGCCCACNCGGGTCGAGTTCTACGAGAACTGGCTGACGCCGGGCCGNATCCGGCAAGGGNCACTNGGCCGCGCGCGACTCGGCGCGGTCATNAGCTTCCTGCGCCAGGAGGGCGAGACCTACGAGGCGGTGGTACGCCGGGCAGGACGCTACACGGCGAACTGGACGGCCGAGACCATTCCGTCGGTGGAACGCGGCTTGTTGCGCCGTCTGCCCCGCCGGCTACGGATTCGCGCGGTGCTGCGCACGGCCGGGCGTCTGGTTCGTCATCTGCATGAAGGCAGTCAGCTGGACAGCATGGTGCGGCGCGGCACCGCTGTGGTCGAGATCGACGGGTCCGTATTCTGTGACGTACGCGAGCGGGCCGCNGCGCCTCTGTGTGGCTTCTATGCCGCCTTGCTCGAGCGGTACTTCGAGTTCTTTGACCTGCCGTGTTCAGCCGAGTTATTGCGATGCCGCGGGACCGGCGAGCCGTCCTGTGAGCTGCTTCTCGACACCACGGTCGGGCCAGCACCGGTCGCNCCGGACCTCGTCGTGGACCCCATCGGCCTCGAGCCGACGGATGAAGGCGCGTGATCCGCCCGGGTCTCTGGTAACCTTGCGTTCCTGCGGACGCCGCGATACCGTGGGTCTATACCCGCTTCAGGTATGCGTTCCCCATGAGACCATGGATGACAGTTCAGGGCTCCCGTCTGGCGGTCGGTCTCGTGGTGACCGCTGCGGCGCTGTGGGGGCTTGACCGTNCGTTGACGGCCGGCCAACTCCCGGACCGCCCGTCCGTGTATGTGGCGGAGGTCGACGCGCTCATCCAGCCCGCCTCCGCGGAGTTCATTAAACAGACGTTGAATCGCGCGGACGCCGCCGATGCCGCTCTGGTGGTGTTGGTGCTTCGCACGCCAGGGGGCTTGGTCGACTCCACGCGCGACATCAATACCAGCATCATCGAGGCGAAGACGCCGGTCGTCGTCTATGTCGGTCCGAGTGGAGCCCGCGCCGCGTCGGCCGGGTTTCTGATCACGATCGCGGCGGATGTTGCCGCGATGGCGCCAGGCACCCACATCGGGGCCGCCCACCCCGTCTCCGGGACGGGCGAGGCGATGGACGACACCGCGGCCGAGAAGGCCGCGTCCGATGTTGCCGCCTATGCGCGCTCGCTTGCCACCCAGCGCCGGCGCAATGTCCCGTTGGCCGAGCGGGCCGTGACCAACAGCGAGTCGTTTACCGAAACGGAGGCGTTGGAGGCGGAGCCGCCGTTGATCGATCTGGTGGCGGACGATCTCGACAGCCTGCTCGAGACATTGAATGGCCGCGCCGTCACCCGATGGGATGGGAGCACACAGATCCTCCGGACGGNTGGGGCGCCGGTCGAGCACATCGAAATGAACTGGCGGCAGCGGCTGCTGAGTGCGATTGCGCATCCGCAGATTGCCGTGCTGCTGTTCAGCCTCGGCACGCTCGGGCTGACCATCGAGCTGTGGACCCCGGGAGCCGTGCTGCCTGGGGTGGCGGGGGGGCTCTGCTTGCTGCTGGCGTTTTTCGCGTTCCAGATCATGCCGATCAATTATGTGGGCTTGCTTCTGGTCGTCTTCGGTCTGGTACTNCTCATCCTCGAAATGGTGACGGCGGCGTTCGGGGTCCTGGCGGCCGGTGGTGTGATCAGCATGATTTTTGGCCTCGCGATGTTGATCGACTCTCCGGCGCCTGAGCTGCAGCTGGGCTGGCCGTTCATCCTCTCGACGATGCTGGCGTTGGCGGCGATCGTGGGGTTCCTGGCTCGCCTCTCGCTGCGGGCTCAGCGTCGCCCCGCGGTCACGGGAAGGGCTGGTATGCTTGACGAGTCGGGCGAGGTAATCGACGACGTCGGTCCAGGCNTTGGAGGCCGGGTGTCGACGCACGGNGAGATCTGGTCGGCGACCGCACCCGAAGCGATCTCGCGGGGGACACGCGTGCGGGTGGTGGCTATTGACGGGATGATTCTGACGGTGTCGCCAGAGCGCCCTGCCGTAGCGGGTCCGGCGCAAGGAGCGCACATATGAATCCCATCCTGATCTTTGCTCTGGTCGTGGCGTTGTATCTGGCCAATTCGATCAAAATCCTGAACGAGTACGAGCGGGGCGTCATCTTTCGCCTGGGCAAGTTGCTGCCGCGGCCGAAGGGCCCCGGTGTCATTCTCGTCTTTGCGCCCATTGATCGGATGGTCCGGGTGGGNTTACGGACCATCGTCATGGACGTGCCACCGCAGGACATCATCACTCGCGACAACGTGTCGGTGACGGTGAACGCGGTCCTCTACTTCCGGGTGATGGACCCGACGAAAGCGATTGTCGAGGTTGAGAGCTTCAACTACGCTACGTCACAACTGGCCCAGACGACCTTGCGCAGCGTGCTGGGGCAGGTCGAGTTGGACGATCTGCTCTCGGAACGCGATCGGCTCAACCAGGACCTGCAGCGCCTGCTCGATCAGCAGACAGATCCGTGGGGGATCAAGATTGCGGCGGTCGAGGTCAAGCATGTGGATCTCCCGGAGAACATGCAGCGCGCCATGGCCCGACAGGCCGAAGCCGAGCGTGAGAAGCGTGCGAAGATCATCCATGCGGAGGGCGAATTCAACGCCTCGGAGCGCCTCGCGCAGGCGGCCGACGTCATGAGCGGTCAGCCGCTGGCCATTACCCTGCGCTATCTCCAAACGCTGACGGAGATTGCTGGCGAGAAGAACTCCACCATTGTCTTTCCGCTGCCGGTTGAATTCCTGAATTTACTGGCGCCCAAGCGATCTGCTGGCTCCGATGGTGATCAGTCCCAGGAGTGACCCGGCGCCCAGCGCGAAGCAGCTGGTCTTTCTGGCGATCATGGCGACCGTGGTCGCCGTGATTGTGTTCCTGTGCGGCGTGCTCGTCGGTCGCGGTGTGCCGGCTCGANGCACGGCGATGGGGACCGTGTCCGATGTCCTNCCCNGGGGCAGNGCGCAGGTCGCGATCGGGGTGCCGGAGGTGCCAACGAGTGAGGATGCCGAGACGGCGTCACCGCTCGTGGGTCTCAGCTANTTCGAACGACTGAACGGTATCGAGCCNGTGGTGGAGGCCGTCGAACTGCAGCGCGTGGGGCAGGACGCGTCCACGACCGAAGGAGACGCGCCCGAGGCCGCGCCTGCCGTCGCGGTCACCGAAGGGAGCGTTCCACCCCTGACAACCCCGTCGGCCCCCGAGGAGACGGGCCCGGCCGGTGGGATGTTCGTGCTGCAGGTGACCGCCTTGCGGGAGAGGGCCGAGGCGAATCAGGTGGCCGAAGGCCTGGTGGCGAGCGGCTACCNGGCGTTCGTGGTCGCTCCGGCGGCCGATGCGCCGGTCGCCGTGTTCCGGGTGCGCGTGGGGCCCTATGCGGACCGCGCGGAGGCGGAAGCCGCGGGTCGCCGGTTGGAGGCCGAGCAACGCCTCAAGCCCTGGGTCATCCAGCTCTAATTTCTCTCCGTCCAGAAAGAGTCTTGACAGTGGCAGTGGAACTCGAGGGTCAGATCCGGCGTTACGAACAACTCGTGGAGCGGTCGGCCGCCTTGCGCGGCCATCTTTGACGCGCCAGACGTGGGACAGGAGTTGGCCGCACTGGAAGCCCAGGCGGCGGCACCTGATTTCTGGAAACGTCCCGAACAGGCACAGGATGTCTTGCGCCGCCGTCGGCGGCTGCAGGCGGATCGCGACCTGTCTGAATCCCTGGATCAGAAGACCAGCGACCTCCAGGTACTCGTCGATTGGGCCGGTCAGGGAGAAGACGTCGGCGACGACCTGGAGNCCGGGCTCGACGGGCTGGACCGCGAAGTCGAGGCGGGCGAGATCAAGAAGATGCTCGGCGGCGAGCATGACGACAAGAACGCCATCCTGACCATTCACCCCGGCGCTGGCGGAACCGAGTCGCAGGACTGGGCCGAGATGTTGGCGCGCGCCTATCTGCGCTGGGCGGAACGGCGCGAGTTCAAAGCGGAGATCATCGAGTGGCAACCGGGCGAAGAGGCCGGGATCAAGGCCGCGACGCTGACGGTGACCGGTGACTTCGCCTACGGCCTGTTGCTCGCGGAGGCCGGTGTCCATCGGCTGGTGCGAATTTCCCCGTTCGATCAGGCGGCCCGTCGGCACACCTCGTTTGCGTCGGCGCATGTCTGGCCCGAACTGCCCGACGACATCGACGTCGAGATCGAAGACAAAGACCTGCGTATCGATACGTTCCGCTCAAGCGGTGCTGGGGGTCAGCACGTCAACGTGACCGACTCGGCGGTGCGGATTACNCACCTGCCCACAAACATCGTAGTGTCGTGCCAGAANGAGCGGTCGCAGCACCGCAACCGGGACGCGGCGATGAAGGTCTTGCGGGCGAGGCTCTATGACCTCCGAGAGCGAGAGCAGCAGGCGAAAATGGCGGAGCTCGGTGGGACAAAAAAGGCGAACGCGTTCGGCAGCCAGATCCGCAACTACGTCCTCCACCCGTACCAGATGGTCAAAGACCTTCGCACGCAGGTCGAGACAGGCAACGTGGACCGCGTGCTCGACGGCGACTTCGACCCGTTCATCAAAGCCTACCTGATGCAGAAAGCCGCCGGCGACCAGCCGTCCGGCTAGGGTTCGAACAAGCTGCCTGGTTGAGTATTGGCGACGAACGCTTCCTGGATGGCGTTCGGCGCCCATGGTTCGGTGATCTTGCCGGTCGTGCCGTCGACGGTGACGAACACGATGTTGCTGGGTGGCACGAATCCGGCCGGTGCGGGACGGTCCTCGATATAGGCCCGCATGAAGTCACGCCAGATCGGCAGGGCCACCGAGGCGCCATCCTGACCGTTGCCGAGTGACCGCTTCGTGTCGAACCCGACCCAGACCCCGACAGTAATGTCCGGATCGAACCCAACGAACCAGCCATCCGTGAAATCATCGACCGTACCGGTCTTGCCGCCCATCGGCCACCGCAGCGACCGCGCGCTCCGACCCGTCCCGCGTTCGATCGCCCCCCGGAAGATGTTCAGCATCACGTAGGCGGTGTCGGGGCGGACCGTATCGTGCGCTTCCGGGCGATTCTCTTCCAGCACCATGCCTTGGCGGTCGGAGATTCTGGTGATCTGGTAGGGCGTCATCCGGACACCACGGTTCGGAAAGACCGAGTACGCGCTCGTAATCTCTTCCAGCGTGGTTTCCGCCGATCCCAGCGCGACCGAGAGGAACGGCGGTACCTCCGAGGTAATGCCGAACCTGGGGGCATAGGAGACGACGGTCTCCGGTCCCATGGCGTGCATCANTTGGACCGCGGGTACGTTGATCGACCTTTCGAGCGCATACCGGAGCGTGACTGGGCCCAGATACTCGTTCTTGTAATTGGCCGGTTCGTATGGCTCCTGACCGGGACCCGCGTACAAGCTGATCGGCTCGTCCATGATGATCGACGCGGCGGTGTAGCCCTGGTCGATCGCGGCCGTGAAGACAATGCCCTTGAACAGCGACCCCAATTGGCGTTTGGCCTGGGTGGCCCGATTGAACTTGCTGCGGTCGTAGTTGAACCCGCCGACCATTGACAGCACCTGACCGGTGCGATTGTCGAGGGCCAGCAGTGCCCCCTCCACCTCGGGTGGCTGTTCGAGCGTGCTGGTGATCTCGCCAGACGCCGCGTCGATGCCGACGACCGCCACCTCGACCAGGTCGCCCGGTCTGGCCAGTTCCTCAGCCCGCTGTCGGCGTGTCCAACTGAAACCNTTAGGNGGAATCACCGTGGTGTAGCGGCCGATGCGCGCCTGCAGCGTGCCACCATCNGTACTGGTCACGACGGCCGGCACGACGTCGCCTTCCGCGATGGCAAACTGCCAGCGGCGATCCGTATAGTCGGCGATGGTCGTGCCGTCATCGGTGACGTTTCGGTCCGGCGCACGATATCCCAGGCGCTTGTCGATGACGCGGAGCCACCGCTCGACCGCGACGTCCGCCGCCGCCTGCAGCCGGGCATCAAGCGTCGTGTGTACTTCGAGCCCATCCTCGTAGAGCGAGCTCGCGCCGTAGGTCGCCTCGAGATGCTGGCGCACTTCCTCGACGAAGTAGGGTCCGATCGTCTGGTTCTGCTCGGTGCGCTCAGCCAGCACAATATCGCTGGCGATGGCGGCCTCCGCATCGGCCGCCGTGATGTAGCCGTTGTCCCGCATTTGGCCGAGGACGTAGTCGCGGCGTTCGCGCGCCCATTCCGGGTTGACCAAGGGGCTCTGGCGAGCGGGCGACTGGAAGATACCGGCGATGACGGCCGCTTCAGCCAGTTCGAGCTCGATCGCCGGCTTGCCGAAGTAGAGCCGGGAGGCCGCTTCCACGCCGTACGCCCCNCTCCCCAGATACATCTGGTTGCAATAGAGCGTGAGAATCTCACGTTTGGTGTAGCGCTTCTCGATCTGAATGGTGAGCAGGGCCTCCTGGAACTTCCGGCTCGGAACCTTCTCGAGCCCGAGCGGTGCGGCTCCGCCGAGCGAGACCTGCCGAGCCAGCTGCATGGTCAGCGTGCTGGCGCCTCGCAGCCGCCACCGCAACACGTTCTGGACCGCCGTGATCGCCATACGTCGCAGATTGAATCCGAAGTGGTCGAAGAAGGCCGCATCTTCAGCCGAGACGAGCGCCTGCCGCAGCACTTCCGGGATGTCGTCGTACCCGATGACAACGCGTCGCTCCGTGGCAAATTGATGGATTTCCTCGCCGCCGGCGGCATAGACCCGGGTGATGGTGTTCGGCGCATAGTCGTCGAGCGTCGACACTTCCGGGAGGTCTGGCGAGTAGGCGAAGAGCACGCCGCTGATGCCACCGGCGAGGGCGGCCANCACGAGCGCGAAGACCGCCTTGGCCTGTCCGGCGAACGGATTCTTTGAGAGGGCCACGTTGCACTCCTAGCTGGGAGACCGCACGTCCCCTGCATTGTAGCGCAGCGGTCGGACGAGTTGGCGTGGCTTCTCGCCGAGGCGTCGCACCCGTGCTTGCCTACCTTCTGTCGGAATTGACCCCGGCGCCGATTCTCGTTCGGTTGGGGATGTCCTCTACGGGAGATAATTTTCGTAACTTTACAAATAGACGCTCATATTTTATACTTGTAATAGCATTATATTGAGNTGTCTTCAGACTGCGTAGNTACCACTTAAACTATTTCAGGAAAAGGTGTTATGGGCAAGGTAATCGGAATAGATCTGGGAACGACCAACTCTGTGGTAGCGGTCATGGAAGCCGGGGAACCGGTCGTNCTGACGAACCCAGAGGGGAACCGGATCACCCCGTCTATCGTGGCGTTTGCCAAGAACGGCGAGCGTCTGGTTGGACAAGTCGCCAAGCGACAAGCGGTGACCAACCCTGAGAACACGCTGTTNTCCATCAAGCGCTTCATGGGCCGCAAGTACACCGAGGTCAATGAGGAAATGAAAATGGTGCCGTACCAGGTCGTCAAGGCCTCGAACGGCGACGCGCGGGTCAGCGCGGGCGACAAGGAATCGTCACCGCCGGAGATCGCCGCGATGATTCTGCAAAAGCTGAAGGAAGCGGCCGAAGAGTATCTCGGCCAATCAGTGGAGCAGGCCGTCATCACGGTGCCGGCGTATTTCAATGACGCGCAGCGNCAGGCAACCAAGGACGCCGGCCAGATCGCGGGTCTCGAGGTACTGCGGATCGTCAATGAACCGACTGCAGCCGCCCTCGCCTACGGACTCGACAAGAAGAAGGACGAGACGATCGCCGTGTATGACTTTGGCGGCGGCACCTTCGACATCTCTATTCTNGAGGTGGGCGAGGGCGTGGTGGAGGTCAAGGCGACCAACGGCGACACCCACCTGGGTGGCGACAACCTCGACCAACGCGTCATGGATTGGATCGCNGACGAGTTCCAGAAGAGCGACGGTATCGACTTGCGGAAGGACCGGATGGCGCTCCAGCGGCTCAAGGAAGCGGCCGAGAAGGCGAAGATGGAGTTGTCGACCTTGGTCGAGACGGAGATCAATCTCCCGTTCGTGACCGCCGATCAGTCTGGGCCGAAGCACCTGGCCATGAAGCTGACGCGGGCCCGCTTCGAGCAACTCGTAGAGGTACTGCTGCAGCGGACCGTCGAGCCGGTCAAGCGGGCGCTGGCGGATGCCGGGATCGAGCCGTCGCAGATCGACGAAGTCGTGATGGTGGGCGGGTCCACGCGGGTGCCGCGGGTCCAGGCGATCGTCAAGGAGTTGTTCGGGAAGGATCCCCACAAGGGGGTCAACCCGGACGAGGTCGTGGCGGTCGGNGCGGCGCTGCAGGCTGGCGTGCTCGCCGGTGAAGTCAAGGACCTCTTGCTGCTCGATGTGACCCCGCTGTCGCTCGGGATCGAGACGCTGGGTGGGGTGATGACCACGCTCATCGACCGCAACACCACGATTCCCAGCAAGAAGAGCGAGACGTTCTCCACCGCCGCCGACAGTCAGACNAGTGTCGAGGTGCACGTGCTGCAGGGCGAACGTCCGATGGCCAAGGACAATCGCACCCTCGGCCGATTCCATCTGGTGGGTCTGCCGCCGGCGCCTCGCGGCGTGCCGCAGATCGAGGTGACGTTCGACATCGATGCGAATGGCATCGTCAATGTCTTCGCCAAGGACCAGGGTACGGGCAAGGAGCAGCGGATTACCATCACGGCATCGAGTGGGCTCTCGAAAGACGAAGTCGAGAAAATGATGCAAGAGGCGGAGACCCACTCCGAAGAAGACAAGAAGCGGAAGGAAGCGATCGAGGCGCGGAACCAGGCCGACCAGGCCGTGTATGGCGCCGAGGGGATGTTGAAGGACGCCGGCGACAAGCTGTCTGATGCCGACAAAGCCCCGGTCGAGAGCGCCATCGCCGACCTGAAGAAGGCGCTTGAGTCCGACGAGGGCGAAGGGATTGCCCAGGCGCTGGAAGCATTGACGGCCGTGCAGCACAAGGCGGCCGAGCAGATGTATAAACAGGGAGCCGCCGCGGCGGGGCCGGACGGNCAGGCCACCGGAGGGCCCGGGGAGTCCGGTGGACCCGAGGGGGACAGCGCGGGCGATGCCCCCCCGGGCGACGCCACGGAGGGCGAAGTCATCGACGCAGAAGTGGTTGAGGAGAAGAAGTAACGACGTGAGCCGCCGGCGGGGTGGGTTGGCCGAGAGCCGTCCGGCCCGANCGCCCGTGTCCCGGGTTGAGGAGTCATGGATTTCTATGTCATTCTCGGCGTCGACCGTGCCGCGTCGTTGAGCGACGTGAAACGCGCGTATCGCCGACTGGCCCGGAAACACCATCCCGACATCAATCCGGGAGACCCGGAATCGGATGCGTTCTTCATACGCGTCACCGAGGCATACGAGACGTTGGTCGACCCCGACCGACGGCAGGAATACGATGAGCACGGGGGGCGGCGACCGGGTGCCTCGATGGCTACGGTCGGCGAGGTCGAGTTCGAGGGCTTCGATTTTTCGGGACCAGTGGTGGGGGGGGAGTCCGCCTCGACGTTTGGCGATNTGTTCGCGGATGTCTTCGCTCAGTCCGCCGGCGGNCGGTCCCGCGAGACGAGTGCCGACGGCATCGATCTCCATGTCCAGTTGGTCGTGCCGTTCGAGGACGCCATGCGCGGAGGCACGCGCGAGGTCACGGTGACCCGGGTGGTGCGGTGTGACGCGTGCCGTGGTACGGGAGCCAGGCTGGTGGCTGAGGGCCGATGTTCGGGGTGCGCAGGGAGCGGCCAGTCGCGGTGGACACGAGGGCACATGGTGTTCTCGCGTCCGTGCGCCCAGTGTGGCGGAAGTGGCCGCCGGCATCACCGCCCGTGCGGTGTCTGTCGGGCGGAAGGGATGGTGNCGCGCACCGAGCCGGTAGACGTGCCGGTACCCCCTGGTATCACCGACGGAACTCGCCTCCGGCTGGCGGGGCAGGGGAGCACGGCGCGACGTGGCGGTACGGCCGGNGATCTCACCATCACCGTGGGGGTTGAGCCGCATCCTCTCTTTCGGCGCGATGGCGACGATCTCCACCTCACGGTGCCCGTAGCGGTCCACGAAGCCGCACTCGGCATCCGGGCCGAGGTGCCAACGGTGAGTGGTCGCGCCAAAGTCCGCATTCCGCCAGGTACCCAATCCGGTCAACGCTTCCGGTTGCGCGGCCGGGGAGCGCCGTCGCCCCTAGGCGGAGAGCCGGGGGATCTGGTGATCAGCGTCCGGATCGTGTTGCCGCCCGTCATCGATGAGCGGTCGAAGGAACTGATGAGGGAACTCGGTCGAATCAATACCGAGGATGTCCGCGCGGAGCTGCTGCGGTGAGCGGTCGCGCGGGGGCCGTGGGGTAGCCCCGTCTAAGGAACAAACCNGCGGAAAGCGAGCCAACATGCCAGGGAGGGGAACGGGTCAGGGCTATGTCATGATCAGTGCCGTAGCCCGGCGTTACGATATTCACCCCCAGACGCTCCGGATGTATGAGCGCGAGGGACTGCTCAAGCCGTCGAGAACCGAGGGTAACACTCGGCTNTACTCCGATGCGGACCTAGAGCAACTGGAGACGATTCTGTCTCTGACACGGGAACTGGGTGTGAATTTGGCCGGCGTCGAGATCATTCTCAATATGCGGCGCAAGATGGACCGGATGCAAGAGGAAGTGAACGAGTTCATGTCGTACGCCAAGCACGAACTGGCGCGTGGTCTCGGCGATTGGGAGCAGCGATTGGGTACCGCTCTGGTAAAATCATCGCCGACCGATCTGGTACGCACGGACCAGCGCCAGTCGACCGAGCAGGCAGCTCGACCCGCTGCCGACGACGCCTCGTCGGACCCGGTCTAGCTGCTCGCCCAGCATCATGCCCTGCGAGTACTGTCACGATACCGGCTGGCGCGTGGCGCCCGGCCAGGACGCCGGCCGAGTGGAGCGTTGTGCCTGCTGGCNGCAGAGTGTCGCCCAGACCCTCCTGTCCGGGGCGCTGATTCCCCCGCGCTACCGCAATTGCGANCTCGATACGTTCGTGACCTATCCGAATCCACAACTNTTGCAGGCGCTCGAGCGTGCGCGTCGCTTCATCGATATGTTTCCGGTNGTGGAGAAGGGACTCCTGCTCATCGGCCCCCCTGGCATCGGGAAGACGCACATCGCNGTCGCCGTGCTTCGGCAGGTGGTGCTCGAGAAAAGCGCGCGTGGCGTCTACTACGANACACGNCACCTGTTGAGCACCATCCGAAGCACCTACAACCCGGTGACCCGGACGTCCGAGGTCGACATTCTGCGCCCGGTTATGGAGGCCGAACTACTGGTACTGGACGACCTGGGGGCTGAACGTCCCACCGATTGGGTAGAGGAGACGATGAACCTCATCGTCAATACGCGGTACAACGATCGCCGCCCGACAATTTTCACGTCGAACTATGAAGACATTCCGGACGCCGAGAATCTTGACTCGTTGCTGGTGCGCGTCGGGTTCCGGATGCACTCGCGGCTGCGTGAGATGTGTGAGTTCCTCGAGTACAGCGGTCCCGACTACCGGGACTTCGTCGAGGGCGCGCCGACCAGTGCGCAGTTGTCCCAGAAGTGGGAAATGCAGCCTCGGCGTAAATTGCCGGCGCGTACCTCCGTACGTGCGCGGGCGCGACTGAAATCAGGCAAGTCGGATCTCGGNTGGTCCGGCGGTCGCGCCGGCGGGTGATGAACGAACCGCTGAGGGGGACGGACGCATCCCCGCCGAGTGGCGACTTGGGGAGTCGCCCGGGGGGGCAGCCCGGCGACCGCGGTCCACTCGGCTTATATCTGCACATCCCGTTCTGCGAAGCGATCTGNAACTACTGCAACTTCAACCGCGGGCTGCTCGACGTCGGACTCAAGCGGCGGTATCTCCACGCGCTGCACCAGGAGCTCGAAGGTGCTTCGACCGCTTCGAGCCAGGTCCCAGCCGACTCGTTGTTCTTCGGGGGCGGGACGCCATCGGTGCTCGACCCGGACGAGGTCCGCGCGCTGGTCGCCCACTGTCGGTCGGCTGTGAACCTGGCGCCCGGCGCGGAGATCACCCTGGAAGTCAACCCGGAAACTGTCTCGCCTGAACGTCTCGACGGCTATCGCAAGGGCGGTGTGAATCGGCTCAGCCTGGGTGTCCAGTCGTTTCGCGATGAGGACCTCAGCCGGCTGGGGCGGCTTCACACGGCGGCGCGCGCG
The DNA here is from genome assembly GCA_002712885.1 of Acidobacteriota bacterium. Lineage (GTDB taxonomy): Bacteria > Acidobacteriota > Vicinamibacteria > Vicinamibacterales > UBA8438 > UBA8438. Next base: position 37,504 of record PAUN01000043.1, read on the forward strand.
GTCGAGGCGTTCCGGGTGGCGCGGGCGGCNGGGTTCGACGACATCAGCATCGACCTCATGGTGTGGCTCCCAGAGCAAACCGTGGAGGAGTGGCTCGAGTCGGTCGAGACGTTGGTGGGGCTCGATCCGGACCATGTGTCGTTCTATNTGCTCGAGCTGTATCCGAANGCGCCCCTNAAGGACGAGATGGCGCGNGGGGGCTGGGCCCAGGCGCCACAGGACCGCGCGGCCGACATGTATCACGTCGGAGTGGACCGGCTCGCGGCGGCCGGCTATGAACAGTACGAGATTTCAAACGCGGCGCATGCGGGCCGGCGTTCGCGCCACAATCTCAAGTACTGGTCAGACGGCGCCTGGGTCGGGTTCGGCTGCGGCGCGCATTCCACCTGCGCCGGGGAGCGCTGGCAGAACGTGTCCGGTATCGGCGACTACATTGATCTCGTGGACGAGGGGCGAGCCCCGGTGGGGAACCACCGCCGGCTGTCGATGGAGGAGCGTCTGACCGATACGATGTTTCTCGGCCTCAGACTCTCNGATGGTATTGANATGGGGGCGGTCCGCCGACAATACGGGGTGGACGTCTGGTCGCGCTGGGGCTCGGAGTTGGCCCCTTTCGTCGAGTCGGGGCTACTTGTCCGCAAGTCGGATCGGTTGCGGCTGACGAGGTCGGGGATGCTGCTGGCCAATGAAGTGATGCAGGTGTTTGTCTCGTGACTCAATTAGACGGGGCGGCGCCCCGAGCCCCACGCGGCCGCTCCGCGGCGCCCTGGAGTGCCCCACGTCGTGGCAGGCCAATCATGCAAGTAATGACTCGCATGCCACGCCGGTATCGTGTCGCGGTATTCGTGGCGGTCGCCTTCGTGGGCGGTATCGGATGGGGTGCCGCCAGGACCGCCGCCCAACCGGGGACCCGGGTGTTCAACGCCGACGTCGGCATGCTGGTCAGCCACGTCAAGTCCGGCCAGGCGGTCGCGTTCGAGCGAACGATGAAACGTATGGGCGAGGCGCTCGCCCTCAGCGAGGAGTTCGACCGGAGACGACAGGCGGTCACCTGGAAGATCTACAAGGCGACGGATCCGCTCGAGGGCGGAGCGCTGTTGTATATTTCCCTGCTGGACCCGGTGGTGCCAGGCGCCGACTACTGGGTGCCGCAAATCCTGAATGAGGCCTTCCCGACGGAGGTGCAGGAACTGTATGACGCCTACGCCGGCGCGTTCGACAAGGGGCAAGGTCAACTGTTGATGAACTTGACACGCGTCGATCTTGGACTCGCCGTGGCCGAGCCGTGACGACGGTCGAGGCAGGACCTGCAGAATCGCATGGTTCAGGAAGGTGTCTCATGACAGTAGCGCCTGCGNAAAGTCCAGAANCTACGAAGTAGGATCACATGTGGACGATGGTGAACAAGGGGTCTCGGAGAAGCCATGTGTGGATTGGCGTGGCACTCGTCGCCGCGGTGGCCTTTGGGGTATTGCTGGGGAGTTCGTTTGCTCCGGCATCGGAGGCGGCGGCTCAGCCGACCGTGAATTTCAGCGGCGCTATCGGGATAGTCTTGAACGTAGTCGACCCGACCAAGATGGCCGATTTTGAGGAGGCCATGAAAGCGTTCGGTGAGTCGTTGGTCGGGAGCAGCGACCCTCAGCGGCAGCGGATGGGCGAGGGGTTGAAATTGTACCGGGCGGCCGAGACTGGTCCGAACAATTTCGCGCTGTACTATTTGTTCGCGGACCCCGCCGTGCCTGGTGGCAACTACGCGGTGGCCCAAGTGCTCGCGGACGAGTACATGGGAGGACCTCCCGGGAACGGCGACGAGGTACGGGCGATTTACGAGAAGTACAGCGCCGCGCTCACGGGCGGCGGGCAGCAGACCATCAACATGGACCTGATGGACCTGATGTTGGAATTCTAGGGGGTTTCTCGGCGAGGCGCCCGCCTGGACAGCGTTGCGTCCTCCGTCACAGCCTGCCTGGCTGCTCCCTCGTCGCGCCTTGCCAGGCGAACGCCTCGCCGGAAAACGGCGGCGCGTGCCGGAATTGTTTGGCTCAGCGCGGAGCCTAAGGTAGAGTATCGCCCTTGCGAACGCCACAGACTGGTACGTTATTAAGGAGGAGTACATGCGGACGATTGTGAGTAACAGACCTCGGACGCGGCGGATGTGGTTCGGCGCCGCGCTCGTGGCGGCGGTCGCGGTGGGTGCAGTGCTGGGCAGCTCGTTTGCCGGCGGGAGCGCGTCGGCGGCCCAGGCGCCCTCGCGTGCGTTCACCGGCCAGATCGGCATCATCGTGAACAACGTCAACTCGGCCAACACGGCCGACTACGAGGGCGTCATGAGGGCCTTCAGCGAGGCGCTGACCTCGAGCGATAGTGCGCAGCGGAAACAGATGGGAGCTGGGTTCAAGCTCTACCGGCAAACCGCGCGTGGACCGAACAACAGCGTGATTTACTACTCGATCTTCAATCCGGCGATCTCCGGTGCTGAGTATGAGCCGATCACCGTGTTGTCGGAGGACCACCTGACCGGGCCCCCGGNGAACGGTGACGAGGTCCGGGCGCTGTACGCGGACTATNCGGAAGCACTGGCTNCCGGCGGCGCCCAGGTCAATCTGANGCTNGTGGCGGGGTTCTAGGTACTCCCCATCCAGTCGGGGGGCCGTGGCCAGGGGCACGCGTCATCCGCCGGTNCAGGGGTTTCGGCCCGTGCTCGATCCNAGCAGAAGACTGTCCCCNCGCGCGCGTCGCGTGAGGCNACTGGGCCCCGCGCGCCCGGNTGGGCGGCGGTGCTTCGGCGCTCCGCAGCGCGGCTTAGCCGTTCCGCCGGCATCCGAACGGAGCTGCTAGGCGGGCCCTGCCCGACGAAGCAACGCCGCGATACGGATGCCTCGCCCGGAAACCTAGAATCCGATGTTTAGGCCGGCATAGAGCCGGTGATGGGTGTCGTGCTGCGGCGATCCGCGGAGCGAAAAGACGCGGTAGTCGACGCGCATCCGGATCGGTCCGNCCACGGAAATTTTAACCCCGCCGCCGACATTGGTGCCACCGTTGGTGTCGCCGATTCCGCCGCCCTCCTCCTGATACAAACCCGCTCCCGCCGTCGCGTAGAACTGCAGCCCAGCGATGCCGAATGGGGTCTGGACAAGCAGGTTGGCCATGCCTGTNTTGAGCCCGGGCGCATCGGCTGCNGCATCCGCTCTCGTGTCTGAGAGCTCGAATTCGAAGCCAACCNCGAGCAAGGAGAAGCCGACGGCCACGCCACGAACCTGGCGGTTCGATGGGCTGGCGTTGTTGCCCACGAAGGCGGTCAGATCGGCTCTGGCCGGGCGGACCACGCCCAGTGTCACGANCAGAACGAGGAGCGCAATCGAGGCTGTACGTCCAGGTCGCATCTCATCACCTTAGCGTGGCACGGCACCGTCTGGGCATCATAACAGAGCGTCTTCGGCGCTCCGGCGTAGCCCTNGGGCCCCGTATTCGGTGTGGTAGAGTGAAGGCACCCCGATGGACCTTCGGCCCACCGACGAACAACGTCTCCNGCGTCACACCGTCCGCGAGTTCGCTGAAGCCGAGATGGCGCCCCACACCCTGGAATGGGACGAGGCCCAGCGGTTCCCGCTCGAACTGCTGNCAAAGCTGGCCGGTCTCGGGCTGATGGGTATCCAGTTCCCCGAACGCTACGGCGGCGCCGCGATGGGGGCGGTCGAGTACTGCATTTGTATCGGGGAGGGGACGAGCGAGATTCANCGACTCGTCATCGCCCGCGAGTATCTGGACGTTCCGGCATGATCGCTGATAGTCGCCGGCTCGTTGCCGGCGTGCTCGACGGCGATCCACGGGCTATCGCACGGTCGATTTCACTGGTGGAGGCAGAGGGCGCCGCTGGAGCCGACATCATTAAAGGGGTGTTTCAACAGAGTGGCCGTGCCACGCTGCTCGGCGTCACCGGTGCGCCCGGTGTCGGCAAGAGCAGTCTGGTCGACCGCCTGGTGACCACGGTGAGGGGAGACGGGCGCACGATAGGCGTACTGGCCATTGATCCGACCAGCCCGTTTTCAGGCGGGGCGGTCCTGGGAGACCGTGTCCGGATGCAGACACACACCGGTGACGTCGGCGTGTTCGTGCGTAGCATGGCGACACGGGGCGAACTCGGTGGNTTGGCCCGTGCCACGAGCGACGCGGTCGTCGTCCTGGACGCCGCCGGATTCGATCTGATTGTCATCGAGACGGTCGGCGTGGGCCAGGCCGAAGTCGAGATATCCCGGACCGCGGACATGACCGCGGTGGTGACGATGCCGGGGGCTGGTGACGGTGTGCAAGCGCTCAAGGCGGGCGTGATGGAGATTGCGGATCTGTTTGTCGTGAACAAGGCGGACCACGCCGGCGCCGACCGGGCGGTGGCCGAGATTCAGACGATGCTGGGGTTGCACACCTATCAGCCCGAGGAGTGGCGGCCGCCGGTGCTCCAGACCCGCGCCACCGATGGGACCGGTGTCCCGGAAGTCCTTCGCATGATTGATGCGTACTGCGTCCGGGGCGACACCGAGGTCGGGCGCCGACGTCGCGCCCGCTTCGAAGCGCGGGTTCGGCACCTCGTGTCGGCGCGTCTGCTCCGGCATGTGGAACAGCAGGCACTGGAAGCGGGCGTGTTCGCACGGATCCTCGACCAGGTCGTGGCGACAGAGGTGGATCCGTATACCGCGGCCGAAGAGATCGTCCGCCAGGCGGTGAACACGACGTCGGCATCGTGACGGCCGACGAGGACAAAGGGCGCGTGANAATGCGCGCCCCGCGGTCTAGGAGTGGGGCACTTGGGGTCCCCGCGTAGCGGCCGCGTGGGGTTCGGGGCGTGGCCTCGTCTTAACAATGGTCGGCGCAGCCTCGTCTAAGGGATCACACACTATGAAAGCCGTACTCGATCACATTGGCATTGCAGTCCGCGATCTCGACGATGCACTCGAGTTCTATCGGGACGCCTTGGGCCTTGAGATTGGGGAGACCGAGGAAGTGCCCTCACAACAGGTGCGCGCCAGGTTTGTGTCCGTTGGCGAGGCGTCGCTGGAGTTGCTCGAGGCGACGGGCGAGCACTCGCCGATCGCGCGTTCCATTCAGCGACGTGGACCCGGCGTACACCATCTGACGCTGCGGGTCGACGACATCGTCGAAGCGTTGGCGCAGCTCGAAGCTCGTGGCGTGCGGTTGGTCGATCGGGTCCCCCGCGAGGGCGCTGGCGGCAGCCTGGTGGCCTTCATTCATCCATCGTCGGCCCACGGTGTGTTGGTGGAGTTGAAGCAGGACCGTCCCCCGTCTGGATAATGTTCAGGAAAGGAATCACCGTTTGAATCCCTCACAGCATCAGGACGTGCGGATCGGCGTCATTGGCGGCAGCGGTCTGTACGACATGGACGCGCTCCAGGATCGCGAAGACGTGCGGGTGACCACCCCGTTCGGGGAGCCGTCGGCCCCCTACGTGGTCGGCACGCTGAACGACCGGCGGGTGGCGTTCCTCGCCCGGCATGGCCACGGGCATCGACTCATGCCGTCCGAACTGAACTTTCGCGCCAATATTTTTGGGTTCAAGACGCTCGGGGTCGAGTGGATNCTGTCGGCGAGCGCGGTCGGCAGCNTGCAGGAGGANTNCCGGCCGCTCGATATCGTCGTACCCAACCAGTTCCTCGACCGCACGAAGGGGCGCATNAGTACATTCTTCGGAGGCGGTATCGTCGCGCATGTCGGGTTCGCCCATCCCTTCTGCGCGACCCTCAGCGAGATTGCGACCGATGCCGCGAGTCAGGCGGAGGCGCGGGTCCATCGCGGTGGGACGTATGTCTGCATGGAGGGTCCTCAATTTTCAACCCTCGCCGAATCGCGGTTGTATCGCTCGTGGGGGATGGACATCATCGGCATGACCAACCTCCAGGAGGCCAAGCTGGCCCGCGAGGCGGAGATCTGCTACGCGACACTGGCGCTGGTGACGGACTACGACTGTTGGCACGAAGGGCACGATGACGTGACTGTCGAGATGATCATCGCCACTCTGACCCAGAACGCCGTGACGGCACAGCGGGTGATCGCCAATGCGGTCGCCCGTTTGCCGGTCGAGCGGTCGTGTGAGTGCGCCTCGGCGCTTGGCTCGGCTATCATTACGCGGCCGGAACTGATTTCGTTGGCGCTCAAGCAAGACCTGGCGCCGCTCATCGGCAAATATGTCCCGGCCACCTGAGTGGTCGCGTGATGAACCGGGACCGNAACGCTGTCGTCGCCACGCTCATTCCACGAGGTTACTGAGTCGCCGTGCATCCCATTCTGACTGTCGGTTCCGTTGCTTTTGATTCCATCAAGACGCCCTTTGGTGAACGGTCACGCGTGGTTGGTGGCGCGGCAACCTTTTTCAGCGTCGCCGCGTCGTTCTTCACCGACGTCCGGCTGGTGGCGGTGGTGGGTGAGGATTTCGCCGACGAGCAGATGCAGGTGTTTGGCGGCCGTCGCATCGACTTAACCGGGTTGCAACGGGTGCCCGGCGAGACCTTCCGCTGGAAGGGTGAGTACAACTTCGACCTCAACAGCCGGGAGACCATCTACACGCACTTGAACGTCTTTGACCAGTTTCGCCCGGTGCTGCCGGAGAGTTATCGTCCGACGCCGTTCGTGTTCCTGGCCAANATCCATCCGGCGTTGCAATTGGAGGTTCTGGATCAGGTTCAGGCGCCGCGGTTCGTGGCCGCCGACACGATGAATTTCTGGATTGACAGCACACCGGACGATCTGCGGGCCGTGCTGGCGCGTGTCGACGCCCTCGTAATCAACGATGAGGAAGCTCGCCAACTGAGCGGCGAGGCCAATCTCGTGAAAGCCGCGCGGGTCATCCGCCACATGGGGCCGCCGCTGCTCATCATCAAACGCGGCGAATACGGTGTGCTCATGACTCGCGCCGAGGAGCTTTTCGCGGTTCCGGCGATGCCGCTCGAGGATGTGTCCGACCCGACCGGGGCGGGGGATACGTTTGCTGGTGGGTTCATGGGTTATCTGGCGTCGGCGGGCGAGATCACCGACGCGGCCGTGAGTCGGGCCATCATCGCTGGCAGCGCCATGGCCTCGTTCGCGGTCGAGGACTTCGGTCTGGACCGACTGTTGAGCCTGACCCAGGATGAAGTGCGGTGCCGGTTCGACGCATTCAAGCGGCTTACCCACTTCGAGGCTCTGTAATCGGACCGCCATGCCACGATGGCCACCATGGGTCGGAGCCACGTTCGACGGGGGCGTGACTTGACACCGCCACGCTTGGCCCGCGTGTGGTCGGCCCGCGTGTTCTTGGGGCTCACCGTGACCTGGCTGGCCATGCTTGTGATGGTACCGTTCGTGATGGCGCATGAGATTGGAGGGCGCCCAGCCACCGCACTATCGGCTGGTAGCTATCTAGTCGGCGGACTTATCTGCCACCAGCGTCCGGCACGGTCATTCCGGCTCTGGGGTGTCCAGATGCCGGTGTGTGGCAGGTGCGCGGGTTTGTATGGGGGTGCGGCGTTGGGTGCCGTCGTNGCAGGGGCGTGGGCGTCTGGGCGCTCGCAAGCATCCAGTCCTGCGTTGCACCGAGGGCCTGAAGGGGCCACGCTGGGCCGGTCCAGTACAAGGCGAGAAGAGGGAACATACCGACAGTATTTGACCGATGAGCGACGCCGATCGGCCGGACTCAACGCCGACCGAATGCAGCGGGACCCTCACCGCCGGCTGCTTGGGGCGGACCGAGCGGCGGTGTTGCGATGGGTGGTCGTGGGTGCGGCGGTGCCCACGGGAGTCTCGGTGGTGATGGAAGCGCTGGGTATCGTCGAGGGTTCGGCGGTAATACGGGCGGTGGGGGCAATCCCCCTAGGGGCGGCGGTGACATGGGTCGTAAGTCTCGTGATTCGCGGCGAACTCGCGTAGCGGCGGAACCGGCTCCCACCGCGCCCGCAGCTGACTCCGGTCGGGCGTTGGCGGCGCTGGCGCTGGGGTGGGCGATTCCGGGGGGCGGTCATCTCTGGCTCGGTCGTCGCCAGAAGGGCGTGGTGTTCTTGCTGGCGTTGCCCCTGATGTTCGCAATCGGACTGTGGCTCGAGGGTGCGCTCGCCCCGTTCGATCCCATCCAGCCGCTCGTCCTGCTCGCCGCGCTCGCCGATCTGGGTAACGGCGTGCCGTATCTGATCGCGGCCATCGCGGGGCTGGGCGAGGGGCGGGTGGTCGCGGCCACATTCGAGTATGGCAATACCTTTCTGATTGTGTCCGGACTGCTGAACATGCTGGTCGCCCTGGACGCATACGACGTGGCGCTTGGTCGCAAATGACGACAGGCCCCACCTGACCGATCGCGCGTGAATCGACCTGCCCCTGATGCCAAGCCACTTTCTTGTCATGCTCGTNTTCGCCGGCCTCGTGTCGTTGGTGTTTGCCGTGTTGTTGCGAGACGAACCGGGTGAGCAGGCACGGTTGAGTGGGCTCCTGTTCGGGGCCTTCGTCGGCACCGGCGTCGTGCTCGGTTGGATTCTGCTGCCCTTCCCCCTCTAAGCGTGCTGAAGAACGACGCCCGGGAAACAGAGACGCTGACCAGCGTCCGCTCTCCGCGGGNCGACGACGGCTCACCACCAGTGACAGAAACCGGTCAGAGCACTGGAGTATAGTGACCGGTCAGGGACAATCATGACTGACGAATCAGTGCTCACGGCGCGGGAGGGGGCGATCGCGACCGTCACCGTGAATCGCCAGACTGTGCTGAACGCGCTCAATGCCGAGACGGTCGCGAGCCTGACCGCGGTGCTGGGTGGACTGGGCCACGATGTTGACGTCCGGTGCGTCGTCCTCACGGGGGCAGGCGACCGCGCGTTCATCGCCGGGGCGGACATCAATGAGATCGCAGGGCTGACGCCTGTCGNGGCCAGAGCGATGTCCGACGCGGGACATCGCCTNTGCGCGCTGATCGAAAACCTGGGCAAGCCGGTGATTGCCGCGGTGAACGGCTTCGCGCTCGGCGGTGGGTGCGAAGTGGCCATGGCCTGCACGCTTCGGATCGCGGCCACGACGGCCAAGCTGGGACAGCCCGAGATCGGGCTCGGCCTCATTCCGGGTTTTGGCGGGACCCAGCGGTTGCCTCGGCTTGTGGGCCGTGGGCGCGGGCTCGAGTTGCTACTGACCGGCGCCTCCATCACCGCCGACGAGGCGTGGCGCATCGGGTTGGTGAATCGCGTGGTGCCCCCGGAGGCGCTCGCTGACGAGGTCAACCGATTGGCGGCGACCCTGGCTCGGCAGGCCCCGGCCGCCGTGCGCCTGATGCTGGAGACTACCCATCGCGGTTTGGACATGTCCCTCGGTGAGGCGTCCGTGTACGAGGCGATGGCGTTCGGTCTCGTGAATGGAACGGACGACGCGCGTGAAGGTACCCGGGCCTTTCTCGAGAAGCGACAGCCGCGGTTCGTCGGACACTGATGGAAACTTTGACCGGGACCGATGCCGTCGACGGCCTGCGGGTGGGCATCGTCGTCTCGACCTATAACGATTTCGTGACCAACAAGCTGCTGGACGGCGCGGTCGGCGCCCTCCGCGCGGCCGGCCTCGGCGAGCACCAGATTCTCGTGGCCACCGTGCCAGGGGCGTTCGAGGTGCCCCAGGCGGCTCGTCGCGTGGCGGCGTTCGGCCGGGTCGATGCCGTGGTCGGCCTGGGGTGTTTGATCAAAGGCGAGACGCCGCACTTTGACATCATTGCCGCCGCCGTCGCGTATGGCCTCACCAGTGCCGCGATGGACAGCGGACTCCCGATGACCTTTGGGGTGTTGACGACGAATTCGGCCGAGGAGGCGCTGGCGCGCGCCGGGGCCGGNCCGACCAACAAGGGATGGGAGGCGGCCGACGCGGCGCTGACCATGAGCCGGCTCTTTCGACAACTGCTGCCGACCGCGGAGCCCGGCGGTTGAGCGCCGCGCGTTCCACCCGCGACGGTCGACATCGGGCCCGCGAAGCGGCGGTGCAGTTGCTGTATCAACGCGAGGTCGGCAGCATTGAGGCGGNCGACCTCGACGTCGCAGTGGCGCGCTATTGGACGGAACATCCCGCGCCCGAGTCACGCCAGGCGTTCACGGCGAATTTGCTGCACGGCACGGTGGCGGCCCTCGACGAGATCGACCCGCTGCTCGAAACNGCGGCGGACAACTGGCGGCTGTCGCGTATGGCGGTGGTCGATCGCACGGTGCTGCGGCTCGGTGTCTACGAACTACTGGCGGCCGTCGCTCCTCCGGCGGTGGTGATCGATGAGGCCATCGAATTGGCCCGAACGTTCAGCGGGGAGGAGGCCGCCCGGTTTGTCAACGGCGTGCTCGATGGTGTGAGACGTACCCTCGCGCGTCGCGCCGACCCCGCAGACCGATCCGATGCCGCGGAGAGTGCGCNGTAAATCATGTCCGAATCCGAAGAGCCCAAGGAGAATGACCAACGCGTCCAGCGGCGCGCTAACCTGGCCGCGCTGGTGGAGCGGGGTGTATCACCGTATCCGCAGTCGTTCCGCTGCACCGACACCGTGTCCGCCATCGTCGCGGCGCACGGAGACACGAGTGGCGACGATCTGGACGCGGCGCAGAATCACACCACGGTCGCGGGCCGGATTCTGATCATTAGGAGCTTTGGCAAGGCGCGGTTCCTGGTGATTTCCGACGGTGTCTCCCGCGTGCAGGTCTATGTGCGGAAAGACGCACTGTCCGAACGGGACTTCGCGATCGCCACCCGGCTCGACATCGGGGATCACATCGGGGTNGAAGGGCGGCTGTTTCGCACCCGGACCGACGAACTGTCGGTCTGGGCCGGGAGCCTTGAGTTTCTCGCGAAGTGTTTCCTGCCGTTGCCTGAGAAGTGGCATGGCCTCACCGATGTTGAGACACGATACCGCCAGCGCTACCTGGATTTGATCGTGAACCCGGCCGCGCGGCGCGTGTTCGAGGTACGCGCCCGGGTGTTGTCGGTCATCCGCACTTTTCTGGTCGACCGTGGGTTTCTCGAAGTCGAAACACCGATGATGCACGCGGTCGCCGGCGGCGCCTTGGCTCGTCCGTTCACCACCCANCACAACGCGCTGGACATGTCGCTCTTTCTGCGCATCGCGCCGGAGCTCTATCTCAAGCGGCTCGTGGTCGGAGGGGTCGAGCGGGTCTTTGAAATCAACCGAAATTTTCGCAACGAAGGGGTCTCGACCCAACATAATCCCGAGTTCACGATGCTCGAGTTCTACCAGGCGTACAGCGGATACCAGGATCTGATGACGATGACGGAGCAGATGCTGGCCGCCGTGGCGCGCGAGGCGACCGGGAGCGAGGAGGTCACGGTCGGGGACGACACCGTGTCGTTCGCGGCGCCGTTCCGACGCATGCGTCTCAGGCAGGCGGTCAGCGAGGCGTTGGCTGAGAAGCTCGGCACCCCGGTGTCGGAAGACGATCTCCGACAGCGCGAGACGGCCGCGGCGCTCGCGACCCAGGTGGGCGTCGAGCCGAGTCCGGNGCAGGGCGCCGGCAAGATCACGGTCGAGATCTTCGAGGCGCTCTGCGAGCGTGCGCTGGTCCAGCCTACGTTCATCCACGATTTTCCGACCGAAGTGTCGCCGTTGTCGAAACAGCGCGACGATGACCCCGATACCGTGGAGCGATTTGAACTGTTCGTGGTCGGGATGGAGCTGGCCAATGCCTTCAGCGAGCTCAACGATCCGGTCGAACAGCGCCGGCGTTTCGAGGCCCAGCGGCGCGGGCGTGAGGCTGGCGATCTCGAGGCGCACGAGATGGACGAGGACTATATTCGGGCCCTCGAATACGGCCTGCCGCCGACCGCTGGAGAAGGTGTCGGCATCGATCGTCTTGTCATGGTGCTGACCGATAGTCCGTCAATCCGCGACGTCATTCTGTTTCCCCTGATGCGGCCGAAGGCTCTCGCTGACTCGGGCGAGCCGGAGGCCCGCGTGGAACCGGATCTCTCATGACCGCCCCCTTCGAGCTCTACACGGCGATGCGCTATCTGTTGGTGCGACGTAGCTCCCTGGCGTCGATCGGCGGGGTCGCCGTGGGCGTGATGGCACTGGTCATCGCACTGGCACTGATGACCGGCATGCAGCAGGACATTCGCGACAAGCTCATTGGCGCGCAAGCCCATGTCTACGTACACAAGCTCATCGCGGGCGGGTTCGACGACTATCGGCAGGAGGCGGAGCTGCTGTTGACGGTGCCGGGGGTGGTGGGCGCCGCGCCGTCGACGACGGGTCGAGCGCTGGTTACGGCCGGGGGCAACGAGGCGTTCATCTCCATCAAGGGGATTGACCTGGTGCTCGAGCGCGGGGTGACCGATCTCGCTGGGTCCGTGGTGCACGGCAATCTTAAGGCACTGGAGCACGAGCACGATCGCGTGCTGGGGGGCGTGATCATCGGGGAGGCGCTCGCACGCAACCTCGGGGTGTTCGTGGGCGACACGGTCACAGTGCTGACCCAGCACAGCGTCACCATGTCACCGATCGGCCTGCTGCCTCGCCCGCGGCGGTTGCAGGTGGTCGGCATCTTCAATCTCGGCTTGTACGAATATGACAACACTTTTGGGTTCGTCACGCTGGAGGTCGCCGGTCGGCTTTTCAGCAAAGAGTCAGTCGACCTGATGCAGCTCCGCGTGGCGGACCTTGACGATGCCGCGGCAGTGGCGGAGGCGGNGCCGGAGNCTCTGGGTGCCAACTATTACGCGCAGGGANGGAATGAGTTGAACGAGCCGCTCTTCTCGGCCCTGTGGCTCGAGAAGATGGCGATTTCGATCAGTGTCGGCTTGATCACCCTGGTGGCGGCGCTCAACATCGTGGCCTCNTTGATCCGGCTGGTGATGGAAAAGAGCCGGGACATCGCCATCTTGAAGACGATGGGCGCCACCAGTCGAAGCATTCGGGGGATCTTCGTCCTCCAGGGCGGCATCATCGGCCTGGTCGGGACGTGTGTCGGCGCGGTGAGCGGGTTCGTCATCTCCCGCGTCGCCGACCGGTATCAGTTGATTCAGATCCCGGGCGACGTGTATCCGATTTCGTGGGTACCGTTCCGCGTGGTCCCGTTCGATTTCTTGCTGGTCGTGACCATCGCGGTGGTGGTCTGTCTGCTGGCGACCATCTACCCGTCACGTCAGGCGTCCCGCCTCGATCCGGCCGAAGCCCTGAGATATCAGTAGGACACGCATGTCTTTTCTCCAGGTGCGGTCGCTCACCAAGACCTACACGATGGGGGAGCGTCGCTTGCCGGTGCTGCGTGGACTCGACTTGACGCTCACGCGAGGCGAGATGGTCGCCGTTGTCGGTGCGTCCGGGGTTGGGAAGAGCACGTTGCTGCAGGTCGTCGGGGGACTCGATCGGATCGACGGCGGCTCCATTCGGATTGGCGANCTCGATATCGCCGTTGCCGANGACAACACGCGGGTGGCGTTTCGCAACCGGCAGGTGGGATTCGTGTTTCAATTCCATCACTTGTTGCCTGAATTCACCGCGGTCGAAAACGTCGCGATGCCGCTACGGATCGCCCGAGTATCGCCCGGCGAAGCATTGCCACGGGCCGAGGCCTTGTTGCGCGAGGTCGGTCTTGCCGAGCGTGACGACCATCGTCCCGGTATGCTGTCCGGGGGTGAACAGCAGCGGGTGGCCGTGGCCCGCGCGCTCGTGATGCGCCCGTCCCTGCTGCTCGCCGACGAGCCCACCGGAGACCTCGATGAGCACACCGCCGAAGAGTTGCACGGTCTGTTGCGTCGTATGCACGCCGACCATGGGCTGACCTCGCTCATTGCCACCCACAACACGCGACTGGCCGAGTCGTGTGANCGCATCCTGCGGCTCGAGGACGGGTGTCTGAATCCGGTCTGAACCCCGGTGTGTCTTATAATGCGAAGAAGGGGGCCCTGTGCGTGGTCCGCCATGGGCTGTGGGCCCGGTCCGCGCGGCNGGTGACGGGCGTCCGGCATGACGCCGGATGCTCTCGACACCGACTGTCGGTACTTATCGTCTGGATCACTGGATGTTCGAGCGTTATACAGAACGTGCCCGCCGGGTGCTGTTCTTTGCCCGCTACGAGGCGAGCCAGCTTGGCAGCATCTCGATCGAGACCGAGCATCTGCTGCTCGGACTNATCCGTGAGGGCAAGGGGTTGACNAGCCGAATCTTTGCCCGATCGCACCTGTCGCTGGAAGGGATCAGGAAGGACATCGAGGGACGGACGGTATTCCGCGAGAAGGTCTCCACGTCGGTGGANATTCCGTTCAGTACCGAGACAAAACGGGTGCTGCAGTTCGCGGCCGAAGAAGCGGATCGCCTGCTGCACAACTATGTCGGGACGGAACACCTGCTGCTGGGCATCTTGCGGGAGGAGCGCGCGGTGGCGGCGTCGATTCTCGTCGAGAAAGGGATGCGGCTCAGTACGGTGCGTGAGGACATCGTACAGCTGCTGAACGAGAAAACGACGTTGACGCGGGTCAAGGAAACGCCGCTGCTGTCGGAGTTCAGCCGNGATCTGACCGACCGGGGGATGAAGAANCTGTTGGATCCGCTGGTGGGCCGTTCTGGCGAGTTGGACCGGGTGCAACAGGTGCTGTGTCGCCGCACGAAGAACAACGCCGTGTTGATCGGCGAACCGGGTGTCGGCAAGACCGCCATCGTGGAGGGACTCGCCCAGCGCATCGTGCGTGGAGACGTGCCCCACTTTCTCGCCGATAAGCGGCTCCTGGCGCTGGACATCTCTTTGATCGTGGCCGGGACGAAATATCGCGGTCAGTTCGAAGAGCGGCTCAAGTCGATCATGAAAGAGCTGGTCGAGAATCCCAGCATCATCATCTTTATCGACGAGCTCCACACTCTTGTCGGGGCGGGTTCAGCCGAGGGGNCGCTGGACGCCGCCAATATCCTGAAACCGGCGCTGTCACGTGGCGAGATTCGATGTATCGGGGCGACGACGCCGGCCGAGTATCGGAAGTACATCGAGAAGGACCGGTCGTTGGAGCGTCGATTCCAGGCGGTCAACGTGGCCCCAGCGAGTGAGGCGGAGGCGCTCCAGGTACTCCTCGGCGTCAAGGACCGGTATGAGAGCTTCCATCATGTCGAATACTCGACGGAGGCGATCGAGGCGGCGGTGTATCAGTCAAACCGGTACATCACCGAGCGGTTTCTGCCAGACAAAGCGATTGACCTGATCGATGAGGCTGGCTCGCGGGCGAAACTGCGGGAAGCCGGCGTCAGTGACGAGTTCGGGGACATCAACCGGAATATCCGGGTGGCGGTCGAGCAGATGGAAAGCGCCGCGGCCCAGAAGGACTACGAGAAGGCTCAGTTCTTCAAGGAGCAGGAGGTCATTGCCCGCGAGAGTCTCCAGTTCGTGCGGGAGAAGTTCGACGTGAAGGCGGGCACCCGGTCGGTCGAGGTGGATAAGCAGGACATCGACGAGGTGGTGTCAACCTGGACCGGGGTGCCACTGACCTCCGTCAATCAGGATGAGAGCGACAAGTTGCTCCGCATGGAGGTCGAACTCCATCGACGGGTGATCAGCCAGGATCGCGCGATTTCGGCGTTGTCCAGGGCCATTCGACGCTCGAGGGCTGGGCTGAAGGCGCCCACGCGTCCAGTCGGGAGTTTCGTATTCTTGGGCCCAACCGGGGTGGGCAAGACCGAGTTGGCTCGAGCGCTTGCGAATTTTCTGTTCGGGAGCGATTCGTCGCTGATCCGTTTCGATATGTCCGAGTACATGGAGAAGCACTCGGTTTCGAAGCTGATCGGCTCGCCGCCGGGCTACGTGGGCTATGAGGAGGGCGGGCAATTGACCGAAAAGGTCAAACGCAGCCCGTATTCGGTCGTGCTGCTCGATGAGATCGAGAAGGCGCACCCGGATCTGTTCAATATTTTGTTGCAGGTGTTCGAGGACGGTCATTTGACCGACGGGCTGGGTAATCGGATCAATTTCAAGAATACGATCATCATCATGACCTCCAACATCGGCGCCCGCTTTATCCAGAAGCAGGCGTCACTGGGGTTTCAGCCGTCTGACGCCGAAGAGATCAAGCGTGGCGTGACCGATCTGGTGCTTGCTGAGGTCAAGCGTACGTTCAATCCGGAGTTCGTCAACCGTGTCGACGAGATTATCGTGTTCGAGGCGCTGGTCGATGATGACCTGCGGCGCATCACGTCGGTGCTGGTCGACCAGTTGAACGAGCACCTCGTCGACCGCAAGCTGCGGATCACGCTGACACCGGAGGTGATCGACTGGATTATCGACGTCACCTGCAAAGACCGCTCGTACGGCGCGCGCCCCTTGCGGCGGGCGATTCAGCGCTACGTCGAGGATCCGCTGTCAGAGGAATTGATCCGTGGACGTTTGGCCGACGGCGAGATCGAGGTGTATCTCGATGCGGGCGAACTGGCATATCAGGACGCCGGGGGAACCTACACCGGCCGTCGACTTACGGCGAGCGTCTAAATACAGGGACACCGCCGATCGGGGGTGTGTGTCGGTGAGCCGCTGCAATCACGTGAGACAGGACAGATCCATGCGAAGTAGGGTGTTTCGAGCCGCGTGTGTTGCGGTGGCGGGCAGCTGTCTGGCGCTCACGCCGGTGACCGCCGTGGCCGGGCAGGCCGAGCCGGCGGCGCAGCAGCCAGGCGTGCCGGCGGCGCCGTTGCCACCGGCCGATTCACCACCGATCTTCCGGAACCTCCAATTGAGTTTCCCGACCCAGGGCGAGGTGCCGACCGTTGAAACCAACACCTACCTGTACTACATGGAGTCCGATGACCTGGTGGACAAGCAGGACGGCAACTTCACGCCCTACGACGATGCCGTGGAAAAGGTGCTGCGGGACGATTTTCAGCGGCTGTGGGACACTGATTTTCTCAACGACATCGTGATCGAGATCGTCGACGACCCGTATCCGAACGGGGTTGTCGGGAAGCGCGCCGTGTTCTTGCTGGACGAGCGAGAACGGGTCCGCATCATCACCTTTGAAGGTTCCGATCAATACGACCGGACCGAAATCGACGAAGCGATGGTGCAGGTCGGCGTCGAACTGCGTACCGACACGCGTGTCGATCCCGGTGTCATCCGAAACACGGAGGGGCTCCTGCGGTCGATGTGGGGAGAGAAGGGCTATCAGTTCGCGGAAGTGTCCCATACGTTGACCCCGATGACCGGTGGACCCAAGATCGCGCAACTGACCTTCAACATCGACGAGGGACCGAAGGTCGAGGTGCACGACATCGAGTTCGTGGGCAATGACTCGATGAGCGCGGGGACCCTCAAGAAGCAGATGACGAACACGAGGGAGCGGTGGTTGCTGTCCCTCATTACCAACCGGGGCGCGTACCGGCCGCTCGGTTTCGAACAGGACGCGGACGCGTTGGTGGCGCACTATCGCGCGAGCGGCTACATCGACGCCCAGGTGGGTCTGCCGGAGCTCGAATACTCCGAGGTCTCGGCCAATGGGAAAAAGCGCCCGGTCCGCTTGCGCATCTCGGTGACCGAGGGGGAGCAATATCGGGTCGGCACGGTGGATTTTGACGGTGAGGGCGTCGTGCGCCTCGAGGCATTGGAGGAGATTTTCTCGGACCTGAAACCTGGAGGCTATTACGAGGAGGGGAAGGTCCGGGACGCGATGCAGGTCGCGCAGGAGGCCTACGGGTCCGGCGGCTACTACGAGATGACCGGGTTTCCCGATACCGTGCGACGGGCAGACGATCATCCCGAAGCGCGGATCGAGGGCGACCCGGTAATTGATGTCACGCTCCGCTTGCAGGAGGGCGAGCAGTACTTCGTCAACCGCATCAAGTTTCGCGGGAACAACACGACACACGACGAAGTCATTCGCCGGGAACTTGGGTTGGTTGAGCGTGGAATCTTCGATACCTCCGCGCTGCAATACAGCGTTCGGCGCCTCAATCAGCTTGGATACTTCGAGCCACTCGACGAGCAGAACGCGATTCAGATCGAGAAGCGCCCTGGGTTCGACAACGAAGTCGATCTGACCCTCGAACTCACCGAGGCGAACCTGAACCAGCTCACGTTTGGTGCCGGTGCTTCACAGTTCGACGGGTTCTTCCTGCAGCTGTCGTTTCAAACCACGAACTTCCTGGGGCGTGGCGAATCGCTGTCGGTGTCAGTGCAAAACGGCGAACGGATCAAGAATTATCAACTGTCGTTCNCCGAACCGTATCTGTTCAACAAGCCGATCACTGGCGGCCTCAACCTGTTTCGCCGGGACATCAGGTTTATCCGTCAGTTTACGCAGAGNTCGATCGGCGGCGGCGCTTCGATCGGGTTTCGGGTTGGGCAGTGGTCGCAGATGTTCGTAGCGTACTCCTACGAGGCGACCAACGTGCGTGAGCTTAACCCCGCCTTCCTGAATCCAGAGATTCTTCGGTTCAATCCNTTTCTGGCGGACGCGCTGCTGCTCGGCCAGGATTCGGCCCGGACCATCAGTAAGNTCATTCCGAGTTTCCGCCTCAATACCGTTGATCATCCGATTTTCCCGACCACCGGCAAGAGCTATTCCCTGTCGATTGAGCTTCCGGCGGTCGGCGGGAATACCAAGTTCTACAAGCCGGTCGCGGAGGCCATCTGGTATCTCANGCATGCCCCACGGCTGTCGTTCGGTTTTCGTGCCNGAGCCGAGTACATCGAGCCCCTTGGCTCCACGAGCGTGTTGCCGATTTTTAACTTGCTGACCATGGGAGGCGAGTTCAGCCTGCGTGGGTTCGACATCCGGAGCATCGGCCCGAGCGACTCTGAGCTGTTTGGGCTCGTCATCGGCGGCAACAAGAGTCTGCTGTTCAATGCTGAATATATAATCTCGATTGCTAACCCCGTGCGGATCATTCTCTTCTACGATACTGGTCAGGTCGCTGACTTCGGTGCGGATTTTGCGATGAACCAGTTCAGGAGTTCGACTGGGGCCGAACTGCGATTCTTTATGCCGGTGCTCAATATCCCGTTCCGATTGATCTATGCGTGGAACCCCAATGTGAAGGGCATTCTGAACGACCGTTTCCAGCCGCAGGAGTCAACGGTCTTCAAGTTCGCGGTCGGCACGACCTTCTGATTCTTGGACGTGGCCGCGGCCGATCGCGGAGGTCGCGTGGGGTTCGGCGAAGCTGCTAATCTATGGACGGCATGAGGAACCCGCAGCGGTTCGTGGTGAAAGTTCGGCGTCGCATCGAGCCTGACACNGGATTCAGCGCCGGTCGAATGCAAAGGGATTGTTGCTACGGGCNGCACGCGAGGTTGTGCGAGGCGTGTGAACTGAGCGACTGGCGCGGTGCTTCCGTCCAGCCGATACATACAAGATAACGACAACATCAAACTAAGGATTGATCAGATGAGATTACTCAGTGTGGTCGCGACGACGATGGTTGCGCTCATGATTGTGTTGGCCCCTGTGGATGCGACCGGNCAGCCACCGGCCACCCCGGCGCAGGCGCCGGCCGAGGCCGCGCCTCCGGCACGGCTCCCGTTTCCTCCCGGCGCGACTCACGCC
Organism: Acidobacteriota bacterium; assembly: GCA_002712885.1. GTDB lineage: Bacteria > Acidobacteriota > Vicinamibacteria > Vicinamibacterales > UBA8438 > UBA8438. Next base: position 57,019 of record PAUN01000043.1, read on the forward strand.
TACGTCGACCTGCAACGTGTCGCGTCCCAGTCCGCCGTCGGTCAGGCCGCGAACCAGCAGGTCCAGGTCCTGAGCGACCAGAAGGTGGCCGAGATCGAAGCCANCAACGCGGAACTGGCGGCCAGTCAGCAGAAGCTCCAACAGAACGGAAGCGTCATGAGCGCGGAGGCGCAACTGCAACTGCAGGGTGAGATCGAAACATTGAATCTCAACGTGCAACGGCAGTCGCAGGACGCGGAGGCTGAGGTGGTGCGGTTCCAGCAGGGCCTCCAGATCGAATTCAATTCGAAGCTCGCGCCCGCGCTCGATCAGGTCGGGGCGCAGAGAGGGCTGTCGTTCATCCTCAGCGTCGGCGAAGGTGGCATCGCTTGGGCGAACCCGGCCCTCGACGTGACGGAGGACGTCATTCTGGCGCTCGACGCCGCACCACCGACGCCATAGGCCGCCGGGCGCGCATTGTCACGCGCCCGCGCTTTGCTGCTGGGAGCGCTACGGTGTGGCGCAACTGNGGACGGCGGGTAGACGTGGCGGTCGGGACCCGGGTAGACTGAGCCCGCTCGAACGGTTCGCCGGTGGCCACACCGAAGTGTCTGCGTCGCGAACCCCGACCGCCAACGCCGTGTCCCTCGATATTCCAGGCTTTCTCGATCGCCTCTGCTACCGGTTTCCCTCGCCGCTCATCGACGGGATCGTCGAGCGCACGCCAGGGGTTCGGCTTGCTGCGATCAAGAATCTCACCGTCAACGAGGAATTCTTTCAAGGACATTTCCCCGGGGCGCCGTTGGTGCCAGGGGTCCTGATCATCGAGTCGCTCGTCCAGGCCGCGAGTGTGCTGCTGCTCGATGTGGAGNCCGAGTCGCCGGCGACGCGCGTCGTGTTACGCGGGGTCAACAACGCCAGGTTCCGTCGGCAGGTCGTGCCGGGCGATCGGTTGTGCCTCGACGTCAAGGTCAGCCGCCGTCGGCGGCGGGTGGCAATCGTGGCGGCGGTGGCGCGGGTCGACGGTCAGGTCGTGGCCGAAGCGGAACTGTTGCTGGGTCTCGTCGTGGGTGCCGCCGTGGTCGACCCCAGCGCCCACGTGGCTCCGGGGGCTGAAATCGGCGCCGGCACGGTCATTGGCCCCAACGCCGTCATTGGGCCTCACGTGCGAATCGGAGAGGGCTGTCAGGTCGGCGCCTCCGCGGTCATTGACGGATGGACGACCATCGGCGACGAGAACCGGATATTTGCGTTCGCCTCGGTCGGGATGGTGCCGCAAGATACCAAGTTCAGAGGCGAGCGAACCGAGCTTGTCGTCGGACACCGCAATACCCTGCGTGAATTTGTCACGCTGCATCGTGGGACCGAGGGAGGCGGCGGCGTCACCCGTATCGGTGACGACAACCTGCTCATGGCCTATGTCCATGTCGCGCATGATTGCGTGGTCGGCAACAAGACCATTTTCGGGAACGCGGCGACGCTGAGTGGCCACGTGTCGGTCGAAGACCAGGCCAACATCGGTGCGTTCTCGGCCGTTCATCAATTTTGCCGCGTGGGACGGCAGGCGTTCATTGGTGGATTCTCCGTTATCACGCTCGATGCATTGCCGTTCGTCCGTACGGTCGGCAACCGGGCGCGAGTCTACGATCTCAACATCATCGGGCTGGAACGACAGGGGATGCCAGACGAGACCATCGCCCAGCTTGATCGGGCTTTCCGGTATCTTCTCCAGTCAAAGTTGAACACCACGCAGGCCCTGCGGCAGATCGAGCAGGATGAAACGCTCACCTGCCCTGAGATAGCCTATCTGCTCGACTTCATCCGCACGTCGCCGCGGGGGGTCAATCTGCGTCGTCCGGCCAAACGGCTCGAGTCGGCCGGTCCCGAGGACTGACTCGGTCTGACCGGGCTGGTCCCGATCATGAATCACATGCCTCTCGGGCTGATCGCGGGGAACGGTCGCTTTCCCTTCCTGGCGCTCGAAGGCGCTCGGCGGTTGGGCCATGCGCTGACGATCGTGGCGATTCGGGACGAAACCAGCCCCGCGCTGGAGGCGTTGGCGGCCGGCGATCCGCCGGCCGAGTTTCATTGGGTGTCGCTCGGCCAGCTTGGGCGCTGTATCACGATTCTGCGCGACGCGGGCGTTACCAGAGCCATCATGGCCGGTCAGGTCAAACACACCAAACTGTTTACCGGCCTGAAACCTGATCTCACGTTGCTGAAGGCGCTGGGTCGTCTCAAGACCAAGAACACCGATGCTCTCATTTCGGCGGTGGCGGACGTGTTGTCCGATCACGGCATCGAGTTGGAGAACTCGACCACGTTTCTACAGCCGTTGCTTGCGCGGTCCGGGGTGGCGACCCGTCGGTCNGTGACGGCGGACGAACAGGGAGATCTCGACTTTGGCTATCGGATGGCGGACGTGATCGCGGGGCTCGACGTCGGGCAGACCATCGTCGTCAAGGATCGTGCGGTGGTGGCCGTCGAGGCGATGGAGGGCACCGATGCGGTCATCGCGCGGGCCGGTCGGTTGGCCGGGCCCGGGACGTGTGTCATCAAGGTGGCGAAGCCAGACCAGGATATGCGATTCGACGTGCCGGTCGTGGGACTGCCTACGCTGGCGGCGATGCGGGAGGCTGGGGCCACGGTGTTGTCGATCGACGCCGACCGCACGCTCGTGCTGGATGGCGATCAATTTTACGCCGAGGCGGATACCCACGGTCTGACGGTCGTCGCCCGAGCAGGCGTGTCGTCATGACGACGGCGGAGAGCGGTGGTCCGCGAGTGGCCGTGGTGGGTGTGGGCCACTTTGGCCGGCACCACGCGCGCGTGCTCTCCACGCTTCCCGGGGTACGACTCGAGACGGTCGTGGACATCGACCTGGCTCGGGCGCAGGCCACCGCCGCGGAGGTCGGCACGGCGTTCGCCGGTGACGCCTCGTCGCTGGACGGACGTGTCGACGCGGTCACCGTGGCGGTGCCTACCGACGTTCACCATGCCGTCGCGCTGCCGCTGCTCGAACGCGGCATCTCCGTGCTGGTGGAGAAGCCGATCGCGCGGACGGTCGCCGAGGCCGACGAACTGATCGCGGCGGCCGCCGCCAACGGCGCCGTCCTGGCGGTCGGGCACACCGAGCGTTACAACCCGGCGGTGGCCGNAGCCTTGCCGCTGGTGCGCTCGCCGCGGTTTATCGAGGTCCATCGGATCGGGGCGTTTGCTGGGCGCAGCNTGGACATCGACGTGGTGTTCGACCTGATGATCCACGACCTCGACATCATTTTGACCGCCGTCGGTGGCGATGTCGTCTCGGTCGAGGCGGTCGGCGTCCCGGTGCTCACCGACCGCGCGGATATCGCAAACGCCAGGCTTCGGTTCGAGTCCGGCTGTATCGCCAACCTGACGGCCAGCCGGATCAGCCGAGAGCAGATCCGGAAGCTCAGGTTCTTTCAGAAGGACGCCTACATCTCGGTGGACTGTGCCGAGCAGGAGGTCGAGGGCTGGCGTCTCGCCCGCGGCTCCGGTTCGGTGCCGGCGATTGAAGGGGGCAAGCTCGATGTGCCACGCGGCGAGCCGTTGGTTCAGGAGNTGACCGATTTCGTGGCCGCGGTGGCCGGGGGACCGGCGCCGACGGTGGACGGCGTCGCGGGACGACGGGCGCTGGCGCTGGCCGAGCGGGTGGCCGAGTCGATGGGAACGACATGAGTGAGGACGTGACCGCGACGGTCNAGATGGTCGTCCAAAAGNTAGTCCAGAAGGTGGCCGACGGCGTCACGTTGAGCGAGNCTGATTGGGCGCGGCTGACCGGGTCGCGCGATCTGATTGCGCTGGGGATGGCCGCCGATGCGACGCGCCGTCGGCGTCATGACGACCGCGTGACCTTCGTGCAGGTGCTCGAAGTGTCCGTGGACGGTGATGCGCTGGAGACGCCGATACCGCCGCCGACCGGCGAGGTCCGGCTGACCGGGTGTCCCGAGAGCAGCGCCGCGGCGGTCGCGGCTGTGCGGAAGACAGTGGTCCGGGCCGGAGTGGTGCCTGTGACCGGGTTCGCCCTCGCCGACCTGGAGGACGTGGCGGGTCATGACCGGAGTCGACTTCGCGACATGCTTGGCGCCTTGCGCGAGGCGGGGTTGGCGCAGCTCAGCGAGGTGTCGGCTGAGGGGTTGACCNACCCCGACGNGGCGCTCGCGGCGCTGCGAGACAGCGGNGTGCAGGCGGCGCGCGTCACGCTCGGTGCTGCTACCGGGGACGCGGCCCTCACGCTGATGCATCAGGTCGCGTCCTGGGACGGGGTCGGGGACGTCTGTCGGTGTCTGGCGCCGCTGCCTCGAGCGGGTTCGTCGCCCCCGTCCACCGGCTACGCCGATCTGCGGCAGGTTGCACTCGCCAGACTCCTGGTTGACAATATCGAGTTTATCCAGGTCGACTGGTCGCGGTATGGACCAAAACTGGCTCAGGTGGCGCTGACCTTCGGCGTCGATGACGTGGATGCCGTGCCGGTCGCCGGCGCGGACGATCAAGGGTGGCGCCGGTCGCCGGGTGAGGAGATACGGCGCAATATCATCGGAGCCGGTTTCACGGCGGTGCCGCGAGACGGCCGTTTCGAGGCGCTGGATGACAGTGCCGGGTCCCACGGGTACAGGACACGAGAGTCATGAGTGCGATTCGAGTCAGCGCCGTCGAGTATCTGAACGCCCGTCCACTTGTGCATGGCCTGGACGGCCGAAGTGATCTCTTTGATCTCCAGTTCGACATCCCGGCTCAGTGCTCGCGTCAGCTGCACGACGGTGCCGTGGACCTGGGGTTGATTCCCAGCATCGAGTATGCCCGCGGTGCCGACTACCGGATCGTGCCCGGCCCCGCGGTGGCGTCCGAAGGTGACGTGGCGTCGGTCGCGCTCTTCACGACGCGGCCGGCGACCTCCCTGCGGTCCATCGCGGTGGACAGCAGCTCGCGCACAGCGGCCACGCTGCTACGCGTTCTGTGTGCCGAATGGTGGGACATCGACCCCAAGCTGGTGAAATTGCGGCCCGATCTGCCGGTGATGCTCAAGCGGTGCGATGCCGCGCTCGTGATCGGCGACCCCGCGCTGTTTCTGGACTATGAGAAGCTGGGTCTCGAGAAGGTCGATCTCGGTGATGAGTGGACGGCCATGACCTCGCTGCCCTTCGTCTGGGCCACGTGGGTGGGGCGGGCCAACGCACTCGGGCCGGAGCACGTCGCGGCGCTGATCGAGGCACGCGATCGAGGCGTCGACGCGATCGACGACATCGTCTCGGCCCAGTGCCAGGACGACGAGGAGCAGCGCGAGGTCGGTCGCCAGTACCTGCGTGACAACGTGTCATTCAACCTCGACGACCGGGCCAAGGCCGGCCTCAAGAAGTTCTACGACTACGCCCATGAGTTCCAGCTGGTGCAAANTCGCCCCGAGCTCNGATTCTTCGATTCACCGACGGCATGAGTGTCGCAGTCATCGCGGCGAAGGTTCGGTCCGGCGGCCGGCTTGACCGTGCCGAGGCGCTGACACTCTACGCCGACGCGTCGACGCTCCTCNTGGGCCANTTGGCGGACGCCATCCGGGCGCGGAAGCATCCGTCTGGCGCGGTCACCTACATCATCGACCGCAACGTCAACTACACCAACGTCTGCGTGGCGCGGTGCGCCTTTTGTGCCTTTTATCGACCCGTGGGCTCGGGCGAAGGCTATGTGCTGGGATTCGACGAGATCTTCCGCAAGATCGACGAGACACTGGCGGTCGGTGGCGTGCAGCTGTTATTGCAGGGCGGTCACAATCCTGATCTGCCGCTCGACTGGTACGAAGACCTGTTTCGGGCCGTGAAAGCGAAGTACCCGGAATTCAAGCTGCACGCGTTGTCGCCACCCGAGTTGCTGCACCTGTCTCGGCTGTCTCTGCAACCGGTATCGGTCGTGGTCGCGCGTTTGGTGCGTGCGGGTCTCGACAGTGTGCCTGGCGGCGGGGCTGAGATTCTGGTGGACCGCGCGCGACGTCTGTTGAACTGCGAGAGCAAGGCNACTGCCGACGAGTGGCTCTCGGTCATGCGGACCGTGCACCAGGCGGGGCTCCGGTCGACCGCGACGATGATGTACGGCAGCGTGGAGCGGGTGGACGAGCGGGTCGAACATCTGTGTCGGCTCCGAGAACTCCAGGACGAGACCGGCGGGTTTACGGCGTTCATTACCTGGAGCTATCAACCCGCGAACACCGAGTTGGCGGGGATGGAGGCCACCGGGGTCGAATACCTGCGGATGCTGGCGCTGTCGCGCATCGTGCTCGACAACTTCGACAATCTGCAAGCCTCCTGGGTNACGCAGGGTGGGAAGGTGGGGCAGCTCAGTCTCGCCTACGGCGCTAACGACATGGGCAGCATCATGATCGAGGAGAACGTCGTCCGAGCCGCCGGCGCCGAGTACTGCATGGACGAGGCTGAGATCGTCAGAAATATCGAGGACGCCGGTTTCGTNCCGAAGCGTCGGACGATGGCCTACGACATTCTTGGCGACCCTCTCTTCCGTGAACGCGACATTCCGCGCCAAACCGAGCTGGCCGTGGCTCGGGCGGCCGGCGACACCAGTGTGCCAGCCGAGTTGTCGCACTATCCCGCGCGCAGCCGTTCCGGGAAACAGCAGCGAGACGCCGTCACCGAGTCCTGAGGGGCCGGGCCCACCACCCTCGTNTTCGGTGCCCTCGGCGAGTACGCGCGGCGAAGCATCACTGGACCGACGGCGCCGTCTTCAGGTTGATGACGTAATGCCCCGATACCTCGCGGAGTGGGTCCTCCCGATGACCGGACCACCCATCCGGNGCGGTTGGATCGACGTGGCACGAGGGCGTGTGGCGTCGGTTGGGTCCGGGGCGGATCGTGACACGGGCGNGNGCGTCGTGAATCTCGGCGCGGNCGCGNTTCTTCCCGCGCTGGTCAACGCGCACACCCACCTGGAGTTGTCGGGACTCCGCGGAGACGTCCCACCCGGTGGCTCGATGCCCGCCTGGGTGGACAGGCTTCTGGCGCGTCGTGGCGACTCCGGCGGCCCGGACCAGGGCGCGATGCGGCAGGCGGTCGCCGAGAGTCGAGCGTTCGGGACCGGGTTGCTCGGCGACATCAGTAACACGCTGGCCAGTGTGGCCATCTTGGAGTCGGCCGGCGTCGATGCCCGTGTCTTCCGCGAGGTGCTGGCGTTTCCGGACGAGGGGGCTGAGGCCGTCGTCAGTGCGGTGGTCGAAGAGATCCGAGCATGCGGCGGGTTGACGTCTGTGCGCCTGGGGTTGGCCGCCCACGCGCCGTACTCGGTTGGTCCGGCCGCCTTCGCGGCGTTGGACCGCGCGATCCGGCGGGGACCGGCTGCGCCGCGCTGCATCCATCTGGCGGAGTCTCCCGAAGAGCTCCAATTTCTTCGCCGCGGCGTGGGCCCCTGGCGCGACCTTCTGGAGCGCATCGGTCGGTGGAATCCCGGGTGGGTGCCACCCGGGTGTGGACCGGTCGAGTATCTGGAGCGGATGGGCTGGCTGGGCCCGGGGCTCCTTGCCGTGCACGGCGTGCAGTTGACCGATCCCGAACTGGCCCGTTTGGCTGACCGTGGGGTGACCCTGGTGACGTGCCCCCGGAGCAACCGCTGGACCGGCGTCGGCGACCCGCCGATTGACCGGTTCATTCGTTCGGGAGTCCGCCTCGCCGTTGGCACCGACAGTCTCGCGAGTGCGCCTGACCTCAACCTGTTCGCCGAACTCGCATCGATGCGACGCTGCGCACCCTCGGTGCCCGCGCGCCGGCTGCTCGGTTGCGCGACGTCAGCCGGGGCCGACGCGCTTGGGTTTGGCGACGCGTTCGGTCGGATCGCACCGGGACGGCGAGCCGAGCTGATCAGCGTGCGACTTCCGGCCGGAGTGAGCGATGTGGAAGAATACCTGGTGAGCGGCATTGCAGCCGACCAGATCACCTGGCTGGATGAGCCGGCGGCTCGGACGCCCGGCGACTGATGTTACCCGCGCTGTCATCCTATGTTGCGTCGCCTGTCCCTCTACGCGTCCTTTGTGCGGCTCGGGCACTCGGTGTTCGCGTTGCCGTTCGCGCTCGTCGGGGCGTTGCTGGCGGCTCGTCAGACGCCACTGACTCTGGCTCGCGTCGGCTGGATCATTGCGGCCATGGTGACGGCCCGGACGGCGGCGATGGGGTTCAATCGACTGGTTGACGCGCGATTCGATGCGCTGAATCCACGCACCGAGAATCGGGAATTGCCCCGGGGCGCGCTCTCGACACGCGACGCGGTGGCGCTGGTGGTGGTCGCGTCGCTGGGCTTCGTCCTGGTGACGACTCAGCTCGGGCGGCTCTGTTTGTGGCTGTCTCCGGTCGCTCTCGGGATCGTGTTTTGGTACTCGCTGGCGAAACGGTTTACCACCTACACCCAGATGTTTCTCGGTCTGGCGCTGGCCGTGGCGCCGGTCGGCGGTTGGCTGGCGGCGGGCGGTGGGGCTGGGGTCGAGCCTTGGCTGCTGGCGCTGGCGACGGGGACCTGGGTCGCCGGTTTTGACATTTTCTACGCCTGTCAGGACCTGGAATTCGACCGGATGCATGGGCTCAACTCGATTCCCGCCCGGTTTGGGGTCCGCCGCTCGTTGTCGATCGCGCGGTGGCTCCACCTCGCGACCGTGATCGCGCTGGCGAGCGTCGCCCTCGTCACCCCACTCAGCGGCTGGTATCTGGCCGGTGTGGCCGGTGTCGCGCTCCTGCTGACGTACGAGCAATCGCTGGTCCGGGTCGATGACCTGTCCCGAGTGAAGCAGGCGTTCGATCTGAACGGATATGTGGGGTTCTTCTATCTCGCGGCCACCGCCGCCGCCATCTATGTTGGCTAATGGGTCGGGTGCGGGGCTGGCCAGCGCGTCGGGTGACGTGGTGCGCCGGGTCGCGGTCGGGATTACCGGTGCCAGCGGAGCCTTGTATGCGGTTCGGACCGTGGCCGCGCTCTTGTCGGCCGGGGCGGAGGTCGAACTCGTGGTGTCCGACTTTGGACGGAGGTTGCTGCGCGACGAGTTGGGGGAGACCGCCTCCATGGACGCGCTCCCGGACTATCTCCTAAACCGATACGGGGAGAGCGTACAGGCCGGCACCTTGACGGTGCATAGTAATCGTGATGTTGGGGCGTCGATCGCGAGTGGGAGCTACGTGTGCGAGTCAATGGTCATCGTGCCGTGTTCGATGAAGACATTGGCGGGAGTGGCCCACGGTCTGTCGCGCACGCTCATTGAGCGTGCCGCCGACGTCATGTTGAAAGAACGGCGACCGCTCGTGGTCGTGCCGCGAGAGACGCCGATGAGCCTCCCGCAACTCCGAAACATGGTGGCCTGCGCAGAGGCGGGAGCGATGGTGCTGCCGGCGATGCCCGCGTTCTATCAGGGCCCTCGTACGCTCGACGACCTGGGCGACTTCATGGCGGGCAAGATCGTGAGCGCGCTCGGCTTCGCTCACCAGNTGTATCCCCCGTGGACCGGATGAAGCCCGACGGCGTATCGGCGCCCGATCGGCCCGGGCCCTTACTCGACAAAGACCCGAGCCGGATCGCGGACATGTTCGACGCGATCGCGCATCGCTACGACCGGCTCAATCATCTCCTGAGCCTTGGGCTGGATCGGCGCTGGCGGCGCCAGGCCGTCGACGCGCTTGACCTCCCGCCGGCTTCGCGGGTGCTGGATGTCTGCACCGGAACTGCNGACCTGGCGATGACCGCGTCGCGGCATCGCNCTCAACCGCATGCGGTCCTTGGCGTCGACTTTGCGGCGGAGATGCTCGCTTTGGGGCGCGGCAAACTCGAAGCCGCCGGGTTGCGGACCGTCCAGTTGGCGCAGGGAGACGCGTGCCGCCTGCCGTGTCCGACCGCGTCCGTTGACGCGGTCACCGTGGGATTCGGAATCCGCAACGTGGCCGACAGCGCGGCCGCGTCGGCCGAGATNTTTCGGGTCTTGAAACCNGGGGGGCGCCTGGCGATTCTCGAGTTTGGCGAACCCACGCTGCCACTGTTGCGGTCACTCTATCTGTGGTACTTCCGCGGCGTGTTGCCGCGTATGGGCCGGATGTTGTCCAAGCACACGGAGGCCTACGCCTATCTCCCGGCGTCGGTCAGCGCATTTCTCACACCCGAGGCGTTCGCGTTGCTGTTGCGTACGACGGGATTTTCGGAAGTGACTGTCGACCGACTGACCTTNGGTGTCGTCTNTCTCTATGTGGGCCGGAAACCGANGTCGTCGTCGGACCGGGCCGCCGGTGGGGCCTTGCCCGCCCGCTGATATACTGACGGACAGTCACNCCGCAGCCTCTCATGTACTTCGATCTCGAAGATCGCCTCTTCGATACACCGACCGTCGAGTCGGCCATGTCATGGCGCGAACGGGGNNTGTTGTCGCTGTTTGCCCATGTCGCGCTCGTGCTCTTGTACCTNTTCGGGCCGTCGCTGCCGTTCGTGCGAGACGCCGCCGAACGCCGGGCGGAGCGCCTCGAGGCGGCGGCAGAGCAGTTCACCAGGCGCGAGCAACCGNCCGACGAACCCCAGTTCATCTTCGTCGAGCCGTTCGTCGACACGCCGGCGGCCGAACCNCCGTCACAGGCCTCGTTGTCGGACCTGGACCGAACCGCCCAATCGCCTGTCCAGGCCGAGACCCCGCTCAACAACCTGCCNAACGCCGATGGGAACACCTTCGAGTTTGTGCAAGCCGAGGAGCGCTCGGACGGTCTGGATCCGGAGACCAGTGCCGGGACTGATCCCGACGCTGTCGAGGGTGACACGGTGGAGCCGGTCGAGGGGGTCGAGGACGGCGCGGTCGACCCTCCCGATGAGGAGACGCTCGATACGTCCCCCGGCGATGGCGGTGCGGTGGCCAACCCGCTGCTNGCCGACGGGGGTGACACGCTGTCGCCCCCGAAGCTGACGCCAACACCGGGGGGCCTGCTACGCCAGGCCGAACGCCGTCTCGACTCGGTGTCGCGCGGTCAGTCGTTCCAAAACCTCCAGGGTCGGACCGACCAGTACGGACCGGACATCCAGTTTGACTCGAAAGGGGTGGATTTCGGATCCTGGATCAGGCGCTTCCGGGCGCAGATCTACCGAAACTGGACGTTGCCCTACGCGGCCATGTCCATGCACGGTCATGTGGTGCTGACCTTCACGATCAACCGGGCGGGAAGACTCTCGGACTTGACCGTCCGCCGGCCCTCCGCCGTTGACGCCTTCACCAACTCGGCGTTCAACGCGATGAGCTTGTCGGATCCGACACATCCGCTTCCGCCCGAGTATCCGGAGGAGTCCGTCGTCTTCACGGTCACCTTCTATTTCAACGAGACCCCTCCGAGCCGGTTCCCTCGTAGCCGGTAGTGCCNAGGTCGGGTGGCTGTCCGCGCATGTCTCCGTGGCCTCGGCCGAGCGGCCGTTAGCAGGCTGGGTTGGTGCTGCTGTTGACCATCGTGCTGATCATCGCCTTGTGCGGGTCGTGTTCGGTGTGATGACGCGACAACACCGACGGTCGGCCGACGGGCGTCCGATACTGGTGGCGGTCGTGGGACCGACCGCCACCGGGAAGAGTACGCTCGCGCTGACGCTAGCCGAAGCCCTTGGCGGCGAGATCGTGAGTTGCGACTCGACGGCCGTGTATCGTGGGTTCGACATCGGGACCGACAAGGTGCCGATGTCCGACCGCAGGGGCATTCCGCACCACCTGATCGACGTGGTCGATCCCACGGACGCCTACACCGCGGCTCGTTACAGTCGGGACGCCGCGGAGGCCGTGCGAGCCGTGACCTCCCGTGACCGGCTGCCCATCCTGGTGGGGGGCACCGGGTTGTACTATCGCGCGCTGACGCGTGGGCTGTTCCCCGGCCCTGAGGGGGACCCGGCGCTTCGAGCCAGGCTGAGTCGGGTGGCACGGCGTCGCGGGGTCGAGTCGCTCCATCGGTGGTTGGCTCGCCATGATNCAGACTCAGCCCGTCGGATCACGCCGCGGGATGAACAGCGGCTCGTACGCGCCCTNGAGGTGTGGCTGCTGACCGGCCGGACGTTGACCGACCATTTTGCCGACACGCGGTCCCTGATCGCNGACTACTTGGTCATCACCGTCGCGCTCAGGCTGACCGGCGACGCGCTCGAGACACGGATCGCTCGACGGGTGGACCAGCAGTTCGCGGCCGGGCTGCTGGACGAGATTGTGACCCTCTGGGCGACCGGCGTCCCGCCGGACGCCGGGCCGTTCCGGGGGCTGGTCTACCGCCAGGCGGTGGAGCACTTGCGGGGTGTTCGAGACGAGCGAGAGACTCGGGANCTGATCGTCCGTGAGAACCGGCGGTACGCGCGCCGCCAGTTGATCTGGTTTCACAAAGAACCTAACCTACAGTGGATTGAGGCGCCGGGCGACGAGGACTATGCGTACGCCACCACGTTGCGCCTCCTTGAGGTCGCTCGCTCCGCGCCCGCGTACGACCGGTGACTGGTCCATGGTCGTGCGCTCGCTGGACCCTTCCGCATCGTGACCATCCGAGTNGAACTGGAAGCGCGCGAACTGGAGCAGCTTGCTTCCTACGCGGCCAGGAGCCGCGAATCCAGAGGACGACTGCGGTCGGAGACCGAAGACCCGATCCGACCGGCATTTCAGCGTGACCGTGACCGGGTGGTCCACTGCAAGGCATTCCGGCGACTCAAGCACAAGACCCAGGTCTTTTTCGCCCCGACCGGCGATCACTACCGCACTCGGCTGACGCATACCCTCGAGGTGTCACAGATCGCGCGGACCGTCGCAAAGGTGCTGCGTTTGAACGAGGATCTGACTGAAGCCATCGCTTTGGGCCACGATCTCGGCCACACGCCGTTCGGTCACGCCGGCGAGCAGGTGCTCCGCGAACTGATGCCCGGCGGGTTCAACCACTATGAGCAGAGCCTTCGGATCGTCGACGTGCTCGAGCAGGAGCGGCACGGGCTCAATCTGACCTGGGAGGTGCGCGACGGAATCTCGAAGCACTCCAAGGGAAAGGATGGCGCCCCCGTCGGCATGGAACCGTCGAAACGCGCGTCCACGCTCGAGGGGCAGGTGGCCCGCGTCGCCGACATGATCGCGTATGTCAACCACGACATTGACGATGCCGTCAGAGCCGGGGTCCTGGCGGCGTCAGATCTGCCGACCGCCGAGATCGACGTACTGGGCCGGTCGTCGTCATCACGGATCGGTGTCCTGGTGTCAGACGTGGTACGTCAGACCCTGACCACGGCGCCGCACGTGGAGTTGCGCATGAGCGACGAGGTCTTGGTCGCATTGCTGGGACTGCGGACGTTTCTGTTTGAGGCGGTCTACGAGAATCACGTGGCTACCGCGGAGTTTCGGAAGGCGTCCGGGATCCTCGGCGGGCTCTGGGAGCGCATCCGCCAGGAACCGGAGACATTTCTGGACGCTCGAACTATCGACGAAGAAGGCATCGATGCGGCCGCCCGTGACTTCATCGCTGGGATGACCGATAGATTCGCGGTTGGGCTGTATGANCGGCTGTTCATCCCGAAGCCCTGGGTCAGCGCCTCTCGACGGGAGTAGTGCATGGCCATAAATGACATAGAACATATAAGTAGCTTCAAATAAATGACTTATGACGCATGGTTGAAGTNGGCACCGCAGTTGCTGAATGGGTGGTGTGAATATGAGACGCCCCCACGCACTCGGACAACTTCGCCGAACTGACTCGGCCCAAAGGAGCAAGACCATGCGAACGAACACTAATAAAGGCTTCACCCTCATCGAGTTGTTGATCGTTGTGGCCATCATCGGCATCGTCTCGGCCATCGCGGTGCCCGGTCTGCTCCGGGCGAGGATGTTCGTTAACGAGGCGTGGGCCGTCGGGTCGATGCGCGCCATCAACTCGTCCCAGTCGACCTACGCGGCCAGCTGTGGTAGCGGGTTCTACGCGCCGACCCTGGTGTCCCTCGGGATGGCGCCGACGGTGGGTGGTGGCGACGGCTTTATCGGCACCGACCTCAACACCGACCCCTCCGTCAAGAGCAGCTACACGATCGCGCTGACGGCCGGGGCGGCCGCCCCGGGTTCGCCGGCGTCCTGCAACGGCATGGCCGCCGGGGCGACGATGGAAACCTACTTCGTGGGCGCGGCGCCGACCTCCGGTGGTGGCGTGCGCTACTTCGGCAGCAACCAGGGTGGCGCCATCTAACACTTCACGGCGGCGGTCGCCGTGACGCAGAATGGTGCCCCGGCCGGCGCTGACCGGCTCCAGTAACATCTCGGGTACAAAGCTCGGTCCACAGCCAGAGCCGAGATTCAGAACGGGATGCTCGCTTCCGCGAGCATCCCGTTTTCTTCGATTACCACACCAGATGCTATAATCATAGTTTGGTCCTGGCCCCGAGGGCGGTCACAGGGAGTCTGACGACCCGTGGCGCGTGACGGCTGGGGGAGCGGCGATGAACCTCGATCTTCACGAGATTCAGGGAGCACGGCAGCGGGTTCGCCGTACCGTCTCGGCTGCTTCGCTCGGGTCGGAGGGCGGGGACGAGTTCGAGGTGACCGGTGAGGTCACGCTTGATCTGGATGTTCGCAAGAACGAGAGCACGTTTCGGTTGGTTGGTCGACTCGATGCGATGCTCGACCTTGGCTGTAGTCGCTGTCTCGAACGGTTCGCCTGGCCGGTCCGCGTGAATATCGACATGTTGTATGTGTCGGAGTCGGAGGACGTCGGCGACGGCGACGTTCGGATCGAGGAAGCGGATGTGAACACGGCGTTCTATCGCGACGAGCAGATCGATCTTGGCCAGCTGATGCACGAGCAGTTTCAACTCACCCTTCCGATGAAACCGCTTTGTCGCGAGGATTGTCTCGGGCTCTGTGCAGTTTGCGGCGGTAACCGCAACACCACCACGTGTCAGTGTACGAACACCTGGGAAGACCCGAGGTTGGCGGGGTTGAAAAATTTGTTGAATCGGTGACACCTGCCGCGGACCAGAACGACGGTTGTCCGGTCAGGCTTGCGACATGGAGCTTGGCCGATGCCCGGTTTTTCGCCAGGTGTCAGGGGCACGAGAGGACGTAGTCATGGCCAATCCCAAACGACGGCACTCCAAGTCGCGCACCGCAAAGCGGCGTACACACCAGAGTCTCGACCCGGTCTCGCTCGGCATATGTGCACAATGCCACGAGCGGAAACCGTCCCATCAGGTGTGTCCCCACTGCGGGTATTACCGGGGTCGGCAGGTCCGCGCTGTCAAGGAAGCGTAGCCGCCACGTCGCGTCTGGTGCTGGAAACGGGGACACGGCCGTCGATGACCACCAGATAGCGCAACCGCGCCGGCCGTCGCCGGCTTACGCAACGTTCCAGGAGCCGCATGATCGCGTTCGTGTTTCCCGGCCAGGGGTCTCAGTATGTCGGGATGGGTCAGGCCCTGGCGGCTCAATTCCCTGAGTCGCGTGAGACATTCGAGCAGGCGGATGCGGCGCTGGGCATGAAGCTCAGCACGCTCTGTTTCGAGGGACCAGCCGAGCAGCTGACCCTGACGGAGTACACGCAACCGGCGCTGGTCACCGTCGCGACCGCGACGACGCGTGCGCTGAAGGCACGAGGCCTGACACCGGCATTTCTGGCGGGGCACAGTTTGGGCGAATACTCGGCCCACGTGGCGGCGGGCACGCTGGCGTTCAGTGATGTGGTGCGGACGGTCCGCAATCGGGGTCGCTATATGCAGGAGGCGGTCCCGGTGGGTGAGGGGGCGATGGCGGCTGTCATTGGTCTAGAGGAGGCGACGCTCGTGGAGGCGTGCCTGGAGGTGGCGAACGGGGAGGTCGTGAGTCCGGCCAATCTCAATGCGCCGGGCCAAATCGTGATTGCCGGCAATCGTGAGGCCGTGCAGCGCGCCGGCGCGCGGGCCAAAGAACTCGGCGCGCGGCGGGTCGTCCCGCTGGCGGTCAGCGCCCCATTTCACTGTGCTCTGATGCGGCCGGTGGAGGAGCGGCTGGCTCCGGAGCTTCGCTCGCTGGTGGTGTCGGACCCGGTGGTGCCGGTCGTCGCCAACCTGGATGCCGAGCCGAAGCGGGACGCCGCGAGTGCCATCGAGGCGCTGGTGAGACAGGTCACGGCTCCGGTGCGATGGGAGCAGGTGGTCCGGCGTCTTGCATCCGATGGCGTCGACACGTATGTTGAAGTAGGTTCGGGCTTGGTATTGAGTGGACTCATCCGGCGAATCGACCGGAGTGCGACAGTGTTGTCGGCGTCCGATCCGGAGAGTGTTGACGAGGTGGTGTCGTCCCTGGCCGGGTAACATGGACATCTAGGCGATACCGTAATCCCGCCTGACCCGCGTGAATCTTAGTGAACAGCTGTTCGGTGTGTGATCGGGACCACGGACGAGAGTCCGGCTGAGACAAGCGCGTTATCCGCCGACGGGGCGGGGACGTTGTGTCACGACGAGCATGACTAATCTACGAGATCGAGTCGCGATCATCACCGGCGCATCCAGGGGCATCGGGCGAGCCGTGGCCCTCCGGTTCGGGGCGGCCGGGGCGACCGTGGTGGCGGCGGCGCGCGCTGACCATGCCGATGCGGTAGTGGCCGAGATACGCGAGGCCGGTGGCACGGCCATCCCGCTCAGCGTGGACGTGACGGATGGAGACCAGGTTGCCGACATGGTCCGACGCGCGCTCGACGAGTACGGTCGGATCGACGTGCTGGTAAACAATGCGGGAATCGTACGCGACCAACTCGCCATGCGGATGTCCCTGTCTGACTGGGATATCGTCATCGCGACGAACCTCACTGCGGTGTTTACCTGCTCCCGCGCCGTGTTGCGCCCGATGCTGAAGCAACGGGGAGGGCGTATCATCAGCGTCGGCTCTGTGGTCGGCCAGATGGGGAATGCCGGACAGGCGAACTATGCCGCGACCAAGGCAGGCATGGTCGGGTTTTCGAAGACCTTGGCGCGGGAGGTCGCGAGCCGCGGTATCACCGTCAACGTGGTCGCGCCGGGAATGATTGACACCGACATGACCGCGGATCTGGGTGAATCGGCCCAGGCGGCGATGGTCTCGCACATTCCGCTCGGGCGCCTCGGGTCGCCTGACGACGTCGCCGGGGCGATTGGCTTTCTGGCCTCGGATGAAGCAGCGTATATTACGGGGCACGTCTTGTCGGTGAACGGTGGCATGTACATGTAGGAGGAGTTGAATGGCGGTTGCTGAGAAGGTAAAGAGCATCATCGTGGAGCAACTCGGGGTCGACGAGGAAGAAGTCACCTCGGACGCGTCCTTCGTGGACGATCTGGGCGCGGACTCGCTCGACACGGTGGAGCTTGTGATGGCGTTCGAAGAGGAGTTCGGTCTCGAGATTCCCGATGAAGATGCGGAGAAGATCACCCGTGTCAAAGAGGCCGTTGACTACATCGAGTCGCACTCGAAGAAGTAGGCTGCGGCTCTTCACTGGGAGTGACTGTGAGTAGGCGGGTTGTGGTCACGGGGGTCGGCCTCGTGTCGTCGCTCGGGATTGGCACGGTGCCGACCTGGGAAGCGCTGTGCGCTGGCCAGAGCGGTATCCGTGCGATTACCCGATTCGATGCCGAGGGATTCGGGTCGCGGATCGCGGGGGAGGTGCGCGGTTTCGATCCGCTCGATTTCGTACAGAAGAAGGACGTCAAGAAGATGGACGTCTTCATTCAGTACGCGATCGCAGCGGCTGAGTTCGCCCGGGCCGACGCGGGTCTGGAGGTGACGCCGGAGATCGCGCCACGGGTCGGCGTCTACCTTGCGTCCGGCATCGGTGGGTTCAGCACGATTGAACGTGAGCACCGGGCGCTGCTGAAGGGCGGGCCGCGCAAGATCTCGCCCTTCTTCATTCCGGCCGCGATCATCAACCTGGCCGCCGGGCACGTGTCCATCCGCTTGGGGGCCAAGGGTCCGAATTCGGCCACCTGCACGGCGTGTTCCGCCTCGGCCCATGCAGTGGGTGACGCTTTCGAGACCATCCGTCGTGGAGACGCTGACGTCATGGTGGCGGGGGGGTCGGAGGCGGCTATCACGCCCATGGGTGTAGGCGGCTTCGCCGCGATGCGGGCGTTGTCCACGCGGAACGATGAGCCGATCCGCGCGAGTCGTCCGTTTGACCGGGAACGGGACGGGTTCGTCATCGGTGAGGGCGCGGGCGTCATCATTCTGGAAGCGCGTGATCTGGCGCTGGCTCGTGGCGCCCGGATCTACGCCGAACTGGTCGGCTACGGCATGACGGGAGATGCCCACCACTTGACGGCCCCTCCCGAGGACGGCAATGGGGCGCTGCGGGTGATGCAACTGGCCATCGCGCAGGCCGGTATCGCGGCCGACCAGGTGGACTACGTCAACGCGCACGGCACGTCGACGCCATTCAACGACCGGATCGAGACGCTGGCGATCAAACGGTGTTTCGGTGACCACGCACGCACGCTGGCTATTTCTTCGACCAAGTCGATGACCGGGCACCTGCTCGGAGCGGCGGGGGGGCTCGAGGCTGGCATCGCGGTGTTGGCGATTCGCGAACAGGTCATCCCGCCAACCATTAATCTCGAAAATCCGGATCCCGATTGCGATCTGGACTACGTGCCTCACGTCAAGCGGACCGCTACCATCGAGTATGCGCTGTCGAACTCGTTTGGGTTCGGGGGCACGAACGCGTCTTTACTGTTCAAACGCCACGACGGGTGACCGGGCGGCGTGCGTCGAGCGCGCCGGCCCACCCAGCATGAGGACCGGATGAGGATTGCCGTCTGTGTGAAGCAGGTGGTCACGCGCGGGTGGCCTCTCCGCGTCGATGATGCTGCGACTTGGGTGCAGGATCGCGACGCCAGTTTCGAAATGAACGAACCGGACGCCTACGCGCTCGAGGAGGCGCTGCGTCTGAAAGAGCAACACGGCGGGGAGGTCGTGGTGTGCTCGGCCGGGCCGGCGAGGGTCGCCCAGGTGATTCGCGAGGCGTTGGCTCGTGGGGCAGACCGGGCCATTCGGGTCGAGAGCGATCGTCTGGCTACGGCCGATGCGGGGATGGTGGCCGAGGCGCTCGCTTCAGCGATGCGTGAGGAGGCGTTCGACCTGGTGCTAACGGGGCTTCAGTCGGATGACCAGGGCTTCGCCCAGACCGGTGTCGTGCTGGCGGAGCTCCTGGAGATTCCACATGCCACGATCATCATGGAGGTCCAGGTCGCTGACGAGACGCTCCGGGTGAAACGTGAGCTCGAGGGCGGGTGGTTCCAGTGGGTGTCGATGCCGACGCCGGCCTTGCTGACCATCCAGAGCGGAATCAACCAGCTGCGTTACGCGACGTTGAAGGGCATCATGGCGGCCAAGAAAAAGGATGTGCGGGTGGTCGAGCCATCTGCTGATCTGACGCCATACCAGGAAATTGTTGAGTTGTACGTCCCTGAGAAGGGCAAACAGACACGGCTGATCGAGGGTTCGCCGAGCGAAGCCGCCAACGAACTGGTTCGGGTCCTTCGTGAAGAAGCGCGAGTGATCTAAATGGTTCTTGTCATCGCGGAACAACGAGACGGAGTGCTGAACAAGACAAGCTGGGAGACGATTGTCGCTGCCCAGCAGATGGGTCAACCGGTGCAGGTGGCCGTGGCCGGTGTCGACCTGCAGGCCCTCGCGGCCGAGCTGGCGGCCGCCGACCTCGAGGCGGTGCTCACGGTGGAGCACCCCGCCCTGTCGTCGTACACCCCGGACGGGTTCGTGACCGCCTTCGCCGCGGTCGTGACGTCCGAAGCGCCGGAATATGTGGTCTTGTCACACACGTATCAGACTCGTGAGTTCGCCCCCCGGCTGGCGGCCCGGCTTGGACGGTCGCTCATTACCGACTGTGTCGCGACGAAGACGCGGGAGGACCGGCTGACCTTCGTCCGGCCGATGTTTCAGGGCAAGTTTGTCGCCGATGTCGTCCCGACGGGTCCGGCCCCATACTTCGCCAGCTTCCAGATCGGCGCGTTTCGTCCCGATGCACTGAGTCGTGGCTCGTCGCCGGCCGCCATCCGCAGCTATCCGCTCGAGCTCGACGTTTCGGCGATCCGGCAGACCGTGGAGCTACCGTTCCAGGAGGCGAAGCAGGCGATCGATCTCACTCAGGCCGAGCGCATCGTGGCGGTCGGGCGTGGAATCAAGGGTGAGGAACACATCGCCCTCGCCGAAAAGCTCGCCGCTGCGCTGGGGGCAGAGATCGCGGCTTCTCGGCCGATCTGCGATTCCGGGTGGTTACCGATGGATCGCCAGGTCGGGAGCTCCGGCCAAACGGTGTCGCCGAAGCTGTATCTCGCCCTCGGGATCTCCGGGGCGATTCAGCATCTGGTGGGAATGAAGGGCGCCCGCACGATTGTGGCGGTCAACAAGGACGCCGACGCCCCGATCTTTGAGGTGGCCGATTTCGGCATCGTGGGCGACCTGTTCGAGGTCGTGCCCGCACTGATTTCCGCTCTCGAGGCTGATTCGTAGGTCTGGGAAGAGGAGGCTGATCTGGAGCGGGAAACCATCGATGTCGATGTCCTGATTGTCGGGGGCGGCCCGGCTGGGCTCTCAGCCGCAATCCGGCTCGCGACGCGGCAGCAGCGTGATGGTGCCGAACCGCTGACTATCGCAGTGTTGGAGAAGTCGCGCCAGAGCGGCTCGCATATACTATCGGGCGCGGTGCTCGATCCGTCCGGGCTCGACGAGCTCCTTCCGGACTGGAAAGCACGCGGGGCTCCGGTGGACACGCCGGTGCGGGGTGACCGCATCTACTACCTCACCGAGGGGTCGCAGCTCCGCTTTCCACCGATCCCCGCCCCGCTCGACCCGTTCCAGAACCACGGCGCCTACATCATTTCATTGAACCGCTTCACGCGTTGGCTCTCCGAGCAGGCGGAGGCCGAAGGGGTCGACATCTTTACGGGATTCGCCGGGACCGAGGTGCTCTACGACGGCGAGCGCGTGGTCGGCGTGCGTACCGGGGACCGGGGCATCGACAAGCACGGGGATCGGAAGGGCACGTTCGAGCCGGGGGTCGACATCAAGGCGAGCGTCACGATTCTTGCCGACGGGGTGCGCGGTAACCTGACCAAGACGCTCGTCCAGAAGCTTCGCCTTGAGGGCCCGGCCCCGCCAACCTACGCCATCGGGATCAAGGAGCTGTGGGAGGTGCCGTCAGACCGTCTGGATGCGGGCACGGTCATCCATACGATGGGTTACCCCCTCCGGAGCGAGGAGTTCGGCGGCGGGTTCATCTATGCCCTCCCCGAGGGAAAGCTTGCGGTCGGATTTGTGGTGGGACTCGACTATCGCGACCCGCTGTTCGACCCGCACATGGCGTTTCAGCGTTTCAAGCAACACCCGCTGGTCTCTGAGTTGTTGACTGGGGGCGAGATGGTGCGCTACGGCGCCAAGGCGCTGCCGGAAGGTGGTTGGTACGCGATTCCACGGTGTCATGTGGACGGCGCGCTCATCGTCGGTGACGCGGCCGGGTTCCTCAATTCGATGCGTCTCAAGGGCATC
Source organism: Acidobacteriota bacterium (assembly GCA_002712885.1). Lineage (GTDB taxonomy): Bacteria > Acidobacteriota > Vicinamibacteria > Vicinamibacterales > UBA8438 > UBA8438. Next base: position 78,518 of record PAUN01000043.1, read on the forward strand.
CATTTGGCGATGAAGAGCGGTATTTGCGCCGCTGACACCACCTTCCAGGCGATACGGACCGGCGATGTTTCCGCGGCCGCGTTGGCGACGTATCAAGAGCTGATCAACACCGGCAGCGTGCGACGTGAGCTGTATCCCGTGCGTAACGTGCACCAGTCGTTTGGCGGGGGTATGCTGGCCGGTCTGGCGTTTTCTGGACTCTCGTTGCTCACGGGCGGGGCCCTGCCCAGCGGACGGCTGTCGAGTGAGCCCGGGCACGAGCGCCTGACCCGGTTGGCCCGCTACTACCGGACCGGACACCCCGACCCCGACGTGTCGAGCAACGCGGTGAAGGCCGACCGCACGGTGACGTTCGACAAGCTGACCAACGTGCACTACTCCGGGACCCGACACGACGAGGACCAGCCGGCGCACCTGCTGGTGCAGGACACCGATATCTGTCGGACCCGGTGCCGTGAAGAGTATGGCAACCCGTGTGTGCGTTTTTGCCCAGCCAACGTGTACGAGATGGTGCCCGAGGAGACCGATACCGACGCGGGCACCGGGCGTCGACTCCAGATCAACGCCTCGAACTGCGTCCACTGCAAGACGTGCGACATCATGGACCCCTATCAGATCATCGATTGGGTACCGCCTGAAGGTGGTGGCGGCCCCGAATACGAAGGGATGTAGCGGGTGGGGGCCGAGGCGCTCACCCGGTGGCAGCGGAGCCAGGTGGCGGTCATCGCCGGCCTCGGCGCGCCGGTGATCGGGGCGCTGTGCCGCACGTTGCGGTGGCGGGTGGAAGGCGCGGAGCACCACGATGCGATTGTGGCCGCGCATCAGCAACCGATCTTCGCCTTCTGGCATGGGCGTATCTTGGCCGCCACCTACTTCTGGCGCGACCGCGATATTGTGGTCATGACCAGTCAGAACTTCGACGGCGAATGGATCGCGCGGATCATCGGCCGCTTCGGCTACGGCACGGCACGGGGATCTACATCACGTGGCGCCCGTCGCGCGTTGGTGCAGCTCAAGCGTGACGTCGCGGCGGGCCGGCCGGCCGCGTTCACGGTCGATGGTCCACGAGGGCCGGCCCGGCGGGTCCAACCCGGGGCGGTCTGGCTCGCCGGGGCGACCGGGAATCCGATTCTCCCGTTCCACATCGAAGCCGACCGATACTGGACGGTGCGGAGCTGGGATCGCACGCAGATTCCCCGACCGTTCTCGCGGGCCGCGATTGCGATCGGCGAACCATTCCACGTCCCCGACCCCGCCGGAGACGGCGTCGTGGCCGAACACCAACAGGCGCTGGAGCGGATCCTTGGCACCCTGACGGACCGTGCCACGGCGCTTCTTGTCTCCTGACCGCGTGATAGGCGCAGCATGATTCTTGTCAGCAGCGAGCGATTCGTAGAGCACCAGACCCCGGAGGGCCACCCCGAGCAAGTGGCGCGGGCTGAGGTCATGACGGAGGTCAGTCGGCGGTGGGCCCAGAGCGGAGGAGACGTGAGGGCGCCCCGTCGGGCCACTCGGGACGAGTTGGCGCGTGTCCATCAGGCCGACCACATCGACAAGATCGCCGCCACCGCCGGACAGCGACTCCGTCTGGATGCCGACACCTATACGTCCACGGAGTCTTACGAGGTAGCGCTCGAGGCGGCCGGGGCCGCCCTCATGGCGGTCGAGCACACACTGGCGACGGGCGCGCCGGCGATGGCATTGGTTCGTCCTCCCGGACACCATGCGGAAGCCGGCCGGGCGATGGGGTTCTGTCTGTTCAACAACGTCGCCGTGGCGGCGGCGGCGGCGCGGGCCGCCGGGTGTGATCGTGTCGCCGTGATCGACTACGACGTGCACCATGGGAATGGCACCCAGTGGATGTTCTACGACGACCCCAGCGTGCTCTACGTATCGCTGCATCAGTACCCGTTCTATCCGGGGACCGGAGCCGTGACCGAGACAGGTCGCGATGACGGGACGGGGTTTACGGTGAACGTGCCGCTCGAGGCTGGGGCGGGGGATGCCGACTACGATCAGGCGATGCGTGCGCTGGTGGTGCCGGTGGTAACCGCCTTTGACCCGCAGGTCATCCTCTTGTCGGCTGGATACGACGCGCACACGCGCGACCCGTTGGGCGGGATGCAGGTGTCGACCGAGGGGTTCGCGTCACTGACTGCCCACGTGCAACGGCTGGCCGATACCTGTTGCGCTGGGCGCCTCGCTGCCGTGACCGAGGGTGGCTACGACATGACGGCGCTCGGCGAGTGTCTCACCGCCACCGTCCGTCAACTCGCAGACGGTCGGCCCGCGTCAGAGACGGCCACGCCCGGTGATACCAGCCGAATCGACCGCGTACTTCCGGCGATCCAGCGTGCACTCACACCCCACTGGCCCGCTCTTGAGTTCCGTGGTAGCCCGTTACGCGGCGCGTGAAGCGTCGGACAGGAAACGGGTGAGGGCCTGTGGCCCGGGCTCGATTGGTCTTCGCGATTCCCGTATACTTTGGACCATCGCGAAATGAGTTGCAGGCAACGTCACTCGCAGAAGGAGAGGCCAATGGGTTCGACACGACCTGATCGACGGGGATTCCTAAAAGGCGGCGCCGCGTTGGCCGGTGGGTTGACCCTGGGAGCGACAGAGCCCGCGTTCGGCCAGCTCCCCAACCCGGACACCTACATCAAGGGCACCGACGACCTGGTCGCCTACGGTTCACGCTCCCATCATGTGACCTCGGCCCGGATTGCGCACCCGCCAGGCAGTCAGGCTTCACCCGACGCCTTCGGGAAGTTGTTTCACATTGCGTCTCCGCTGCAAGATTCGGTGGGGATGATCACGCCGTCCTCGCTCCACTTCGTTGGGACCACCCGTGGCTCGTTCGTGCCGGACATCAACCCCCGTGAGCATCGGCTCATGTTCCACGGGCTGGTGGACCGTCCGCTGGTCTTCACCATGGAGGACCTGAGGCGTCTCCCGTCCGTGACCCGTCCCCATTTCGTCGAGTGCGCGGGCAACCGTTCGAGGACCCAGCACAAAACGGTCCAGGAGTCGCACGGGATGACCAGCTGCGCCGAGTGGACCGGTGTGCTCCTGTCCACGCTGCTCAAAGAAGCGGGCGTGAAGGATGCGGGGAAGTGGATCGTCGCGGAAGGGGTGGAAGAGGTAAAGGGCGCCTCCAGCATCCCGATGGAAAAGGCCATGGACGACTGCCTGGTGGCCTACGGCATGAACGGCGAGGCGGTGCGTCCGCAGAATGGGTTTCCATTGCGGCTACTCGTGCCCGGCTTCGAAGGCATCTTCAACTCGAAGTATCTCCGGCGCATCAAGGTCGTGGATCGGTACTACATGACCTACAACGATTTCGGTCATCTGACCAGGGATCCCGATACCGCGGCGCTGGGCTATCAGATCGGACCGAAGTCGGTCATCACCTTTCCATCGGCGGGACAGCAGCTGCCCGATCGCGGATTCTATGAGATCAGCGGCCTGGCCTGGTCCGGCGGAGGCGCCGTCGCCAAAGTGGAGGTTTCCACCGACGGCGGCCGGCGGTGGAATGATGCTGAGATTCAGGGCACGGCCCATCGTATGGCGCATACCCGGTTCCGCTATCAGTGGAATTGGGATGGTCAAGAGACCGAGCTCCTGTCGCGCAGCACGGACGAGATCGGACAGGTTCAGCCGATGCGCGACCAGGTGAGGGAGCACTTCGATTCGCGCGGTGTGCCCGGCCAGGACAATTCCATTCAACCGTGGCGAATCGCGAGCGATGGGAGCGTACACAATGCGATTACGTAGAGTCGTTCGGCTGCTCCCCGTGCTGATACTCGTGGGGACCTCCGCGCTGGCGCAGGGACCCACTTACGGTATTGGCACCACCCCGACCGACGAAGACATCCGTGCCTGGGACATCTCCATCAGCCCCACTGGAGAGGAGTTGCCGCCGGGGCGGGGCACCTCTGAAGAGGGCCAGCTCGTCTACCGGAGACAGTGCGCGGCTTGCCACGGAGTGGATGCGAGCGGGGGCAGCGGACCCAGGCTGGTCAAGCGTGACATCGAGCCAGAGCACCCGTGGGGCTTCGGGCGGATCCTCCCGATTCGCGCGCCATACGCCACGGTGGTCTGGGACTACATCAATCGGGGCATGCCGCTCAATCGAGAGGGGACGCTCACGGCGGATCAGGTCTACGCCCTGACCGCGTATCTGCTCTCCATCAACGGTGTTATCCCGGAGGACATGGTCCTCGACGCCGAGAGTCTGCCGAAGATCCAGATGCCCAATCGAGACGCCTTCGCTCGCGTGCCCGATTGGCAGCCCGGACAACCACGGCTCCCTGGTTACCCCCACTAGGGGTTTTCGGCACCCTGCTGTACTAGACTCGATCCCCGTTTGCGGGACACCCGCCCTTCGGGCCGGCCGCCTGGACGCTCTCCTTGCGCCTTGCCAGCTCTTCACGCGCTTGTGCAGGAAGCCTCGGGTAGGAAACCGGTGTGAGACCCTGTGGCGCAGGCCTTCAGGCCTGCGATCGCACGGCTGAAGCCGTGCGCCACAACGAGACCTGTGGCTAGGTTGAGGTGTGCCGGCGACGTTTCCTCTGGAGACAGACGCCTCGTCAGAAAACCCCAGCGGACGCTTTTCAGCGGCTTCCTTGCCTCGTCGGAAAACCTCAGCTCGCGAAGATGACGGTGGCTGGCGACGGCGTCGGGACGATGTCGACCGACTCGAACCCTGCCTCGCCGAGCCAGGTGCGATAGTCCGACTGGCACCAACTGTTCCCGCCGGTCGTGGCCAGCAACAGCTGCGAGGCGAACATCATCGCGAAGGGATGACCCGTGCGGTCGTCGTTCAGGACAAAGTCGTTGATGAGGAGGGTGCCGCCCGGTTTGAGGGCCTTCCGAAACTTGCGAAAGATCGCGACGTTGTTCGCGGGTGTTTCCTGATGGGCGATGTTGCCGTACATCGCATAGTCGTAGTTGGCCGACCCGAAGTCGACGGTGTGAAAGTCGCCATCGATGGTTTCGAAACGATCCGCGACGGAGAACTTTGTCACGAACTGCTTCGCAATCGTGTTGACTACGGGCCAGTCGAGTTGCGCCCCCGTCGCCTCCGTGTTGGCCTCCAGCCAGACCGCCGACCAGATACCGGACCCGCCGCCCACGTCGAGCCACCGCACCGGACCCGCCGTGGCGATGCCCAGCCGCTCGGCCGTCATCCGCGCCACCGGGAGCGAGAGCGGCGCGATGGCCGGGACGAGGACGTGCCAGAAGTCGTTGTCAGCCGCCTCGGTGGTGGTGGTCGCCGAGGGTGACCCGGTCTCCACCGCTGTTGGCAGCGTGCCCCATTCAGCCAGGCTCCCGGTCATCACTTCCGCCATGCCCCCGAGATATGCGGGCTGGCCCTTGATGAGAAACGCCGACGCCTCAGGCGTGTTCGTGTAGCGACCCTCGGATAGGGTCACGAGGCCGACACCGGTGAGGCCATCGAGCACCGCTTGCGCACCCCGGTGTGAGATCCCCGTCTTGTTCGCCACCCCCGCAGCATCGTCGCCCTCGCCCGTCAGCGCGTCGAAGACCCCATGCTTGGCGGCGGACCCGAGAATCGCCGCGGCCCATCCACCGGTTATCAGCTGCATGACCTTGTCGGGTGTCGGTTGGTTCGGCGTGCTCATGGCGGCTCTTCTCACGGGTTGACCGTCTCGGGTCAGGTGCCGCAGAACGTCTGGTGGACGACTTCCTCCGGTTGCGGTGGGGTCTCCAGGTCCGCGTATGCGTCCTGGTCGGCGTAGGGCGTAGCGAGTCCATCGACCAGACGGTCAAACGGCGCGAAGTCGCCGCGATAGGCACCCTGGATCGCCTGCTCCACCCGATGATTGCGGGGGATTCGGATCGGGTTGGCGGCACGCATCTTGGTGAGGTGCGCGCCGGGGTCGGCGTCACGACGCCACGTCGCGAACCAGGTCTCGAATGATTCGCGGTCGGCAAACATCGCCGCCAGCGCGGCTGGGTCCTCTCCGCCGGCAATGCTCGTCAGGCGACGGAAGAAGAGCGTGAAGTCGACATCTTGCGCGTCGAGCAGATCGAGGCATGCCTGGATCCGTTCGACCGGCGTCTGTGGCCCAAGGCCGAGCTTGGCGCGAAAACGAGCGGCGTGCTGGTTGTGGTATCGCGCCGCGAAGGCGTGCAGGGCGCCCTCGGCGATCGTGATGGCGTCACTCTGGGTCTGCGAGAGCAGCGGCAGCAGGGTTTCCGCGAAACGGGTGAGGTTCCAGAGCCCGATGTCCGGCTGGCTCCCCCAGGCGTAGCGACCTCCGGTGTCGATGGAGCTGAAGACGCGCCGCGCGTGAAACGCGTCCATGAACGCGCACGGGCCGTAGTCGATCGTCTCTCCCGAGATAGCGGTGTTGTCGGTGTTCATCACCCCGTGGATGAAGCCGAGGGACATCCAGTGGGAAATCAGATCCGCCTGGGCGGCCACCACGCCCTCGAGCAATGCCAGGTAGGGAGCCGGCGCCTCGGCGGCGTCGGGATAGTGGCGGGCAATCGCGTGGTCCGCGAGCAGACGCAGAGCGTCGATGTCCCGGCGTGCGAGAAAGTATTGAAACGTGCCGACGCGGATGTGACTGGCGGCGACGCGGGCGAAGACCCCGCCCAGGAGCGGCCCTTCTTGGCGCATCACCCGCTCCCCGGTAGCCACTGCGGCGAGCGCCCGGGTCGTGGGGACCCCCAGCGCGGCCATGGCCTCGCTGACCACATACTCGCGGATGACTGGGCCGAGGGCCGACTTGCCATCGCCCCCCCGCGAGAAGGGCGTGCGCCCCGAGCCCTTCAACTGCAGATCGCGCCGTGTGCCCTCGGTGTCGACGACTTCCCCCAGCAAGAGGGCGCGGCCGTCGCCGAGTTGTGGCGAGAAGCCACCAAACTGGTGACCGGCATAGGCCTGTGCGATTGGATCGGCGCCCTCGGGCAGCGCGTTCCCGGCAAGCGTCGCCACGCCGTCAGCCGAGTGCAACCAGTCGACGTCGATCGCCAACTGGGCTGCGAGCTCGCGGTTGAGGCGAATCAACGTCGGGTCAAGAACGCGGGCAGGCTCCTGCCTGGCGTAGAAGCGCTCCGGCAGCCGGGCGTAGGTATTGTCAAAGCGAATGTGCATGCAGTTGACGGGCCTTGCTGTGGACGGCTCGCGATGCTCTCGGTGTAACGCGCGACTTTCGCCACACGGGACTAGGGCGCAGGCTCGAGCCGGAGTACGGCTCCATCTTGCATGTCCGTGGTTAAATACAGGAACCCGTCGGGCCCTTGCTTGACGTCACGAATCCGCTGGCGGAGCTCGGTCAGCAGCGGTTCCCGTCGACGCTCCAGTCCCTGCGCGTTGAACACGACGCGCGAGAGCTGTCTGCCCGCAAGTCCCCCCACGAAGAGGTCGCCCGTCCACCCGGGGAACTTGTCCCCTGTATAGAAGGCCATGCCCGAAATGGCAATGGATGGCGTGTAGTACGTGAACGGTTCTTCCATGCCTGGCGCTGCCGTCGATGGTTGGATGGTAGGTGGCGGCAACCCCGATCTTGCGCCCTCCGGGTCGGTCGAGTACGCCCGGCCATACGTGACCACGGGCCAGCCGTAGTTCAGCCCAGGCTGGATGATGTTGATCTCGTCTCCGCCCTGCGGACCGTTTTCCGTTTCCCACAGGTGACCGAACTGGGGATGAAACGCCATGCCAATCGCGTTGCGGATGCCGAGCGCGAAGATCTCCGGCTGGTAGTCGGCCTGACCCACAAAGGGATTGTCGGGTGGCACCGTGCCGTCGTCATTGAGCCGGAGGATCTTTCCACCGTGCTGATCCGGGTCCTGAGCCCAGCTGGTTGCACCCACGCTTTCCTGGAATCCAGGCGCTCCGATCGCCAGATAGAGCATGCTGTCGGGTCCGAAGATGATCCGTGCTGCGGACGGTCCGTCGGTCCAGGAGACCGACTCAAAGATCTCCTCGGCGTCCGTGAGCCGATGCCCCTCGAGACGGGCCCGATAGACAACGGCGGTTCGGAGGTGTTCCGCCCCGGGTTTGGCCTTCCAGAATGCGACGTAGACGAGTTGATTCTCTGCGAAGCGGGGGTGGACCGCGACGTCCACACCGGCCGTGTCTCGACGTTGACTCGTGATGGGGCTCGGAAGACCAGTGATGGGCGTCGGGTCGAGTACGCCTCCGCGAATGAGGCGAAGGGCTGTGCGGTTCTGTTCGGTGACCAGGATGCCGCCGTCGGGCAGAAACGCGAGCGCCCACGGATACACGAGCCCCTTGATCGGCACGACTCGTATCCGCCCGGCGGCGCTATCGACCTCCTGCGGTGTGTCCGGCAGCGATGCCGCGGGTGGCTGGGCCCACCCTGCGGTTCCAGCCAGTCCGAGGGCTAGCGCCAGGGCGGCAACCGCCGAACTCCGCAATGAACTCCAATGCATGATGGTTCCCTCGTTGCACGCTGCCACATCCGCTTACCCGGGCTACAGGCACGCTGACCGCACTCTCCGGTCGCGGGCCGCCGACGAGGATGGGTTCTACCTGGCGCCTGCGGCGGCCAGCTCGTCGGCACGGGCTCCGGCAAGGATGCCGTCCATGCTGTAGTTCCCCTCGTGGCAGGCGTACTCGAACAGCGTCAGGTCGTTGCGTCGCATCGGCTGCTGGGCGGTCCAGGGTGCCGTCCACGTCTCGGGATCGGTCACCGTGAATTCGTAGACGAGCGTATTGTCGTCCAGACGCGTGAATCGCTCGGTCAGACTCATGTTTGCCGACGACCCCGTACCGGCGGGCGCCGTCCCAAGAGGAATCCACTTGCGGTCGGGGTGGAAGTTTACGGTCTCGACCACGAGGGTGTCGCCCTCCCAGTGGCCCCGTGAGTCGCCCGACCAGAGGCGGATATCGTCGTCCAAGGCAGGACGGCCATCCAACGGCACGACCCGGGAGGTGTGCACCATCTCGGTCAGCAGCACAACATGATCGGCGGTCTGAAACACCTGCATGTTCTGGTTGTAGCCGAGCGGCGTGATGGGTGGACCGGCGTTGAATCCCACCAGGCAGCGATCCGAGGTATTGCGGTCTGTCCAGGAGTCGGCGGGGTGTTCAGCTAGATGTGCGCGTTGCGCGTCTACGACGCGCCGCGCCTCGGTAGTCAGCGGCGGAATCCGGCCGTCGGGCGGGTCGATGACGAGCGACGTGCGCCCGGTGGACGTTGTGCCACCGTCGAGCCAGAAGTTGTTGTAGAAGCCGGGCGCTCCTTCCTCACCCTGGTCGACGCTACTGGTTGTCTCTGTCCGCCGAGCCTCCCGACTGGCCAGCTCCGCGTTTCGATCGACAGTGGCGCGCTCCAGATTGGCAACCTCCTCCGCGCTGAGGAATTCCTGATCGGCCGCCGAGGTGGGCCGCTGCAAGGGTGTGATGGTCCGAAAGTCCCACACCCCTTGCAGGTCAGGTTGACCCCATGGCGTGCGTGGCGCGGTCTGCGCCCCGGCGGGCATCGTCCCGACCATCATGAGGGCGACCAACACGCCCGACACCGCGATGCTTCGATCGTCCATCTCGTCCTCCCCCACTTCGTGAGACACACCACTATCAGGCTCATGATGGCTCCATCGCACGCGAGGCGCAAGCCGTCGTCAGAACTTGACCGCCAGGTCCCATTCGGAGAGTATTCCGGCATGCGTACGGCTGTCGTGTGGCGCGTCGCTGCGCTGGTGCTCACCGTGGCGCCATTGTCCTCCGACTCTCGTACGTAGGCGCCTGCCCGAGGAGAACAATAGTGACGACGAGTGCGATGACGAGAACGGTTCCGGGCCGCCAGGTTCGCAGTTCGACCTTCATTCTGTCCGTCGTCATCGCGCTCGCACTATCACATCACACCGGGGTGCAGGCGCAGCGTCCGTCGACCGATCCGGGAACCGGCCCCTGGGAGCTAGTCGAGGCGGACGACGTCCAGGAGGTCTGTCGACTGGATCCGGAGCTTCTCCACCAGGTGACGATGCGGCAGGACATGTCGTTCGCCGTCGTGCGGTACGGCCGGTTGTGCTTCGTGTCGGGCGAGAACGCGTCGGACGGCCCCGGCGTGAGCCACCTCTACTCAGCGACGAAGACACTCGGCGCGCTTCTGACCGGCGCCATCATGTACCAGACGCGCGATCTGTCTGCGGGCTCCTTCATGAGCGGCCCGCTGCGGGAGTTCGATCGGATGGACGAGTGGCTGGACCTGACCGCACTACCGCCACGAACCGTCATCAACAAGGACGCCACCGTAGCCCACGTGCTGGCCATGGTCGGCTACAGCGACGACCTGGCCTATGGCCAGAAGACGCACGAGTACGACGCCTCGGGACGACGCGAGATCAACCAGCTCATCCGGGTCATCGACAATGTTGTGAAGCAGGATGCCCAGCGCCTTGGCTCGAACGCCGTGGAGGCGAAGGACCGGCTGTTCGCGACGTTGGGGCTCGAGCACTCGCGATGGGAGGTGGAGTTCTTCGGATATTCCTGGTACGGCTCGCTACTGGATATGGCGCGTGTCGGCCAGGTCATCCTGCGTGGCGGCGTGTACAACGGTGAGCGACTGGCCGATAGCCGTTACGTCTACAACATGACGCACCCCGCCTTCGAGGATGGCTCCACGCGCTACGGTTATCTCACGTGGATGAACAACACGACGTGTGCGCCCCGCGCGATCCATCGCAGCTATCCGCACGGCATCTCCGAGTCGAGCGACTGCGCCGACGGCAACTGCGATCAACAGCACGACGTCGGCGTCTGGAGCGCCGCCGGCGCCGGTGGGCAGTACATCGTCGGACACCGGGGGCTGGATATGGTCGTGGTGGGGAAAAACTGGAACGACGGGGGCTCGAGCCAACTGTGGCGAGCCGTGCTGCCCGCGGTGGTGGCGGCGGATCCCAAGTTCATGGGAGACGAGGACACGTTTTGCGACGCGTACTCGATGGGCGAGTACGCCCCTGACCTCGTCAAGTGGGACAACGGTCTGTAGCTGGCTACCCGTCAAGCGCCCAGCGACCCGCAGCCGACATGCGTTGCCGAACGCGGAGCCCCGGCACGTCATCCGCCCAGTCGTTGAGCGGATCCAGTATCCTGTCCATGCACTGCAACCAGTCGGGACTAACCATGAACAAGACACACCTGTGCTTCACATTCTCTTGGCTTCTTCTTCCCGCGGCTCTCATCGCGGCGACCAGCGCTTCGGCACAACAGGAACCCGTCGCATACTCCGGTGTCACCGAATCGCGATTGATGTTTCAGGAGAACTGCGCGGTGTGTCATGGTGAAGATCTGGAAGGCGCAGCGCAAGGAACACCACTTCGAAGTGAGCTCGTTCATGGCGAATCCATGGCCGACGTCTTTGCCAGCATAGCCAATGGCTATGTCGACTCCGGCATGCCCAGTTGGGACGACATCTTCAGCCCGGTGGAAGTCCAGGGCCTTGCGATGTACGTGCTGGAGACGCGCGCCAATGTTGGCTATGTGACGTCGAACTATGATGCGCCACTTTCCATTCCAGAAGGTGAGTTTGAGACTGAACTCCACAGTTTTCGACTGGAAACGCTGGTCGACGATCTGGACCCCCTTCCCTTTTCCCTAGCACCCCTGCCTGATGGCAGCCTGCTCGTCACCGAAAAGACCAAAGGAGTGCGCGTCATCAGTCCGGATGGAGACAGATCGGAGTTGATACGTGGAACGCCGCAGGCGTATGACGATATCTACCAGATGGAATCGCGCATCGATATCGAACGCGGCATGGGCTGGCTCTTCGACGTCCTCTTGCATCCGAACTACGAAGAGAACGGTTGGATCTACCTATACCACGGTCACCGTTGCGAGGATTGCACCGAGCTCAGCCGAGAGCGGGAGCGCCCGGTTTCCATGAACAGGCTGGTGCGCGGCAGAGTCGACAATGGCGAATGGATCGACGAGGAAATCATCTGGCAGGCCGACATGGAGCACTACAGCTTCGCGGGAGACGTTGGCGCCGGTGGACGTGCCGTGTTCGATAACCGAGGCCATGTCTTTTTTTCGGTAGGCTCGAAAGGTGGCATGCAGGGCATTCAAGACCTGTCAACACCTTGGGGGAAGGTTCATCGCATCAATGACGATGGCACTATTCCGCAAGACAATCCCTTTGTTGGTCGAGACGATGTCTATCAGAGCATCTATACCTATGGCCATCGCAGCCCCCAAGGGTTGGAATTCGACATGACCGGGGGCGAGCTATGGGGCAGCGAACATGGCCCCCGAGGCGGCGATGAAATCAACCTGCTATTGCCTGGGCGAAACTACGGCTGGCCCTTGTTTTCGCTCGGCCTCGATTACGATGGCACACCGGTAGAGTATGGCAAGGACTTGGGTGTTGAATTCGAGCTGTCCGATATCGAACAGCCGGTGGTTGACCTGACGCCGTCGCCAGCCGTGTCCAGTTTTATCATCAGCGCCAGTGACCAATTCCCGGAGTGGAAGGGAGATTACCTGGTTGGATCATTGAAGGCGCGCAGCCTGTTTCGAGTCGAGATCGAAGACAACCACTTCGTGGCGCGGGAAACGCTGTTCGAAGGCATCGGTCGATTACGCGATATCGAACAGGCATCCAATGGCGACATCTATCTTCTGTTCGAACACAATGCGGGTGGTAAGATCGTAAGACTCGTCCCTGTAAAGTAGACTTTGCCCCGTGATACCGCGCCGTCCTGTCGGCTGGACAGGTCGGACTCGGGGCAGGCATCATCGGCAGCCGTGATGACGCCACGACCGTTTTCCGTCGCCTCTCGCCGCCTGGGATATTAGAGCCCCCTCGACGCTCGAGACCCTGGGCAAAGCTCGAGCATGTCCGGCACCTCGCGCGCCACCGTGCTGCCCTGGCGCGGGATCGGGATGCTCTGGTCGCGTCCCTACGGCTGGATGTAGTGGACGAACTCGTTGGGCTCGAGGCGCCAGTAGTTGAAGCGCGGCTGGATCATCCCGACCAGGAAGAGCACCGAGAACATGACGAAGTAGGCGTCGGTGCTCATCGACACCTTGAGGCTGCCGAGCCACCCCACGAGGCTGCTGACAATACCCATGTCCTTCAAGTTCGTAATCCACAGCCCAAGACCGACGGCCAGGACAGCCAGCATCGCGATCAAGGACTTCTTCTGGTCGAGATGGTCACGATGACCATCAGGTTGAACGCCAGAACGCCGACCCCCCCAGCCGAGCGAGGTCGGCTCGATGCCGGTGAAGCGCTGCAGCGCCCGGCAGGCCAGCATCGCCCGCACCGTCGGCCAGAAGTCAATGATCATGGGGTAGGAGGCGACCGGAATCGCCGATTTTCCACATCCAAGCCCACGGGGTAATAGACCTCACAGATCGACTCCTTGCGGAGGCTCTTGCTGGGTGGGGTCGGTGGCGCGTCCGGCTCGGTGTCGACGCTCTGTTCAGCCATGAAGACCGCTGTCGGACGCGAGGAAGTGCTTCGAACCCGTTCCCTCAACGCCTACCGCTTGTGCGTCCTCCGCATCGCTCAAGACGACTGATGACCGCGGTTCACGTCTTGGACGAGTGCCAGCCGCCGATGCGCCGGTTCGTGTGGGGACTACTGCCCCTCGACCGAAAAGGCGAGTAGTACGTTGCCCGGCATGTAGTTGAGTAGGCCGTAGCCCGAGCTGACGTAAAGCATCCCCCCGGCCACTGTGGCCCCGGGGCCGTTCAGCGCCCCACCGCGGCCGGGAACGCCGTTCACTGTGTCGAACTCACCCACGGTGTCGACGTCCCAGATCACGTTGCCGGTCTCGGTGGCGTAGGCACGGATGTGGCCGTCCAGGCTCCCTGAGAAGACCACGCCCGGAATCACCGTCACAGCGCCCGGTTGCGCCGTGTGGCACCCCGGCCGGGCGCCGCAGGTGTCCTGGAAGGGCGGTGCCTCCCAGACCACATCGCCGTCGGCGATGCGCACGGCCACCATCCCTCCAGCATCGCCTGGCGCCTTTTCCAGCGCATCCGAGATCGACGCGAACACAGTCTCGCCGTCGGAGGCGAACCCCCACTCGATGCCACCGAGCACGCCGCCGCCCGAGACCCGCCTCTCCCAGACGATCTCGCCGGTGTCTGGATTCAGGCGGTACATTACGCCCGACTTCTGTCCGGCAAGCAGCACCTGCTGCCCGCCGACCTCGGTCAGCACGATCGCGCTGCCGTAATCGTGGTCGGGACCTGCGTCCTCGGGACAGTTCGCGCGCGTCGCCTCGTCCGGTGCCAGGCACGCGGCCACCCAGGCGTCGCCCGGTGTCGTCTGCGTGACCCAGACGACGTCGCCGGTGTCCATCGCCAGCGCCATGATCGCGTCGCTTTGTGGTGACACCGGATTGGAGTAGGAGTCGCCGGTCGCCACGTATATCCGGTTCCGATCCGGGTCGAGCGTCGGGGACGCCCAGATGCCAACCCCGGACGGTCCCCATTGCGCGACGCCGGCACTGTTCGTGCCGGTGCGCGCGGGTACCTCATCGATTGGGTAGCGCTGCCAGAGTTGCCGCCCGGTGCTTGCGTCCAGCGCCGCGATGCTGCCGCGGAACGTGCAGCACTGGTAGGTCGGCGCCTCGGCCGCCACCTCTTCGAGCGACGCGACCGGCACGTAGAGGCGTCCTTCGTGCAGCGCCGGCGCGCCCGTAATGCGCGCCTGGCGATGGTCGTCCACCTCCACCTTCCACCGGCGTTCCCCCATCTCGAAATCGACGGCGTAGGCGTTGCCCGTCAGATCGCCGAAGAACGCGGTGGCGCGGCCGTTGGGTCCCGGTCCGACGGTGATGGTCGATCGGACGCCGGCGTCGGTCTCGTGGGCCCAGTGGATGCAGCCCGTCTCCGCATTCAGCGCGTAGACGACCCCGACGCTGGTCCCGACCAGGACGCGGCCGCCGACGATCGTCGCCTGGAACGAGGCGTGCGTGACCCCTGGGAACCCGAATGCCCATCTGAGCGAGAGATCCGGTACGCTGTCGGCCGTCAGACCCGCCGCTTCGGCGGACTGGAAGCGCGCATTGCTCCGGTCGGGGCTCCAGCCGTTCCAACTCGGGCCTGCGTAGGGGTCGCTCGGCACCGCGCCACCGGACGCGCAATAGGCCATCTCTGGTATCTGGTCGAGCGGCGGCACCAGCGACTCGGGCTCGCTGCCGGACACATATTCGGCGACGGCGCGTTTGTCCGCCGTCGTCAGACCCGTCGCCTGTGCCGCCATGATCCCGGCCGAAAGCGCCTCATAGACCCGCTCTGCCGGGTACTCCCGAATCGGTCCAGACGAGAAGAGCAGAGGGAGGTTGCCTTCGTGGCACCGGGCGCAGTTCTGGTTGTAGAGGCGCTCACCGTCTGGCGGTTGCGCGGCAGCGAAGGCCGCGAGGGCCAGGACCAGCATCGTGGCGACGGAGACGATACGCATGGAACCTCCTCTTCTGTCGGTCAACGTCTTTACGCCAGGACAACCTGGCCGCGAGTCATGAAAATCTGCGCCTCCGCCGGCTTGGTGTCCCGGCGTTCCGGTCCTCGTGAGGCCAATTCAATTAATCCGAGATTACCATTTTGCCAGCCGGATCGAGATCCGGACATACCGACCTCGCTCGACGTGCCCTCTCGCGTGGTATCGCCGAGCAGCCGTTTCTTGCCGGCCCCGAGAAACTCCTGGCTCCACCGGGAGTAGAGGTTCGGATTGAGCCCTTCGCGGCGACACAGGGCCTCGATGCTCTCTTCGCCCAGCCGTCCTTCCAGGACAATTCGACTTGTCTCCTCCGTGGAAAACCGTCGCCCCGTGCTGCTGACTTTGCGTGGCTAATGGGACCTCCTCCTCTGGCTGCAAAGTCTCTCTTATTTCGGCCCCCTATTTGGTCCACATCAATTTGACGCCTCACACGTGCTGCGCTATATTTCTTAACACTGATCA
>PAUN01000044.1 GCA_002712885.1 Acidobacteriota bacterium
CGATCAAGATCATGACTCCATCCAGGATCTTCTCACAGTGTGGCGTGTACAAGAATTACTCCGCCGCTCGGTGCCAGAGATGAAGGCGACGCCGGAACTGTCGTCGGCGAGGTGGAGCGGCGTGTCACTCAGACTCCCTGAGAGATTGGCCGGGTCGAACAGATAGAGTCCTGCCGTGGCACCGATCACGGCCCCACGCGTGCCGGCGTCGTTCAGTGCCAATCCTTCGACAAACGGCGCCACCTTGACCCGCTCGACCTCCTCCAAGGTGTCGAGGTCGTAGACGGCGACGCTCCCGTTCGTGTCGGCCCCGCCAAAAAGGCTGACAAAGGCCCGGTCGAGGCGGTCATCGATGGCCACCATGATCGGCAGGTCCTCGGTCGGGAACTCGGCCAGCACGTGTCGGGTGTCGAGGTCCAGAATCACCACCCCAGATCCGGTGCTCGGCAGCGCGTCGGTGTCGACCGCGAACCGTCCACCGACGAACGCCAAGACCCCTTGTGAGAGCAGTACCACGGCTCGGGCGCCGTCGGCCGTGACGGCCACGGTCAGCGGGCCCTGTTGGTCGGGTGGTGCGAGCTGCACGCGTTCGACCAACGCATCGTCGCGCGTGCCGTCGGAGGCGACCAACGCGTCTAGGTCGAGGAACGAAACGCTGCCGTTGAAGAGGTCCGCGGAGATGGCCAGCGTTGTCGGGGCCGTTTCATCTGAGGGCGGGTCCACCGAGGCAGGGGTCTCCGCGTCCCCGGAGCAACTGGCGATCAGGAGCGACGCCAAGACGACCGGATGCACCGACCAGCGTGTCCGGCATTCAGTGGTCAGCGACATCGGTGCCTCCTGAGTCAAGCGGCAGCGCCTGAAAGACCGGTGTGCATTCGCGCATGTCCGGGTCGTCGCGAGCGGAGCCGCCGCTACGGCGAGAGACGGCGAACCTTGATGTTCCGGAATGCCACCGGGTCCCCATGGTCCTGGATGGCGAGATGACCGCGCGTTTCTCGGCCATACCCTGGGATGTCGGCAAACTTGCTGGCCCGCACCCCGCGCTGCCAGTCGGCGCTGGCAAGTTCGTATTCCAGTAGCTTCACGCCGTTCATCCAGTGCTCGACATGGGCGCCCTGGACGAGGAGGCGAGCGGTATTCCACTCGCCGACCGGGCGGGTGACGTCACGGACCGGTGGGTGCACAGCGTAGTTGCTGCCGGCTGAGGTGATGGGCGCCGCGCCGTCACGGTGCCCGGCGTTGTGCAGTACCTGGAACTCCGGTCCGGTGTGCCATGGCGGCCCATCCGTCTCGGCGACACGGAACATGAATCCACTGTTGCCGCCCTGCTGCACCTTCCAGTCGAACCGTAGTTCGAAATCGTCGAACTGTTCGATGGTGATGAGGTCGCCACCTTGACCCACACGTGCGAGCGCCCCGTCGACCGCACGCCAGCCCTGGGGCCGGTCTTCACGTTTGTAGCCTCGCCACGACGCTAGCGACTCGTTGTCGAATAGCAACTGCCAGCCCGCGGCCGTCTCTTCAGGAGTGAGCGTGTTCTGGGCAGCCTGGGTGGTGAGGGACGCCCGGTTGCCCATCGTCCAGCTGATGCCTTCCAGCAGATGTCGTTGGAACCGCGCGTCGTCCCAAACCTCGGGACGATGCCCGAGCGCGGTGTAGAACACCCGACCGGCCCCTTCTTCTCGGGTCCAGGCCAGCGCGAAGTCACCGTCGTTCCGCTTGATACCGCGCGCGGTCATGTCGACCGAGCTCACGTCGAGGCTCAGCAGCACGTTAACCGTGTTGCGCGACCAGTCGCGGTGTTGGTAGATCTCGTCGTGAATCCGGAACGACTCACCCAGATGCTGGGTGGACGGGTGGCCCCCGTCTTCCACGCGAACGGTGACCTCTTGGCGCCACGGATGCCCATCGAAATACCCGCCGATAAGGGCGAGGTAGCCGGGCCAGTCGTAGAAGGTATCCGCGGCGCTATGCACTCCGACGAACCCGCCGCCAGCTCGCACGTATGAAAGGAGCGCCGCCCGCTGACCGGTGTTCATCGGCAGTTCGCCGGTAGTGAAAAACACCACCGCGTCGTACTGCCTGAGAGTGGCAGCGGTCAGCACCGAGGCGTCGTGCAACACCGTCAGGTCAAATTGATCCGATTCCGCCGCGAGGCGGGTCAGAACCGCTTCCGAGTGGGGTAGCACAGGGTGCGGGAATGCGGCCGACTGGGTGAGATAGAGCACCCGCGCCGGCGCGGCCTCGAGACCCGACCGTTGTCCATGGCCCAGGAGCGAGACGGCAAGTACGCCAACGAACAAAGTGGTCTGTCGCACGGTGTTTTCCCTCACTCGGTCAGGTGTGCCCCGTCAGGCGATGCGGTCATTCTAGCGCTCCCCGAGTAACCCCGTGGTGGAAGCCCCGCCGGCATTCGACGGACTGCATCCCGCCGGCCTGATCGGCTCATGCTACAGTCTCGCCCATTCGTCATGGCAATGCTCGGTATCGATATTGGCACCGGCGGTTCGCGAGCGGTGATCGTCGACGATGCGGGACGGGTGTTGGTCTCGTCGACTCAAGCCCACGTGCCGTTCGACTCACCAACCTCGTCGCGATTCCACAGCCCGTTTGGTTCGCGGTAATCACCACCGTGACGTATGTTCCCGGTGCCTGGCTGGGCGTGCGTCTGGCGCGAGGACGACATGCCCGGTGAACAGGAATGTACAATTGGGCCGGTTTCCATGACATTCGTGTCGAGACCGGGCACGGAGATGCGGAGATCGTCGGGTTTTACGGATGGCCCGCGTCTTGCTTTCCATCCAGACCATTAGAATGACCTGCGTCCGGATGGGGCGCGTGACGGACGACCTGGGCAGGCTTTTTTCGGATAGACAACGGTACAGACGGATAGGGAGGAACACGGACAATGCGAAGTAAATTGGAATACATCTGGTTGGACGGGTACAAGCCAACCCAGAGCCTGCGATCGAAGACCCGCGTGCAGCGAGACTTCGGCGGAACGCTCGAAGAGTGCCCGATTTGGTCGTTCGACGGCAGTTCGACCGAACAGGCGGCCGGCAACGACTCGGACTGCCTGCTCAAGCCGGTTGCGATTTTCCCGGACCCTGACCGAACGAACGGCTATCTGGTCATGACCGAGGTCATGAACGCGGACGGCACGCCGCACGTCTCGAACGGTCGGGCCACGATCGATGACGACGATGACGATTTCTGGTTCGGATTCGAACAGGAGTATTTTCTCTGGGATGCGATGACGCACCTCCCGCCAGGTTTTCCTCCGGGCGGATACCCGGGGCCCCAGGGGCCGTATTACTGTTCTGTGGGCGCGAAGAAAGCCTACGGCCGCTCGTGCGTCGATGAGCACCTCGACGCGTGCCTAGCCGCCGGGATCAACGTCGAAGGCATCAACGCCGAAGTGGCGTCAGGCCAGTGGGAGTTCCAGGTGTTTGCCAAAGGCGCCAAACGGGCCGGCGACGAGACGTGGGTCGCTCGCTATCTGCTCGAACGCATTGGTGAAAAGTACGACTACGCGATCGAATTGCATCCGAAGCCGCTGGGCGATACCGACTGGAACGGTTCTGGCATGCACGCGAATTTCTCCAATACGGTGATGCGGACGTCCGGCAAGGAAGAGACGTTCACCAAGATTTGTGAGACCTTCGGGGAGCGGATACCACGGCACATCGACGTCTACGGCGCCCACAATGAACTGCGTCTCACGGGTGCTCACGAGACAGAGCGGTTGGACTCGTTCAGCTTTGGTGTGTCTGACCGGGGAGCCTCAATTCGCATCCCCGTCGGTACGATTGATGCCGGCTGGAAGGGGCGTCTCGAAGATCGTCGCCCGGCGTCCAACGCCGACCCCTACAAAGTCGCGTCGGCCATCATCAAGACGGTCAAGGAATCGGGCGTCTAGGCCGCCGACGTCCCGCGATCGCACGACCGGGCAGGCCCTCGATACGTGACGAGGGCCTGCCTCTTTCTTGTACCTAAGTAACGTTGTCACCCCGTAAAACAGGCCGTCACCGCCACGACGAGCAGCACGACGACCGCGAAATGAACTAGGCCCATAGTCGATCCTGGTCGAGTTCGGCGGAGTCCGACCACGTGTTCGGAGTCGATGTCTGAGGCGAAGAGTGACGCGCCAATGGCAATCAGCCGACGTGTCGGCCGGCCAGAAAGTAGTCCGTTGCTGTTCGCTGGCCCTGGCGCGCGACCCACGCCGCGCTGCCCAGCAGCAGGGCGCAGTAGACGCCCACCACGACCCGGTTCAACGATTCGGGTGTCATCGCCCGGCGCTTCTCCTGTCGGCAGCGTCCATCTTACCGACGGGTGGCGGTTGTGGTATGACTGTGGGATGGCTCGACCCGTCACGTTGTTCACTGGACAGTGGGCCGATCTACCCCTGGCGGAACTGGCCCCGCAAGCCAAGGACTTCGGGTTCGATGGTCTGGAGCTCGCCTGCTGGGGGGACCATCTCGATGTGGACCGCGCGGCCACGGACCAGGCGTACTGCGACGGGCAGCGTGCGCTTCTCGACGCGCATGGACTAGGGTGCTGGGCCATTTCGCATCACCTGGCTGGGCAGCTGGTCTGTGACCTCAATGATGATCGGTCAGACACGTTCGCGCCCGAGACGGTGCATGGAGACCCGGAAGCGAAACGGCAGTGGGCCATCGACACGATGAAGCAGACGGCGCGAGCGGCCAGGAATCTCGGTGTCGACGTCGTGTGTGGATTCACGGGGTCGCCCATCTGGCATCTGATCTACTCGTTTCCACCGGTGTCGGCCGAGATGATCGACACCGGCTATCAGCGGTTCGCGGACTTGTGGCACCCCATCCTCGATGTCTTCGACGATTGCGGCGTCCGGTTCGCGCTAGAGGTACATCCTACTGAGATCGCTTTTGACATCGTGAGCGCGCATCGCGCGCTAGAGGCCATCGGACGCCGAGAGGCGTTCGGGTTCAACTTCGATCCAAGCCATCTGCAATGGCAGGGCATGGAACCGGCGCGTTTCATCGAGGAATTTTCGGATCGGATCTATCACGTGCATATGAAAGACGCGGCCGTCACTCTTGACGGACGGACGGGGATCTTGGGGTCGCATCTGGCCTTCGGCGCAGCCGAGCGTGGGTGGGACTTTCGGTCGGTGGGTCGTGGCGATGTCGACTTCGAGGCGATCATCCGGGCGCTCAACCGGACGGCCTATCGTGGGCCGTTGTCGGTCGAGTGGGAGGACTCGGGGATGGACCGGGAGCATGGGGCCCGCGAGTCGTGTGAGTACGTCAAGGACATCGACTTCGAGCCGTCGCACGTCGCGTTCGACGCTGCTTTTGAAGAATGACGAGCGATCTGACGACCGGTCCCGTTTCACGTGTGCTGCGGATGGGCATGGTCGGTGGCGGCCCTGGCGCCTTCATCGGCGACGTGCATCGGCGGGCGGCCTGCCTGGACGGTGACGTCCAGCTCGTGGCCGGCGCGTTTTCGACCAGTCCAGCTCGGTCGCGGCGGAAGGGGAGCGAACTGGGGCTCAGCCGGAGCCGCAGCTATGCGTCATACAGGGAGATGGTCGAACGAGAGTGCGCGCTCCCGGAGTGCGAGCGTATCCATTTCGTTTCCATCGTGACCCCGAACCATGTGCACTTTCCAGTGGCGACCGTGTTTCTGGAAGCTGGGTTTCACGTAGTCTGCGACAAACCGATGACCCTGACTGTCGCCGAAGCTAGGTTGTTGAAGCAGGCCGTGCGGAGGACCCGCCGGGTGTTTGCCCTCACGTACAACTACACCGGTTATCCCATGGTGAAGCTCGCGCGCGACATGGTGGATCAAGGAGACCTGGGTAAGCTCCGAAAGATCGTCGTCGAGTACCCGCAGGGCTGGCTGGCGGCCCGGCTCGAAGAGGCCGGGATGAAGCAGGCTGCGTGGCGGACCGACCCGGCTCGCAGCGGAGGCGCCGGGTGCATGGGTGATATCGGCACCCACGCCGAAAACCTGGCCGAGTACGTCACGGGTCTTCGGATTGTCGATGTGTGCGCCGACTTGACCACCTTCGTGCCGGGGCGTCGACTCGACGATGACGGCAATGTTCTGGTGCGGTTGCAGAAGGGAGTCCGAGGGGTCCTGCATGCCAGCCAGGTGTCGGTAGGCGAGGACAACGCGCTGACTCTCCGCGTGTATGGCGAGCGTCAAGGGCTCGAGTGGCACCAGGAAGAGCCCAACGTGCTCCGGGTGAAACCTTCTGGCGCTCCGGTGCAATTGTGGAGCCGCGGACACGACTACGTCGCGGCAAAAAGCCCCGCCGCCGCTCGGGCCAGCCGATTGCCCGCCGGTCACCCGGAGGCGTTCCACGAAGCGTTCGCCAATGTCTATCGCAACGCCACCGACACCATGCGCGCGCGTCTGACGCACACGCGTCCGGATCCTCTCGCCCTGGACTACCCGACCGTGGACGACGGCCTGCGCGGCATGCTGTTCATCGAGGCGCTTCTGAAGAGCGCCCGCTCAAGCCGTAAGTGGACGCGCGTCCCGGCGCGGTAGCCCGCCTTCGCTAGGCTACGGCGGGCAGTCCCCAGATACCTGAACGAAGTGAATCACGGCAGGCGCAGGGCCACCAACTCGGGGACCTCGCCGCCTATCGTCAGGGCGACGTATTGCGCCCCGTCGTGCATGTAGGTCATCGGGGTGCCGATGGCGCGGGCGGGGAGGTCGACCGACCCGATGATCTGTCCGCTGGCCTTGTCTCTCGCGATGAGGCGTGGGCCGTCGTCGGTTCCGCCGGCCGACAACGCGCTGATCAGCAGGGTCTTGGTCAGCACGAGACCGGTGCGACCGTCTCCACCGAGAGGCGGAAGGTCGAGGTCGCGCAGCAGCGGATGATTGCGAATGCGGTCGCCGTCGCCATTCGGCTGCATCCACGCGTGGTCGCCCTCGTTGAGATTAATGGCGGTCGTACGCGTATACGGCGGTTTGAGCAGCGGCAGCTCCTGTGGCATACGGGGCTGGATGCCGGCCGCCAATCCACGCATGGTGTACCGGAGATTGCCCCCTTCGGCCGGGGCTGGCGTGTAGTACTTGATCACCGAGAATCGATTCACTGACGGCACATACAGCAGTCCCGTCTCCGGGTCGGCGGCCGCTCCTGCCCAGCCGGCGCCGCCGCCCACGTGGGGGCGCTGGATGGTGCCCTGCAGTCCATCGTCGTAGCTCAACATTGGCGGGGTGAACAAGGGGCCGAGTCGGAAATTCTTCACTGCCTCGACCGCCATCGCTCGAATTTCAGGGGTGAAATCCACCAGATCGTCTACGGTCACGCCCTGGTACTCGAACGGCGGCGGCTTGGTCGGGAACGGCTGGGTCGGCGACAAGGCCTCACCGTCCATGTCGCTGTCGGTCGCCACCGGACGTTCCTCGATTGGCCACACCGGGTCGCCGGTCGCGCGGTCGAACACATAGGTGAATCCCTGCTTGCTGACCTGCGCCACCGCCTTGGTCGCCCGGCCGTTGGTGTTGATGTCAATCAGGGTCGGCGCGGCGGGGAAGTCGTAGTCCCACACGCCGTGGTGCACCGCCTGGAAGTGCCACATGCGCTGGCCGGTCTTGATATCGAGCGCTACCAGGCTTTCGGCAAACAGGTTGTCGCCTGGGCGGTGCCCACCGTAGTAGTCCCCGGTCGGCGTGCCAATCGGAAGGTAGATGTACCCGAGTTCGTCGTCCACACTCAGCATGGACCAGACGTTGGTGTTGCCTGAGTACCGCCACGACTCATTCAGCCAGGTCTCGGCGCCGAAATCGTCGGCTTGCGGGACGGTCCGGAACATCCATTTGGTGTCACCGGTCCGGGCATCCACACCCTTGAGCCAGCCCGGGGGCGCCTCCTTGGTGGTCGTGCCGTCGGAAATCACATTGGGGGTGACCACGACGTTGTGCGCGACAATCGGCGGCGAGGCGACGCCGAAGCGATTGCGTCGGTTGGCGCCAACGCCGCGCACGGCGCGCGGAAGGCCTTCCATCAGGTCGACGCGGCCGTTGTCGCCAAAGTCGAGCACCGGATCTCCGGTGCTGGCATCGAGCGCGATCAGGTAGCCCTCGTTGGTCCCGAAGAAGATGCGCGTGTCGGTGATTTCAGGTCGGTCGTCGGACCAGTAGGCGACGCCGCGCGAGTTGTAGAAATGGGTCGGCCGTCCGCCCAGATAGGCTTCGGGGTCGTGAATCCACAAGGTGGCGCCGGTGGCGGCATCGACCGCCGCGACCTGATGGAGCGCGGTGGAGAGATACAAGACACCGTCGACCATCAGCGGGGTCGCCTGGAACATCCGGAACTGGATGCGCGGCACCGTCTCTCGAATGGTGTCGAGGTCGAGCGAGGCGTCGGCTGTTTGCCAGCGCCACGCCACACGCAAGTCAGCAAAGTTCGTGGCATTGATCTGGTCGAGGGGGGAGTATTTCGTGCTACCGAGGTCGCCCCCATAACTGCGCCATTCGCCGTTCGTGGCGCCGTATTGCGCGCCCGCGGTGACCGGCGCGGCGAGTATCACGCCGCCACAGAGGATTCCTACGACGACTCGAATTGCCACGCTGCGCATGATTGTCTCCTCGCGCTAGTCAGGAAGCGCGAACACGAACAGTCCGTTTCCGCCGACCGGTCGCTTCACTTCCGGAGTGAGCTGCTGAGGCAGCATCCCACCCCAACTGGCCCCGCCCGCGCCGGTGGGAACCGCCAGATACTGTTTGCCGTCCACCGCGAAGGTGATCGGGAACCCCTGAATCGAAGTGGGGAGCTTGGTGGACCACACCGTGTCGCCGGTGTTGACATCGAAGGCGAAGATGTCGCGGTCCCAGCCGCCTGCGAAAGCCAGCCCCCCGGCCGTGGTCAGGGCGGCGCTGGTGATCGGCGTGCGGAATCGCCGTCGCCATTTCACCGCACCGGTGCGCATGTCCATGGCCAGGAACTCGCCCAACTGTTCGTCGCTGTCAGGATGATGGTGGTTGGTGCGCCGGACTGGTCCGGTGCCTCCGCCTCCGGCCACCCGGTCGACCGGTCCGAACACCGCGGTTTCGCAGTTAAGGTTGATCGGGATGAAGAAGGTCTCCAGCTCTGGGTAGTACGACATAGCCCGCCAGCTCTTGAAACCGGAGGTACTGGGGCACCAGTGCACCTCTTCGCCGATCACGGGGATGGTGCCCTCGAGATACGTCACTTGGCCGGTGGTCGGGTTGATATCGGCCACGGTCTGGTAACCCAGGTCATGGGCGTTGCGGAAGCGACCGGTCTGGAGCGCCATCTCCCACAGGACCCCGATCTTGCCCATGGTGAATACCGAGCGCCGGTCGTCATAGTCAACGAGCACGCGCTCGAACACTTCGTCCATGTCGAGCGTCTCGCCGGGGAGGTGCTGGTAGTACCACTTCATTTCGCCGGTATCCGGGTCGAGCGCCAGGGTCGAGTTGGTATAGAGCGCGTCGCCATCGGTACCACGTACGGCGCGCGCCCACGGCTTGGCCTGCGAGGTGCCATGAAAGAGCGTGCGCGTGACCGGGTCGTAACTTCCGGGAATCCAGGAGTCGCTCCCGGCTCTGAACATCGGCGGCAGGTCGCCCCAGGAGTCGCCTCCGCGTGTGCCGGGCAAGGCGACCGTAGACGTGCGCCACAGTTCTTCGCCCGTGCGCGCGTCGAGTCCGACGATGTAGCAACTTTCTTCACGGTAGCGCCCGCAGCCGGTGAGGCCGGAGACGACCCGCCCATCGGCCACGATTGACCCGCTCGAGAACTGGTAGCCGACGCCCTGGTCGATGTCGGCATCCCAGACCTCTTCACCCGTCGCGGCGTCAACCGCGACGACGTGCGCGTCGGCCGTGTTGAGAAAAATCTTGTCCTCGTACATCGAAATGTTCCGGGTCATGCGGCCCGGCGGCGGTCCGCCGAAGCTGTTGCCGGGGGCCTCCGCTCCACGTTCGTACTCCCAAATCAAATCGCCGGTGGCGGCGTTGATGGCGTGGACGATTTCACCGGGATTCGCGATATACAGCACCCCGTCGTGCACTAAGGGCGTCGTCTGCTGGGGACCGGTTCGCAAGGCCCAGCTCCAGACCAGACGCAGGTCGCCGACATTGTCGGCGGTGATCTGATCGAGTGGGCTGTGGGCCTGGGCATCCAGGGTGCGGCGCCAGTTGAGCCAATCGTTCGGGTCCGGATTCTGGAGCATGGCGTCGGTGACCGGCACATAGTTCTGAACCTGCGCCGTGGCTGCCGAGGCGGTGAACGTGGACGCGAGCGCGAGCGAGACAACCGTTACCCATCGACGTGTCATGTAAGAACTCCCGTGGGGTGACCTGTGTTCCATGCAGCGTCGTGCCCGGAAGGGCCCGGCGGTATGGACTGAAACTCCGCGAATGCACAGATTATATCGTCGTGACACTCATCTGGCCGTTTGTGTGCCAAACCGCGTAAGCGGGTCAGTTGATTGGTCGTATCCTAAGTATTGCCGGTCACAACTACGGGAACGGATCGGCCGCCGACGCATCCCGCCTCGCGGCGTTGCTCGTCGGTCGAATGTTCCCGGCGTGCTTCGTTCTCGCGCCTGGGGATCCGGGCGCCTCAGCGCCCGAGTACGTTGCCGTAGTTGTGACCGGCAGTACTGGGACATGGACGGACATTGATCGTTCGGTCCACCCAACCGGTCTCGGTGTTGTCGGAGTTGAACTAAGTATGAAGATTGCCCCTGTCTTCCCCGTCGTTGCGTTGGTGGGCCTGCTCACGCTGTTCGGTCAGGCTCCGGCGTGGGCGCAGCCGGGCCAAGCCCCGGTCGGACCATCGTCTTCAACCGTCGTGGTCGTCCCGTTCGCGAACTTGACCGGCGCGGCCGTCGACGCCTGGATCGGCGCCGGTATCGCCGAGTCGCTGACCACTGGGTTTCCCCCAGGTGCGGCGGTCATTGCGTCCTTGCCGGTCACGTCGGCCGACGG
Organism: Acidobacteriota bacterium; assembly: GCA_002712885.1. Lineage (GTDB taxonomy): Bacteria > Acidobacteriota > Vicinamibacteria > Vicinamibacterales > UBA8438 > UBA8438. The sequence continues at coordinate 10,969 of PAUN01000044.1, forward strand.
CGCGTCGTTTCGCGAGGAGTCGGTGGCGCCGCAGGCGCTGGAGATCGGCCGCGGTCTGGGTGCGCAGTTCGTGGCGAGCGGCGCCTACCAGCGGCTCGGCGAGTCGATCCGGATCACTGGCCGACTGGTCGACCTGGCCGACGGCTCGGTCGTACGCTCCGTGAAGGTCGATGGCGCCATTGGCGATCTGTTTGCGTTGCAGGATCAGGTCGTGGCGGAGATGTCCGGACCACTTCCGGATTCGCCGATGCCAGCCGTCGCGTCCACCACGGAAACGCGGACTGGCGGTGAACCGGCCCCTACCCCCCCGGCGCCGGCTGATTCCGCCGCCGCCGTGCGAGTTCCTCCCGTGGCGGCCGCCGGGGTCGCCGAGGCTGGGTTGTCGGTTCAGCTTCCCAGCGCCATGCTGGCCGCCATCCAAGGTCCAGCGCCCCCCATAGCGCCGGCCGTCATGAACCGCGACGAACAGGGCCGCACCACGGTTCGCGCCATCAGGTTGGCGTCAGGCATTCGGCTCGATGGCGCACTCGACGAAGCAGTGTATGCGAGCGTGCCGGCCATTACGGACTTCATCCAGCAGGTGCCCACTGAGGGTGCGCCCGCGACCGAGAAGACCGAGGCATGGATCCTGTTCGATGACACGAACGTGTACGTCTCGGCTCGGGTCTGGGACTCAGCGCCGGAAAGCCAGTGGGTCGCCAACGAAATGCGCCGCGACACAACCCAGTTGCGGAATAACGACACCTTTGCCGTGTTCTTCGACACCTTTTACGATCGGCGCAACGGGTTCAATTTCTACACGAACCCGCTCGGCGCGCGGGCCGACGCGCAGTTCTCGAACGAAGGCAACCCGAACAGCGATTGGAATCCCGTCTGGGCTGTGCGAACCGGACGGTTCAATGGTGGCTGGACGGTCGAGATGGAAATTCCATTCAAGACGCTCCGTTACCGGTCCGGACCGGCGCAGGTGTGGGGCGTGCAACTTCGCCGTGCGATTCGTCGGAAAAACGAGTGGGTCTATCTGACCCGTCTTCCGATTTCGGCCGGGGGCGGTAGTGGTGCCGGTATTTTTCGGGTGTCGGCGGCCGGCACGCTGGTGGGCATCGAGCCCCCACCGGCCAGCCGAAACATCGAAGTCAAGCCATACGCCATTGGCGGCATCACCAGGGACGCTGTTCGCAACCCGGACGGCGGCAACGTCCGTGACGGCGACTTCGGTCTGGATGTGAAGTACGGGATCACCCAGAACCTCACTGCAGATATCACTTTCAACACAGACTTTGCGCAGGTCGAGGTAGATGAGCAACAGGTCAATTTGACCCGTTTCAGCCTTTTCTTCCCAGAGAAACGGGAGTTCTTCCTGGAGGGGCGCGGAGTGTTCGACTTTGCGCGAGGTGGGGTCGGCGGTGGCGGGTTCTTCGGGGGCGGCAACGCGCCGACCCTGTTCTACAGTCGACGGATCGGCCTAGACAACGGGCAGGTGGTGCCGATTCTCGGCGGTGGCCGGGTCACTGGAAAGATCGGTCAGTTCGACGTCGGCGCGTTGAGTATCTCCACCGACGACAAGGCGTTGGGAGGGGCCGAATCGACCAACTTCACGGTGGCTCGGATCAAGCGCGACGTCCTCCGGCGCAGCGCCATCGGAGGCATCTTCACCAACCGCTCGGTCTCGGTGGCCGGCGACGGCGCCAGTCAGACCGTTGGCGTGGATGGGACGTTCGCCTTCTACGAGAATATCTCGATGCTCGGGTACTACGCGAGGACCGAAACATCGGATCCAGACATCGTCGGCGAAAACACCAGCTATCAGGCCCGGTTCGACTACGGGGCGGACCGCTACGGCCTGCAGGTGGACCACGTGCTCGTCGAGGACGATTTCAGCCCCGAGGTCGGATTTGTCCGTCGAGACAACTTTCGGCGCACGTTTATCCAGGGGCGGTTCAGTCCTCGGCCGCGTTCGATAGATGCCGTGCGGCAGTTCCGGTTCGTCGGCAGTGTGGACTACGCCCTGACCGCGGATACGAATCTGCTGGAGACGCGTACGAACCAGTTCGAAGTGCAGACGGAGTTCGAGAACAGCGACCGGTTCGGGGTCACGCTCAGAGACAACTACGAGCTGTTACTGGAGCCGTTCTCCCCGGGGGGCGGGGACTTTTCGATCCCGGTCGGCGGCTACGCGTTCAACGACGTGGAGGTCGCCTATTCGCTCGGACAACAACGACGGGTGAACGGCGGTGTCTCGCTGCTGCGGGGCGGCTATTTCGGCGGAAACATCACGACACTCGGCTTCAGGCGAGGGCGGATCGCGGTGTTGCCCCAGATGTCCATCGAACCGAGCATTTCGTTCAACTGGATCGACACGCCCCAAGGGAAGTTCCGGACCGACCTCGCGGTGACACGCGTCAATTACGCGTTCAATCCGCGGATGTTTTTCAGTGGCCTGTTGCAGTACAACTCGGCGAGCGGCACGGTGAGCAGCAACATGAGATTCCGGTGGGAGTACAGCCCGGGGAGCGAGCTGTTCGTGGTCTACTCCGAGGACCGAGACACGGAAGATCTGCTGCGTCCCGCCCGGTTGACCGAGCTGCGTAATCGCGGCTTCGTCGTGAAATTCAATCGCCTGTTTCGCTTTTAGAACAGCGGTCGGTGAGACGTTGTGGAGGCAGGTGGCTCACCGACTGGTCGCGCTGCCGGGGTCGGTGGCACCGAGGCGTTTCAGCAACTCGGCGACGGGGGGACCGGTAGGTTGTAGGTATCCGCCACGGAAGGGCTGGGCACGGTCAGCGAGGCTCAACGGAGTTTGTCCGCGCGCGTTGGTGGCGTTAAGGTCGGCCCCAGCGTCTGCGAGTAGCTCGATCACTGACCCGTAGCCCTGGCGTACCGCATAGTGCAGCGCCGTATCGCCCCGGTCGTCGGCGGTCGTGACATCGACCCCGAGGCCGAGCGTGATCTGTGCGAGCTGATAGGCGAGCTGTTCGGCTTCGACTGGATCGGGTGGTGGGGTACCGACTCGATTGCGCCGATCCTCGGTGGACTGGGTGATACCCATCGCGGCCTGGACTGACGACATGCCGTTGGCGGGAGTGGACAGCGAGTCCGCTCCGCGTTTCGCCAGCAGACGCAGGATCTCAAGTTCGCCGTATTTCGCGGCCAGCCAGAAGACGTTCGCACCGATCCACTGATAGCGCAGGCCGTAATCGGCGCTGAAACGACGGCCGGGGGTTCCGTGCTGGAGGACGGCGTTCGCATCGGCGCCGTGGTCGAGGAGCGCGCTCGCGAGATGGACCTGGCTGCGGAGAACGGCCGCATGCAGCGCGGTGTAGCCGGCGCCCGCCGCGTTCGGGTCGGCCCCTTGCGCGAGCAGGTAGATGCCGAGCGGTCCGTGACCGCTATGGGCCGCGATGACGAGCGCGCTGGTTCCGGCGGCCGAGACGTCGTTGATATCGGCGCCTGCTTCAACAAGGACCCGGGCGGTGTCGACGTCGCCCTGCCGAGCTGCGAAGAGCAACGGTGTCGACCCGCCATGCGACATCCGGTAGTTCCCGATTGGGTTTGTGTTGCCGGCCGTGTTCTCCAACTGGTCCCAGACCGCGGTCCGGGCGTGGATGTCGGCCCCGTGGTCGATGAGGATCTGCGCCCCCTGCCGGTGCTGTTGCGCGGCGGCCCACATGAGGGCGGTCTGCTGCCGCTCGTGCTCAACGGCATTGACGTCCGCGCCGTGAGCCAGCAACAGCTCCACCGTCTCGAGGTCACCGCTCCGGGCCGCCGTCATCAACGGCGTTTCTCCCATCGTGAGCGCCGCGTCGACATCGGCGCCGGCGTCCAACAGGCGCGCCACCATCGAGGCGCTGCCGTTCATCGCCGCCAGCCACAGGGGGGTGGCGCCCAAGTCGTTGGCGGTGCCGACCGTGGCGCCGGCCTCGATCAGCAGTTGGACCGCGTCGAGATCGTCTCGATGCGCCGCGTGGTGCAGCGCGGTCGCCCCGTCACCCTGCGTCGTGTTCGGGTCGGCGCCGTGGTCGATCAACGCCCCGGCTACGTCAAGCCTGCCGTCCCTGACCGCCTGGATCAGGTCGGGTGCGGGTTGGGCGACGGCGGCGGCCGCGCTCAAGAGTATGGCGAGTCCGCCGGTCGCCACCCCGCGTTGGGTTGGACGAGAGAGACACATGTGTTGCCACATTTCGACTGATAGTAGCGCACGCGGTTACGGATTGACACTCTTCGATGCGTCCGCCACACTACGTTGGTCTGCAAGATTTTAGACGCACAGGAGGGGCCGACAGGCGATGTCAAGAGGGTCACGGTTGGTTGCCGGACAGGGAGTGTTTCTGGTGGCCGTGGCGGCCCTGGTCGTGCTGACGCTCTCGTCGAGCCCGCACGTTGCCAGCCTCCGCGCGCAACCGCTCACCGACGTCAGCGCGGAGCTTCTGGACGGCACGCTCCAGCGGTACTGCGTTACCTGTCACAACGACCGGTTGCGCACGGCTGATCTTAGCCTGGTGGATCTCGACCTGACTCAGGTCGGTACGCACGCCGAACTCTGGGAGGGCGTGGTCGCCAAGCTGCGGACACGGGCGATGCCACCGGTCGGACGGCCGCGTCCCGAGAACGCCGTCTACGACCAGTTGGTCGGCTGGATCGAAACGGAAATTGACCGCGTCGCAGTCACCCGGCCCAACCCCGGGCGCACCGAGGCGGTGCATCGCCTGAACCGGGAGGAATACGCCAACGCCGTGCGCGACCTGCTCGCACTCGATGTCGATGTCGCCGCCCTGTTGCCGGCGGACGACTTCGATGAATTCGGCTTCGACAACATGGGGAACGTTCTCAGCGTGTCGCCGGCGCTGATGGGACGATATTTGTCGGCGGCGCGCAAGATCGGCCGGCGGGCGTTGGGCGAAACCCCGCTGGGGCCGGCCATCGACACCTACGAGGTGCCGATTCTGCTGGTGCAAAACGACCGGATGGGCGACGACCTGCCGTTCGGGTCACGCGGTGGGATCGGCGTTCGTCACTATTTTCCGGTCGATGGTGAATACGATCTCCAGATTCGCTTGCACCGCAACTATGTCGACTACGTCCGCGGCATGGGCTCACGACATGAACTGCAAGTGCGGCTCGATGGCGCCCTCGTGCGCACGTTTACCTTCGGCGGCGAGGAACCGGACGTGGTGCAGGCTCCGGCGAGCTACGGGGGCAACCAGTTCGGCGATCCCGAGTGGGAAGAGTACATGCTCTTCGCCGACGCCAACATGCGGGTGCGTTTCCAGGCCGAGTCCGGTCCGCATGTGGTGGCCGTGTCGTTCGTCCGGAGATTCACCGAGCCGGAAGGCGTGCTGCAGCCGCGACAAAGCGTCTTCGCGGTCGCCGTCAACGAGATGCGTGACGGAGACGCGGCGGTTGAGCATGTAGCGATCGGCGGACCCTATTCCAGCCGAGGTCCCGGCGACACGCCAAGCCGGGACGCGATTTTTGTCTGTCAGCCGGCTAGCGATGCTCGGGCTGAGGAAGAGTCCTGCGCCCGCGCCATTCTTGGGTCGCTGGCGCGCCGTGCCTATCGTCGCCCGGTCGAGGCGGGCGACGTGGATGTCCTCATGGACTTCTATCGTGCCGGCCGCGATGACGGCAGCTTTGACGCCGGTATTCAGCTGGCGCTCGAGCGTCTGCTGATTGCGCCGGACTTCCTGTTCCGCGTGGTCCGTGACCCGACGGATGTCGCCCCGGCGACCGCCTATGCGTTGAGCGACCTCGACATTGCCTCGCGGTTGTCGTTCTTTCTGTGGTCCAGTGGTCCGGACGACGAGTTGCTGGCGTTGGCCGAAGCGGGACGCTTGAACGAGCCGGGGGCGCTCGAACAGCAGACGCGGCGCATGCTGGCCGACCCGCGCGCGACAGCGCTGGTTCGCAACTTCGCCGGTCAGTGGTTGTATCTGCGAAACCTGCGGGCGGCCGTGCCGGACGCGATCATGTTTCCGGAGTTCGACGAAAATTTACGCGATGCGTTCCAGCGTGAGACGGAACTGTTCGTCGAGAGCCTGATCCGGGACGATCGGAGCGTGTTGGACCTGTTGGGGGCTGACTACACGTTCGTCAACGAACGGCTGGCCACACACTACGGCATTCCCAACGTCTACGGCAGCCACTTTCGGCGGGTGGCGCTCGAGGCCGAGACGGCCGAGCACCGGGGCGGGATCTTCGGCCATGGCAGTCTGCTGACGGTGACCTCCTATCCGAATCGCACGTCGCCGGTCCTTCGCGGCAAGTGGATGCTGACGAACGTGCTGGGTCCCCCGCCGCCGCCGCCGCCGGCCGATGTGCCGGATCTGCCCGATCGGGGCGAGGACGGCCAGGCGGCCACGGTTCGCGATCGGTTGGCGCGGCACCGTGAGAGTCCCGCCTGCTCGGTGTGTCATGCGCCGATGGATCCGCTGGGCCTGGCACTGGAGAATTACGACGCGACCGGCCGGTGGCGCACGACCGGCGAGGCGGGTCTACCGATTGATGCTTCGGGACGGCTTCCCGACGGGACGGCGTTCGAGGGGCCGATGGGTCTGCGGTCGATCCTGCTGGAACGGCGCGATCAGTTCGTCGGCACGTTGACAGAGAAGTTGTTGGCCTATTCGATCGGTCGGCCGCCGGAGTACTTTGATCGACCGACGGTACGGGCCATCACGCGGGATGCCGCCGTCCACGATTACCGCTGGTCGGCTATCATTGTGGGTATCGTGCAGAGTGCACCGTTCCGGATGCGGAAGGCAGAGTCATGATCATTACCAAGAAGGCAATTCCTCGTCGCACCATACTCCGCGGGCTGGGTGCGTCGTTGGCGCTCCCCCTGCTGGACGGCATGGTTCCCGCGTTCGCGGCGGTCCGCACCACGGCCGCCAACCCGACGCGTCGGCTGGGGATTGTGTATGCGCCGAACGGAATGATGATGGATCACTGGACCCCGACGACCGAGGGGACCGGGTTTGACTTCCCGACGATTCTGCAGCCGCTCCAACCGTATCGCGACCACGTCCAGGTGTTGTCCGGTATGCATGGCGTGGAGAGCGAGGGGCCGCACGCCCGTGCCTCCACCCGGTTCCTGACCGGCGTGCCATCCAAACCGGACGACGGGTCCGACCTCCTGGGCGGTGTCTCGATGGACCAGATCGCAGGGCGCGTGCACGGCGGCGAAACCCAGCTCGCCACGCTCGAGTTGGCGCTCGATGGCCGCGATTTCGCCGGGTCCTGCGACGATGGATTCAGTTGCGCCTACACGAACACCATCGCCTGGGCGAACGAGTCGACGCCGCTGCCGATGGAGAACAATCCGCGCGCTGTCTTCGAGTTGCTGTTCGGCGATACCGGCAGTACCGACCCGGCCATCCGACAGGCGAGGCTGTCGAAGGACGCGAGCTTGCTGGACTCGGTCACCGAGCGTGCCGCCGACCTGTCACGTCAGCTCGGGAGGAGCGACCAAGCAAAGCTGGGCCAGTATCTCGACGCCGTACGAGATATCGAGCGTCGTATCCAGATGGCTGAAGCGCAGAGCGACCGTGAGCTGCCTGTTGTCGCGCAGCCGGCCGGCATTCCCGGCACCATGGCTGAGCACGCGAGGCTCATGTTCGACCTGATGGCCGTGGCCTACGAGACCGACCTCACGCGCGTGACCACGTTCATGCTGGGTCGCGAAATCACGGGACGGACCTACGCCGAGATTGGCGTGCCGGATGCGCACCACCCGATCTCGCACCACCAGAAGGATCCGGAGAAGCTGGCCAAGCTCACCAAAATCAATCAGTACCACGTGCAGCTCTTCGCCGAGTTCATCGAGCGTCTCAGATCCACTCCGGATGGTGACGGGTCGCTGCTGGATCATTCAATGATCGTCTACGGCGCCGGTATGGGCGATAGCAACACCCACGCGTCACAGAACCTCCCGATTCTAGTCGCCGGCGGGGGAGCGGGCACCGGCGGCCGCCACACCAGGTATCCGGAGGATACGCCGCTGGCAAACCTGCACCTGAGTTTGCTGGACAAGATGGGGGTGCCGGTGGATGCGCTCGGGCATAGCACCGGGCGGCTGCCGCTGGATCCGCTGTTGAACGCGTAACGCGTCGCGCCGTCGAAGTTCTGAGGGCCGGTCCCGGGGTGGGCCGGCCCTTTTTTCGTGTAGACCGAGGAACCGCGGTGCGGCTAGAAGGACGCTTGTGCTTCATCATCGAATGGCGACGATAGTGGGGCGGAAGCGTAATGAGGACGCGGTCTGAACGACCGATGAGGTGGCCTTCGAAATCTACGAGAGGCTGTTTGAAGGTGATGTGTCACTGCCATCACGATGGCGCTCCAACAGACGACTTGGTTTCCGGGCTACGGCAATCTCGTAGACCGCCGCCGACGCGATCGTGATGTCAGATGATGTGACCCACCCAGCGGCCGGCGAAGATGACGCCGATCCAGAGCAGCAGGGACGCCGCGCCGGCCACCCGGGCGGCCGGCGGGGGCGCGGGGGCTGTGTCCCACTCCCCTACGCCGCGCAGCGTGCGGAACTGGAACCATGCCATGTTGACGCCCGCCAGCAAGAGCAGCACTAATTTGATCTGAAACGCCGGGTTCTCGATGTAGGCGGCCGCCCGTGTCATGAACAGGCCGGTGCCGGTGATGACCGCGAGGACGAACGCGCCCCAGGTCCAGCGGATCATCTCGCGGGTCATCCGGCTCGCGGGGACGCTGAGCGCGGTCTTGCCGAGCAGTCGTAGATCCACCATCAGGATGGAGCCCACGACGACGCCGACCCCCAGCACGTGCAGTGATTCCAGGAACGGAAACCACCAGGTAAACCCGATGTATTCCGAGAGCGGGAGCGCTTGCACCCAGTTCCAGAATTCGGGGAACGGAACGGAGGTCTCTTCATTCATAGAGAAAATAGAGATAGTCGGTGTAGGCAATCCAACGTCCGCCGAGCACGACACCGACCCAGAGGACGAGGGACACCGCGGCCATCACGCGGGCCGAGAGCAGACGGGCGGCCGTCTGTTCCCAGTAGCCGGGCTCACGCTTGCTCATCCGGTAGATGATGAGGGCGATGGTCACCGCGGGGACCAGACACATGAATTTCCAACCGAACACGGGGTTGAAGAAATACCGATTCGGACGCGCCACGACGAAGAGCAGACCGGTGATGGCGTTGGTGAGCAGCGCCCACCAGGTCCACGGCATGAGACGGCCGATCATCTCGCTGATATTCTGGCTTGGCGCCGCGAGTCCGAGGAACCGGAGATGCACCATGACGGTCGAGCTCATGACCACGGCGATGCCGAGAATGTGCAACGACTGCGCGATCGGAGGCAATCCCGGCACGTTTCCGAGCAAATACACAGCGGTCTCCTGGGCCGGGCTTCCGGAGAGCCACGCGGCCAAGCGTTCCTGCATGGCCGGTATAATAGCTCACCGTTCGCGGCGCCTCCCTGGGCGACCTGGCTCGGCGGTGCTCCATGACTGACACCCACACGTTCGATACACCCGTGGGTGTGCGGTGCTCAGTGTGCCGCACGGCGCCGCTCCTGACTGCCGGTGTCGCGCTCCCGTTCACGGTGCTGGCGCCGACTCAGTCCCTGGGTCAGGCTATGTCCCAGGCCAAGCAGCAGTTGATGGGGCTGTTGCCGTCGCTCATCGAGGGCGACGCCGCCAACGACTTCAACTCCGCGGTGGTGAGTCAGCTCTCGACCTACCCCGGCGGGGCGGCCCGGTGGTATCCTTCCCAGCACTGCATCGAGACATTTTTCCCACTCTGAGGAGGGTGCCGTGAGTATGCGATCCTGCGTTCCTTTCTGCGCCGCGCTGCTGGTCTTGGCTCTCGGTGGCATGACGGCTCAACCCGCTTCTGGACAGGCGGCGGGCTGGACGGCGCCACGGACGCCCGACGGCCACCCCGACTTGCAAGGGGTCTGGGCGAACAACAATGTCACACCGCTCGAGCGACCCGAGGTGCTCGGTGACCGGGCGACGCTGACGCCGGAGGAGTTGGCAGCGTTGCAGGCGCGCGCCGGCGAGCTGTTCAACAGTGAGGCAGGTGATGCCGCCTTCGGCGACAGTGTATTTGCCGCGGTCCTGGCGGAGGCACAGACCTTCTCGTCGCGAGACACCGCCACCGGCAACTACAACCAGTTCTGGATGGTGGATCGCGACTGGGACGCCCGCACCTCGCTGGTCACCGATCCCCCGAACGGCCGACTGCCCGGTCGAACCGCCGCAGCCGACGCGGTACTGGCTACTCGGGCGGCGGCTCGCCAGCGACACGCGCGTGGTCCGGAAGACCGGAGTCTCGGCGAACGGTGCATCAGTTGGGGCGTGCCTCGGCTTGGGGCTGGATACAACAGCTACACCCAGGTGTTTCAAAGTGCCGGTCATGTGGTGCTGTACATGGAAATGGGCGGTTCGCGTGTGATTCCGCTGGACGCGGGACCGCATGTGGATGTCGGTATCCGGCAGATGCATGGCGATTCGCGGGGACATTTCGAGGGCGACACCTTGGTCATCGACACGACCAACTACTCAACGACCGGCGCGTTCATGGGGACCAGCGACGGACTCCATTTGGTCGAGCGGCTCACACGCGTCGCCGAGGATTCGTTGCAGTACGAAGTGACGGTCACCGATCCGAAGACCTGGGACGCGTCGTGGAGCGCGATGGTGCCCCTGAAGCGGTCAACCGACCCGGTCTTCGAGTACGCCTGCCACGAGGGCAACATCGGGATGGACGGCATCATGACTGGAGCTCGGGCGCTGGAAAAGGCGGAAGGCACCGCGGGTGGCCAGAACTAGACGACTTACTGAGGACCTTCAGATGACACATCTGCGAACGACTGCGCTCTCGTTCAGCGCCGCGTCAGTGCTTGCCGTGGTCGCCGCCTGCAATACCGCGCCAACCGCCCCGATGCCCGAATCTGACGCGGGAGCGGCTGCCACCGGTAGCCCCGCGGTGGCGTGCGACACGTTGGCCTCGTTGTCGCTGCCCAACGTGACTATTACCGCCTCCGAAGCGGTCGCCGCTGGGGCCTTCGCCCCACCGATGCCGGCCGGTCGGTCGCTGTCCGAAGGGCAGGCCCGACAGTACGGCGCATTGCCGGCGTTCTGTCGGGTGGCGGCCACGCTGACTCCGTCCACCGACTCCGACATAAAGATGGAAGTGTGGATGCCGGCCGAGGGTTGGAACGGCAACCTGCAAGCCGTTGGCAACGGGGCGTTCACCGGAAGCTTACGGCAGGGTGGCGGCCGGTCGCTGGCGTCCGGTCTGCAGCGGGGTTATGCCACCGCGTCGACGGACACGGGACACGTCGGCGGCAGCGCCGAGTTCGGGTACGAGCACCCCGAGAAGGTGGTCGATTTTGGCTGGCGCTCGGTGCACGAGATGACGGTGACCGCGAAGGATGTCATCGCAGCCTTCTACGGTGACGGTCCCGAGCACTCGTATTGGTTCGGCTGCTCGGCCGGCGGCCGCCAGGCGATGAAAGAGGCGCAGCGGTTTCCAGAGGACTATGACGGCATCATCGCCGGCGCCCCAGGAAATGACTGGATGGGACGCGCGGCCGGGTCGCTCCGGGTCGCCAAGCATCTCGATCAGCATGAAGATGCTCGGCTACCGGAGGCGAAGGTGCAGTTGCTGCACGAGGCGGTGCTGGCCGCATGTGACGCCGCCGATGGCGTCGAAGACCGTGTGGTGGGTGACCCTGAGCGCTGCGACTTCGATCCGGGCGTGCTGGAGTGCTCGGGAGGGGCGGGCGATGACTGCCTGACGGCGGCCCAGGTGGCCACCGCCGAGATGATGTATTCATCTCCAGAAAACCCGAAGACTGGTCGCGCCATCACCGGGGTGTTGCCTGGCAGTGAGCCCAACTGGACCGATATGGGCTGGACGCGCTCGGCCCGCGCCACGGGGATCGACCAGTATCGCTATCTGATCCACGGCGATCTCGACTGGTCCATTGACCAGTTCGACTTCGACACCGACATCGTGGCGGCCGAGGAGACAGACAACGACACGTTGAACGCGCTCGATCCGAACCTGCGGCCATTCCTGGACGGGGGTGGCAAGTTGCTGGCCTATCATGGGTGGGCTGACGCGCAGATCTCGCCGGCGAACGCCACCCAGTACTACGATCGTGTCGTCGAGGCCGTGGGCGACGAGGCGATGGTCCGCGATGGGTTCCGGTTGTTCATGGCCCCCGGAATGGGCCACTGCGCCGGCGGCGAGGGGCCGAACGCCTTTGATGCGCTGACCGTGATGGAAGAGTGGGTGGAGCAGGGCAACGCACCAGACCAAATCATCGCGTCACGGACGCGCGATGGAGCCGTCGATCGCACCCGTCCGCTGTGCCCGTATCCGCAGCAGGCGGTGTATTCCGGGAATGGCAGCACCGACGACGCCGCGAACTTCGTCTGCCAGGCACCCTGATCGTCCAACGTCGCTGGATTTCGGAGCGGGGCTTCCCGGCTGGCGGCATTGCTTCCTCAGTCACCCCCGCCCGGGCGGCCGCTTGCCTGCTCCTTGAAGTTGGCCGCGTCTAGCCAGCCGGGCGCCGCGCTCCGAAACCCTATCGGGCGTCCAAGCGGATGTTGAACCACGTGATCCCTGAACCCACGCGTAGGTCTGCTCGCCGATGCTTCGCCGCATGGAGGAGGCCCAGGCGGGTCTTCACATTCGTGGCGGTCCTGGCCGCCGTGACGGTGGGCCGGGCGCAGGAGCCGTCGGCGGTGGACCTGCTCACTCGCGCCACGTCCTATGTCGAGATGCTGCACACCCAGCTCAATGGGATGGTCGCCGAGGAGCGCTACGAGCAACGTGTGCGGGGAGGGCCGGGTCGGGCGCGGCGGCGCGTCCTGCAGTCAGACTTCCTGTTGTTCCGGCCAGAGGGCGAGCAGCGCTACTACGGGTTTCGCGACGTGTACGAGGTCGACCGGCGGGCCGTGCGTGACCGAGACGAGCGGTTGGCCAACCTCTTTCTGAACGCGCCGGCCTCGACAAACCGACAGATTGCGACCATTCGGGCCGAAAGCGCCCGCTACAACCTGGGCAATGTCGCGCGGAACTTCAACACGCCCACCTATGCCCTGCTGTTTCTGCGCGCGTCCCACAAGTCGCGGTTCGCGTTCGAGCTGGTCAACGACACCTCCCCCCCGCTCGGACTCGATCGGCCGGAGCCCGACGACGGCGCCGGCGTTCAGGTGCTTGGCTATCGTGAGACGTGGCCGACGACGGTATTGCGTGGCGGAGACGGACGGAACATGCCCACGCAGGGCCGTTTCTGGCTCCACTCGGCTACGGGGCGGGTGCTCGCGACTGAACTGGTTGTGGACGACGCCGCCGTCAAGGCAGTCATCGCGGTGCGCTTCGAAGTCGTCGACGGCGCGAGCGACGAAGGGCCCGCGCGGCTCGTCCCCGTCGAGATGCGCGAGCGGTACGACAACCGCGAGACCGTGACCCGCATCGACGGGACCGCCACCTACAGTGGTTTTCGGTGGTTCAGTGTCGAGGTTGTTGAAACGAGGCCGTAGGTTTTCCGACGAGGCGCCCGTCTGGCGGCGTTGCGGCGTCGGTCACAGCCCGCCTGCCTGCTCTCTCCTTGCGCCTGGCTAGATAGACGCCTCGTCAGAAAGCCCCCTCGGACGTTTGTTCAGCGACCTGCTAGGCTATGAATCGATGGAGAGCAATCAATGCGTATGAATCAGACGCTGGCCGGGTTGGGCACATTGGGCATCATCACGATGGTTACTGCCTGCGGAGGCCAGACCGAGACCAGCGATGAACCGGCCGAGATGGCGGTCGAGCCGATGGCCCAGACGGTGGCGGGGGAACTGGAAGGCGCGTGGGCCGACGAGGCCGCGGGCGTCTCGGTGTTCCGTGGAATCGCGTTCGCGACACCACCGGTCGGCGACCTCCGATGGCGCCCGCCGGCCGCGGTCGAACCCTGGGACGGCACGAAGCTGGCGACCGAGTTCGGTCCCGCCTGCTGGCAGGCGCGCAACGAAGAGGCCTCGCCCTACTCGCGTGGTGAGCTGGCGCGCAGCGAAGACTGTTTGACGCTCAATGTCTGGTCCCCGGCCTCGGTCGGTCAGCAGCTGCCGGTCATGGTGTGGTTCCACGGTGGGGGGCACAGTTCCGGGGTCGGGAGCGCGACGATTTTCGACGGCACCGCCATGGCGAAGAAGGGCGTGTTGATGGTGACCGCCAATTACCGGTTGGGTCCTCTCGGATTCCTGGCTCACCCGGCGCTGACCGCCGAGTCGGAGCATGGCTCGTCCGGGAACTACGGCATCCTCGACCACGTCGCCACCCTGACCTGGGTGCGCGACAATATCGCCGCCTTTGGCGGCGACCCCGACAACATCACCATCTTCGGGCAGTCGGCCGGGTCGTGGTCGATCTGCGCGCTGCAGGCCTCGCCTCTGGCGCGTGGTCTGTTCCACAGGGCGATTGGCCATTCGGGTGGCTGTTTCGGGGCGCCCCGATCCCATCTGTCGGCGGCCGGCGGTGTCGCGACTGCCACCTCCGGCCACGAGGTGGGGTTGGCGATCGCGGCCGAGCTCGGTGTGGCGGGTGAGGGGCCGGATGCGACCGCGGCCCTGCGAGCGGCCACGCCCGAGGCGGTTATGGCGGGCCAGACGGCAGCCGGACGCGGGACGGGTTTGCTGGTGGACGGCTGGGTCATGCCGACCCTGGCCGACGACATCTTTGCGACCGGCGAGCAGAACGATGTGCCGGTGATCCTCGGATCGATGTCCGACGAGGGCACCACGTTGTATGCCGGTATGCCCGAACCGCCGCACGATGAGTTTGTCGCGGGCATCCGGAGTCAGTATGGCGGTCAGGCCGACGCGGTGCTAGCGGCGTATGCGGACGAGGTGGCGTCATCCACGCGGACTGCCGGTCAGGCAATTGCCGCCGACCGCAGCTTTACCTGGCAGATGCGCGCGTGGGCCCGGGCGATGGGCGATACGAACGACGTGTATCTGTATCACTTCAGTCACGCCCCGCCGGTGTTCCGTCTGTATCGTCCCGATGGACCCGAGCTCGACTATGCTGCCGGGCGCCGCGGCGCAGGCGCCTATCACTCTGGCGATCTCGCCTATGCGTTTGACAACGTCGGACTCGTGGGCATCGAGTGGAACGATCGCGACCACGAGTTGTCGCAGCAGATGTCACAGTACTGGGTGAACTTCGCCACCACTGGAAACCCGAACGGCGAGGGCCTGCCCGAGTGGCCGAAGTACGAGCGAGCGTCAGAGCCGGCCATCCATTTCGCGACCGACGGGACCGCCGCGACCAGCAAGGTTCGCGAGGCGAAGCTCGATCTGTTTGACAGCATCTACCAGGTGGGTGGGAACTAGTGGTCCGCTAACGGCCTGAATTCACTGAGCGGTAGCCCGAGTTGCACCGCGCTCAGCATGCCGCCCTCGGCGTGGTCGAGGATGTGACAGTGGAAAATCCAGGTGCCGGGACGATCCTCGAAACGCACCAGCAGGCGCCGGGTCCGCTCGAACGGAATGTCGACGGTGTCCTTCCACTCGAGTGGTCGAACCGGTTCGTCTTGGTCGTGTTTTCGACCGTCCAGAGTTGCACCTCGCCCGGACTCGCCGGTACCGGTGTGGCGTTCCACCCCGGGCGGTCGTTGATGCGGTACCTGGCGGCAATGAGTCGTGCGGTAGAGGCGGTTGTCATTCCTGATCGGATCCTTAGACGGCGTCGAGGCGGGGAATCTTGCCGTTCGTGTGTGTTTTCCCGCAAACCGCTCCGCGTCAATCGGGCCAGAGGTCCCCACTGGCCTGACGATGCAAGAGCGAGACCAACCCGGCGTCAGAGCACTAGCAGTTCCGGTTCGGCGGGGTTCCCTCGAACTGCTCGGTCACGGCCGAGAGCTGCACGATCAGGCCGTCGGGGTCCGGTACGATGACGCTGGTCGACCCGGCTTGACTCACCCCCTCCACCCCGGCGTCTTCGAGTTGGGAGGCGACGCGCTCGGCGTCAAAGTTTTCGACGCCGACGCCAAAGTGGTCGATCTCTCCGGCGACGGCGTTGCCGGCGGTGAGGCTGCAGTTACCCCCCTCGGTTGGACACAGACTGATGAGACCGCCGTCCGGGAAATCGAGCGCATAGGCGTCTCCGACGATGTAGCGACGGGCCGGCAGCCCGAGCAGATTCCGGTAGAAGGTCTCAGAACGCCCGACATCGCTGACCCCGACGTTCACGTGGTTCAGGGAACGGGCTCTGATACCGGTACGGTCGGCTTGCGCACCCGCCGTGGCCGGAAGCGCCAGCGCCATCATCGCGCCGAGCAGTTGGCGGCGGGTCAGCGTCCCGTTTTCGTATTGCCGTAGTAGCGTGTCGAATGACTGCGTCATTGAGGCCTCCTTTTGCTTGGTGGGGCTGCACCCCGCGGGGACAGAATACAGCGGTGTGCGTGGCTACGGCGTTCCGAGTTCGAGGCGTTGCCAGAGGGTGTGGAGTTGGGTCGCCACGAACTCGTGGCCCGCCTCGTTCCAGTGGCTGTCCTCGGGGGCGTAGAGCAGTCGTCCCGCCGCTGCCTCGTCCTGCATGAGTGGTGATAGATCCAGGCACTCGAGACCCTCCGTGGCGCAGAACGTGCTGAATCGCTCGGGCAGGTCCCAGGGCTGCCAGTGCCGGCACGGACTCTCAGCCGCAAACGTGCAGTGCTCGCCGTAGACCCGGAACTTCATGGGCACGAAGACCGGCACTACTGCCACCCCGAGATCGCGACCGAGCGCGACGCCGTCCCGAATGGCCTGTTTGGTCGTTCCGAAGCGCTCGGACTCGTACTCGGTGAACGGTAGGGCCGCATAGTCATGGTAGGCCAGCAATTGTCGGGTGCCGGCGTCGTCGATAAACCAGCCGTGCGGGGGCAGTGGCTGGGGCACCAGCGGATGCACCGCCTGTCTGAGCCATCCGTGCGTATTGCGAACCAGCGACGCGCGCCGGAACCGCGGCCAGTCGAAGCGGAGGCCCAGGTCGAATCCGAGGTCTTCCACCTCATGGTCTTCGAGAAAGAGCATCGTGTCTTCGAACGACTGGTCGTCATACAGGTCGTTGCCCTCGAAGAAAAACCAGGCCACGAGCCGAGGCCGCATTGGCAGCCCGTATCGTCTCAATACTTCAAGCTCTTGGAGCGTTCCGTATCCGGAGACGGCGAGATTGGACACCGGCCGGCGCAGACGCTGCTCCAGCACGGTCGCCACCGTCTGGTCGTCCGAGACATACCAGCCCTCGACATACGAGTCGCCGATGAGCACCACGTCCGCCAGGGTTCGGTCGATCGTGTTGCGGAACCCGCGCGCGTCGGTGGTGAAGGAGATGGACTTGCGCGGAGCGAGCGGCACGTTCCATGAACTGGCGAGGTCGCTTCGCACGCGGCCGGTCCAGGAAGCCTGCGGTGGTCGGCGGAAGGAGAGCGCCGAATCGGCGACGAACGCATCGGTCACTGCGGTCGCGTCGAGGAGACCGGCGTAGCTCACGAGGCCGAACGCGGCTGGAAGCTCAAGCAGGGCCACGAGGACGACGAGGGTCAGCGTCGTGCCGATCGCGCGGAGCTGGGTGCGGCGGGGCATTGACCAGGGCGATGCCCAGGGTGACGACCAGCCCGACCCACCGAACCAGCAGGCCCCATAGGTGAGAACCAGCCCGCCGAGAAACAGCCGCTCCGTCCAGACGTTAGCCTCCGGACCGGTCCCTCGTGACAAGAGACCGACGCCGACCCACCAAGCCACGACGAGACCGGCACTAACGGCGGCACGCTGGAGAGAAGGGTGGGCGGGGCTCATGACAGGCCGGCGGCTTAGGACACTGGTCGAAAGATCAGTGTCCTTGGCATAAGGTTATGACGTGAGACCCGCCGGCGGCGAATGCGGGCCGGGGTCGGAGGCTCTGGAGTGACGCTATGGCCAACACCAGATCTGCAGCGTTCGTTGTAATCGGCCTCGTCGCCGGGGCGGCCCTGATCGCGCAGGAGGGACCGATGCACGTCGACATCACCTGGATGTCGATGGCGAATCTGCACTACCAGATCGGCAATGTCGGCGTGGTGACGGACGGCTACATCAGCCGTATTCCGGAAGAGTCCTTCTTCGGTGGGCCCAGTGGGCTGGCAAGCAGTCGCCGCGCGTATCGTCCGGACATCGATGCGGTCAGNGATGTGCTCGTCGCGCTGGGGGGACCGCCACGCGTCACCCTCCTGCTGACCGGGCACAGTCACTGGGACCACTCCTTCGACACCGCCACCTGGTCGGGCCTCACGCAGGCGCCCATCATCGGGTCCCGCACCACCTGCTTCCAGGCCCAAGCCGAGGACATTCCCGCCGATCGCTGCACCGTCGTGGAGGGGACCGAGGCGATTGCGTTGAGTCCCGGCGTCACGATGTATGTCGTGCGCTGGAACCACAGCGGCGATCCCGATCGCAACCCGGAGCAACACAATCCGGTGGAACTGGACGGGGTGCCGACGCTCGATGCGGCGAGCGGTGGGCTGCGTCCCGGCGTGGCCGAAGATTTCCCGAATGGGGGTGGAAGCCGCGGTTTTCTGTTCGTCGTCGAAGGTCCGGGTGGNTCGTTCAGCTGGTTTCAGCAGAGTTCGGCCAGCGCGGTGGATCTGGATATGCCGATCGTCGTGGACGGCGTCGATCACGGGGCGCCGATAGACAATCTGCGGGCGGCGCTCGAACAGGCTGGCCTGGACCGCGTTGATCTGTGGATCGGCACCGGCGGCTTGGGGGNGGCCAGGTTGGTGGTGCCGGTGATCAGGCCGAAGGCCTATTTGCCGATTCACTGGGACGGACTGTGGGACCCATTTGAAGACGGCCTGGCTCGACCGTTCGCGGGTGGCGCGCTCGAGGCCTATCTCCGGGAGGTGGCGATCGAGCTGGTGGCGCCCGGGCAGTTCATGGATCAATGGCGACTGGACGCCACGGGGATACAGCCGCGGAACAACCAGGCCGTGCAGCAGTCGCTNGGTCTTGCNGTCGGTCAGTGAGGAGCGCGCACTGGTGCCTGGTTGTGGCAGGAACATCCCGCCTGCGTGCCTGGTTACCGCGTGCCTTCGACCGCCTGCGTGTTGAGCTTGCGCGCGCCGGCCATGATGCCGGTCAATCCATAGTTGCCTTCGTGGCAGGCATACTCGAACAACGGTCCGTCGGTCCGGCGGAACGGGATGGCCGCGCTCCACGCTCGCGTGTAGTTGTTCGGATCCTCGATGGTGAACTCATACATCACCGTGTCGGGATCGAGCCGCGTGAATCGCTCGACGAGGATCGTGTCCTTCGATGANCCGGTGAAGTTCGTGGCTCGGGAAAAATTCTTTGTTTCGACCACGAGCGAGTTNCCCTCATACCGACCGCGCGAATCGCCGGACCATTGACGGATGTCGCCGTGGGCCCGGTCGGTCACCGGAATGACCCGCGTGTTGTGGATNTGCTCGTTGAGGATGGTGACCACGCCGGGCGCCTGCAGGATCAGCGTGTTGTTGTTGTAGGAGCCGGGACGCATCGGGGGACCGGCATTCGACCCCATCATGCATCGGTCGCCCAAGCTGCGGTCCGTGTAGTGATCCGCGAACCCNTTGCGCAGGTTCAGGCGCCGAATCGTGTTCTCCTGTCTGAAGTCCTCGGTGTACGGAATGCGCCCGCTCGGCGGGTTGACGACCAACGAGGTGCGTTTATCGCTGGTGAGCTCGATGCCGCGTTCGTACCAGAACTCATTGTAGGACAGGACGCCGCCCTCGGCGCGTGACTGATAGC
Organism: Acidobacteriota bacterium; assembly: GCA_002712885.1. Taxonomy (GTDB): domain Bacteria; phylum Acidobacteriota; class Vicinamibacteria; order Vicinamibacterales; family UBA8438; genus UBA8438. The sequence continues at coordinate 30,754 of PAUN01000044.1, forward strand.
CGGCGCTCGGGGCGCCCGACTCCGGGTCGAACAGGTCGCGATTCAGCCGCGTGCGCTCGGAAGCTTCCCATGCCGCGGCTTCCTCGTCGCTCAGGGCGTCCTTGTCGGCCAGCGCCAGGGGACGCTCCAGGGGGGTGAGGGTGCGGAAGGTGAAGATTCCGGAGATATCCGGATACCCCTCGGCGGTGCGCATCGGCGCGGCGTCNCCGGATTGAGCCACGGCGGGAGCGGGCAGCAGGGCGAGCGTGGTGGCAGTCACGACGGCGGCCGTCAGGCATCGCATGGTCATCTGTAGTCTCCGGTGGTTTCCAGGTACCGAGATATCGTCACACCCATGCCACGCCAACTCATCTCAGCCGGCATCCGGGCGCTTCTCTTCATTCTCGCTGCCGATTCTACTGCTCGTGGCCCGACGGTTCAACGTTGGTCGTGCGGAGCCGCAGAGGCGAGTTGCGAACTCCAACGTCGACCGGAACGTCGATGTTGACGTCGGAAGACTGCAGTACCATGGGGTTCGGACTGCGTTGTTCATGACATGAGGAGAGGCCTTGTCTAGAAACGGAATTCCAGTGCGGCTCAGGTGGCTGCTGGCGATGGCGGCCAGCGGCGTGCTCCTCACGGTGCCCTCCGAAACGGGCCTGCGGGCGCAGGAGCCAACCGAGGCGAGCATCGCCTCCGGCCGGCGGCTTTACCACCAGAAGGCCGACTGTCAGGCCTGCCACGGCTGGTCTGGAAACGGCGACAAGCTCGACAGCCAGGCGCCGGACGGCGCGGATTTGCGCGTGAGCACGCTGAGTCGCGACCAGATCATCTTCGTGATCAAGTGCGGATTGCCCGGGCGCGAAATGCCGGCGTTCGACCGGCTGTCCTACACCGACGACCGGTGTCTCGGACGGACCCAGGCCGACCTCGACAAGTTGGGCCTGGAGCTGCCCGACCCCGGCTCGACGCTACAGAACCGTGAGGTCGAGCGATTGGCCGACTTCCTGATGACCAAGGTGATCGGGAAGGGCGAGATGGATCGCGCCGCCTGTATCGACTTCTGGGGCGAGGACGTCAATGTGTGCGCCGAGTTCCAGTAAGGGGAATGCTGACACGGCGGTCGGCGTGAACGTGGTCGGCTCTATATGTAGCGCACGACCGAGCGGTCAGCGATCTGGTCGATGACCCAGGGTGCGCAAGAACCCGAGAGCGGTTTCCTGACGGATCGCCAGGAAACCTAGTCCAGCGCGAAGACGAAGAGGTAACTCGAGGTCTCGAGGTTGTCGTATTTCACCGGGTGAAGATGGCGACCGCTGCTTTGCACGGCGACAAACTGTTTCGGCCCGATCGAATACGTGACCGGGGCGCCCTTGAGCGGCGTGCCGACGTTGAACCGCCACAGCTCTTCGAGGGTTTCGTCGTCATAGGCGATGACCCAGCCGTCTTGTAGCGCGCTGAAGACGAGCCCGCCCGCGGTCGCGGTGATCCCGGATCGAACCTCGATGTCGGTGACTACCTTGGACAGCACCTCGTGGTTGTCGGCGTCAAAGGCGGTGATCGACCCGTAATACAGTTCGCTGGTGTATTCGCGCCGCTCGCTCGCGCGATTATCAATGTTGCCATCCGGCCCAGCCGAGGCCACGGCCGCTCCGTTCTGCGTGAAGCAGCCCTCCGTGCCGACCCCGTAGGCAATTCGCTTGACCGGATTGAAGGCCAGGGGCTGGTGCGCCACGCCGCCGTGCCAGGTCGGGCACGCGCGCTTCATATTGTCGCGGTCGGCGCGGAGTGCGCGGGCCTCGGGGTTGTAGATCTGGACGTCGAGACTCGGGTCGTAGTCCACCGGCAGCCCGCTCACGGGGTCGAGACCGGCGGTCCAGTTCAGGTCGTTCACATACTTGCCGCCGCGGATGAAGCTGCCGTCGGTGCGGTCGAGCGAATAGAAAAACCCGTTGCGACCGTAGTGTGAGACCACCTTGCGCATCCGCCCGCCGATCTCGGTGTCGTAGAGCATGTGCACGCCGACCTCGTCGTAGTCCCACGAGTCGTTCGGGGTGTACTGAAAGTACCAGGCCATCTCGCCGGTGGCCACGTCGAGCGCGACGGCCGAGTTGGTGTACAGATTGTCACCGGGGCGGAACTCCGGGTCGTAGGTGGGGTATGGGTTGCCCGTGCCGAAAATATAGAGGTTCTGCTCGGGGTCGTAGGACCCGGTCTGCCAGATGCCACCGCCCCCGGTCTTCCAGGCGTTGTGGTCGTCTTTCCAGGTCTCGCTGCCCGGCTGGCCCGGTTCCGGCACCGTGTACCAGCGCCACAGTTCCTCGCCGGTCTCGACATCCAGCGCCGCGACCCAGCCGCGGGTGCCCCCGTCGCCGGCGCCGTTCTGCACCAGCACCTTGCCGTCGGCCACGAGCGGGGCGGTGAGGAACCGTTCGCGACGGTTGAACTCGGTGACCCCCGCCACCTCGACATCCCAGAGGATCTCGCCGTTGTCGCGGTCGATCGCAACCACTCGGCCGTCCGGCAGATTCGTCAACACTTTGTCTTCCCACAGCGCAATGCCGCGGCTGCGCGAGACATTGCCCTCGTGGTCGACGCCCGGGTCGGCAATCCAGACGAAGTCGCCTCGGTCCGCTTGCCGGGCGTCGATCTTGTAGACGGTGCCCCACCCGTCGGTGGTGTACATGAACCCGTTGTCGACCAGAGGGTTGACCTCGGCCTCAGGTCCGTTGCGCCCGGTGTCCTGCATGCCCCCGATCGCGAGCGCCCACACCATGCGCATGTTGCCGACATTTTCGCGATTGATCTGGGTGAGCTTCGAGTAGCGCTGCGAGCCGTAGTCGCCGTTCATCAGCAACCAGTTCTGCGGCTCGTTCTGCGCATTGAGCAGTCGGTCTTTGCTGACGGTCAGGCTGTACTGGCCGTCAATCGTGACCTCAGCGGCGGCGACGACGAGAGCGCAGGCGAAAGCGGTTTTCACCATCGAGGGCTGGCGCATGGGCTGGTCTCCTGTGGACGTGTAATGGGCATAGCTTATACCGAGTAGGGCGGGAGCGGGCGCCGGCTCAGCCCCACATCGTGACGAGGGTCAGAAGCACGCCGCCGGCGATCACCGACCCCAGCTGTCCGGCGGTGTTGGCGCCCATGGCGTGCATGAGGACATGATTGGTGAAGTCCTCTTCTTGAGCCACTTTCTGCACCAGGCGACCGCTCATCGGGAAGGCGCTGATGCCGGCGGCGCCGACCAGCGGATTGACCTTGCCCCCGGTGACCCAGGCCAGACCCTTGCCGAACAGGATACCGGCGACCGTATCGAATGCGAACGCGATCAGCCCAAGCAGCAGGATCAGCAGGGTGTCGACCTGGAGAAACGTGTCCGCTTGCATCAGGCTGCCGACCGTGAGCCCGAGAAAGATGGTCGACAGGTTCGCGAGCTCGTTCGAGGCGGTGCTCGCGAGCTGCGGGACCACGCCCGACTCTTTGAGCAAGCTGCCGAACATGAGCGTGGCCACGAGCGGTGCCGACGCCGGGACGAGCATACCGACGACGATGGTCACGACGATCGGAAAGGCGATGACCGCGCTGCGGGGCACCGGTCTGGGCGCATACTCCATGCGGATCCGCCGCTCTGCCTTCGTAGTAAAGAGCCGCATCAATGGGGGTTGGATGATGGGCACGAGACTCATATAGGAGTAGGCGGTCACCGCGATGGCCGGCAACAGATGCGGGGCGAGCAGTGAGGAGACGTAGATACTGGTTGGTCCGTCGATTGCACCGATCACGGCGATGGACGCCGCCTCGTTCAACGGAAATCCGACCAGAGTCGCCAGGATGAGCGTGGCGAAGATGCCGAGTTGTCCCGCAGCGCCGAGAATGGCGAAGTAGGGCTGCGATAGCAGCGGACGGAAGTCCATCATGGCGCCGATGCCGATGAAGATGAAGAGTGGGAACAGCTCCGTATCGATGCCGAACTCGATCAGGATATGCAGCATCCCTTCGGGCTGGTTCATCGGCGAATTCGGCAGGTTGCCGAGGATGACCCCGAACCCGATCGGGAGCAGGAGCATCGGCTCGTACTCCTTGGCCACCGCGAGGTAGATGAGTAGTCCACCCACCGCGTACATCAAGAGCGTTTCGGGACCGATCGAGGGAATCATAGAGGCGGGTGTGTGTGAAAACCGCGTCGGATGGGACCGTTGTCTGTTGCCGTCGGTGCGCGGTGACCGGACATTCCGTACTGCCGTCGCTGTCGCTGCCGGTACTACGTCGGCACGAATGTCACCAGCGGTTCGCCCTGGACGACTTTACTCCCCATGGCGACATGTACCGTGGCCACCGTGCCGTCCCAGGGGGACCGGATGACGTTCAACATCTTCATCGCATCCAGCGTCACCAGTTCGTCGCCCCGAGCCACGGCCTGCCCCGGCTTGACCGAGACCGCGGCGACCACGCCGGGGATGGGCGCCGTCATGGCCTGCGGTCCACCCACCGCGGTGCCGCCGGCCGGGGCGGGCGCCGCACTGCTGGTCGGCTCGGGCGGCGTCGGCGCCTCGTCGATGGCGCCGTCGTCCTCCTCCTCGCGAGCCGGCTCCACATCGACCGAGAAGGCGACTCCGGACAGGCGCGCCGTCACGGGGCGCGCGTGTGGGTCGTCAATCTCGACGTCGTAGATCCGCCCGTCAACAGTGACTCGGTATCGGTTCACCTTCGTACCCTCGTCCGTGCGCGTGACCGTGGCTGGCTCAGCCGCCTGTTGTGGTGCAAGCGACGCCAGTCAGACGCCACCGCGGTCAGGAGCATCGGGGCGCGTTCAGCCTGGGCGCAGGCGATGGCCACCGCCAGTGCGACCGCACGTCGTTGCCGGTCACGCTCTTCTTCTTCCTCGTTCCCGTCGTCGACCGGGTCGACGCTAGCCGACTCCGGGATCGACGCCTCTGGCGTCGCGGCGACTGGGGCCGGACGAAACAGCCATTGCGCGGTCAGCAGATACATCAGACCGATGAGACCGACCAGGGCCAGGAACAGCAACCCGGTGCCGACGCCGGAGATCCAGAGGACCGTCTCCATTTGTGCCGTCATGAGTCTGGCGCTAGAGCGGAATGTTCCCGTGCTTCTTGGGCAACGAGGCAGGCTGCTTGTCTTTGAGGAACTCGAGTGCCGCAGTGATCCGTGCCCGTGTTTCCCGCGGATAGATGACATCGTCGATGTGTCCCGACGACGCGGCGGCAAACGGTGTGTTGAACTGGGCCTGGAATTCACCCTCCAACCGTGCGCGTTCGGCATCGCGGGTGGCCGGCGCCGCGGCCGCCAGTTGCTTGGCGTAGAGAATGCTCACGGCGCCCTTCGGACCCATGACTGCGATCTCGGCCGTCGGCCACGCAAAGCAGACATCCGTGCGAATCATCTTGCTGCTCATCACGATGTAGGCGCCGCCGTAGGCCTTGCGCAGCACGACCGAGACCTTGGGGACTGTCGCCTCCGAGTAGGCGTAGACGATCTTGGCGCCGTGGCGGATGATGCCTTGGTGCTCCTGCCCCGCGCCGGGCAGGAACCCCGGGCAGTCGACCAGCGTCACGATCGGGATGTTGAACGCATCCGCGAACCGGATGAACCGGGCAATCTTGTCCGACGCGTTGATGTCGAGCACGCCGGCCAGATGGGTCGGCTGGTTGGCGATCAGCGCGATGACCCGGCCGTGCAGCCGGCCGAACCCGACCACCGCGTTGGGTGCGAACTCTTCGTGCACCTCGAGGAACGAATCACGATCCACGATCAGCCGAATCGCATCTCGGACGTCATAGGCCATAGCGGCCGATTCTGGAATCAGCTGGTCCAGGGCGGCGTCGTTCGGGGCGAGCCGGTCGTCCGGTTCAAGGTCCGGTGGGTCGTCGGCATTGTTCGACGGCAGATACCCCAACAACCGCCGCGTGAGTTGGAATGCCCCGTTTTCGTCGTCCGCGACGAAGTGGGCCACACCAGAGGTGGCGGCATGCGTATGCGCGCCACCGAGCGTTTCCACGTCGACCTCTTCGCCGGTCACCGTCTTGATGACGTCCGGGCCGGTGATGAACATGTAGCTGCTGCCCCGGGTCATCATCACGAAATCGGTCAAGCCGGGGGAGTAGACGGCCCCTCCGGCACAAGGACCCAGCATGAGGCTGATCTGCGGCACCACCCCGCTGGCCTGGGTGTTGTGCCAGAACAGGTCTCCGAATCCGGCCAGACTCCAGACCCCTTCCTGTATGCGGGCGCCGACTGAATCGAGCATCGCGATAATCGGTAGGCCGGCGGTCGCCGCGGACTCCAACAGGCGTCCCACTTTTTGCGCCTGCACTTCCGAAAATGACCCGCCGCGCACGGTGAAATCCTGCGCGAACACCGCCACCCGCCGCCCCTCGATCAAGCCAAACCCCGTGACGACGCCGTCCCCGGGATGATGTTCTTTTTCGAGTCCGAATCCGGCGTGGCGATGCTGGATGTATGGCGCCATTTCTTCGAACGACCCGGGGTCGAGCAGGCGTTCGATGCGTTCACGGGCGGTGAGCTTCCCTCGGGCGTGCTGCGCGTCGATCCGCTTCTGGCCGCCGCCCAGGCGAAGCGCGGACCGTTGCGCGGCCACCGTGGCGTCGGCCGCCCGCATCGGTGCGGGCGGAGCCGTCGGCGTGGGCGTCTGGGTGTCGCTCGCCGCCTCGGAGTCGTTCGACGCCTCTGGCGCGTTTGGGCTCTCCGGGGTGTCGTGGGCCTCAGCGTGGTCCCCCGCGGCCGCGCTCTCGGTCGTGTCGGCTGTGGGCGGTACGACGGGCGCCGTCGGGGCCGAACTGGTATCGGTGCGCTGCACCACCGGTGCCGCAAGTGAGATATCCCCATCGCCGGCCGATCCCAGCGCCTGGGTTTCAGAGGGTTCCAACGGAGCTGGCGGCGACGGCGGGGCAGCAATCTTCTTCTGTCGCGCGGCTCGCCGCTTGCTCCACGCGCGGAACGCCAGCACCGCCGCTCCGGCGACGGTGGTCCCCACCGGTACGCCAAACATCTTGACCCGGCTGGCCGGTTTGGACACCGCGGTGCCGACTCTCGGTCTCGGCTTGGTCCCGGGATCCGGCGTGGCTGATGGAGGGGCAACGGGACTGTCAGTCATGGGATCCGATGAATTATACACACTGCTAACCGTCGGGGCGTTCCGTCGATGGTCGTTCGCCAGGTCCCGGCAGCGAGGTCTTGTCGCGCCGGCCGGCCTCTTCCCGCAGCAGGGTGTCGAGGTCCGGATAGGCGTAGACCACCGGGGCCTGGTGTTGCATCAGGCCGCCCGTGTCGGCGGTGGGACCGTAGTTGCTGTGCAGGTCGCGGTTGAGCATTCGCAGCAGCGCCATCTGCTGGCCGCGGTGGTGCGCGGTGTGTGCGATGCGACGGGTCATGATCCAGGCGTGCGACCGCGACACTTCGAAGAACGCCACGATCGTTTCCCACCAGGCGCCGGTTCGCGTTGTCGGCGTAGTGATGCATGAATGCCTGTCGGGTCTCGGTTCCGGGCACGGGGTTGTCCGTGACCGAGATGCCGAGCATGGTGCTGAACCAGAGGTGCGCGCTGACACTCTGGTGCACCATCTGGTCGAGGACACTGCGCCCACGCGGGTCTATTGAGTGAGGCCGTACGGGCAGGTCGGCGTCGTCGAACATCGCCCACACGCTGACGACCTTGTCGATCTCGGTGCGATAGGTGTCGACCAAGAACTCGTAGCGCATCGTATCTGTCCTTCGTGAGGTTCATCCGGTCACACGGCGCGTGCCGTGGCCAGCCGGTGATGCTACTCGTCTCGTCCCTGATCGGCTTGTTCCCACGATGTCGCGTTTTTTTGGTCCCACCTCCCCGGCCTTTGGGCGATAATGGCGACGGTTTCCCGTCAGGCACTCATTGGATAGGAGCGTTCAGATGCTTGGTCGCACTCTCGTCACGTTTGGGCGGACGGTCGTGCTGGCCGCGGCGGTGGCCGGTGTGCCCGGAGTGGCCGCTGGGCAAAGTACGGGCGCCGCGCAGGACTACACGGCGCCGCGGACGCCGGACGGCCAACCGGACCTGCAAGGGTTCTGGTCGAACCAGACCTACACCAGTTTGGAGCGACCTGACGGCGTGACAGCCGCGTACTACACGCCGGAGGAGGTGGCGGCCCGCGTGAGCGGTGCGGCTATGCGTGAGAGCTCCCAGACCGTTCCCGGTACGATCCCCGACGTGCACTATGACTTCACGCAGTTCGGGCTTGACCGGAGCCAGTCGCCGCGCGCGGAGAACCTGCGGACGTCCCTGATCGTGGATCCGTCGGATGGCAAGATCCCTCCAGTCAATGCCGAGGGGCAGCGACGGGCGGCTGAGCGGGCCGACGCGCAAGAGCGGCTCGGGGGGCGGTGGGATTCCGCTGAGTCCAACCAGCTCGATGACCGCTGCATCATGATGGTCCCGGCGGGACCACCCATGATGAACAGCGGATACAACAGCAACTATCACATCGTCCAGGCACCCGGCTACGTGATGATTCTGGCCGAGATGATTCACGACGCGCGAGTCGTGCCGCTCGACGACCGTGACGCGCCTGCCGCCGGCCTGAGCCAGTGGGTCGGTTTGTCGCGTGGGCACTGGGAGGGGGAGACCCTTGTCGTCGAGAGCTCGAATTTCAACGCGAAGAACCCGTTTCGCGGGTCCAGTGAACGCATGACGGTGACAGAACGGTTTACCCGCGTCGCTGACGACCGAATCGACTATCGATTTACGGTGAACGACCCGGGCACCTGGGACCAGCCGTGGACGGCCGAGATGCCGATGCAGCGTTCGCGCGGTCCGCTGTTCGAGTTTGCTTGCCACGAAGGCAACTACGGGCTGTACAACACACTCGTGGGCGCGCGTCTGGAAGAGCAGCAGGCCGCGGAAGCGGCGGAGCAGGGCAGGGGCCGCTAGTGCGTTGGGTGAGGGTAACCACAGCCGTTCGGCGAATGGCCGTGACGTTGGCGGTCTCGTGTGTCGCGGCGACCGTGCCGATGTCGGCGCAGACGGCCGACTATCGCGCGCCGCGTGGGCCTGACGGCAACCCGGACCTGAACGGTCTCTGGCAGGCGTTGAATTCCGCCCACTGGGACGTCGAGCCGCATGGCGCCGGCCCCAGTGTCGTCCGCGATCTGGGCGCGTTGTCGGCGGTGCCGGCCGGGCTCGGCGTGGTCGTCGACGATGTCATCCCTTACACCGCCGACGCGCTGGTCCAACGTGACGAGAACCGCGCGAACCGCCTGCGGCGCGACCCGGCCATCAAGTGCTATCTCCCCGGCGTGCCGCGTGGCATGTATATGCCGTTCCCGGTGCAAATTCTGCAGAGCCAGCAACACATCATGATTCTGCACGAGTTCGCGGGGGCCGTCCGCACGGTCTACATGGACGACCACGTGCCGGCGCCAGCCGACAGCTGGATGGGGTGGTCGAACGGGCACTGGGAAGGCGAGACGCTGGTCATCGACACGACCGGGTTCAACGGCATGACCTGGTTCGACCGGTCGGGCAATTTTCACTCCGAAGCGCTGCACGTGGTGGAGCGCCTCACGCGGCGGAGTCCAGAGACGCTGTCGTACGAGGTGACCATCGAGGACCCGAACGTCTTTACTCGTCCGTGGACGATGCAGATGCCGCTGTACCGGCGAGTGGAAGAAAATGCGCAGTTGCTAGAATTCCGTTGCGTGGAGTTTGTCGAAGACCTGATCTACGGTCATCTCCGCAAACAGCCGCAAGAGTGATCCAGGAGGTGTGTCCATGCGTGCAGTCACTTGTGCCACGGTCGCGATAGGTGTGCTCCTGATGGGCACGTCCGCCTCGACCCACCATGCCTTCTCGGCGGAGTTCGATGTCGCGAAGCCGCTTGAACTGACCGGGACCCTGGTGAAGTGGGAGATGATCAACCCGCACTCCTGGTTCCACATCGATATCGAGGACGATGCCGGCGCGGTGGTGACGTGGCGCATCGAGGGCGGGAGCCCGAACGAGTTGATTCGCAACGGCGTGACCAAGAACACCCTGACGATCGGCTCGGAGTTGACCATCGAGGGCTACTACGCCAAGGACGGCAGCGCGAAAGGCGTTGGCCGCAACTTCCTGGTCGCCGGGGGCGAGCGCCTGTTTCTCGGTGGGTCCGCGCCACCGGTCGCGCCCGCCGCGCCGGAGTGACCGCAGGCCAGCGAAAGCGTCTAACATGCACGGTGGGGAGGGGGGTGTGGCGCCAGAGCCGCGCTCGGGCCTATGGAGGGCCTAATCATGCGAGTACGAATCGCCGCGAGTGTGACGGTGCTGGGACTGTTGTGGGCCGGTATGCCGACGGCCTCCGCGGCCGAGTCACCCACCTACAACCAAGATGTCGGCTCGATTCTGCTTGAGAACTGCGCGAGCTGCCATCGACCCAATCAGGTGGCGCCGATGTCGCTGTTGTCCTACAAGGACGCGCGGCCCTGGGCCCGGGCGATCAAGTCGAAGGTGGCGTCTCGCGAGATGCCGCCCTGGTTCGCCGACCCCAGCTACGGCACATTCTCCAACGACATCAGTCTGACCGACGACGAGATTGCGACGGTTTTGGCGTGGGTGGACGCAGGGTCGCCCGAAGGTGATGGTCCGGCCCCCGAGGCACCGCGGTTCTCCGATGCTGGATGGAGCCATCCGTCAGGGACCGAGCCCGACTATGTGATCGAGTTTCCGATCGCCTGGGAAGTGCCGGCAGACGGGGAGACCCCCAACTTCAACCTGTACACCCCATTGCCGTTCAACGACGTGTTGCGCGTGTCGGCCACGCAGGTGCGACCGGGCAACTACGCGGCGACGCATCACATCACGACTGGGCTCGTGAACATGCCGCCCGGCAAGGTATTGGGCACCGGGCCGGCGTGGTCCGGTGGGCCGATGGTGGACTACGTGCCGGTGGACGACCCGGACGCCGATCCGGCCGCGCAGGCCATCCCGGCGGGACGCCCCCAGGGTGGACGCCGCGCGTTGGACCCCGAGGCACGCGAGGAGGCGGCCGCCCAGCGTGCCGGATTCGGGCCCTACATCCCAGGCGTCGGCGCCGATGTTGCCCGTGCCGGTCAGGTGCGCGAAATTCGCGGTGACCTCTTCGACTATGTCATCTGGAATCTCCACTACCAGGCCACCGGCAAGCTGGAGCAGGCGCGACCGTCGATTGGGGCCTGGATTGCCACCGAGCAGAGCAGCCAGCGGGTCCGCAGTCTGGGTCTGCGCGAGGCCACCTCAGAGGGTCGGCAACTGGTGGCCGCGCCCCCGTTGACGGCGGAGGAGCGCGCGCTCGCCGGTCCCAGCCAGGTCGGCCAGGGACTGAACCCGACGCTCGATCCGATTCCACCGAACGACGGGAACTGGACGGTGACCGGGGTCGGCGCCTTCCAGAACGACGCGGTCATTCAGAGCTTGTTTGTCCACGCGCATGTGCGGGGGAACGACTTTACCTGGCTGCTCACCTATCCGGACGGACGGGAAGAAGTCTTGCTGCGAGTCCCGAACTACAACTTCGACTGGCAGTTCGAGTATGAGTTAGCCGAACCACTCCGCGTGCCGGCCGGCAGCACCGTCAAGTCGATTGCCCGGTACGACAACTCGCGGAACAACCGCCGCAATCCCGCCCCGCAGAAGGAAGTGTACTGGTCGGAACAGAGCTGGGACGACATGTATCTGACCAATGTGAGCTACATCAACGCGGACGACACGTCCGAGAACTAAGGACGGGTCGAGACTGCGTGGCCATCGTCATGAACCGGAATCGGGTGGCGTTGTGGATGGCCGTCGCACTGGTGTCGTTGCCAGCGGCACCGGTCTCCTGGGTCGAGGCCGCCGGTCAGCCGCAGACGGCCGAGCGACGGAAGCCGCAGGTCGAGATGGTGCAGGCGGTCGGGTGCGTTGAAGAGCGAACTGGAAACGGCTGGTGGCTGACGCGTGCCTCCGAGCCGGAAGTCAGTCCCGCTGGGGTCTTTAACCAGGATCAAGTAGACGCCGTGCTGGCGGCGCTGGAACTCGGGACACGGGAGTTCCAATTGATAGGGGTCGCCGACTTTCTCGATGCCGAGGGGTTGCTGGCGACCGGGAATCGGGCTGACTTCACGTCAGCCGATCAGGTCAACGCCACCGGCGACTTGCGCCCGGGGCGCACGGTTCTGGTGAAAGGACTCCTGATTGAGGGCGATGAGGTGTCCCGCGTCAATCTCACCACGGTGGTCGGGCTTGCCGACAGTTGCGGATAGTGCCCGGATCCTGCCCATGACAGTGCGGTGTCGACCTCATCGACTTGGCGGAACCGTGGTGCTGCTGGCCGTTGTGGGGCTGTCGCTGCCGGTCGCGGCGCAGACGCGGGCCCAGATCGAGGCGGAGCCGATTCTGAAGCTGCGCGCTGGAGAGACGGCGGTCCCGGGCCAATGTCTCACACGCGAAGAGCTCGATCTCCTGGCCGGCTTGAACGCGTTGCGTCGCCCCACGGTCGGGGTGGAAGGAGACGGGGACGACCCGGCTCCATTCGACCCGCATTACTTCGTCGGCACCTGGGAGGTCGAAGGCGTGCTCCCCGACTCGCCGCTTGGCGAGGCCGGCGAGTTCTACGGTACCGAGACGGTCCGTCATGTCGACGGGTGCTCCTATGAGAGCACCATAGACGCGACCTCGCTCGACACCCCAGTGACGGTGTCGGTGCGCACCGAGTACGATCGGCGGGCGCGGTATCTGGTGCGGCTCGAGGACGACAGCCGTGGCGTGCAGCAGATGAAAGTCGGACGCGTCGGCGGCGATCCGGGCGGATATTTCTCGCATCACTGGCAGGCCGCGCCGGTCACCAGCCAAGGCCAGCAGATCCGGCTCGCCGGCCGCGCCTTGATTACCTCTCCCGATAACTACGAAGTGCAGATGCGCATCGCCCTCGACGGCGGCGAGTTTACCAACTTCGGTCGCCTCCGCTGGCACCGGGTCCTCGACGAGGCGCCCTAGCGGATTTTCCGGCGAGGCGCCAGGAAAGGGCGGACGTCGCGGCATTGACTCCGCGGGGTCACATGCCACTTGCATGCTCCCTCGTCGCGCCCTGCCACACAGACGCCTCGTCAGAAAACCGCCCGTCGTTTTTCAGCACTGTCGGCGCCATAGAATTGCCTGCTCGCGGTCACGTCTGAGTCCACGCGACATGGCGGCAAGTTCTTCGACCCGGCGTTGGCCCTACCCCGGGGACATTCCCGAGGGCCGCTGTCGGAAGAGCCACACGACATCGAGGGCGAATGAGGCGAGCAGCAGGGCGAGCGCGGCGCCGGCGGCGACGATCGTGAGCGGGACCGGCACGATCGGTCCCAGGCAGAGCAGCAGCGCGACGCCCTGCATCACGCACCCGGCCTTGCGCCTGAATCGTTGCGGCAACGGGGCGCGCAGCCAGGTCAGGCCCCAGCCGGCCATGACAAAGATGTAGCGGGGCAATCCGAGTAACAGCACCCACGGGCCCACGCGACCGCTGCGCCANACCAGTGCTGCGAGGATGAGCATCAAGAACGCATCCAACTCCATGTCGAAGCGCGCGCCGAACGCCGAGGNGCTGCCGGTCCGTCGTGCAACCCAGCCATCGACCCCGTCGAGACCCAGGGCGAGGGTGGACAGNCCGATGATGAACCAGTGGCCCCCGGCGAATTGCACCTCGGGGTGGGGCACGAGCGCGGCCAGGGCCACGATCAAGATGGCCCGGCCCAGCGTGACCTGATTGGCCGGTCCGAGCCCGGTCCCCGATCGTTGGGCCGGCAGATGACGAAGGACCAGCGCCGAGGTCAACCCGAACAGCGCCACCGCTCGCAGCAGGTAGGTTGGGGGGAGGCTGAACGCCCACGCGATGCCACCGGACACCGCNAGCAGAAGCATCGCCCCGACGCCGAGATCGAGGAATGCGCCGTGGCGTCCGGAGAGGGCGGTCCTGGTTCGCCGGGGCGTCGGGTTGCGGAGCATCGGGTGTCAGGTCTGACGTGAGATCGGGGCCGAGATCTGTTTCGGCGTCCGGTTTGAAGTAACGTTCAGTGAATTGGCGCCAGCTCCAGGCGCCTCCGCGCAGCGTCCGCTCGGGACAGAGGCCCGCGTCGTCGCCGAGGCAACCACGACTCAACGTGTTCCAGTCAGTTATGTCCGAGCCCATTATCGCTCAGCAATTCTGGATTCAGTCGCCGGGCCACGGCGAGATCGTCCAGGCCACGCTGGGTGCAGCGTGTGAAGGTGATGTGCTGGTGGCGGCCCGCTACTCCGGTATCAGCCGTGGCACCGAATCGCTCGTCTTTCGCGGCGATGTGCCGTCGTCGCTCTACGCCGACATGCGGGCGCCGTTCCAGGAAGGGGAGTTCCCCGGGCCGGTGAAGTATGGCTACTCGAGCGTCGGCGACGTGATCGAGGGACCGGCCGAGTGGCGCGGGCGCTCCGTGTTCTGTCTGTTCCCGCATCAGGACCGATACCGGGTGCCCATCGCTGCCGTCACGCCGCTTCCCGCCGATGTGCCGGCCCCTCGGGCGGTGCTGGCCGCCAACATGGAAACCGCCGTGAATGTGGCCTGGGACGCGGGACCTTCGGTTGGCGACCGNGTCGTCGTGGTCGGGGCCGGGGTGGTGGGGTTGCTCGTGGCCTGGCTCTTTCGGCACATGGCCGGTATCGACCTGACGGTCGTTGACCTGAATCCGGCGCGGGCCGAAGTCGCCGNCGCGCTCGGTCTGAGCTGTGTGACCGAGCCGCCGGTAGACACCGACGCGGATCTGGTCGTGCACGCGAGCGGCCAGCCCGAGGGGTTGGTAACGGCGTTGAGCGTGGCCGGAGTCGAAGCCACGATCGTGGAGGNGAGCTGGTACGGGACCCGGCAGGTGCGGCTGCCGCTCGGGGAGCGGTTTCACGCGCGCCGTCTCACGTTGCGGAGCAGCCAGGTGGGTCGGCTGTCTCCGACCCGCGTGCCGCGGTGGACCCATGGCCGCCGATTGGCGCTCGCTCTGGACCTATTGCGCGCCGATGAGCTCGATGTCTTGATCTCGGGGGAGAGTCGCTTCGACGAACTGCCGGCCGTGATGGCGTCCTTGGCTGAAGAGCCGGGCGACACGCTGTGCCACCGGATACGCTACGGGTGATCAGTATCCCAAGACCAGGGAGGGCACGTGTACAGCCTTAACGTTCGCGACCATTTCATGATCGCGCACAGCTTTCAGGGAGANGTGTTTGGTCCGGCGCAGCGGCTGCATGGGGCCACCTATGTCGTCGATGCGACGTTCCGTCGCCCGGAACTGGACCGCGACGGCCTGGTGGTCGACATCGGCCGGGCGAGCGACCAGCTCCGNTCGATTCTGTCCGGGCTGTCCTACCGCAATCTGGACGACGAGCCGGCGTTTGCCGGGCAGAACACNACCACCGAGTTCCTGGCTAAGACCATCTTCGATCGTCTGGCNCAGGCGGCGCGGGACGGGTCGCTGGGCGACGGTGCGCGCGGGGTGACAGCGATTTGCGTCACGCTGAACGAATCGCATGTGGCCTGGGGGAGCTACGAAGGCCAGGTGTGACATCNCGTGAGCTGCATGTCGTGGTGCCGGGTCCGATCGACCAACGGACCGGCGGCTATATCTACGACGCGCGTGTCGTGTCGGGGTTGCGCGAGCTGGGTTGGTCCGTCGTCGTCCACTCGCTGGCGGGCGTGTTCCCCGACCCAGACCGTCGCGCGCGATCCAGCCTGGTGTCGACGCTGGCCGAGATTCCGATCGGCCGGTGCGTCGTCATCGACGGACTGGCGATGGGCGCGCTCCCNGAGCCGGTGCGCGCCGAGGCGGGTCGCCTCAGACTGCTTGCCTTGGTCCATCACCCGCTGGCGGACGAGACCGGGCTCGACGCCGACACCCGCGACCGGTTCACCGGGCTCGAGCGAGCGGCGTTGACCGCTTGTGGCGGGGTGGTGGTGACCAGTGCGTTCACGGNCCGTCGCCTCGATGCGTACGGTGTGGAGCCGGGGCGTGTGCGGGTCGTGTCCCCCGGCACCGATCGTTGCCCGCCCGCCGCGGGGCCCGGGCGGGACGCGCCTCCCGCGTTGCTCTGTGTCGGGTCCGTGACTCCTCGCAAAGGGCACGACGTGCTGGTACGCGCCCTGGCCCGTCTCCGAGACGTGCCGTGGCGGTGCGTGTGCGCCGGGAGTCTCACCTCGGCGCCTGGNTACGCCGACTCGGTACGCACCTCGATCCGCGACGCGNAGCTCGATGACCGGGTGGAGTTGACAGGGGAGTGCGGGTCGGGCCGGCTTGACGCGCTCTATCATCACGCGTCGTTGTTCGTGCTGCCGTCCCACTACGAGGGGTACGGAATGGCGCTGACCGATGCGTTGGCGCGGGGGCTCGGGGTGGTCAGCACCACGGGCGGCGCGATTCCCCACACGGTGCCGTCAGAGGCCGCCGCGCTGGTGTCCCCCGGGGACGATGTGGCGCTGACCGGCGC
Organism: Acidobacteriota bacterium; assembly: GCA_002712885.1. Lineage (GTDB taxonomy): Bacteria > Acidobacteriota > Vicinamibacteria > Vicinamibacterales > UBA8438 > UBA8438. The sequence goes on from PAUN01000044.1 coordinate 47,219, forward strand.
GCTTCGNGACCTGCTGGCCGAACCAGGGGGGGCGCGACGCCGGGCGGCGTTGGCTGGCGCGGCCCGGCGACACGCCGAGACCCTCCCCACCTGGGACGAAGCCGCCGTCGGTTTCGCCGCGGCCGTGCAGGCACTGANCGCGGTTACAGGCAATTAGATGGAAACGTTTGGTGCCGACTGGCTGGCGATGCGCGAGCCGGTCGATCACCGGTCGCGAGCCGAGGGCCTGATCCCGCCATTGGTGCAGGCCTGGCAGACCCGCGGGTGGTCGCGCGTGCTGGACCTGGGCAGCGGCACCGGATCGAACCTCCGCTACCTGGCGCCACGCCTGCCGAGTGGGCAGACGTGGGTCCTGGTCGANCACGATCCCGAGCACATTCGCACACTACGAGGTCTGGCCAGGACGGAGCGGGTGCGGAGCGTGATGGTGTCGCACCGCGACCTTGCGGCACAGGATCTGGACGAGGTCGCCGACGCCGATCTCGTCACCGCCTCCGCGCTGCTCGATCTCACGTCCGAAGGGTGGCTCAAGCGTGTCGTGACCGCCTGCGTTGCCTCTGAATGCGGCGTGTTGTGCGCGTTGAGCTATGACGGGCGCATCGAGTGGTCGACCGGCGACGAGCATCCGGACGATCGCTTCGTCCGCAACGCAGTCAACGTGCATCAGACNGGCGATAAGGGATTCGGGCCGGCGCTTGGTCCCGCTGGCGCACGCCTGGCGGAGCGCCGGTTTCAGGCGGCCGGTTACCGCACCATCCTCCAGGAGAGCGTCTGGCGACTGGCAGCGTCTCAGCATCGTCCCATCGTNGAACGGCTGATCGNCGGGTGGGAGCAGGCCGCCTCGGCGGTACGCCCGGAGGAGACGGTACGGGTTCGTCGATGGGCCGCCGGAAAACGGGCGAGGGTCGCTACCGGTCGATTCTCGCTCACGGTCGGGCACCAGGACCTCCTCGCCTTGCCCCGGGTGCGACCATGAGACGGTCGGGCGCCTGGCGGGTTCTGGTGACGCTCACGCTGCTCCTGGGGCTGGCCTGGTGGTTCGACCTGGACGGGGTGGCGGCGCGTCTGGTCGCGATGCGGCCCGGATGGGTGGCGCTGGCGCTGGGTCTGTCGGTGATTCAGGTCGTGGCGCTGGCGTGGCGCTGGCGGTTTACGGCAGGTCACCTGAAGGTCGCCCTGTCCTTCGGCGAGGCCTGGCGCGAGTATTACCTGTCGATCTTCTTGAACCAGGTACTACCAGGCGGCGTCATGGGCGACGTGTCGCGGGCGTGGAGACAGGCCCGGGCTCGCGCCCGGAGCGACGTGGGCGGAACCAGTGGCCCGGCCGCGCGGGCGGTGATCTTCGAACGGCTGTCGGCGCAGGCGGTGATGACCACGGTGGCTCTGGTGTCGCTGCTCGTTCTGCCCGCGGCCGTGGGCCGGCGCTCCGGCCCGATGGTGTTCGCCACGGTGGCGGCGGCGTCGGTGATCGTTGGGGTCGTCCTCATCTGGGGGCGACGGCAGTTCTCAGCCGCTTCGCCCACGGGTCGCGTATTGGCTGAACTGGCCAGCGCGCATCTGTCGCCCTCGGTGTTCGCGATCCAGCTGTCCAGCGGCCTGTTCATCGTCGGGACCTATCTGGCGACTTACATCGCCGCGGCGCGAGCCGTCGGCGTCGAGACGCCGTTCCTTGTCATCCTCCCCCTGGTGGCCCCGGTGCTGATGACGATGCTGATCCCAGTGACCGTCGCCGGGTGGGGACTCCGCGAGAGTGCCGCGGCCCTGTTATGGGGCGCGGTCGGGCTGACCGCCGCCGACGGGGTCACCATCTCGGTCGCCTACGGCGTCATCGTTCTGGTNGGCAGTCTTCCCGGGGCCGCGNTGCTGGCCATGGGCCGTCGAGGGACCGGCGGGACCTGAGAGCTTTCATCCAGATTCACAGCGGCGTTGCATGTCCCACAGGCCCACGGCGATCTCCTCATGGTGGCATTGCGCGCATCGCCCAGAGGCCTGGGTGAAGGTGGGTGTGGCTCCGCCGGTGCTGGCCGGCGGTTGGGCGCGGTCGATCATGAGGGTCGCCACCATCAGGCTGCCTCCGATGACACAAGCAATGAAGATCGATTAGAAAGGCATGAGTCGCTTATCGAAGGTCGAAATCGAACAGAACATCCTCGCCGAGGTGGAACGTTCGGCACGGTGGACGGAGCGCCCGGTCCAGGGAGGCAATCGGGGGGAGCGTGAGAGCCGGGCGTCCGGAACCGATCAGCATTGGAGCCACCGCGACGTGAAGCCGGGTCAACGCCTCGGCGTGGAGGAAGCGGGAGACGGTGATGCCGCCGCCCTCGATGAGGAGACGCCGTAGCCCGCGCGCGCGCAGCGCCTCGACCACGAGCACCGGATCGAATCCNGGCGCGCTGCGGCCGGCGCCGTCGCCGGTTNCCTCGGAGCGGGCGGCGGGAAGGCTGATCACCTCGGCGTCGGTGGTCGAGCCGACCGATGTCCGATGGATCACGAGCGTCCGCGCCGCCCCGTCTTTGAACACCGCGTGCTCGGCCGAGAGACGCGCGTCTGGATCGATCACCACCCGGACCGGATTGGCGCCTTCGACCTCGCGCACGGTCAAGCGCGGGTCATCCGCGGCGACAGTGCTGGCCCCGACGACCACCGCATCGACCAGCGCTCTCAGCCGGTGCAGGCGGAGGATGTCGGCCTGGCCGGTAATGTAGTGCGAATGCCCTCGTTCGGTCGCGATCCGGCCGTCCAGGCTCTGCCCAATCTGGCCGATCACAAGGTCGGCATCCAGCTGCAGGGGCAAATACAGGTCAACGAGCCCCGTCGCGGCCTCACTGAGCGGGCCGGATGCGAGCCATTCGCCGGTGGCGTCTGTCTGCAGCCACACGGCGTCGCTTGCGCTATGATGGACACGTACAGGACTTGGCGTACCCAGTTCGGCCGCGCGCAGGGCCCGAATTAAGCTCCAGGCGCTGGATTCGGTTACCGGATTCTGCACGTGGAGTTCTCCATAGAGGCATAACTTTATCGTGACCAGGAATGGAGTTCAGGCTGGACGGTAATATGCGGGAGGCAGAGCGTGGTCTGTTCGACCTCCGCCGCGGTCGCTGCATTCGGGTGACCGGGGTTCCGTCGTCTAGCGACGCCGTGCTGCTCGCGGCTGTCGAGGGGCTCACCCATGGGACATTGGACCAACTGCGTGGCGACGAACGTCGCCGGCTGCGTCTCGCCGTGACCCATCATCGTGCGCACGCCATGGGCCTGACCCCGGCCCCGCCCGCTGGCCAGACACGCGACCGCACGACCGGTGTGCACACAGGCGACGTCAGCCTCGGGTTGGGCGATGAGGCGACGCCGGACGCCGTGTGGCGCCTCTCAAGTGGGGTGGACCGACCCACACGGAACAGCCTGGAAATGGGCGCCGCCTCCATCACGGAAGTCGGAGGTCTGACTTTGGCGCGGCTCGGCCAGTTATTGCCGGCGGTGGTCAGCGTGCCGCTCTGCCACGAGCACGCGTCTGTCGGGGCGTCTGACGACGATGTCGTGTCCACGGTGACCATCGAACAGATCCAGGCTCTGGCCGCCAACAACCGGGTGGAGGTCACCTACGTCAGCGATGGGCCGGTGCCGTTGGAAGAGGCGGAAGAGGCCCGGTTCGTCTGTTTTCGTGAAGCCAACGGCATCCTCGAGCATGTCGCCATCCTGATCGGCCTCCGAGAGGACTGGCCGGAGCCGGTGCCGGTCCGCTTGCACTCGGCCTGTCTCACCGGCGACCTGTTTGGGAGCCTTCGGTGCGACTGTGGTCAGCAGTTGCGGGGCAGCCTTCGGGTGTTTGCCGCCCGAGGCGGCGGCGTGTTGCTCTATCTGGCGCAGGAGGGGCGCGGTATCGGTCTGGGCAACAAGCTGCGGGCCTATACCCTCCAGCAGCAAGGACTGGACACGGTCGACGCCGATTGCACCCTCGGGTTCGGGGCGGACGAACGCTGCTATGACGCCGCGGTGGAGATGCTCGAGCATCTCCAGATCAATCGGATTCAGTTGCTCACCAACAACCCAGAGAAGGTGCGAGCCTTGCAAGCCGGTGGCATCGATGTGGCGGACCGTCTACCGCTCTACGGCACGCTGAATCGCCACAACCTGCCCTACGTCAAGGCGAAGGTCGACCGGGCCGGGCACTGGCTCACCGAGATGCTCTCGGGGCCGATGCGCGGAAAGTAGGGGGCGTTGCCGCCCGGCACCCCCATCGGGTCACTCGCTCAGGCGGTCGAGCGGGAACGTGTGGGTGTCCCTGATGACCTCCGCCAGCACCTGGCCATAGTGGCCCACCAGTTGCGCCCCCATGGCCGGCGTGGCCAGGGTGGCGTCCCCGGTTACCCCGGCCGGGTTCAGGTCGCTCGCCAGCCACGCGAATGAAGCCTCGTCCTCTGGACCGAGTCGACGCATCGATGTCTGGAGGTCGTGGCCCAGCGACCTGAACGTCTGGATGGCGCCCTTCCTGACGAGGTCCGGGCGGAGATGCAGCATCATCGCGGTCTCGAGTGCCCCGCCGTGCAGCCCATGACGCCACTCCGAGTCGGGTAGCGAGACCTGGGCTGGACGAGAGAACGCGAAGTAACTGGCCTTGACGACCAGGAGTCCGTATTCCTCACGGAGCGCGAGCGCCGCCAGATCGAGTGGGCTCGCATTGCCGCCGTGGCTGTTGAACAGCACCACGCGCCTGATACCGGTGGCGGCCACGGCGGCTCCGTGCTGTCGGATTGTTTCGGCTACCAACTCCGGGTCCAGGCTGAGTGTGCCGGGGAACTGCGTGTGCTCTCGGCTGGAGCCGCTGGTCTGTGGCGGCAGCACGGACACCGGCACGCCCGTCGGCAGACGCCGACAGGCCTCGGCGAGCACGCCAAGACCGATGTCGAGGTCGGTGGAGAGCGGGAGGTGCGGCCCGTGCTGCTCGATGGCGGCTAGCGGCAACACGACCACGGGGTCACGCTGGGCCAGCTCGGCCGTATCGGTAGTGGTTTGAGTGTGCCAGAACGGGATCGACGTGTCGGACATGATGGTGTGAGGGTGCTCAAAGCCTCCGACCACGGGACTCGCAGCGACGACAGGCGCCGCACAACCCTCGTGCAGTACCTCGCTACCGCCGACGGAAGACGGCGAGATCGTATCCGATCCAGCCTCGGGCCAGGCATGTCCGCAGGGCGTTGCCGCCGACCAGGTGACCGAACCGGGTGCCATCGAGCGGGAGCCAGCCGAAGAGCGCGACGAACCACGCAATCAGATAGTCACGTGGTCGGCTGAGCCGAAGATGGGGTGTGAGGTCATCCGTCGACAGGTGCTCGAACCCGGCGCCGGTCGCCAGGCGCCGCAGTTCGTCCTCGCGGATCAGGGTGTTGAGATGCCACCCACGCCGGAAGCGGTCGATGGCCCGGCTTCCCGCCGCGGAGTCGATGCCCCGGCGAAAGTCATCGCACAGGACAAGCAGCCCCCCGGGTCGCACGAGTGCCGCACAGGACGCGAAGAATCGGGCCGGGTCTGGTCCATGGACGAACGACTCAATGGCGTAGGCCAGGTCGGCCGACATCACGTCGTCCGGGGGCGCGCAGAAGTCGCCCTTGCGGCACACGACACGTCCGTCGAGCCCGGCCTGGCGGATGCGCGCGTCGGCGTGTCGCACTTGAACGGGGCTCAGTGTCAGCCCGGTGCCTCTGATGGGCAACCGCTCAGCCAGATAACAGAGGCTCGCCCCGACACCGCAACCGAGATCGACGACGTGGAGGGGGTCGGGACCCTCAGGCAATGTCCGGGCGTACTCGACGATACGATCTTCGACGTAACGAAAGGCGACGTCTGCGCTCTCGGTCCCAGGGCTCCAGACGGGCCGATGCAGCGCGCCCACCATGCCACCTTGTCCGTGAGCGACGAAGCCGTCAGTGTTCTGGTCGTAGTAACGGCGCACATCGGCGGCGTCGAACTCGGGCATGTTGTTGTGGTCCACGAGCGGCCTACACGGCGCCGGAGTTCCGGGGTTCTCTTCCCGGCGGGTCCAACCGGGCGTAGACATCACCGGAGCAACGACGCGCGACCGCCGTCTCCAGTGCCGTCAGTAACGCCTCTCCCGTGAGCCACGGCTCCGACATCAGTTGGTACGACTCGCCGGGGGACCAGTTGAAGCGGTAGGACCCCAGCGCGCCCAGGCGGGTGACACACGCGTTCGTGTAGTCAAGCGCGTGCGGAAGATACTCGAACGACAGGGCGCGAATCGCGTGGGTCAGCCCGGCGAGCACGCCAGGTTCACCGCCTTCGACATCGATCTTGATGAAGACCGGGACGCCAAAGCGCGCGATCAGGTCGTCCAGCGTCGTCGTGTCGACGTCGACCGCTCGGTTCCACTGCACGCCGGCAAACACTGGGTCGCACTCGCGGTCGTCCCGCCANTCGGGGGTCAGCGTGGTCATNGTCGGCGTCTGGTCGCTGATTGACAGCGCGGCGCGNCCGCTGTGNTCGCCCACGGCAGCCTCCACGATCTCGATATNGCANCGTCGGCCGAACAAGACGCCGAGCAGCCGTGCGATGTGGGGCTGGGGCTCGAGCGCGACCACACGACATCCGAGCGCGGCCAGCGCTCTCGTACGGTTGCCCACATGGGCGCCGAGATCGAACGCGACGTCGCCACGTGTGACGAACCCCGAATAGAGGCGCCGGAGGCGACGTTGTCTGAANGGGACGGCGTGATAGACGGCCAACGATCGGAGGAGCCCGACCGTTCGACCAAACTGGCTCATGTCGTCCTGATCGTATCGCGAACGGTCNGTCGGCAGTGGACGCTTCGCGCGGCGGGGTTGGTNCTCTTTGGTCCATGACTCGTCGGATCGGCTCGGGCGGGATCGGACCAGAGCCGCTACAATGCGGTCATGCNAGGTTCGGCCGCAGGTAGCCTGCGTGTTCTGTCGTTCGTGATGGCTGGCTTTCTCCTGCTCATGGCGCTCGGCAAGGTCGGGTGGCTGTCAGACAGCGGACCGTTGACCTACGAGCTCTGGGGGTGGTGGGAGTCGGCGCCGGCCCTCAGCCGCTGGTATCTCAACACCGTGGCGATTCCGGGGGCGCCGGTGTTTGCCCGGCTGGTGCCCCTGGGCGAGTTCCTCACCGGTGTCGCTCTGCTGGTCGGATTCCGGGTGAGACTGGCCGCGACCGTGGCCGTACTGATGGTGCTCAATTTTCATTTCGCCATGGGCATCCTGTTTCAGGTGGCCTATCTCACAAACGGCTATGGCCCGCCGGTGGTGGGAAGTCTGGCCGCCTTGGCGCTGGGCCCGGCCAGGCTGCCGTTCAGCGTCCGTCCGTAGCGTGGTGGACCTGTGACTAGCGACGCGAGCCATGTCGTGACGGAACGGGTACCCGGTGCGATGGCGGGCGTCCGTGTCGCGGGGCTGATCAAGCTCGTGGCGGCGCTCCTGCTGCTGAATGTCTCNCTGACGTTCTCGAACATCTGGCCCACGCTCGGTATCGGCCTGAATGCCGATCTCTCGCTGGAGACGGCCGTGTGTGTGCTCGCGTTGCTCGCCGCGCGTCGATGGTGGAATGGGCCGTCGGCGGTCGGATTGCGGTGGCTGGCTGGGCTGTGGCTGGTGCTGGTTGTCGGGCGTTACGCTGAGGTCACCGTGACTTCCCTGTATGGGCGGAACATCAACCTGTACTGGGATCTGCAGCACGTGCCAAGTGTGGGCGCCATGTTCGCCGTGGTGGCTGACCCATGGCTCAAGGCCGGCGTCGTGGTGGGTCTGGTGCTCGGGCTAGTATCGCTGTATCTCGGGGCCCGGTGGTCGCTCGGCGTTGTCGCGTCGGCCGCTCGCGAACNGNCGGCGCAANGTGGGCTGGGCGCCCTGGCGGTAGTCGTGCTCGGGCTGAGTCTGGCGCAACCGCTGGGGACCCGTATCCCTGGTGTCCGCGTGGCGAGCCCGGTCGCTATGGCGTATGCACGGGAGCTCGGCGAGTTTGCTTACGAGCTCAGCGGCGCTGGCATGCGTGATCTCGGCCCGCCGCCTGTGCTGCGTTCCGATTTGTCCCGGCTGGGTGGCGCCGACGTCTTCGTGATCTTCCTGGAGTCGTATGGGGCGGTCGCGTGGCAGCGTCCCGAACTGGCTGATCCGTTGGTAGCCGCGATGACCCGGTTGGATGCGGACATCGCCGAGACAGGTCGCTTCGTAGCGTCCGCGTTGGTCGAGTCCACCACCTTTGGTGGCGAGTCATGGCTGGCGCATGTCAGCCTGTTGTCCGGCACCGAGATCCGCGACCCNGCCACCAACGTGCGNCTNATGGCGCAGGAGCGAGACACGATGGTCAAGCTNTTNGGACGNNNNGGNTANCGCACNGTGGCNATCATGCCNGGCATGCTGGTGGCCTGGCCNGAGGGCGCGTTCTACGGNTTCGANGANATCTACGANCACGAGNGGCTCGNCTATCGAGGTCCGCAGTTCGGTTGGTGGGACGTCAACGATCAGTACGCCTTGGCCCGTGTCGATGCCCTGGAAATCGAGCCGACCCGAGAGCAGCCGGCATTCGTGTTCTTCACCACCATCTCCACCCATGCGCCGTTCGTGCCGGCCCCGCCATATCAAGCGGATTGGGCGCGAGTGTTGACGACCGACCCGTATGATGCCGAGGCGCTCGATCGAGCGTGGTCCGCCTGGCCAGACTGGACGAACCTGGGACCGAGCTATCTCGAGGCGATCGAGTATGCCCTGTCCAACATCGGCGGGTATCTCCGTCTGCGGGCGGACCGCGATCTCGTGATGGTGCTGGTTGGTGACCACCAGCCGCCGGCGCTGGTCAGCGGAGAAGGGGCATCGTGGGACGTGCCAGTGCATGTGATTGCCAATCGGCCGGCGGTGTTGGACCGACTGACGCGGCACCATCAGTTCACGAACACGCTGCAGCCGGGCGACCAGGCCGTGGCTAGAATGGACACGCTGCTGCCAATCCTGCTGGACGCCTTCGGCGACGGAGGGGGGCCGTGATGATGATGGGGAGGCGGGGGAGACGGCTCATGACCGCGTCAGTCGTGACCGCGGCCGTCGCGCTGGTGGGGCCGTCGACGGCGTCCACGCAGGTGTTGCTTGACGTCATGACCTTCAACATTCGGACGGCGGCCGGGCGCGACGGTGACAACGCCTGGCCGAAGCGCCAGGCGCTGCTGGTTGACACCATCGAACGCTACGCGCCCCAGGTCGTAGGGCTGCAGGAGGCGCTGGGCGAGCAGATTGAGTATCTGGAACAGCACCTACCGGATTACCGGTGGATCGGCATCGACCGTGGACTCAACGGGGGAGTGGGGTTGAGCGAAGCGACGCCGATCTTTTACCGGTACGCTGAGCTGAGTCCGATCGAGTCCGGGAACTTCTGGCTGACCGACACCCCGGACACCCCGCCCGTCCGGCGGACCGAGGGTCGACGTCGTCGGGGCGGCGGACGCATCGTCACGTGGGCCCGCTTCTATCACCGCGCCACCGGCCGCCAGATGTATGTCTTCAATACACACTTCACGCTTCGGCGCGGCCAATCACAGCTCGATTCGGCCGACCTGATCGCCGACCGGGTCGCCGCCCTTCCGGCTGGCGCCGCCGCTATCGTGATGGGCGATTTCAACAGCGACGCTGAAAGGAGTGACACCTGGCGCGTCGCCACTGCTCGGGGGTTGCGCGATGCGTGGGTGGCGGCGGCCGAGCGCGTCGGACCGATCGCAACCTATGGCGACTTCGGACCGCCGGACGAGGCGCTGGCCGAGCGCGTCGACTGGATTTTGGTGGGCGGTCCAATCGACGTTCAGCGCGCGGAAACCGTCGTCCACAACGTCGGAGGCCGGTACCCCTCAGACCACTATCCGGTCGCCGTGCGGCTGGTCATCCGCTGACCCCCAGGGCGTGTCCTACAGTCCGTGTCGGTTCAAGAACTGCGTGATCGTCGCGTAGATCGCTAGCGTTTCGGCCGTGTCGAATCCCCCGTGGCCACCGCCAGACACGGTGTGCAGTTCGCTGGCGACCCCAACGTTCTCGAGTGCGTGATGTAACCGGACGCCCTGCTGGTAGGGCACGATCGGGTCCGCATCGCCGTGTATGGTGAGCACCGGAGGCAACCCTGGTCGGACATAGGTCAACGGTGACGCCAGTCGCGCGACCTCAGCGCGGTTCGAGAGGCCACCCAGCCACTGGACGGCATAGCCCTTTGTATTGGGGCCGCGCATGAGGTCAGCCACATCGGTGATGCCGTACCAGTTGATGATGGCGGCGACCTCGACCGACGGCAACGACGGGGGACCGGTGAAGCTTCCGGCTGTGCACTCCCAACCCAGTCCGGCCGACGCAGGGACCATGCCGGTCGTCAGCGCCAGGTGTCCGCCGGCCGAGTTCCCGGTGGTCACGATGCGTGAGAGGTCGAAGCGGTAGTTCTCCGCGTTGCGTGCGATCCACTGGAGCGCGCAGAGACAGTCCTCGACCGCCGCCGGTGCGCGCGACACCTGGACCAGCCGATACGTCACGTTCACGACCGCCCAACCCATCTCGAGATACGGCATTGCGCGCAGGAACTGCGATTCTTTCGTGCCCGCGACCCAGCCCCCGCCGTGGATCATCATCAGCACCGGCACCGGGCCGCTGGCGTTGGCTGGCAGATACAGGTCGAGCTTGTTCTCGTGGTTGTTCGCGACATGGTAGGTCACGTTCGGGACCACGCGGTATTGGTTCGATATGTCGGCCAGAAAGGCTGTCGTATCGCTGAGTTGTGCCTGCGCAACCCCGGGTCGCGCGCACACGGCTGTCACTGTCACGGCGGCGATGACGCCGACCATCCATCTGGTTCGCATGTTCCCTCCTCACCAAATAAAACGCCCCACGAACGACCCAGTATATGCACCGGTCACCGGTTTGGGGGCAGGCTCACCGTCAGGCCCAGTCGTGCCTCGTAGGTCTTGATCATCGCGCTCTTGGCCTGGTCGCCAAACCCGCTGTCGATGGCGGCCTGATAGGTGTCGACCATCGCCTCGACCACCGGGAGGGAGGCCTGTAGCTCGGTGGCGACTTCCTGCACGTTCACGATGTCTTTGAACGCCGCCTGCAGCGAGAAGTCGCCGTCAAATTCCCGCCTGAGGATGCGGGGGATGAAGTATTCGCTGGCGAAGCTGCGCGCACTGCCAGACGTCAGCACGTTGGCCAACGTGTCCGGCGCGAGGCCGGCTTTGACCGCCAGGGGCATCACTTCGCACAGGGCCGCGATGTTGACGTCGTAGATGATGTTGTTGATCGCCTTCATCAGCTGACCGGAGCCAAGGTCGCCACAATGGACGACGAACTCGCCCATGACGTCGAGATAGGGTGTCGCCTCGGCGAAGGCCGTGGGCGTGCCGCCGAACATCATCGTCAGCGTGCCGTCCTCGGCCCGAAACGGCTTGCCCGATACCGGGCAGTCGCTGTAGGACAACCCCACCGCGGCGGCCTGGCCGGCCAGCCGCAGGGCCGCGCGGCGGTTCATCGTGGTGGTGTCGATGATCGGGAGCGGCCCCCGTGCTCCCGTGCTCACGCCCGCCTCACCGAACAGCACCGCCTCCGCCTCGACCTCCGACGGCACGCACAGAAAGAGCAGCTCGACCCGAGTCGCCACGTCACCCGGTGTCGTGGCGCTGGACACCCTGAGGTCGATCAGGGCGTCCGGGAGGTCCGGTCGAATGTCGTACACCGTCAGCGGGACGCCCGCGCTCGCGAGGTTCCTCGCCATGGCCGCACCCATCCGGCCGAGTCCAATGAATCCGATCGGTCTCTTGTCCATGTGTCAATTCAAGCCAGGCGTGCGTCTATCAACAATACCGGGGCGGCGCGTCAATCAAGATGCGGCGCCGTCGGAGGTCGTCATACCTGGGTCCGATCAGCGTCGGGTTCAGCCGAGAGGTGAGGTCGGCGTCTATCGTGACCTCGATCGGGAGGTAGCGTCGACAGTCTTCGAACTCTTCAGCGTACTCCGGCGTGGGGAACTGGAGGGTGAGCACCGACCGGCCGTTGCGCGCGACCATCGTGTACAGCGGATTGACGATGACTCCTTCGGCGGGTTGCGGCGGATCGGGTGCCTCGTGTCTGCGAAACAGGCTGTCGTCTCTGGACGCGACGAGCGTCAGCGACGGTTCGTCGCCGAGGGCGTCTGAAGACAGATTGCTCGCCAGATCGACGACAGCATCGTCGACCAGGCTGTCGAACACACGGCGGTCACTGAACAGTCTGGGCGCGTGCGCCGCGAACAGCTCCTGGTAGGCGAGGGGACTCAGGGGGTCGCCGGCCGAAGGATTCTCGCCCAGTGAACTGTGGAGGTGCGGCAGCAGGACGACCCCGTCCGAACGCGTGACCCGCGACATCTCGTCGGCGCACAGCCGTTTGTGCCAGATATACGGAAACGCGTCCATCAGCACCGTCATCGCGAACAGATCGGCCACGAAGGGCAACGGGGCGTCGGCATTGCAGCACACGGCGTTAGCGGCGGTGGCGGTGAACTGGGTGGCGAGCCACAGTTTCCAGAAGTGCAGGTCGGTGACCACCGTGTGGGGCCGCGGCGGGCCGCCGGGCGCGAGCCCGGCCAGGACGCCGGAGAGATGGCCCGATCCGCCGCAGTGATCGAGGATCGGGCCGGCCGCGACCGACGGGCTCTGCCCGAGCGTCCGCACGATCGCCTCGGCCGGCACAAACGTCGGGTCAGAGAATCGGTAGAGAAAGTAGCGGCCCTCCGCGTCCGGACTCAGGATGTCGAGCATGTCCCGGTAGGTCGCTGGCGATATGCGTGCCTGGAGCGCCTGGAACCGCGCCGCACGTTCGCCGTCAAGCCCCAACAGTGTCTGGAGCGCGTCGGCGCGCCGACCCGCTTCAAGCGCGTGCATGGCGGTCCGCGTTGCCTCATCGGCTAGCAGGACCGGGATGCCCGCCACCACCGGAAAGGCGCAGCACTCGCACCCGAGCACGCCCTCCGAGACCACGTGATCGTCGCTGACGGTTGCGCCGGTATCGACGAGGGCCAGACGAGTGCCGCAGAACGGACAGCGAAGCTGGTCGAGTAGAGCCGTGCGCATGGCGTTCAGTCTACCGGGCGCGGAAGCACGGGCGAAGACGTGAGGCGATCGAGGAACGTCTCGCCGGTGCTCCCCCTCCCCTTGGCGCGCCGATAGTGTTCGACCCCAAGCAAGCGGGGCGCGGTTTCGAGCGTCACCAGGGCGAGCGCGTCATTCTCTCGGATCTGGCTATTGTGGCACCGCAGGGCCCGCAGCTTCTGGCGGGCGAAGTCACTGGTGTCGAGGACCAGGGATGGCGTTGGGGCGTCGGCCCCGAACGCGTCGGGGTCCGCCACGCCCAGAATGTGGGGGATGGTTTTATTTATTATTTTTTTCATTTTCCTCTTCAGGTGCGTGGGCAAAATATGCTCATAAATCCATCAAGCTGCAAGGAAAATATGATGGCTGTGAGGCGCTTCTCCATTTTGTTAGCAGATTCGACTTCAGATTAATTAATCAAACAACTTGCCGCTTTCCTGCTGTTGCGTGAACCGACTCCAATGCTCGGGCTCAGTTGCGCCGGACGCTGCTCAATCTGCGATGTAGAACTGCAATGTATGCCGGCAAGACGGGTGGGGGTTAAGTCTGTAAACGCAAAATAAGCTATCAAGGTGATTTACAACGCCTGAATCCGTTAATCGAAGAATCCCGCGAGTTGTATAAAATTTTGCACACTATTCAATGCCTTGAAGTAAAGGGTATGGCGGGATCCTTCGTTTAGGGGGTTGCCGTTTGTCCTCCAATACCTACACTGGGGTTCATGGCCACGCGCGCCGCTGTCCTGGCCCTGTTCCTGGGCCTCATCACCCCCCCGGTTTTTGCATTGCCGGATTGGATCTGGATAGACAGTCCTGCAACCGCCGAGGGCGTGGTTTTCTATCACGGTTTTGATGCGGATCCTGCTAGGTTGAAATCCGCGCATCTGCGCCTGGTGACGGATTTTACGACCGTAAAGCTCACCATCAACGGGCAGCAGACAGGAATTGCCGAGGCGTTCGAGCCGGTCCTGAAGCTGGATGCCTTGCCATTGCTGCTTTCCGGGGCCAACGAGATACGGCTCTTGGGCAAGACCGCGGGCGGC
>PAUN01000045.1 GCA_002712885.1 Acidobacteriota bacterium
GGAGTTCATTCCGAGCGCGGAGGTCGCATATCGTATCGACGTGCCTGCCGCCGAGGCGGCGTTGACCACGCCGCGGATCGACCCGGTCGACGGGGACGGGCTCCGGGTAGGCCGAACGCTGCGCCGACATCCGCAGATGGCGGACCAGTGGTACGCCAACCCGAGCTATGTGCAGAGTCCAGAGCGGTCCGGCATGACACCACACGACCGCGAGCTGCTCATTCTGCGGACCGGCTGGAACGCGCAGTCGGTCTACGAGTGGGCCAAGCACGTGGGCAGCGTTGGACGCGCTCGCGACCATGGGCTCGAGCCGGAGTGGATTGCGCAAGGCAACGATGCGCGGGGCTGGAACGCCGCCGAGCGATTGCTCATCGACGCCGCCGACCAGATGTACAGCGACACGATCATCTCGGACGAGACCTGGACCGCGCTCTCCGAGATATACGACAGCCGCCAGATGATGAGCATCGCCGCCATCGTCTCTCGTTATCGCAAGGTCTCGATGACGTTGAACACTCTTGGCGTGCAGCCGTTGCCAGACGACGAGCGCTTTCCGGAGCTTCAGGGATATTAAGGAAGGCGTTGTGCAGCAGGCTTCGGGCTTCAGGACGTTACGGTGGGACCAGGCGACCGGCCCGGCGAGCGGGAGCCAGGCGCGCACATGCGCGCCCCGCGGCGGCGGAGTGGGGCACTCGGGGTACCCGCGGAGCCGTCGCGTGGGGCTCGGGGTGCAGCCCCGTCTAAGAAAAAGGCCCCGGCCCTGTGGAAGGACCGGAGCCCGCCGAACCGGATCTGCGTCGGCGGCGTTGGGTTATCCCCGCTTGGGGAGCCCCCCCGCGCCACCTTTTGCGCTGGAGGTCCCTACGAGGACGCCACCTCCGCAGAGCCACTGGTTAAATCGTCCACAGGATCACCTCCTTCGCGGGCGTATCACACTACGGCGGGGCCCAACCCCCCCGGGCTCAGGGCCGCCCCAAGCCTCTCCGAGACCGCCGCGTGCAACCGCGGAACATCGTCGTCCCACATCCTTGGTCATGCCAGGCTGGATGTCAAACCGTCCGCCCATGCACATGATCTGGCCGTACTCGCCAAGCTTAGTCGCGCTGGTTGACCGCCGCCGGGGTCATGCTCGGTTCGGGCGCACGTGAGATACTGACCGCGCAGACTATTTGCGCACTGTCCATCCGGTCCCTACCTGGCCTACGTCGCCAAAGGACGCGGTCTGCTGAGCGACGGTCAAGAGCTGGCCGACGGCGGCCTCGTTCGCGGCGACGATCTTCGATTCGAGGCGCGCGACGAGACGCAGCTCATTATTGGCCACCTCATGCCCGCGACCGGCTAAGTACTGCCGATCTTGGACAGATCCCTACGCCTGGCTTGCCTCGAGCAGGCTGGTGGCGCGTGTGCCGACGATTCCCGTGACAGGCCGCGTACAATGACCGGGTGGTGTTTCGCGATGAGCGCGGCGTAGAGTACGACCCGGTTCCCCTCCCGACCCATGAGGTGACCGACGCGGTGGCTGTCGACGCGCGACGCGTTCACCGCTCCGCGCCCCGCAAGCCCGTTCCGCTCTACACCGGCACCGATGGTCTCGAGTTGTCGCAGCAACCTCGCGGGCACCGACGACACTGGACCGATCCCCAGTGGCTGGCATTCGAGGAGCATCGACGACTCGAGCAGGATCTGTCGTCTAATGACGAGCCGTTGGCGGCCGTCATGATCGTGCGCCCGCACGATCCGATCACGAGCTGATCGTCACGCCCGGGCGTGAATCGTCTAATTCACGCGGATTCTCACCGCGGGTCCACCGACCCGTGACAGGATCGCCCGGTGCATACCGTCGACGGGCTCATCGTCGTCGCCTTTGTCGCCTACGCCGTCATGGCCGGCCTGCGGCACCGGCGCCAAGCGTCCAAGAACTTGGAGGAGTATTTCCTGGCGGGTCGCACGCTGCCCGGTTGGAAAGCCGGGCTCAGCATGGCGGCGACACAGTTCGCGGCCGATACGCCGCTGCTCGTGACCGGCATCGTGGCCGTCTCGGGCATCTTCGGACTGTGGCAACTCTGGATCTTCGCCGTCACGTTCCTGCTGATGGGATTCGTGCTGGCCGGCGCTTGGCGACGGGCCGGTGTGGTGACGGATGCCGAGCTGACGGAAGTGCGATACGCCGGGACACCGGCGGCCGTGCTGCGCGGAGTCAAAGCGTTCTATCTCGGCACCATCATCAACTGCGTGTCGCTGGGGTGGGTGCTCTTCGCCGCAGCCAAGATCGCCGAACCGTTCCTCCTGTGGCATGTCTGGCTTCCACCGGACCTGTTCGAACCGGCCGTGGCTGTAGTCGAGTGGATCGGGCTGCCGCTCACCCTGGGTGGGCTTGATGACCCGGAGGTGTGGACCAAGACCGCCAGCAACGCGATCTCGCTGGGGCTGATTCTGACCGTCACGGTGCTCTACTCGGCCACCGGTGGGCTGCGCAGCGTGGCTGACACGGATGTCGTACAGATTGGCATCATGTTCGCCGGCACCCTCGCGTTCACGACCATCGTGGTGGCCGAGGTCGGAGGCCTCGCCGCGATGACGGAGCAAGTGCGGGCGGCCTTCGTCACCGGCGGACCCGGCGGCATCACGCCGAACGAGATTCTGGCCTTCACGCCTGGCCACGCCAAGGACGCGACCTGGACCGTGCTGTCCTTGTTGGGTTTGTTGTGGCTGATCAACTCGGTGTCGGATGGCACCGGATATCTGGCGCAGCGGTCGATGGCCTGCCGGTCTGACCGCGACGCGAAAACGGCGGCCGTGGTGTTCACCTTCACTCAGGTGGTGGTGCGGAGCCTGCTCTGGTTGCCGCTTGGTATCGGGTTGCTGGTCCTCTTCCCGCCCGATCCCGGGTTGGCGCCGGGGTTGCTGCAAGGNGACCGAGAAGCCAGCTTTGTGCGCGGGATGGCAGAACTGCTGCCGGTCGGTGTCATGGGGCTGATGTTGACCGGCATGCTCGCCGCGCTCGCCTCGACGGTCGACTCACACCTGAACTGGGGCGCCTCGTATTGGACCAACGATCTGTACAAACGATTCCTCTGTCGGGCGTGGCTGAAGCGCGAACCGAGCGGGCGCAGTNTGGTCTGGGTCGCCCGCGGGTCGAACCTCATCATTCTGCTGGTAGCACTCGTGGTCATGACCCAGCTCACCTCCATTAATCAGGCTTGGCAGATCAACCTGCTTTTCGGGGCCGGTCTCGGTGTGGTGCAGGTGCTTCGCTGGCTCTGGTGGCGGATGAACGCCTGGGCCGAGATTGCCGCGATGTTCATGTCGGCCGCGCTGGCGCCGCTGCTGCTGGCGTCGCTCGGGGACGATCAACAAGCGCTTCGATTGCTGATTATGGCGACGGCCTCGACGACGGCGGCGTTGGTGGCGGTCTGGATCAAGGGGCCTGAGGAGGAGGCTGGCCTCATCGCGTTCTACCGACGGGTGAGACCGGTCGGTTTCTGGGGTCCGATCGCGTCCCAGATCGACGTGGCGACGTCGGCCGACGGCCCCGCTCGTCTCGGACGAGCCATCGGTGCGATGATCCTCTGTTCGGTGACGGTGTTTTGCTTCCTGGTTGGNTTGGGCACCTGGCTGGTGGGTAGCCCGTCACCGACGTGGATACCCTCACGCGCGATATGGATCGGCGGTCTGCTGTTCNTCGGGGTGGCCGTATGCCCGGTCTGGTACCGGCTTGGCTACGGCACGGAACGCGATGGAGAAGGCTGCTGAAACCTAGCGCGTCACCGTCACCGTGACGGCGTCGGTGGTCGCCAGACCGCCGTCGTGGGCCTGCACCTGTAGCTCGTAGGTCCCCGGTGCGTTGAACACAACCTGGGTCACCCAGCGCCCGTCTTCCGGCGCCTCAGGTGTGGACCATCCCGGCGACCACGGCGAGTCACGGCCGACCCGGGTGTCTTCCCAGGTGCTGATCTGCGGTGGGTCGAAGGTGACCGGACCCACGCCGCGATACACGAACCAGGACACCCGCAACCCAGTCGCGGTGTCGGTGGTGATGCGACCCGGACGCCTCGGGTTGGTCGGCGCCAACCGTCTGGCCCGGGGGACGCCGTCGTCGGTCACCATGGCGGTCAGCGCCAGTGACTGACCGGCCCGGGCGGTTCGAGTGGATTCGCCTTCGAGCATGACTGTGGGAGCCTGGTTGTTCATGAGCTCGGGCGTGCCGCCACCAGCCCCGCCGGCGCCGTTGTTCGCTTGAATCACCGCATCGTCAATGAAGTAGTCAGGCTTGAGGGTGCCGTAGGCGCGTTCGGTCCGCCCGTTGCTCGTCAACGTCCAGACCAACTCCTTGTTGCCGAAGTCGGCCGGCACCCGGATACGAAACGTGAAGCGGTTGCGTCGCGGATAGAAACGGGTCGGCTGCCGCTGGTCAGGCCCGCCTGGTTCAATGGTGTTGTCGGGGCCGATCGGAACGTCGAGGACCTCTTCCCAGTTCCGGTTCATGTACCCGAACACCAAGTCGAACGAGCCGTCGGCGTTCTTTTCCCAGCCCTCGTAGGCGGGGGCGATGTTCTGCCCGGTTGCGAACGACTGCTGGGCGCGACTCTCCGACACCACCGTCATCGATACGGCGGCCACGAGGCACAGTCCCCAGCCCGATATCTGTGGGCGCAGCGCGCGGTGGGTGCTCATCAGTTCACCGCCGCGTTACTGGCCGCCACCCGCATTGGCCGGGGGGGGGGATGTGCCGCAGGTCAGACACCCGATGTCGGTACCGCCGGTGAGTTGTAGTTGTGCTTCTCGCTTGGCGACCTCGACCGCGAACACCTCGTCGTCCATGTAGATCGCCTGCAGCAGATTGATGAACATGTTGTCCACGGACCGGTGTCCGGACCCGGACCAGTTACGCGGGTCCGTCACGTTGGGGTTGGTCAGCGTGTTGTTGAAGTACCCGGTCAGGTGGAGAATTGTGCCCTTCGGCAACAGCGGCGCGGCGTCGTCTTCATACTTGTACACGCGGACCCAGTTGTGGTCGTAGCCAGAGCAATTGAGCGCCTGCACCGTGGTACCCCAGACCGCTTCGAGACACATCCTGACGCCCGGCGCGTGCATGTGCGGTTCGTAGACGCTGAGCTTGGTGTTTTCCGGCAGCGTGAAGTACGCGTCCATTCGCTGGTTGTCTTCATTGCCACGGATGTCAATGTCGGGGCCGTTGCCGAAGAAGAGATACTCGATCTCCTTTGTCGGTTCGTACTCCTTCGGGTGGAACTTGAAGCCGACCTCCAGCCGGGCGTTCGTGTTGGTGCCGTTCGCGTGCAGGTGCGTCGACGGGAAGATCAGCTTCGCTCCCGCTTTCAGAATTGGCCCTGCCTCCGCGTCGAACACGTCCGCGTTGCGTCCGACCTCGTGGACGGGCCACGTGAACGCCTCGCGCGGGCCATCGTCCGGACCCATGGTCGTCAGGGCCGAGTGGTGCACGACGAACAGCCCGCCCACCGTGTCAGATTTCACACCACGGGGGAGGTCGTTCCGTTCCTTGTACTCGATCGCCGCGACATAGCGGTCTTCAGTCAGACCTGAATCGACCTGGCCGAGCATGCCCCACCAGTCCGGCGCCTCGGCCCCCACCTCGATGGGCGGTGACGACACGATGAGATCCGGCTGGCCAATCTCCCAGTCGTCGACATCGATGAAGGCCGGCGGCGTTGGCATGTCAGCCGGGTCTCCGCGCGGCGCCCCGGCGTCTGTCCAGGCGGCGATGGCGGCGATCTCGTCATCGCTCAGCGACCAGTCGTCCTTGAACCGCTGGATGCCGATGTCCTTCTCGATGTACCAGGGCGGCATGACCCCCATCTGGTTGCGGAGGCCGGTGCGCTGCTTGATAGAGCGTGCCCAGGGCCGCACCTCTTCGTAGGTGATGAGCGACATCGGTGCCAGCGAGTTGGGGCGGTGGCACTTCTGGCAACTCCTCTGCAAGATCGGTGCGATGTCTTTCGTGAACGTCACGTCGACATGGGGCTGTGTCTGTGCGGTCACGACCCGGGGACCCGCCACGAGTGCCAGCGACAGCGCAGCGACCGAACCGATCCGAAATGTCATCGTCATGGAAGCGCTCCTCACAGTACTTGACTCTCTCGACCGATTCTAATCCGGGCCCTCGGTGGTGTCGAGCACGGAACTGCACGTGCCGTAACCCTTCGTCTATAGAGGTCCAATCAGGTACACGGACAGACGGGCACCGAGGCTCCGCCACTCGCACTGCGATTCCCGGGCCTTCAAGCTCGCCGATTCGATGATGTTGCGACGATGTCGCCGAGATACTCCAGGAACGGTCGCCCCTCGTAGGGCTGATAAGTTTCGATCGGCTCCGTCGTGAGGTCTTCGAAGAACCGGTCAAGGACGGTCGCGCGTTCGTGTGCCAGCGGCGTCGGGCAATAGCAGGTCTCGCTCCAGCGCACGTCTCCGGACTTGGTCACGGTAGCCCGGCCGAACGCATCGACCATTTCCTGTCCATCGGGCTGCTGGGCGGCGATCGAGCCGTCGTCGAGCTTGCGACGCAGATTCCCCGCCGTATCAGCTTTGAGCCGTGCCGTGACGCGATAGATAGTCATGGGCCTCATCTCGACAACAGATACGCCATCCGGTTCTAGTGCACTGTCTCACGTAACTCTAGACAGTGATCCAGNGTGCGGCACCCCGCTGGCCAGCTTAGATGCCGGACATGAGGGCAGGATTCAGACGCGGTGGCTTGCCGTGGCGTCAGGCGGGCATGGCCAGTTGCAAGAAAAGAAAGGGAGTTATTGCGAGGGCCGAACATCAGGGCGCGCGGCATTGGTGGTACGCTGCCTTCCCGATGGACTCAGAACGAGCACAAACAATGCATTTGAGCCGCCGCGAAGCGATGCGATTGCTCGGCACCGGGGCGGCCAGTGCGGGGCTCGGCCTCACCGCCGCCTGTAGGTCGGGCGGAGTCCCCGAGGCCGAGTCGGAACCGCCACCGGGCCGTGCCGCCGTCGTCTTCCCGGAGGGCGCGATCGTGCGCACGCTGCTGGCCGACGTCGACCCCGCCGGGCTCGACACCGGGGCGACGTTNTTTCATGAACATCTCGCGTTCGATTTCAGCAGTCCACCACCGGAGCCGCGTGCGCCGGGCACGCCGCCACCCCCGCTCCCCACGAACGAGGCCATGGTCGACCTGCTGGTTGACGAGTTGCGGATGGCCGCGTTCGATGGAGTGAGCTGTATTGTCGATTCTTCGATTGGACCACGCAGCGACGAGCAGCTCGCCAACTTGGCGGCCATGGCCACCCGGTCAGGCGTGCACATCGTGTTGGGCGGCAGCTATTTTCTACAGCCCCGGTATCCGGAAGAGATCATTCGGCTGCCCGAGGAGGACATCGCGACGCACTTGGTCGAACAGGCCAGCCGGGAGCAGTGGGGTGCCCTCGGCGAGGTCGGCAGTTCCTTTCCGGAGATGCACGACGATGAGCGCAAGATGATCCGAGCCGTCAGCCAGGTGCATGCGCGGACCGGGCTGCCGATCTTCACGCACGTTCCGCATGAGAGTTGCCCGTCATGCGCGTTGGAGCAAATCGACATCTACGAGGCGNAAGGCGTCGACATGGCCCATTTGTGTATCGGACACCTCTCGACTATCACTCCCGCCGACGACCCGGGTTGGGAGACCCATAAGGAGATCGCCCGGCGGGGCGCCTTCCTCGGTTTCGACACGGTCGGCCACCAGATGAGCTCGTCGTTCATTCCCGAGCGAGAGAAGGTGAACATGGTCCTGAACGCGCTTGAGGCTGGGCTCGAGGATCACATCCTGCTGTCGTCCGACTTCGCCAATACGACGCAGATCAAGGCCAATTGGGGTAACGGATTCTCAACGGTGCTCGTCCAGTTCGTGCCGAAGCTTCGCTACTTTGGCGTACCCGACGAGACCATCCAGAAGATTCTGGTCGACAACCCGCGCCGGTGGCTGGCGTATCAGCCGATTCCCGCGTAGCGGCTACGGCTTCGTCGAGCAGGAGTGCCGCAACTTCCTCCGGTGCGGCGCGCTCAGTGGGGTTTCGCGCGGTTTCGATGCACGGGCTACGGGTTCGATCGGTCCGTCCCATCTAGGTTGTGTCCGAGTTGCGGGGGCGGCGCAGGGGGCTTGGTCCNCTCGAACGCTGGCGGCCCTGCATACGGACTATCCGATGTCCAGCCGCGCCGCGATCAGCTGAGAGCATTTGATGTATTGTGGAGTGGCCTCAGCGCGCGCCGACCTGGAATGCTGGCTACCGCCAGACTCATGCCACCCACGAGGGACCCGATGGATCTGAACGTTCCCAAGGCCGGGAGCTTCGTGCGCGCATTGNCGCTGGCCCTGCTCGCGGCCGTCGGGTCCACGGCCTCGCCGCTTTTCGCGTGGCAGGGCCAGGCGCNGGCTGAGGCTCCCCTCATCGTCATCGTTCCATTCGCGAACATCACCGGCGCCTCGGCCGACGACTGGATCGGTTCCGGCATCGCGGAATCGCTCGCGTCGGGGTTTCCAGACGGAAGGTCGGTACTTGTGTCCGTCGCCACCAGCGAGGCCGCGGACCCCAACGTGGTCGCCCTCGAAATCGGTCGTCGCCTCGGGGGGCGATTTGTGGTTGCCGGCGCCTACCAGCGAGTCGGGAACACCCTTCGGATTACCGGGCGGTTGGTTGACGTCGCGGACGGATCGGTGGTTCGAGCGACCCGGGTCGATGGGTCGATCGACGAGCTGTTCGATCTGCAAGACCGCCTGGTCGCGGATCTGTCCGGACCCATCGCCAGCGCTGCGCCCGTCAGGATCCCGCGGCCTGAGGTGCAGTCTCCGGCGCCGTCGACACCACTCCTCACGTCCGAACCGGTGTTGGCCCCGGCCGTTGGGGCTCCCACCGCAAGCGAGGCGGCCATTGACGCCATTGATGGTCCCCCCGCCCCGGTAGCGCCCGCCGTCATCAACCGGGACGCGCAAGGCCGGGCCACGGTGCGGGCTACCCGAATCACACAGCGAATTCGTCTCGACGGGGTGCTCGACGAGGCGGTCTATCAGACGGTGCCCGTCATCACCGACTTCATCCAGCAACTGCCGGATGAAGGGGCACTCGCCACTGAGAAGACCGAGGCCTGGATTCTGTTCGACGAAACGAACGTCTATGTCTCCGCTCGGGCGTGGGACTCGGCACCGGAAAGCCAGTGGGTGGCCAACGAACTGCGGCGAGACGCGCGACAGATTCGCCAAAACGATCTATTTCTCGTGCTGTTTGACACGTTCTACGACCGGCGCAATGGGGTGGCGTTTCAGACGACCCCTCTGGGGGCTCGGTCCGACTTCGCCGTGACCAATGAAGGCAACCCGAATCTCGACTGGAATCCGGTGTGGGACGTGCGGGTCGGCCGGTTCGAGGGTGGGTGGACGGTCGAAATGGAGATTCCGTTCAAGTCGCTGCGATATCGGTCTGGCCAGGACCCGGTGTGGGGTATACAGCTGCGCCGGGGTATCCGCCGCAAGGCAGAGGTGGCCTATCTGACGGCGCTGCCCATTTCGGCGGCTGGCGCCGGGGCAGGCACGGCTGGGGTGTTTCGCGTATCGCAAGCCGGGACGCTGGTCGGTCTGGAGCCGCCCCCGGCCAGTCGCAACATCGAGATCAAGCCCTACGCCATCGGGGGCATCACGCGTGACACGGTGGCCGATCCGCTCGGTGGACACACACGCGACGGCGACCTCGGGATCGATGTGAAGTACGGCATCACCGAGAGCCTGACCGCCGATTTGACTTATAACACCGATTTTGCCCAGGTTGAGGTCGACGAGCAACAGGTCAATTTGACTCGGTTCAGCTTGTTCTTTCCGGAGAAGCGCGAGTTCTTTCTAGAGGGGAGCGGGATCTTCGATTTCGCGCGCGGCGGCTTTCGCAGCGCAGGTGGCGGGGGCTTTTTCGGGGGTGGCAATGCGCCCACCCTGTTCTATAGCCGTCGCATCGGTCTACAAGCGGGCGAGGTGGTGCCCATTCTCGGCGGCGGGCGGGTGACCGGAAAGGTCGGACCCTACAGCATCGGCGCGCTGAGCATCTCGACCGATGATCAGGCGCTGGGCGCGGCCAAATCCACTAACTTCACCGTGGCCCGCGTCAAACGGGACATCCTGCGGCGCAGCGCCGTGGGGGGAATCTTCACGAATCGGACCGTGTCGCTCGACGGCGCCGGCGCAAGCCGTACCTACGGGGCGGATGCGACCTTCGCTTTCTACGAGAATATCGAGATGGTGGGGTACTACGCCCGGACCGAGACACCGGGTCAGTCGGGCGACGACACGAGCTACCAGGCACGGGTCAGCTACGATGCCGACCGCTTCGGCATGCAAGCCGACCACCTGCTCGTCGGGGACGACTTCAATCCAGAGGTGGGGTTTCTCCGTCGAGACAATTTCCGACGTACCTTTGTTGAGGGGCGGTTCAGTCCACGTCCGAGCACCATCGACTCGATCCGACAGTTTCGACTGACCGGCAGTGTCGACTACATCCTGACCGCGGACACCACGTTGCTCGAGACCCGCACAAACAGGCTGCAATTCGAGACGGAGTTCGAAAGCAGCGATCGGTTCGGGGTGACCATCAACGACAGCTACGAGCTGTTGCTGACGCCGTTCAGTCCCCCCGGCGCCGACTTCGCGATCCCAGTCGGGGGATACGCCTTTACCGACATCGAACTGGCGTACCGGCTCGGCGAGCAGCGACGGTTCAACGGCAACGCCACACTCCTGCGGGGTGACTATTTCAACGGTGATATCACGACGCTCGGCCTGAGCCAGGGACGGATCGCTGTGTTGCCACAGATGTCGGTCGAACCGAGCCTGTCGCTCAACTGGATCGATACGCCACAAGGCACGTTTCGCACAGACCTCGTCGTCACCCGCGTCAACTACGCATTTAACCCGCGTATGTTCTTCAGCGGATTGATACAGTACAACTCCGCCAGTGACACGGTGAGCAACAACCTGCGGTTCCGCTGGGAGTACAGCCCGGGGAGCGAGTTATTCGTGGTCTATACCGAGGACCGCGATACGCTGACGCTACGTCCCAATCGGTTCACCGAGCTGCGTAATCGTGGCTTCGTCGTGAAGTTCAATCGCTTGTTTCGGTTTTGAACCCGGCTTGGGCCAATAAGTGAATTCCTTACCCTTGGGCTACATCCGCGTCGCCCGCCTCCACCAACCACTTGAACGTCTGCAGGTCCGCTGCCTGGCGTTTGCTGACAGCCCCGTCAGCATTTTCAGTACCCTGCCATTGTCGTGTAACCACGCTTGAGTCTCGGCTGTTCCCCGCCCGCGAGATTCTCCAACCGGTTCGACCGACGCCCTGGTCTCCGGCTGTGGCACCCGCCGGTTGACAGCGCGGTCGACCGGATCGTGCTGATCTCGATGACCGGGCTGGCGTTGGCGTTTGGCGAGCCGGGCAGCGAGATTCAACCGCCGCTCGCCCTCGTGATCGTTCGCGGCCCTCAAGATGTTCGTGGTCCCGGCCGTCTACCTCGCCGTCGCCCAACGCCATCCATCTCGATGAGCGAGCGATTACCTGTTCTCCGCGACCGCCTTGACCCTCGTCAGCACGTGGTCTCACCCTGCGGCCATCCCCTGGCGGTGGTCGTCGGGGATGAGGCCAGCGCGCTGACTGCATCGTCAATGCCGTGCCACAGTCAGCCTCAGCCAACCGGTACTGTATGTTCGAGGTCGCCGCGTAAGACATGCACATCGGCCCGCTCAACTCGAGCACGAAGTCGTAAGTCGTACAGTTCGACGGGGACGCTGTATGTGACGTGTAATCAGGCGCAACACGGACAGCCAGGACCGCCGCCTGGCGCGAACTCGCTGGTCGCGCGCCGCACTGCCGTTGCATCCCGGCTCGGCGGTTGCGCTGCGACCATGGCGGCCGCGGTGCCAACCGCACGTGGCACGTCCCGACGGGCCACGGGCTGCCCGCCAGGGCCTCGGTATCCAGTGAAGATCTGATACTGCAGGGTGTCAATGGTCGTGTCGAGCTCAATCGTGCCGTTTCCGGTGACCTGGAAACGGTCGAACGGTTGACCATCGCACAGGATGTAGACGTCGTCTGAGTTCGGGAGATTGGTCACGCGCCAGTTCGCCTGTCCGCCCTGGCGGTCCGGTGACGTGGGGTAGGTCCCGACATGCAGCGTGCCGCTGTCGACGTCGTTCCACGCCTGGTAGAGCCCCAGCGAGGGGAAATCGACCCCCTCGACGGTCGGGGCCTCGAACTTGTCAAGGTGCGGGGTTTCGAACGCCCGCAGCCAGGCGCCGTCTTCGCCGACTTCGGACACCATCATGGTGGCGCTTCGTTGTCCACGCGGATACGCCTCGTTCAACCCGAAGAACCAGCCGAATTTCTCGTCCTGGTCGCCGAAATGTCGAGGTTCGTATTGNTGTTCGGCCGCCGCCCGCAGCCGTGCGACCGCCGTGTGGTCACCCAGCGCACGGGCCAGCAGCAGTCCTGTGGCGTTGGCGCGAATCGGAGCCTGGGCATTTCTCCATCCCAGCGCGTTGGCGGCNGCGTCATAGAGCGTGGTCGCCAGTTCGCGATTCTGCGGCAGCACCATGAACGCGGTGGAAATGCCCGCCGCCGGTCCGCCATTCGCCTTGTGGTTCACGATCGGATCGTAGTAGTTGGTGACCCACTCGAGGTTGCCGTCGCTACCCACCCCCATGTAGTTGTCGCGGGAGTACTCGAGGAAGTTCTCGAACGCACGGTGTGTCTGCCGACCAAACACCCGGTCGTACAAATACATACCCAGCCCGCCGGCCGCGTTGCAGTAGAACCAGATCTTGGTGTTCTCGCACTGCGGTCCTTCCGGGTGCTCCTGGTATTGCCGCTCCATCTGCGCTGCGATGCGATGGTGGTCCCACTCGAACACTTCGTCCCCATAGCCGGTCACCGGGAACGTCCGTGTGTACTTGTCGTCGCCAGACACGTACTTGTAGATCGAGAGGAGCAGCGTGAACCAACCCCGAAAAAAGAGATACCCGTCAGCCCCGATCGGGTCGCGTTGGAGACCCCACGGCTGGACGCCGTTTCCGGTCCAGCCAAATCGGTTGTAGTTCCCCTTCAGGCGGTCNGGAATTTGACCCATNACGGGTGGTGGGTAGTTCGCCCGTTTCGGGTCCTCGCCAATCTGGGTGAGCCAGTCGATGGCGCCCCAGTAGGTCGGATATCGACTCGCCAGTCCGTCCGCGATTTCGGTATAGACCTCGCGCCAGGCCGGGGTNTGGTCCGCCATCAGCAGNAGGGCGTAGGAGGAGAACGACAGGTCGAACCGACCGTAGCTGAGGACCACTGGGNCCGAATAGCGGTCCCACCACTGGTGCGGGACGCCGGCCGAGCTCCAGTCGTCGTCGGTGGTCGATTTCTCCCAGAGGAAGCGCAACCAGCCGCGGGTCCGGCCGTTCAGGGTTGGGAAGACGGAGCGAGGCGTGTCCCGCAGAAATGTCGGCCCCGGGGCCGGTGACTGGCCCAGCGTCTGCGCCGATGGCGCCAAGGCGGCCGCGCCCGTCGCCACCCCGATCCGCTTCACGAAGTCGCGGCGAGTGCTTCCCGTTCTGGCGGTCATACCCGATGGTTCGCGTCGTGGCCCGGTCTAGTAATCTGCCGACAGCAGCGACACGCGGATCATCTCGTTGTCGTTCCGATGAATGATGTGCCCGTTCGCAAACGCCGGGTGGGTCCAGCCTACTTTCCGATCGAATCGCTTGCCTGGTCCGAATCCAGAATCGCCGGTCGCTTCGAGCAGGTGCACGCGGCCCTGTTCGACATATCCCTCCGGCGTGAATCGGGCGTTGATGAGTACGCCGTCGTCGTTCACGACCAGATACCGNTCNCCCTGCTTGACGGCGAACGCNGTGCCCCAGCGAGCTTGCGCGGTCATCTCGTCGCTCATCCACAGACGTTCGCCCGTCTGGGCGTCCAGACCGCGCAGCTCGCCGTAGCTGCCGACCCCGTAGATGTGGTTTCCCTCAATCCAGGGTGTGGTGATCATCGAGTGCAACCCGTCCGTCTCGTCCGGCATCTCGCTCCGGCTCTGTCCCTTCCACAGCAGTTCGGCGTCCGGCCGATCCTGGTCAAGCTGCATCATGAGCGACCCGTTATAGAACTGCGACACGAGCAGGTAGTTGCCGCTGTGCACCGGCGTCGCCACCGACATCCCGGCACCGGCCTCCCACACTTCTTCCCAATGTAGCTCGCCATTCTCGGGGTCGAGCGAGACCAGGGCCCCGGCGTGCCACACGATGAGCTGTTGCGCCCCGCCCGCGTCGATGATGATCGGTTGCCCGTAGCCCATCTCGCCGACGACGTCGAGCGAGCGCCACACTTCGTCGCCCGTTTGCTTGTTGAACGCCATGACCAGGCCGCCCTGTTCTCCACCGACCACCGTAATCAACCGGTCTCCATCAACAATCGGCGCACTGGTGACGCCCCACGTTGGAATGAAGCTGTCGTAGTCGTCGATGTAGTGTTTCTCCCAGAGGATCTCACCGGTCTCGACACTCAGGCAGAACAGGTCGCCGGCCGCTCCGACGACATACACGCGGTCTCCATCGACCGTGGGCGTCGCGCGCGGACCGATGGCGTACGAGATCATCAGCATGCGATAAGACGTGGGCCATTCCGTCGTCCAGAGGACCTCGCCGGAGGCTTCATCAATCGCGAGGGCCCGCTCTTTGCCATCCATCGTGCGGGTGCCCGCATCTTCAGACCAGTCGGTGATGAATACACGGCCGTCTGCGACCGCCGCGCCTGAGAAACCGGCGTTGACCGGGACGCGCCACTTCACGTTCAATTCGGCCGGGAGATCCGCGACGATCCCAGTTTCGGTCCAGACGCCGTCTCGATTCGGGCCGCGCCATTCTGGCCAGTCGTTGGCGGCGAGGGGAGCTGTGGCCGCGGTAGCGCCGGCCAGAACCAGGCCGATCACCACCGGCCTGGACATGTTCACAAATCTCATCTTCTGCACTCCTGCCGCTTCCACGCCACACTGGCGCCGGGCGGTCGGTTCGTTTCGCGGTGCGGCCAACTGGNCCACCGGTTCGAGTTCGACAAGTTTATACCGGCGACGGTAACATCTGGGCGATCTCGCCATACAGTGGGGCCGGTCGCCACCCATTCGATTTGCATGTCTTGGGCACGTCTTCGCCCCGCCTCGTTCGGTCACATCGGTGCGGCGCGCCTCGTTGGGGCCGGGTGCTGCCTGCTGCTGTCGGCGACCGCCGCCTCGCCTCAGCCGCGGTCCGATACGTTGGCCACCCGCCTGCAGGGCCCCGCGCCTCCGATAGCGCCCGAGGTGGTGGCCCGCGACCCGGACGGCCGGGCCACGGTCCGCGCGACACGTGTGAGCGACCGGCTCGAGCTCGACGGCCGGCTNGACGAGCCGTTCTACGACTCGGTCCAGTTCATCACCGACTTCGTGCAGCAACTGCCGGATGAGGGCGCCGCCGGGAGTGAGCGCACCGAAGCCTGGATCCTGTTCGACGACGACAACCTCTATATCTCCGCCCGCTGCTATGACCGTGCCCCGACGTCTCAGTGGGTGGCAAACGAGATGCGCCGCGACGTCATTCAGCTCCGCAACAACGACTCGTTTTCCGTCATGCTGGACGCCTTCTACGACCGTCGGAACGGGTTGGCTTTTCTGGTGACCCCTCTCGGTGGGTTCTCCGACTTCGCGATCACCAACGAGGGCGGCAGTGTCAACACCGACTGGAACACCATCTGGGACTCTCGAACCGGGCGGTTCGACGGTGGGTGGACGGTGGAGATGCGTATTCCGTTCAAGTCGCTGCGTTACCGTCCAACCGAAGAACAGCTCTGGGGCATCCAGTTGCGCCGCATCATCCGACGCCGTACCGAAGCGTCGTATTTGACCGCCCTGCCGATCTCGGCCGCCCGCGGCAACAGCGTCATTTCCGGGCTATGGCGGGTGTCGGCGGCCGGGTCGCTGGTGGGTCTCGAGGTGCCATCCGAGAGTCTCAATCTCGAAATCAAACCGTATGCGATCGGCGGCGTCACCACTGATGTGAACGCTAACCCGCCGACTCGCAACAAGCTGGATGGCGATGTCGGGCTGGACGTGAAGTACGGGATCACCCGNAACCTGACCGCGGACGTNACCTTCAACACCGACTTCGCGCAGGTCGAGGTTGATGAGCAGCAGGTCAATCTGACCCGGTTTAACCTCTTTTTCCCAGAGAAGCGGGAGTTCTTCCTTGAGGGGCGCGGCAATTTCGATTTCGCGCGGGGGACCAACGCGCGAGGCGCGGGCATTCCGACGCTCTTCTTCAGCCGGCGTATCGGGCTGCAAGGGG
The DNA here is from genome assembly GCA_002712885.1 of Acidobacteriota bacterium. GTDB lineage: Bacteria > Acidobacteriota > Vicinamibacteria > Vicinamibacterales > UBA8438 > UBA8438. The sequence goes on from PAUN01000045.1 coordinate 16,364, forward strand.
CGGACGTCGTGCCGCTCCAGGCTGGCGGCCGATTGACNGGNAAGGTGGGGGCGTTCGACGTCGGGGCGCTGAACATTCAGACCGACGACTTGTTCCGCGCCGGAGCGGAGTCGACTAATTTCACCGTGGTGCGCGTCAAGCGTGATGTGCTGCGTCGCAGCACCATCGGTGGCATCTTCACGAACCGGTCGGTGTCGCTCGCTGGCGACGGCACGAACCAGGTCTACGGCGTCGACGGGCGGCTCGCGTTTTTTGACGACCTGAACGTCCTGGCGTACGCGGCTCGCACCCGGACGACGGGCCGCGACGGCCAAGACGGAAGCTACTTCGGGCAACTGAACTACGCCGGCGACCGCTACGGTCTTGACGCGGGCCACCTGATCATCGAAGACAATTTCGTGCCCGAAGTCGGGTTCGTGCGTCGCGGGAACATGCGACGGTCGTCGGCATCCGCCCGGTTCAGTCCACGGCCCCGGTCGATCGATTGGATCCGGCAGCTGACTATGTCAGCGTCACTCGACTACATTCTCGCCGCCGATACGCGTTTGCTCGAGACCCGTACCCGAGACGCCGTGTTCGAGATTCAACTCGAGAACAGCGATCGCCTCAGGCTTGACGCGTCCGACAACTACGAGCTCCTCGTCGAGCCGTTCCAGATTGCACCGGGCGTGTTCCTGCCGTTCGGTGGTTATGGGTTCCGCGACGTCGGCCTCAGCTACGCCTTTGGCCAGCAGCGTCCGGTGAGCGGGACTGTCTCCGTGCGCCACGGCCAGTTCTGGAACGGAGACCGCACCGTGGTCGATATCCGTCAGGGTCGCCTCGAGGTCACGCCGCAACTCTCGGTCGAGCCGAGTGCGTCACTCAACTGGGTGGACTTGCCGCAGGGGGANTTCACGACCCATCTCGGTCGCGTCCGTGTGAATTACACCGTCAACCCGCGGATGTTCTTCAGTGGGCTCCTGCAGTACAACTCGATCGCGCACATCTTCAGCACGAATGTCCGGTTGCGCTGGGAGTACTCGCCGGGCAGCGAGCTGTTCGTGGTGTACACCGAGGACCGCGACACCGATTTGATGATGCCCCTTCGCGGTACTGCCCTGCGCAACCGTGGATTCGTGGTGAAGATCAACCGGCTGTTCCGTTTTTGAGACGGGGCTGCGCCCGCTGGTCAGTTTGGTCCCCACGCCGTCCTGCTTCTATTGCAGGGTGAAGGCGACTAGCTCCGCGATGTTCTCCTCATCCAGGGCCGCTACGACAATGTGCTGTTGGTTGCCCGCCATGTACGTGATCGGGAACCCGGTGGTCGGGCCACCCGGAAGCTGAATCTCATGGACAACGTCACCCGTCCGCTTGTCGTACGCACGGAGAACCGGAGCGCCCCGCGCGCCCTCACCCGCAAACAGCAGGGTAGACGTTACAAGAAGTCCGGAACTTTTCGTCGGGCTCCCCGTCGTCGGCACGTCCACGCCCTGAAGGTCCGGATGTGCCTGGATATAGCCGGGCGTGCCGCCGTGCGGGATCTGCCACAGGATCTCTCCCACGGTCAGATCGATTGCGGTGATCCGGCCATACGGAGGTTTGATGAGAGGAAGGTCACGGACGGTCGGGACACCCGCACGACTGGAGATGTGGTAGCGCACGCCGGTCCCTTCAGTGCCGTCTATCAATCCGAACAGCGACGGGGTCGTACTCGACGGTACAAAAAGGATACCCAGCCCGGGATCCACCGCACCACCCGGCCAATTGACGCCACCACCCGCGCTGGGGAGCGCGAGGGTCCCTTGATTGACGCCCGGTTCTTGCAAGGACGGCGGAGTATAGAGAGGCCCGAGCCGGTAATTCTCTACGATCTGCAGTGCTTCGGCCCGAAGCTCCGGAGTAAAGTCGATGAGGTCATCCTCAGTCACGCCTTGGCGTTCAAACGCGGGCGGCTTGGTCGGAAAGGGCTGTGTCGGAGACGTCCACTCCCCCGGCACGTCCGACTGCGGCACGGCCCGCTCCTCGATCGGCCAGACGGGTTCGCCCGTCGCACGGTCGAGTACGTATGCAAATCCCTGCTTCGAGAGTTGCACCAAGGCCTTCACCAGGACGCCATCGACCTCAATGTCCACGAGGATGGGGGCC
>PAUN01000046.1 GCA_002712885.1 Acidobacteriota bacterium
GCAACGACCGCGCCCCGCCGTCTCGCAGATGGTGGATCAGCTTCAGGGTGCGGAACCCATCGAACCAGTCGTGTAAACGGTGCAGTCGGGCGGTGGGACTCGGTGCCTGGGCGACGATTCCCGGCCAGGCGTCGAGAGCGCCCTGGTGTTCCAGGAAGCGCTGCACGATCGGGTTCATCGCCGCGAGCAGGTCGGACACGACCGGGCGGGACCCCGTAGAACCAGGCGCCGCTCCGGTCCCGGAGAGGCGCCGAAGGGCCTGGATGAGCTGCCGAACGGCCGTGAAACAGTCGGGATGGTACAGCTCAAGGTCGGCTCCACGAACCAACTTGGCGCTTTCCGAACCGGTGCCGAAGGGCACCCGTTCGGACAATCGACTGCGCAGCCGAATCGGAGCCCCCTGCAGATGTGCGAGTGGGCGCAACTTACTCAGCTTGTTCAGCAGGTAGAAGTCTTCCCCGGCCCGGCGTCTGGGCACCCCCCGGACCAGAGCGTATGAGAGTGCATCCACCACCATCGTGCTGCCCACGGTGTGAAACGCGTAGGGCGAGCGCGCCCACTGGAGTCCGCGCTGGAAGTACCGGAGTCGTATTTCGTACAGGGCGGTGGCGCGATCCATCTGTCGGTCACCGCCTGGCTCGTGCCAGAACGGAAACATAGCCCCGGAGCACCCGGGCTCGATCGCCGCGATACGCGTAAAGTAGTCCTCTGGCAGACGTGCGTCAGCATCCGTCATCGCGATGTATGGGTGGTGCACCTGGCCCGCCACGATCAGATCGAGGGCCACGTCCGCACCGATCTTGCGAGCCAGCCCCACGCCCTGGCGCGCNGGGAGGCGNCGACCGGGTGTGAAACGGTCGACGACGAGTACGCTCAGCCTGGACTCGGGCGCGCCAGGAGTGCCCATCGGATCGGTTTCCTGGCCGAGCCAGCTACCAGGGCCGAGCGTACGCAGTGAAAACTGTCGGCTGAGTGCACGAAAGCAGCCGTCGTTCGATGAGTGCACGGTCGCCGTCGCCCCGGCCCGGCCATTGAGCACTACCACGAGCAGCAGGCGCCCCGCCTGTCTCGCGGCGGCTCGAAAGCCGTCGACGAAGTCCGGCGACTCCCCGTACACCGGCACGACCAACACGAAGTCGAATATTCCGGGGCACAGTGCCGCCACGCTCGATTCCGGCTCAGCGTGGCGTTGCCGGTATTGCGCCGACTCCGCTGCGACGTCTGGTCCGGTGTCCCCGCTTCCCGATGCCATCACTTGAGCAGACCGCGCATTCTGAACGGGTTCCGATTGCAAGACGCCTGGAGTCCGAATGCGCTCGAAGCGTATCGCAATCGCCCGTATGGGCCGACGGCCAGTTGTGGTTGCACCGCCTGAGCGGCTAAAATACCAAGCTTCGACAGTGTCCGACCCATCGGTTGACCAAATTTTGTAACCAGGCTCAAACCAGGCTNCAACTAGGTGCTAATCAGGTTGAAGTCAGGTTACGAACACGCTGGGCGCGGATAGGTCAGATTCCGCGAACAACATAGCGTTCGCCGCTGTCGAAGAGGAGATTCCGTGCGCGTACATATCGTCAATCCGAGTCACTTTTCCTACGGCACGGGGTTCATCACCCCGCGTTGGATGTTTGTGCTCGCGGCCGCCACACCGGCCAAATGGGGTGATCCCATCCTGAGCGACGAGTCGCTCGAGCAGTTCGATACTGACCGGCTCGAGAAGGGTGACGTCATCGGTATCGGTTTGCACACTGGCAACGCCCTGGTCGGTTACCAACTGGGGGCACGTGCCCGAGCGCGCGGGGCGTGGGTGGTCTATGGCGGAAGCCACCCCACCTTGTTCCCGGAAGAGGCACACGAGCGCGGCGGCGCGCACACCGTGGTCAAGGGGGACGGCGATGTCACCTGGGGCCAGGCGATCGAGGATTGCGTCAACGGCACACCCCAGCGGATCTACGACGGTGGGCGCGTGGACGCGGGCAAGTTTCGGAAAGCGCGCTGGGATCTAATGAAGCGCGAGAGCTATGTGTGGGCGTCAGTGCAGACCGTGCGCGGCTGTCCCAAGCACTGTTCATTCTGCTCGGTCTGGCGCACCGACGGCCAGGAGCCCCGTCAGCGCGAGGTCAATCCAGTCATTGAGGAAATTGTCGAACTGCGGCGGATGGGTTTCAAGTTCATCGCGCTGGCCGACGACAATTTCTATCCGGTCACGCTCGAGGACCTCANNATGGCCGGCCGGCGGGAGGACAAGACCCGATACAACGAGCTCAAGGCGCTACGTGACGAGCGGTTCGAGTTNATGGAACTGATGGCGCAGCTCCCGAGTGATNTGAATTTNTTNACCCAGATCACGATGGAGTCCGCCGAGGANCCAGNGTTTCTCAACGCCATGAACAGGGCGCACATCAGAGGCGCCCTNGTCGGTATCGAGGCGGTCACTCCGGAAGGATTGAAGGANGTCTACAAGGACTTCAACCTTGCGGGTGAAGACCTGGTGGAACGTCTGCAGATGTTCCGGAAACACGGTGTCTACATTCTCGGCTCCTTTATTTTCGGTCTGCCGAGCGACCGTCCCGAGACCTTCGACGCGACGGCCGAGTTGGCCAAGCGGGCCGACATCACCTTCGCGCAGTTCGTCACCCTGACNCCGTTCCCNGGNACCCTGGACTTCGAACAGTGGGAGCGCGAAGAGGGTGACAACATGGCGAAAGTGGACGGTATCCCCGTCTCGCGCCACTGGCTGATCCCGCAGGCGAAGCGACCCAAGCTGTTGACGCCGCACCCCGTGATGTCGGGCGAACAGATCCGCCAGGGCACCCAGAATGTCTGGAATAATTTCTACAGCCTGAAGGCGAGCTGGAGACGGTCCGATATCTTGAAGTCGTTCAGGAACCGTGTCGCGTTCGTCGTGGCCTCCAAAGTGATGCTGAACGCGTTTGGGAACACCGGTCTGTCGACCGACAGCGCCCGCGCGTCCCGCGCNACCAAGCTGGGCGGNATCGGNTTCTCGTTGCTGCAGAAGATGTTCGCGGCNCCNCCCATGCCGCACCTGCCGGTNCCGGTGACCCCGCAGCCGCAGGCCGCCGAGAAATCCGCGGCCTGACCGCGTCGCCGCCCTCGGACACTGATCCCGACCCGCACGTCTACGATCATATGGCCCCGCGCCGCGTNCCATCAGGGCGAGGCNTGGGGTATCGTGGTGTTCTCAAGCCGGTCATTCAGGTGGAGGCCCCTCATGTCGCCTAGCGTCTGTCCTCGATTCGCCTCGCGCGCGCTCGTCATCCTGCTGCTTGTGCTCGGTGTGGCCGTGCCCGGGGAGCCCGCCCAGAATCAACCGCCCGACGACCCGGAAACGGCCGCGAATGCGGATGACGAGGACGACGCAGACGAAGACCGACCTGGCCGACAGGATCGGGACGACGACGGCCCCAAACCCTATGACGAGGTGATTACCGACGAGGCCGAGTCCGACGAAGGGGTCTTCACCGTGCATCGGCTCGACGACAAGGTGTTCTATGAGATTCCGCCGTCTGAGCTGGGGCGAGAGTTTCTGTGGGTCAGCCGGATTGCGCGAACGACCGAAGGGGTGGGGTACGGCGGGCAGGCNCTCGGGAACCGCGTGGTGAAGTGGGAACGTCGCGGCGACCAGGTGCTGCTNAAGAGCGTGTCGTATGCGATTGTGGCTGACGAGGACGCACCGATTGCCGCGGCGGTCGCCTCGTCGAACAACGACACGATCGTCAAGGCGTTCGACATCGAAGCGCTGTCCGACCAGGAGGCACCGGTCATCGATGTGACCGCGCTGTTCGAGTCAGAGGTGCCCGAATTCAGCGCCCGGTCGCGCTTGCAGGCCCGCGGGTTCGCACGCGATCGGTCCTTCGTCGAGGAAGTACTCGCCTTCCCCCGCAACATCGAGGTACGGACGACACACACCTACACGCTCCCCCCGCCTTCCACTCCGCCGACGGGGCGACAGACCCGGCGAGGTGGCATGCGTCCCGGCAGCGCCACGGTACTGCTGCACTACAGCATGGTGAAGCTGCCGGACGTGCCGATGCAGCCCAGATTGTTCGACGAACGCGTCGGCTACTTTTCGGTGCGGCAAATCGACTACGGTCGGGACGAGCATCGGTCGCCAAACCGTCGTTACGTGACCCGGTGGCGACTGGAGAAGCAGGACCCTGATGCGGCCGTCTCGGACCCGGTCACGCCCATCACGTACTGGATCGATCCGGCCACGCCGACGAAGTGGGTGGAGTACATGAAGCAGGGCGTCGAGGCCTGGCAGCCCGCCTTCGAAGCCGCCGGGTTCTCGAATGCGGTGGTCGCCCGCGAAGCGCCGTCCCCCGACGACGATCCGGAGTGGAACCCGGAGGACGCGCGGTACTCCGTCATCCGCTGGCTACCGTCGACCACGGAAAACGCCTCGGGACCGCACGTGCACGACCCGCGAACCGGCGAAATTCTCGAGACGGACATCCAGTTTCATCACAACGTGATGAACCTCGTGCGTGACTGGTATTTCGTGCAGGTGGCGCCGCTGGATTCGCGGGCGCAGTCGCTGCCNCTGCCCGACGACCTGATGGGTGAGCTGCTGGCCTACGTGGTGACGCACGAGGTGGGTCACACGCTGGGTTTCCAGCACAANATGAAGGCCAGCTCCCTGTATCCGGTCGAGAAGCTACGGGACCCGGAATGGGTCTCCACCATGAGCCACACGCCAACCTTGATGGACTATGCCCGGTTCAACTATGTCGCGCAGCCTGAGGATGGGATTGCGACGGAGGATCTGATTCCGAAGATCGGTCCCTACGACATTTGGGCCACCATGTGGGGCTACAAGCCGATTCCAGGTGCGACCAGCCCCGACGACGAGCGATCGACGCTGGACGAGTGGGCTCGGGAGCAGGATGACACGCCCTGGTATCGGTTCTCGACCCCGGGGACCGGAGGCGCCGATCCGGGCCAATTGACCGAGGCCGTAGGAGACGCGGACGCGGTGCAGGCGACCACATTGGGGTTGAAGAATCTCGAACGGGTGGCCGCGCTGTTGTTGGACGCGACCAACGCGCCCGGCGACCCGTACGACGACCTGGACGAGCTGTATGGGCGACTGGTAGGCCAGTGGGCGACCGAGATGAACCACGTGGCCGCCGTCGTGGGTGGTTTCAATTCGCAGCAGAAGCACTTCGGGCAGGACGGCGTCCGATTCACGGCGATTCCCCGCGACGTCCAGGCGGACGCGGTGGCCTTTCTGAACGACAATGCGTTCGTCACTCCGATGTTTCTCGTGGACCCGGAGATACTCCGTCGCATCGAGCCGGTCGGCGTGCTGGATCGTATTCGGAGCGGCCAAACCCGTGTGCTCCGAGCGCTACTCACCGGGGATCGGATCGAGCGCCTGGTCGAACAGGAGGCGGTCGATGGCCCCGCCGCCTACGCGCCGACCGACTTTCTCGCCGACGTGCGGGCCGGACTCTGGCGNGAGCTCGACGANGCGCAGGTNCGNACCGATGCCTACCGTCGTGGCGTGCAACGGGTNTATCTGGAGNNCATCGACACNCAGCTCAANGGGCGNTCNCCAGCCGACGGTGATGCCCGACCGTTCCTCCGGGGTGAGNTNCGCGCACTGGACCGGACCATNGACGCNGCGCTGACTCGAGCCGCCGACCGCGCCACGACCCTGCACTTGGAAGATGCTCGCGACCAGATTGCGCGGACCCTGCGGCCACCGACCGGGCCCAACTCGTCGTCCGAACAGACCGATCTTGTCCAAGCGTACGACCTCGACCTCGTGGCCGGATTGCCCGACCCGTGGTCGGAGGGGCTGACCCACGCCGGCGAGTCCTGCTGGCCGGATCTGGCCGTGCGCGTCGACCGCCGCTAGTCCCGCATTCCTGAGTTCGCCGGAGGCCGATTATGGAGTGGTTGTCCAACCCGGAAATTTGGATTGCCCTGGTCACGTTGACCGTTCTCGAGATCGTGCTCGGGGTGGACAACGTCATCTTTATCTCGATCTTGTCCGCCAAGTTGCCGGTTCCGCAGCAGCGTTCAGCGCGGCGTCTCGGTCTGGTTCTGGCGATGGTCGCGCGGGTAGGGCTGCTGCTGTCCATCAGCTGGATCATCCGCCTGACCGAGCCGTTGTTCGCCGTGGCCGGGCACGACTTCTCGGGCCGTGATCTCACACTCCTCGTCGGGGGCCTGTTTCTGCTTGGAAAGTCCACCTTCGAGATTCACGAGAGTCTCGAGAGCGAGGAGGGCCACAAGTCGGCCAAGGTCACCGCCTCGTTTGCCAGCGTCATGTTTCAGATCCTGGTCCTCGATGTCGTGTTCTCACTGGACTCGGTCATTACCGCCGTCGGGATGGTGGAACAGATTGGCGTGATGATTGCCGCGATCATCATCGCGGTCGCGGTGATGCTGCTCTCGGCCGAGGCGATCAGCGCGTTCGTCAATGAGCGCCCCACCGTCAAGATTCTCGCGCTNAGCTTTNTGCTGCTNGTGGGGTTCTCGCTGGTCGCTGAGGCTTTCCATCAGGAGATTGCGAAAGGGTATCTGTACTTCGCGATGGCGTTCTCGGTCTTCGTGGAACTGATCAATCAGCGGATTCGGCNNCNNCAGCCGGTCCGTCTCAAGAAGGCGTACTGACGCAGACGGTCGCGCGTTGGCGTCGGANCGNCGCTGANGNCCCATCCGTAGTGGATGCAAGGTCCTCGTCTTCGTCCTTTTTCTCGGATGGTACCGAGGCGGAAGTGACCCGGTTGCAGGTGGCCAAATCGCCCTGAACCTGTTCGGAACACGAGGATGCCGAGACATACGCGCAGGGTGATGCCCGTTGGCTACCGTAGTCGTCGCGGCCTGCCGGCAGTGTTACTGACCCCCGAGACGCCTTCGCCCTCCTGTGGCGAACCGCTCTCGTGGCCTTTCTCCCCACGGCGTGGCTCGAGATCTCTCGTCGGGCACTCGGCGTCCCAGGCCTCGTTGCACAGCCGCTCAAACTGGGTGTTGCCTGGCTGGCGCTCGCGGTGGCGATCCGGTGGGCAGGCTTGTCCCCCACAAACTGATCCGAGAGGGAGATCGGTTCTACGAGTGCGTAGTGCGTCCCATAGGAGGCTGGGGGTGCGCCACGCTCCCGGCTACCGGTCTTGAGATTCCTGGAGTTGTCCCCGATCTTGCCCGGACGCCCGGCTGTACAGCGAGAGCCGCCACCGAAGCCCCGCGGGGTCACTCACGTCGTGGGACGCCCACCGCTCCAACTCATCGAGCTCGAGCGTGCGGTTGTGCGTGAGTAGACACAGGACCGTGTCATGTCCGCAGTGGTCCGCTACGAACCGCGCCAGATGATGCTCGTTGCCATCGGGGTAGTTGAAGATGAGACCGGTCTCGTGAAGGGAGATTCCCCGGGTCTCGTACGTCGTGGTGTCACGGTAATCGGCCTCCAGCAGATGNACCTGAGACGAGTCGAGGAGACCCCTGGCGTTGAGTGTGTGCAAGTTCGTCACGGCTGCGGCGTAGAGCGCCGGGTCCGCCTCAATACCGTAGACCAGCCGTGACGGGTCAAACGCAGCCAGAACCGCTGGGATCCGACCGTCGCCGGTGCCCGCATCGATCACGTGGCCCGGCCGGCGCCCTTCACCGAGAAGGTCGAGCCGTTGTAGCGTCTCGACCGCCTCCGCGATGACCCGAACCGGCGTGGCGACATGGATACCGCGACCGGTTTTCCGGATCGGCAGCGCGCGCCGGCTCGACGCCTCCGAACGTTCGAAGACCCTGGCGAGTTGCGCGAAAGCCGCGCGTTGACGGATCCGCCTGTAGATTGAGGTCATCCGCGGCACCACCGGCAGTGAGGACCTTGGGACCTCAGGTTCCGCTAATCAAGCACGTCGAACAGGTGACTGTATTTCACGATGACGCTGCGCCCGGCGCCGGTCGGGATGAAGTCGCCGATACCTTCCGTCTCGTTGTAGACAAAGAAGAGCCCNGTGTTGGCGTCTTGCAACCAGCCGACACGAAAGTTGACGGCATACAGGTCGGCGCTGTCGTTGTGCTGAAGCAGCGTCTGCACGTAGAGCCGNGGGGNGAANTTNTAGGCGGCNCTGAGGCTGGTCAGGTTGGTGATGGTGCTGCCGCTGGGNAGATCGATATCGTTCCGGCTGAAGCTCAGCGAGAGGTTCAGGGTTTCGCCGTAGCGGGCGTTGACCGACGGGCGGATGGTGACGATGTCGCCGCCAAAGAAACCGGCCGTGGTGGCACGGACGCCGGCGCTGAATGGTGCCGATCGGTCAGAGTTGTAGGAATAGGTGAGTTCATTGAAGTCGTAGCTGCCCGGTGGCACCGACAGCCCGGACACGGTGAACTCGGAAAACACGCGTTCGCTACGAATGTCGTATGCGATCCCTCCCGACGAACTGTCCTCGAACTCGCCGTCGAAATGGAGGTGGAGGACGCTCGTCTCCATGTCACCGCCGAGATTCCAGAACCGCGTGAAGCTCATGTGTGGGGTCAGTTCCTGATACTTCAGGAAACCGTTAGGCCGGGTCGTGTTGTTGATGCCGAAGTCGAACTTGCGGAAGCCGCCAGTGCGGCGTAGGAAGCCGACCTCCGGGTTAAAGTCTTCGTCGTTTTCCTGATAGCCCGCGATCAGGCGCCACGCCTCCGAGTCGTATCGAGTCGACACGCTCATGGCGTATTCGCCTTCGTCGGCATCCGGTGAGTCGGTTCGGCCGAGGAATCCCTGCACCAGGCCGTTCTGTCCAACGCCCACCCGAGCGTCCACCGCATAGGCGCGGTTGTAGTCGTTGTCCAGCGCGAGGCCGTCTATGTCAGGGTCGCCCGTGCCCGTGCGGTTGACGAACATGCCCCCGATGCTAGAGCGGTTCGGCAGGTCTCGGCGCAGACGGGCGACGGTGAAGTTGTTGGCCCGAGCGATGCCGCGGAGCGACTCGGTCTGCATGTTCAAGAACCCGACCGTCGTGGAGTCGTTGATCTTCCCTGACAGGCGGGCGCCCCCGAGGATTGGTACCGGCACTCCGCTGTCAGTGATGCCGATGCGNCGACTGAAGAAAAGCTCGGTTTGTCCCAGGTTCCGGCCGGTGGCCGGTCCCAAGTTGCCGACCGAGAAGGCTCCGGCATTCTCGAGGAAGAATGGCCGTTTCTCCGGGAAGAAGAGGTTGAACCGGTCGAGATTGATCTGCTGGTTGTCTACCTCGACCTGGGCGAAGTCGGTGTTGTAGGTGGCGTCGAGGGTGAGTCCCGACGTGACGCTGTACTTGAGGTCGGCGCCGACATCTCCCAGGGCCAGGGCGGACACATCGGGCGTGGCATCGCGGGTGACCGCCTCCCCGATCACATAGGGCGTGACCTGCAGATTGCGAGTGTTGCCGACCGGCGCGGCCACACCGGTCAGCTGCCCCGCCATCGACACCCGATACAGGTTGTATTGTCGCGGCAGCGCCGCCCAGTAGGAGGTTTCGTTCCGGCGCCGGATGTTGCGTTGGAAATTGACGCCCCACGACTGGTCTTCGCGAGCCGGGTAGCGGATGGTGCGGAACGGGATGGCGAATTCGGCGCTCCAGCCGATGTCGGTAATCGCGGTCTGTACCTGCCAGGCCCCATCCCAGTTGAGGTTGAATCCGCTCCCACTGCCCCGAGAAAAGCCGCCGCCGCCGCCCCCCCCGAACAGGCTTCGGCCTCCGCCTTCGTCGGTGACCTGGCCATCGTACTCTTGCCCCGCCGGTGTGGTGCCGAACACGAAGCCGTTCTGCTTGTCGCTGAATGTATCGAGGACCATCTGAAAGCTGTCGGCATTGTTCATCGACGAGTCACGACGGCTGTCGGTCATGATGATGGCCGAGGGGTCGTCATCGAACAGGACGACGCCGAAGTAGATGGTGTCTTCCGTGAAGACGACGCGCACTTCGGTACGTTCGCTGGCCGGCTGTCCTTCGTCCGGCGCGCTCTGGCGGAACCCGCTGAGCGGTTCCACCGCGGCCCACGCCGGGTCGCCAAGGATGTCGCCGTCGATGGCCGGCGCCTGGTCGACCGGCAGGGCCCGCCCGGCCCGGCTCGTCTGTGGCACGAGGGTGACGCTGTCTGCCGGCTGTGTTTGCGCCCGGCCGAGTCCGGGCGACGCCAGCAGCGCCAGCAGGGCGATCATGCCCAGCCCGAACCTGTTCGGAGGGCCGGACCGACAGGATTCATCGGCTGGTCGGTCGGCTGGTTCGCCGCCAATGATTCGTGCTGTTCGGTCTCCGCGCATCAATATTCCCAACTTCAGGACCCTGGTGGAAATACAGCTGCCATCTTGGCCGCTGAGGCATCCCGCCCAGGGCGGTGTCGCNCATGGTCACGATGGCCTACATCCCGGTATGCGCGCTCCTCGTGCCTGGTCGGCCAGGCGCCGCGGCGCCCAAAGATGGCAGCTGTACTACCACCAGCGTCCTAGTCGTAATTCAAAACATTTGATCGTATCAGAGTCAGACTCCCCGGTCGGTGCGAAGTTGCCCAGCGCAATCGGCCGCGCCGCATAGTCTGGCTGCGGTGCCTCCGTGGTGCGTGTCGTCACCGTCAGCCGACCGTCGTCGCCGATGGGGAGCCAACCATGTCCGGTCTTGGCGCGCGGCGTGTCATCCGTCCCACCGGTGCAATCAAGGACAGGTTGCCGATGAGACGCCCGATGACGATGGCCGTGGCTGCACCCACGGCGCCGACCCACGACAGGGTCTGCACGGTGACGGCCAGTACTATAAGGACTCCCAGCACCTCCAACGCGGACGCTCGGGTGATTGCCCTTGTGTCTCGTCCATGGACGAGCACGGATCGCTGAAACGAGATCCAGACAGAACCGGCCGGAATCCACACGAGGATACGCGCCGGAAGGAGTGCAAACTGGGTCAGCTCCGGTGAGAGNCCGGAGATCTCCTGGAACCAGACGGTCGCGAGCGGGGTGTAGACGATGAGGCTCATGCCGCCGGCCGTCGCTATCGCCAGCCAGGCCGCGAACGTGCGCAGTTGCCGGTAGTGCTCCGTGTGCTCGCCGAGCAGCGCGATGCCGACTTCCTGAAACGACAGACCNATGGCGCGAAACACGAAGGTCAGTCCGTGGACGACCGGCAGCACCGCAAGGGACTCCAGCGGGAACCGACTTTGGCCCATGAAGAAGGTGACCGCCGGCTGAATCGCCATGCCCAGGACAGACGTCATCCCGAGGGGCACGTAGAAGTGGACGATGGTGCGCAGGGTCAGCGTCGGCTCCCGGTCAGCGTCGCTGTTGTCTTGGAGGCGCAGCCTCGCCACGAGTTCGCGGGTCATCAGTCGACTGGCCGCTGCTTCTACGACTACGCCGACCGAGAGGGCCAGCGCGGCCACGTGAATGCCGCGCAGTCCAATAACCTGCGCGGCGGCCAACGCCGTGACCGTCATCGTCGTCAGCCGAAGCACAGTGCCGAGTGCGACTCGGCGGGTCAAGTTATGGTGAATCAGCAATCCCTGCCGAAACCGTCGATAGCCGATTGCGATCGGCCAGGGCAGCATCAGGGCCAGTCCCTGATGAGCGAGGCGAGACACCTCCGGTGGTAGACCGACGAGCGTCTCGCCGATCCATGGGAACACCGGCGGCAACACGGCCACCGTCTGGATGAGGGTCAGGGCAATACCGAGCCCATACGCGAATCGCCGCAACGCCAGATAGCTCGCGTAACTACGGACAAGCGCGGTCGATGCGGCCATCAGCATGATGACCGGCGCCTCGATGATGATTGCGAACGAGAAGGCGACGCCGAATGCCGCGAGGTTCTCGGTGGGACTGGGCAGGCGGGCGATGATGGCTGCGAGGTACGGTCCTTCGACCGCCATCATGACCCACGTACCGGCCAGGGGCAGCCAGAAAGAGTAGATGTATCTGTAGGTGAGTGGCAAACNGTGCATGGCCAGCCAANGATGNTAGTCCGTACCCAAGAAACGGGATNCCCGCCGANGCGGATATCCCGTGGTGTTGGCGACTCAGGCTGGGGACCGAGCGCTGCGCCGTCGTTACTGGAGCGGGTCAGCGCCGGCCGGGGCGCCGTTCGGCGTCACAGCGACCGCCGTCGTGGAGTGGTAGACGGTGCCACCCTGGTTGCTGCCGAAGTAGCGCACGCCACCATCGGAGGTCGGCGCCGCGCCCACGAAGTAGGTTTCAATCGTCGCCCCGGATTGCGCTCGCTCGTATCGGCGCGTCGAGCGCGGGAGGACACAAACAGTGGGCCGGCGTCTCATCCGAGNCACGGTCCGTTGCGGGAAGACATGCCGTGAAGGNGCGATGGGAGCAGCATCGGAAGCATCGCGAAGACGGGCCGGACAACCCNGACAAACCAGCAGTAGAGAGGCACAACGACCAGTAAACATAGGAAGCCGGTCAGATGCCGGAGGCTTTTGCCGCGGGAGCGGCGGGNATCCGTCGGAAGAGCCGCATGAGCACGACCAATGACACCGCGAATAGGATGGAGCCCAACAAGAACGGGGCACCCGGTAACGCCATGGGCGCTGCATCGGATGTAAAAAAGCTGAACAGGCCGGCGGTAAAGATGAGCGGGGCGAAGATACTGGTGAGACTGGTCAAGGAGGTGAGTGCGCCCTGGATCTCGCCCTGTTCGGAAGGGCCCACCGTGCCGGCAACCAGGCCCTGGATAGCCGGCATCGCCAAGCCGGCCAGGGCGCCGAACACGATGATGACCAAGACCATCCAGCCGTCCGACGCCAATCCGTAGCCGAGGAACGCCAGCGTTGAGACTGTGAGTCCTAGCATGATGGTGCGACGCTCACCGAGGCGCCGGACGGTCGGTCTGACCAGTAGTCCTTGTACAAGAATGGCCATGACACCGACCAGTGCCAGAGTGAGTCCGTTGGTTTGAGTGTTCCACCCATACCGATACCCCGCGTGGAGCACCCAGACGTTCTCCATGCCGCGTTGGGCCAGCGAACTGAAGAGCACGGCGAACGCCAGTCCGGCGACCAGCGGATATGCCCGCAGTCGTCGGAGACTGGCCATCGGGTTCATGTTGGCAAAAGACACTGGGCGGCGGTGTTCGGGGGCGAGCGACTCAGGCAGCACAAAGAAGCCGTACAGCCCGTTGACTAGCGCCAGGGCGGCGGCCACGAAGAAGGGCAACCGGAGATGGATGGCGCCAAGCACACCCCCGAGCGCCGGGCCCAGGGTAAAACCGAGGCCGAACGCCACGCCGACAAAGCCGAAATTACGAGCCCGGGTGTCTGGTGTCGACACATCAGCGATATACGCGTTGGCGGTGGTAATGCTGGCGCCCATGACGCCCGCGATAAATCGGCCCACGAACAACCAGCCGATTGACGGGGCCCAACCCTGAATCAGGTAGTCGATACCGAAACCAAAGAGCGAGATCAGGATGATTGGCCGGCGCCCGAACCGGTCCGAGAGGGCGCCGAGCACGGGTGCGAACAAGAACTGCATTAAGGCGTACACGGCGACGATGACCCCGAGGTATCGTCCCGTGGAGGAGGTATCACGGCCCAGCAGTTCGCCAATGAGCTCTGGCAGAATTGGGACGATGATGGCCAAGCCGAGGATGTCGATGAACATCGTGACGAAGATGAAAACCATCCCCGCCTGACGTGTCCGTACTCCTGGTCCCATGCCGTATCGTGTGCCGCCGTCCGAGCCTGTGGCTGCTGGTTCTGGCCGATCCGTGAACCTATCAGTATCGCATGGGTCACGGAGGCGCGGCATGGCGCCGGCCGCCGCGCGGTCAGCCGCTGGCGGGTTCGTTCACACCGAGCCCTTTCGGGCTGAGCGGGACGACCGAGATGTTTGTCCACCCATAGAGGGCAGCCACCAGGGGGTTGATGAGGTTGAAAAAACAGAACGGCGCGTAGGTCAGCGTGGCAACGCCGAGGGTTCCGGCCATGTAAGCACCGCACGTGTTCCACGGCACCAGCACGGAGGTAATCGTACCGGCGTCCTCCAACGCTCGCGACAGGTTCTTCGGGTCCAGTCGTCTGCGCTCGTATTCGGCTCGGAACATGCGACCTGGGAGTACGATCGAGATGTACTGGTCGGAGGCCAGCACGTTGGTCCCGATAGCGGTCAGGAGCGTGGCCGAGATGAGGCTCCCGGTACCGTGGACGGCGCCAAGAATCCGTCTGGCGATCGCTTCGAGCTGCCCGGTGGTTTCCATGACCGCGCCGAACATCATGGCTGAGATGATGAGCCACACCGTGGTGAGCATGCTGGCCATGCCCCCCCGGCTGAGCAGTTCGTCGAGGGCCGGGGTGCCCGAATCGAGCACGAATCCGTCGAAGAGGGCAATCCAGCATCCCTTGACGAGCGCCACGGGACGGCTCAGCTCAGGGTCGCCCACGAACGCCACGACCGCGTCGCCCTGGAACAGGACGGCGCACACGGCGCCACTCAGCGCCCCGAGCAACAGGGCCGGGAACGCCGGGACACGTCGCATCACCAACGTTAAGACCAACGCCATCGGGAGCAGCAGGTGGGGGCCGACGACGAACTCGCGCTCGAGCGCCCCGAGTATCGCCGACAGATCATCGGTCGAGTCGGGCGTGGGGACGACAAACCCCGCCGCGGTGAAGAGTGCCAGTGCGATGGCGAAGCTGGGGCCGGTGGTCCACACCATGTGTCTGATGTGGCTGAACAGGTCGGTGCCTGCCACCGCCGGGGCGAGATTCGTCGTGTCCGAGAGGGCTGACATCTTGTCGCCAAAATAGGCGCCCGAGATGATGGCGCCGGCGGCGAGGCCCAGGTGTAGCCCTTGCGCGGTGGCAATGCCGACGAGCGCAATGCCAATGGTGCCGGCGGTCGTCCAGGAACTGCCCGTGGCGAGCGACACCAGCGCGCAGATGGCACAGGCGGCCGCGTAGAAGATCGACGGCGTCAACAACGAGAGCCCGTAGTAGATCATGGTGGGCACCGTGCCGGCCAGAATCCAGGTGCCGATCAGCGAACCGACTGCGAGCAGGATCAGAAGCGCGCCCATCGATACGGAAATTCCGTGGATGATGCCCCGCTCGATCGCCGGCCAGGAATGACCGTTACGAAGCGCGACGATGGCACCGGCACCGGCCGCGAGCATCAGGGCGATCTGGTTCGGTCCGCTCGATGAGGCGTCGCCGAACAAGGCGACCGATCCGGCGAGTAGCCCGACCAGGAGCCCGATGGGCACAGTGGCCTGAGCGAACGTGGCGGGACGCACGGGATGGGAAGTGGGCTCGATCATCGGTCAGGAGGAACGGACGACGCGCCGGGTCCGTCGGGCGCGCGGTCGAGGAAGCACTGCGCTCGTTGTCGCAGCTCCTGGGGTCCGAACGGTTTCTCCGCTACCTCGTAGGCGTGGCCGTGCCGATCCCGCCGAGTCGGGTCGGCCGCATGTCCCGTCATGAACATGGGCCTGAGCGCCGGACGGGCCGTCAACCGCTGCGGGCTCAGCGCTGGACCACTGCCATCCGGTAGCATCACATCGGTCAAGAGCAGGTCAATCCTATTAGAAATGTCCGTGGCGGTGGCACGCGCCCGCTCGACGCGGTGCGCCCTGACGACGCGATAGCCGGCGGCGCCCAACGCCTCGGCCGTCATCTCTCGCACGCCCGCCTCGTTCTCCACGAGGAGGATCGTCTCGGTGCTGTGGGTAGGCGTGGAGGCGACCCGCTGGCGACTCACCATCCAGCATACAGTGCCGGGTCCCTCACACGGAGGCAAGGAGTTGACGGCTTGCTCGGCCGCACAACCCGAGCACGGTGGCCATCGCGATGGCGCCGCAGACACTGTAGATTAGCGGGATGTTGCGACCGGCGTCGGGTTGCCGCTCGGTGTGGTCGCGGGGAGCAGTGCATCGGGTGTGGTGGTGTCGACTAGGGCCGTGTTCTGGCTGCGCGTGGGGCTCCTGGCGGTTGTCGCGTGGCCGTACGTGGCGCGTGGGGTGCGCGCGATTGTGGCCGCCGAGCGCGGGCGCGAGTACACGCTGGCGGCCATTGCGGTCGGGGCGATCACCCGCGCCAGGCGCGTTGTCGTCGACAGCTAGTCGTTGGCTCCGGGTGGCCGGACCGTTGGGTACGCAATGCCAAGCTGGTCGAGGTAGGTGTCGTAGGTGGACGGGTCGTAGTAGTACTCTTCCAGCGCCGGTTTGAACTCCCGCATGATGTCCTCGTTCAGCCAGATCGCCGGCTCGTCACGCGGACGTAGGAACGAGGTGTATTCCATGTCTTGCTTCTGGACGTTCTCGAAATAGTCATTCGCGTCGTTCACGAGATCCGGGCTCAGCAAGATATCGAGCAGCGTGCGGGCATAGACTTTGGCGCCGGCCGTGGCCCCTTTGTGCGCGATCGGGGTGGCCATCGCAATGGCCTTGTTCCAGTTGTGGCCCTGCCCGCCGGAGATGTTGGAGGGGAACCGGAGCGAGACAGTGGGGACCACCCACGAAATGTCCCCAATGTCGTCCGAGCCGCCGCCGCGGCGCTCCCGGTCTGGAATGTCGTGCCGGCCACGCAGTTCCTCGCTGATTTCCGTCCCCAGTCCGCGTTCCTCCGCCCCCAGCATCCGTTGCACCGCCTTGGCCATCCGCTGGTCGGCGTCGCTCCACGCCGGCATACCGACCGCAAGCATGTTCGTGTGCACGGCCTCGGCGAGCGGCCGGTTCATGTGCTGCGGCCAGGCGGCGCCGAGGACTCGTGAGTCGACCGTTGTGCCGGTCATCAACGCGGCGCCGTCGGAGATCTGGTCGCCGATCTCCCACATACGCATGATGCTGGGGTAGTCCGTTTCTCGGAAGAAGTACCAGACCGCCGCCGTCGGCGGTACCACGTTGGGTTGGTCCCCGCCGTCCGTGATGACATAGTGTGACCGCTGCTGAATACGCAGATGCTCGCGGCGATAGTTCCACCCGACGTTCATCAACTCGACCGCGTCGAGTGCGCTGCGACCGTCCCACGGCGAGCCGGCGCCGTGCGCGCTCTCCCCCTTGAACAGGTACTCGACCGAGACCAGCCCGTTGCCCCCGCTTTCGCCCCAGCTGACCGACATCGAATTGCTGACATGCGAGTAGAGGACGATGTCGACATCGGCGAACAGTCCCGCCTTCACGTAGTGCGCCTTGGCTCCTAGCTGCTCTTCCGCGATACCTGGCCAGATGACGAGCGTGCCCGCGAGGCCATCCCGCTCCATGATCTTTTGCACGGCCAGCGCGGCGGTGACGTTCAGCGCCTGACCGGCATTGTGACCCTCGCCATGCCCCGGCGCGCCCGCGATCAGCGGGTCGCGATACGCCACCCCTGGCTTCTGTGAGGCTTGCGGGATGCCGTCGACATCGGTCCCGATGGCGATGACCGGCGAACCGGACCCCCAGCTTGCCCACCATGCGCTTGGGATCCCGGCGACGCCACGCTCAACGGTGAACCCGTAGTCTTCCAGAATGTCCGTGACATACCGCTGGGTCTCGAACTCCTGAAAGCCGAGCTCGTTGAAGCTGTAGATCATGTCGACCATCTGCTGGGTGAAGTCTCGGCGACTCTCGATATCGACCACGACTTCTCGCTTCAATTCCGTCAGGCGTGGGCTCTCAGTGCCGGGGGTCGTTTCGGTGGCCAGCGATTCAGGCTGGGGGAGCACGAACACGACGAGCGCCACGGCGGCGACGGCGGCGATCCAGTTGAGCGGTGTGGCACGCATGAGGGTGGTCTCCCAGACAAATGACGTTCGGGGTCGACACCACAGCCGAGACCGGCCCTGGCATGAGGCTCGATCCTATGCGAGCCGTCCAGTTCTGGAAACCCCTTGCGGCATGATGTTCCCGTACGAGACGAAACCAGACTACGCTAGTGACCCGTGAGTAACCCGTCTGTGTGATTTGTGTGACGTCCGTCCCCCGATCTCGACCCCATTTTCCCGTGCGCTACGCAATCACGACCTTCGGGTGCCGCGTCAATCAGGCTGACTCTCTGCAGCTCGAGATGGAGCTGCGGGCGCGCGGCGGGACACGGGCGTCGGTCGACGACGCAGACCTGGTCGTGGTCAATAGTTGCTCGGTGACCGCGTCGGCCGACCAGGGGACACGCCAGGCACTCCGGCGTGTCGAGCGAGTCAATCCCAAGGCGCGGGTGGTAGCCACCGGTTGCTACGCGTCTCGCGCGCCAGACGAGATCGAGGCACTGCCAGGCGACCCCTTGGTCATCCCCAACCAGCGCAAGCACACGATTGCCGATGAGGTCGCACCGGGACAAGAGACCACCGCGAGCCGCTTCGGAGATGGTCCCGGCGCGTGCGGTGCGCTGGTGTCACCCGGGATCATCGGCCGGGTCGCGTTCATGCTGCGTGTGCAGACCGGATGCGATCAACCGTGCAGCTACTGCGTCATTCCAACAACACGCGGGTCGGGACGGAGTCTCGATACAGCGCACGTGCTGCAGGCCGTCGGCCATGCAGCCGACAGCGGATTCAACGAGGTGGTGCTGACCGGTGTGCACCTGGGGTCGTATGGGCGCGATCTCGAGGCCCGCGACGGCTTGATCGAGCTGCTCCGTGCGCTCGACGACCATCCGTCGGGAGTCACCTACCGCATCAGCTCGCTCGAGCCGATGGACTGTCCACCGGACATCATCGATCTGGTGGCCACGAGTGGGAGGTTCGCGCCGCACTTTCATCTGCCTCTCCAGCATGCCAGCGACACGATGCTGCGTCGCATGCGTCGCCCTTACACCCTCGCGGTGTATCGCCGTGCGGTGGATCGCATTCGACATCTGATGCCACACGCCGGGATCGGGTCCGATCTGATCGCCGGATTCCCAGGTGAAACCGACGAGGATGCGGCTCAAACGCTGGACTACCTGTGTTCGAGCCCCCTGACGTATCTGCACGTGTTCCCCTACTCGCCACGTCCCGGCACCGAAGCGGCGCGCTTGCCCGGTCGGGTCGCCGGCCCGCTCGTCCGTGAACGGGCGCGCGGGCTGCGGGACCTGGGCTCGACCCTGTCCCGACAGTTTCGGGAGAAGCTGGTCGGGACCCTCCGACCTGGACTGACGCTTGAGGGGGGGACGGTCGTGCTGACCGATAACTACTTGAAGGTGTCGGTGCCGTCAGGACGGGACGGCAACCAGCGGGTCCGCGTCCGTATCACCAGCGCCGAACCGCTGGCCGGCCAGCTTCAATGAGCACCAGCTCCTCTGCGGGGTGAGACCGTGCGGTCATTGCTCCTGTGCGCTCCGCGCGCGGGGCGCCGACCCGGCCCGGGGACCGCCGTCGACGATGAGTTGACCGCAGGCGGCCCGGATGTCTCGGCCGCGACTCTTGCGGACCGACACGGTGACGCCGGAACGCGCCAAACTGCGGGCAAAACGCTCGACCTGTTCGTCGGATGGACGAGAGAACGGAATCCCGGGCGCCTCGTTGAGAGGAAGCAGGTTCACTTTGGCTCGCAAACCGCGGAGCAGCCTGGCCAACCGCCTCGCGTCCGCGGCCGTGTCATTGATACCGTCCAGCAGCACATATTCGAAGGTAATCCGGTCGCGGTGCTTGAGCGGGAACCGACGGCACGCGGTGATGAGATCCGAGAGACGCTGCTGCCGGCTTGTCGGTATCAGCTCGTGTCGAATTCGGTCGGTGGTCGCGTGCAGAGAGACCGCAAGGTTCGGAATCCACGTCTCCTCTGACAATCGGGCCATGGCCGGCAACAGGCCGACCGTCGACAAGGTCACGCGTTTGGGGGTCAAGGCCAACCCGTCCGGCGCGGCCAGGATACGGAGTGCCTTCATCGTGGCGTCATAGTTGTGCAGTGGCTCGCCCATGCCCATCAGCACGATGTTGAATCGTGTGTCCTGCAGCTCGAGTTCGCGCGCCAACACACGGACCTGTCCGGCGATCTCCCCGGCCGTCAGATGGCGAGCGAGGCCCATCTGGCCGGTCAGACAGAATCCGCACTGCATCGCACAGCCCACCTGCGTCGAGACACAGAGGGTCAGGGCAGGCGTGTCGGGGATGAACACGGACTCGATGGTTCGACCGTCGCCAAGCGTGAAGAGGAACTTCTGGGTGCCGTCTGACGACCGTTCGCGGGAGGTCACCACCGGTGTGGTGATAGTACACGTCTCATCGAGTCGCGCGCGGAGGTGGCGCGACAGGTCGGTCATTCCATCGAACCGCTCGCGTCCGCGGCGGTGCAACCAGCGAAAGATCTGCCTCGCGTGAAACCGATCGGCGCCCAGTGCCGTGACGACCGATTCGAGTTCCGACGGCTCCAGTTCCGCCAGGTCCGGCCTCTCGTCGTCCATGTGGCCCACAGTAACACGCGGCGTCTTGATGCCAGGTTGATGCAAACGCGCTTCGCGTGGTATCATTACTTTCTTGCTGCTATCTGTTAAGTCTTTATTGTACAACTATTTACGGATGTTGTGGACGGCTGGCTCTAATGGGCCGCAGACAGGCGACGTCTCGGAATGATTATTCGCGAGCAGTTCGATAACGGGTTGCGCCTCTTGACCGAGTCGATGCCAGACGTGCGCTCAGTCAGCTTCGGGGCCTGGCTGACGCGAGGGTCGCGTCATGAGAGCGCCGCTCGATCTGGAATCGCGCACTTTGTTGAACACATGCTGTTCAAGGGGACGGCGCGTCGCACGGCGGAAGACATTGCGCAGGAAATCGACTCGCTCGGGGGGCAGCTCGATGCCTTTACGGCGAAGGAATGCGCGAGTTACTACGTGAAGGTGCTTGACGACCACCTCCCACGAGCCGTCGACGTGCTCGCCGACCTGCTGGTGCATCCGGCGTTCGATCCGGGTGACATCGAGCGTGAAAAGAAGGTGGTGCTCGAAGAGATCAAGATGGTGGAGGACACGCCTGACGACCTGGTCCATGAGCTGTTCACCCAGCGATTCTGGTCCGGGCATCCGCTGGGCCGGCCAATCCTAGGCGTTCCGGAGACCGTGACCGATCTCGACGCCGCGACCCTCCGCGACTACTTCGGCCGTGTCTACACTGGGGGCAACCTGGTGATCGCGGCCGCTGGTCATGTCGACCACGCGGCGGTCCGCGACCTCGTGACGTCGGCCTTCGGCGACCTGCCGTCCAACGTCGAGGAGATCACCAGCACGGCTCCGGCGTCGAGTCCCGGCTTGCTGATACGCGACAAGCCGCTCGAGCAATGCCACGTGTGTCTCGGCGTGAGCGGATACCCGCAAGCACACGTCGACCGCTACATTTGTTACGTGCTGAACATCGTGCTGGGCGGTACCATGAGCTCGCGCCTGTTCCAGAATATCCGAGAGAAGCGAGGTCTCGCCTACGCGGTGAGCAGCGGTTTCGTGTCGTATCGCGACGGCGGCGCCCTGACGATATACGCCGGCTGCGATGCCGACAGCGTTGTCGAAGTCGTGGACCTAATCATGGCCGAGCTCCAGCAGCTTCGCGATGCCCCGATCACGTCGGCGGAGCTGGTTCGGGCAAGGGATCACTTGAAGGGCAGCTTGGTGCTGAGCCTGGAGAGCACCTCGAGCCGGATGTCCCATCTGGCTCGGCAGGAGATGTACTACGGGCGGCAGTTCACCCTGGACGAGACGTTGCAGGCGGTGGAACAGGTGACCGTCGACGATGTCCACCGAGTGGCGAAAGAGCTGCTCGTCCCGGGTACAGTGGCGGCGACGGTCTTGGGACCCGTCGATGGTCTTGCGCTAAGCGAGCAGCAACTAGCGCTGACCTAGCCGCGGGAGACAAGCCTAGGCCAGGACGTGCGCCGAACCGAGGCTGGGATGCCCAGGCCAAAGTCAGGGCGTTCACCGGACGCGGCTTGGGACGTCCCGGCCAATGTCGGATTCCCTCGTCGGGCGAGGCTGGGTAAACCGGCCGATGCCAGACCCGTTCGCCGGGTGAGGCGCCCGACTGGCAAGGTGCGACGAGAGAGCATACAGGCGGTATGTGACCGAGGAAGCAACGCAGTCCAGGCGGGATGCCCCGCCCGGCCCACAGGGGGGTGGTATCGGGGTTCGATTGACGGTGCTAGGGAGTGGGAGCGCCGGAAATGCGACGCTATTGCAAGGCCCCGAGCAGCCGGTGCTGATCGATGTGGGGCTGAGTTACCGCGAGGTGGCGCGTCGACTGGACAGCGTGGGGGTGCCGCCCGATAGCGTCGGGGCGGTGGTCATTACGCACGCACATGGCGACCATACTCGCAGCGCAGCGCTGTTCTCGAGGCGGCACGACGTGCCGCTGTATACGACGGCGGCGACCAAAGCGCTCTTGGAATCGACCCGGGTGGCCAAGGCGGCGCCTGTTCCGAACTGGCGCTTGCTGGTGTGTGATGCGGCGAGCGAGATCTGTGGGTTTCGGTTTACTCCGTTCGAGGTCTCCCATGACGCGGCGGCTGAAACGCTGGCCTTCGTCATCGACACCCCTGATGGAACCGTCGGGTTCGCCACCGACGTGGGGACCGTCACGCCGGTCTTGCGGGCCAGATTCTGCGACTGCCGGCTGCTGGTCATTGAATCGAACCACGCGCACGACCTGCTGCAGGTGGGGCCATATCCGCGGTCGACCAAGGCGCGGATCGGTGGGTCGCGGGGCCATCTGTCCAATGAATCGCTCGCGCTGTTTGTTCGCCATGACCTGGGGCGCTCGGTCAGGTGCCTGGTGCTCGCGCATTTGAGCCGGGTGAACAACGTGCCTGAGATCGCGGAGATGACCTGCCGTGAGGCGCTCGCGGCAAGTGGACGCGACGAGGTTCGGGTTGTCGTCTCTCGTCAAGACCGCGTGGCGGAGACCGTGGACCTCGGGGCGTGGACGCCCCGTCAGAGGCGTGGCGCCCTTGGGCGTCAGGTCGCTTTACCGTTCTAGTGTCCAGTCGCGAGTCACTGCGGCGGCGGGGGGACACGAGGTTGGCTATCAGGGTCGCGCTGGTGCGGCGACCCGCACGAAGGGAGTGACATGGCAGAGCACCCCCCCCCGAGGACGGCGAACGGCGCCAGGACGCCCGTCGAGCAGAGACGGATCGCCGCGAAGCCGCGGGTCGGCGTCACAGCGAGTGACGGGTGGCCGAGCGCCGAACGAAGCATCTTGGCCCCCCGGACGGTGGAAAGCCACGGTCCGGGCAAGACCGTCGGGAGGGACCGACGCGCGTCGCGGAACGGCGCGACGAGGCTCGGTGGACCCAGTCCGATCGCCAAGATGGCGAGTCTTGACGTGCGGACGCGTCGGACGTTGCCGCTGCCGGGGCCAGTTGGCGCATGTGAAGCGACCTGTCTACGGATGACCCACTATGAGGTCCGTCACCCATGATCTCGCGCTATACCCATCCAGAGATGGGCGGCATCTGGGAAGAGCAACGCAAGTACGATACCTGGCTCCGGGTCGAGGTCGCGGCCACCCAGGCGATGGCGGCGACGGGCGTGGTGCCTGAAGACGCCGCCCGCGATATCGCGTCTTGCGCCGGGGTACGCGCCGAGCGAGTCGATGAAATCGAGCAGACGACGCGGCATGACGTTATCGCCTTCACGACGGCAGTGGCCGAACAAGTCGGGCCCTCGGCGCGCTGGCTGCATTTCGGACTGACGTCATCCGACGTCCTGGACACGGCGCTCGCGCTCCAAATGCGCCAGGCGTGCGGATTGATCCTGGACGACCTCGGTCAGCTCCTTGAGGCGGTCGCGGACCGGGCGCGGGAGCATCGCGACACGGCGATGATCGGGCGCACCCACGGCGTGCACGCAGAGCCGATGACGTTTGGCCTGAAGCTGGCGCTGTGGCACGCCGAGCTCCGGCGCGCCGTAGGCCGGATCGAGGGCGCCCGAGAGGCTGTCAGCGTCGGAAAGATTTCCGGCGCGGTCGGGACGTATGCGCATCTGGAGCCAGAGATCGAACAGCGAGTGTGCGTGGCACTCGGGCTGACACCAGCGCCGGTGGCATCTCAGGTCATTCAGCGGGACCGCCACGCCGAATTGCTGAGCGCGTTGGCGATTACCGGGGCCTCGCTCGAGAAGTTCGCGGTTGAGGTGCGTGGTCTGCAGAAGACTGAGATTGGCGAGGTCGAGGAGGGGTTCGCGAAAGGCCAAAAAGGCTCGTCGGCGATGCCCCACAAGCGGAACCCCATCGGGTGCGAACAGTTAACCGGACTCGCCCGTCTCCTTCGTGGGAACGCGGTGGCCGCGCTCGAGAATGTGGCGCTGTGGCACGAGCGGGACATCTCCCACTCGTCCGTTGAACGCGTGATCATCCCCGACAGCTTCATCACGCTCGACCACATGCTGCGACGGTTTACCACGATCGTACGGGCCCTCGTCGTGCACCCGGATCGCATGCAGGAGAATCTCGACCGGTCGCGTGGCATCGTGTTCTCCGGAACGGTACTGCTCGAATTGGCGCAGCGCGGGGTTTCACGGGAGCAGGCTTACCAGTGGGTGCAGCGGGTGGCCATGCGTTCCCACGACGAGCGGCTCGATTTCAAAGCGCTGCTCGCAGAGGATGCGGACGTCATGGGGGTATTGTTGCCGGCCGACCTCGACCGGGCGTTCGACCTCCAGCGGCAGCTTCGCCACGTCGGCCCCATTGTGGACCGCGTGCTGTCTGGCGACACGGCATCCGTGCCGGCCGGGGGTACCTCTTGAAAACCAGAGTCTTCGTCACCTTGAAACCGTCGGTGTTCGACCCGCAGGGTCGGACGATCGTCGAGGCGTTGCAGTCGATGGGGTATGGATCCGTGCGGGATGTCAGGCAGGGCAAGTACTTCGAGCTGGATGTTGCGGAAGAGTCGGCCGACGCGGCGCGGTCGACCGCGTCCGAGGTCGCGGACAAGTTGTTGGCGAACCCGGTGATCGAGAGCTATCGCATCGAAGTCGACGGAGACGACGGCTCATGAAATTCGCGGTCATCGAGTTTCCCGGCTCCAATTGCGACCACGACGCGTATCACGCCACGAAACATGTCCTGGGACAGCAGGCGGAATTCGTATGGCACAAGGAGACCGATCTGCGCGGCGCCGACGTCGTGGTGTTGCCGGGCGGGTTTTCCTACGGCGATTATCTGCGGACGGGCGCGATCGCCAGATTTTCACCGGTGATGGGCCGCGTCTGTGAGTTTGCCCACGCCGGCGGGCCCGTGATCGGAATCTGCAACGGATTTCAGGTGCTCCTCGAAGTCGGGCTGCTCAAGGGGGCGTTGCTGCGGAACAATCGATTGAAGTTTCTCTGCGAGCACATCCATGTCCGGGTCGAGCAGACCGATACGCCGTTTACCTCCGGCGCGGTGGCCGGGCAGGTGCTGACCCTGCCGATTGCCCACGGAGAGGGCAATTTTTACGCCTCGCCGGAGACCCTCGCCGCGCTCGAAGCCAACCGACAGGTGGTCTTTCGCTACTGCGCTGAGGATGGGGCGCAGTCGGACGCGGCGAATCCCAACGGGTCCGCTCACGCGATTGCCGGTGTCTGCAATGTGGGGCGAAACGTCGTGGGACTCATGCCGCATCCGGAGCGCGCTTGCGAGTCGATGCTCGGGAGCGCCGACGGTCGTGTCGTCCTCGAATCGGTGATCAGCACCCTTGCCGCGACCGGCGCGGCGTGAGCCTTCGCGGGTAGTCATGTCTATCGATCAGGCCACCATTGACGCGCATGGGTTCAGCCCCGAGGAATATCAGCGTCTCCTCGAGATTCTCGGTCGTGAACCGACGATCACCGAGTTGGGTATTTTTTCGGTGATGTGGTCAGAACATTGCAGCTACAAGAGTTCGCGGTTGCATTTACGTCGGTTTCCGACGGACGGGCCGCGGGTGGTCCAAGGGCCAGGCGAGAACGCTGGGGCGGTGGACATTGGCGATGGGATCACGGCGGTCTTCAAGATCGAGTCGCACAATCACCCGTCTTTTATCGAGCCGTATCAGGGGGCCGCGACGGGTGTCGGCGGGATCATCCGGGACATCTTTACGATGGGCGCTCGCCCGATCGCGTTGCTGAACTCGTTGCGATTCGGAGAGATTGACAATCCGGCCACCCGGCGGCTTGTCGACGGCGTCGTCGCCGGCATCGCCGGCTACGGCAATAGCATCGGCATTCCAACCGTCGGCGGCGAGATTGCCTTCGAGCCCGCCTACGCGGGCAATCCGCTGGTGAATGTGTTCTGTCTCGGTGTGGCGAAAGCGGACGCCCTGGCCATGGGTGTCGCTTCGGGGGCTGGCAATCCGGTCTACTACGTCGGAGCGAAGACCGGGCGCGACGGTATTCACGGGGCCACGATGGCATCGGCCGAATTTGACGAGCACTCGGCCGACAAACGCCCCGCCGTGCAGGTGGGCGATCCGTTCATGGAGAAGCTGCTGCTCGAGGCTTGCCTCGAGGTCATGCGCACCGACGCGCTGGTCGGCATTCAGGACATGGGTGCGGCGGGGCTGACCTGTTCCACGTCCGAGATGGGCGCCCGAGGAGATGCCGGGATCGAAATAGACGTGGCCCTCGTGCCCCAGCGAGAGACCGGCATGACGCCCTATGAGATCATGTTGTCGGAATCGCAGGAGCGAATGCTACTGGTGGCGCAGCGTGGACGCGAGGCCGAGGTCGAGCAGGTGTTCGAAAAGTGGGACCTGCACGCGGTACGTATCGGAGAGGTCACCGGCGATGGCTTGCTGCGGATACGCGACCAGGGACAGGTGGTGGCCGAGATTCCGAATCGCCCGCTCGCCGATCGCGCCCCGCTCTACGATCGTCCGACCACGCGGCCAGCGTATCTCGATGACGCCAACCATCTCGATCTGGCGACTTTGCCTCCGCCCGCCGATCCGCGGCGAATTTGGTTGGACCTGCTCGGCACCCCGGCGGTGGCCAGCAAGCGTTGGGTCTACCGACAGTACGACCACATGGTTCGAACCAATACGGTGGTGCTGCCGGGGATGGGCGCGGGCGTGGTGCGAGTGAAGGGCACCGAGCGGGCGTTGGTCTTCTCGCTCGACGGCAACGGTCGCCACTGCTTTCTGGATCCCGCCGAGGGTGGGCGACTGGCGGTGGCCGAAGCGGCGAGAAACGTGGCCTGCGCCGGCGCCGTGCCGATCGGCGCAACCAACTGTTTAAACTTTGGCAACCCGGAACGCTCAGAGATCATGTGGCAGTTCTCGCAGGCAGTCGATGGCATCGCGGAGGCCTGCCGCGCTCTGGACGTGCCGATCACCGGCGGCAATGTCAGTCTCTACAACGAGACCGACGGCCAGGCGATTTATCCCACGCCAGTGCTCGGTGTGGTGGGGGTGCTCGACGACGTGACCCACGTGCTGACCCGGGTGTTCCCGGAGCCTGATCTGGAGATAGTGCTGCTAGGCGAGCCGGCGGGCGGGCTGGGCGGAAGCGAGTACCTGAAGCAGGCGCACAGCCTGGTGCGCGGCACGCCAGCCCCGGTGGATTTGGACCGCGAGCGGGCCCTGCAGGCGCTGCTGGTCGATGCGGCGCGCGGCCGCTGGATTCGCTCAGCGCACGATGGCTCGGATGGCGGGTTGGCAGTGACGCTGGCCGAGTGCTGCGTCGAGAGCGGCGCGGTCGGTGCCCAGGTCGACCTGCCGGGGTCGGTTGAGATGGATGAGCGGTTCGGCGTCGTACAGGCACTGTTCGGCGAGGCGCCGTCACGGGTGGTGGTGTCCGTCGCGACCGGACAGCGTGAGCGGCTGCTGTCGGGCGCACGTGAACGGTCGATCCCCGCGGTCGTGATCGGGCGCACGGGGGGCGACCGGATCCGTCTCGCGGTGGCGGGGGAGCAAGTTGCCGATATTGGGTTGGACGAAGCGGAACAGGTGTGGGGACAGGGACTGACTCGGCACTTCGAAGCGGTCGCCAGCAAGGAGGCGTGACGCTATTGAGACCCACCGCTGACAACGACATCGGTCACGACAAGTTCAGGGACGAGTGCGGAGTGTTCGGGATCTACGGACACCCCGAGGCTCCGGCCCTGACCCGGCTCGGCCTCTATGCGCTGCAGCATCGGGGCCAGGAGAGCGCGGGCATTGCGACGGCGGACGGCGAGCGGCTGTACCTGACTCGCGCCATGGGTCAGGTGTCAGAGGCATTCGACGAACGGACGTTGGCCTCACTGAGCGGAGATGTGGCGATCGGGCACGTCCGCTACTCCACTGCCGGCGACAGTCGCATCGTCAATGCGCAGCCGATTCTCATCGATTGTGTGCACGGCGAGATTGCGCTGTGTCACAACGGGAATCTGATCAACGCGCCTGAACTCCGGACGGACCTGGTCGCGGAGGGCTGCATTTTCCAGACCAATAGCGACACGGAAGTCGTGCTGCACCTCTACGCGCGCTCGAAGGCGGCGACGCCGCAGGACGCCATCGTCGAGTCGGTGGCCCACGTACACGGCGCGTTCTCGATTGTCCTACTGACGAAGGATCTGCTCATCGCCGTGCGTGACCCCCATGGATTCCGCCCGCTCGTGCTCGGCAAGCTTGGCGATGCGATGGTGGTCTGTTCCGAGACCTGCGCCCTTGACCTGATCGGCGCGCAGTATGTGCGCGATGTCGAGCCCGGGGAAGTGCTGGTTATCGCTCGCGACGGCGCGCGGTCGTATCGGCCGTTCCCAGCCGCGCAGCTGTCGCACTGCGTGTTCGAGCATGTGTATTTCGCCCGACCCGATAGCCTGGTGTTCGGACAAAGCGTGAACGAAGTGCGCACCAATCTCGGTCGTCTACTGGCGCGGGAAGCGCCGGCTGATGCTGACGTCGTGGTGCCGGTCCCCGACTCAGGCATGTGCGCCGCGATCGGGTACGCCGAAGAGTCCGGGCTACCGATTCAGATGGGGTTGATTCGGAATCACTATGTCGGCCGGACGTTCCTCGCGCCGCAGCAGGAAATTCGCGGTTTCCGGGTGCGGGTCAAGCTGAACCCGGTCAGAAACATCATTGAAGGCAAGCGCGTGATTCTGGTCGACGACTCGCTGGTCAGGGGAACCACGAGTCGGAAGATCGTCGGTATGATTCGGGCCGCGGGCGCTCGCGAGATCCACATGCGCATCAGCTGCCCGCCGACCGTGTCGCCGTGCTACTACGGGATCGACACGCCAAATCGATCTGAGTTGATCGCGTCCAGCCACACCGTCGAGGAGATTCGCGAGTTCGTCAAGTCAGACTCGTTGCAGTATCTGAGCCTGACGGGATTGCGCCAGGCGGTGGGTTCACGAAGCGGCGATTACTGTAATTCCTGCTACACCGGCGAGTATCCGGTGGTGGCCCCCCGGGACGAGGAAGCGTACATGCAGATGGCGCTGAAGTTGCCGGGCGACCGGTAATGAGACGACCGACCGCCGTGCTGGTCGCTGGCGTTATGCTGCTCGCGGGCGGTCTGTCCGCGGCGCAACCAGGTCCGGTCGATGATCAGGAGCTGCGGGCGGCCATCGATCAGCTCGGCGCCTTTGACTACGACACGCGGACCGCCGCCAGCGGTCTCGTGAGACGCGCTCCCGTCGAGCAGGTGGGCCCAGCGCTTGCCGCCGCGGTCACCGGTCACGATGACGGCTACGTGCAGTTCCGGGCGCTGGTACTGCTCGTCGGTTTCGGCGGTCCGTTGGCCAAACAGGTCGTCCTCGATGTACTCGGGGATCCAAATGACCGGCTACGAGCGGTGGCCTACGGGTACTTCGAGCATGATCCGGATCCGGTAATGGCGCCCCGGTTGCTGGCGGCGCTCGACACGGAAACGTCTGAGTTCGTGCGGCCCGCGTTGATTCGCGCGGTTGCGGCCCACGACGCCGACCCGGCGGTGCGCGCGCGGTTGATCGCAGACATCGACCGGGGGGTGGATTTCTTCCGGGGCAGCGTCATCGAGGCGCTCGGAGACCGCGCGGCTTCGTACGCACTCGACCCTCTCCTGCGTATTGTCGGTGAGCCAGGGCCACTCCAGGACGACGCGCTTTTGGCCTTGACGCGAATCGGCGACACCCGCGCGCTCGCGTCGGTTGCGGCGCTGCAGGGAACAGATCCGGACATAGAGCCGATGGTGTCGGCCGCCGCCGCCGTGCTGGGCTCCGATCGGGACCGGCATTTTCAGTTCGTGACCGAGTCGCTACGGTTTGCCGTCGCCGGCGATCACGCGGATCTGGTGCGTTCGTCGGCTGCCGCGCTGGGAGCACTCGCGTCGCGCGGTGATGCGCACGCGGTCCGGGAGTTGTTTGACGTGGGGGTCAATGCCGACCCGGGCGCGAGGGACTCGATTGCGCTGGTGCTCGGCATGCTGGCGATGCGCTACCCCGACACGGTGCTGGGGCACCTCGAGACACGGACGGACCTGCCTGCGGCCGCGCTGGTGGTTCGCGACGGCTTCGACATGCTTGACGAGGATCTTGAGGAGGAACGCTTTTTCATGACGACCCGCACCGCGTTTTGGTTCGCACCCGAAGGGTCTCGGTCGCGTGCGGTGAGCGGCGAATTGATCAGGGCACTCGAATTCTGATGGCCGACCCCTTGTTGCCCGGGAGAGACGATCCGGCCGTCACCTCAGAGGCACCCGCGCCGGTCGACTACAAGTCAGCCGGTGTCGATATCGACGCCGGCCACGAAGCGGTCCGGCGGATTCGGGCACTGGCTCGCGGCACGTTCACCAGCGGAGTGCTCTCGGAGATCGGTAGCTTTGGCGGGCTGTTCCGGCCGGATCTCGCAGGTTTGGCCGAGCCGGTCCTGGTGTCGAGCGCCGACGGTGTCGGTACGAAGTTGAAAGTGGCCTTTCGCACCGGGCGGCACGGCTCCGTCGGAGTCGATCTGGTCAACCACTGTGTCAATGACATCCTGGTGCAGGGGGCGACACCGCTCTTCTTCCTCGATTATCTTGCTACGGGTCGATTATCACCGGATGTGACGGCGGAGGTGGTAGCCGGCTTGGCTGCGGGGTGTGCCGAGAACGGTTGCGCGTTGCTCGGGGGCGAGACCGCCGAGATGCCCGGGTTCTACGCGGACGGGGAATACGATCTGGCCGGCTTCATCGTCGGTCTCGTGGACCGTGCGCGAGTGATCGACGGTTGCCGCATTCGCGCGGGCGATAGCCTGATAGGCCTGCGGTCCAGCGGCCTTCACACCAATGGCTATTCGTTGGCCCGACATATTGTTTTTGAGCGGCTTGGGCTGTCTGCCAACTCTACGGCAGATGGGTTGGACGGGTCAGTGGGCGACGTCCTGTTGCGCCCGCATCGCTCGTATCTTGGCCCACTACGTTCGCTGCTGGCCGAGGCAACGACCCCGATCAAGGGCATGGCGCATATCACCGGCGGTGGGTTGTCCGACAACCTTCCTCGCGTACTGCCTGAGGGGACCGCGGCCGAGATCGAACGCGGGAGTTGGACGCCTCCCCCCATATTCAAGTTCCTCCAACATCACGGTGCCGTGCCCGATGCTGACGCGTTCCGGACCTTCAACATGGGTATTGGCATGGTTGTCGTCTGCGCAGCCGAGGCGACCACGGCTGTCTTGACGCAACTTGAGCACGCCGGAGAGACCGATGCGGTGGTGATCGGTACGGTGACGTCGGGAGATGGCACGGTGAGGTACCGCTAGTGTCCTGTCTCACGTACATCTAGACCGCTACCGTTTTTTAGACAATCGGCACCCACGATGATTGAGAACGAAACCAGCCACGCCGGTCAGGTGACTCACGCCGGCGACAGTCGGCGACTGGGAGTATTGATTTCCGGTCGCGGCAGCAACCTGCAGGCGATGATTGCGGCCGTGGCGGACGGGCGTCTCGACGCCGCCATTGTGGTCGTGATTTCCAACAGGGCGGGCGCCGGGGGCTTGGACCGCGCGCGCGCGGCCGGCATCGAGACGGTGGTGTTGGAGTATGGGGCGTTCACGTCGAGGGAGGACTACGACGCCGCACTCGTGGCCGAGCTTCGTCGGCAGGAGGTTTCGTTGGTGTGTCTGGCGGGGTTCATGCGTCTACTCAGCGCCAGTTTCGTGGAAGCGTTTCCCAACCGCATTTTGAACATTCATCCGTCTCTGCTACCGGCGTTTCCAGGATTGCACGGCCAGGACCAAGCTTGGCGGTATGGCGTCAAGGTGGCCGGCGCTACGGTACATATCGTGACGCCGGAGCTCGATGGTGGCCCTATCGTGTCGCAGGCCACCGTGGCCGTGGAGGAGAATGATACGCCAGCCAGCCTGGCCGCGAAGATTCTGGTCGAGGAACACCGGATCTATCCCGAGGCGATCGGAGTTGTTCTCGCCGGAGGCTGGCGCATCGAAGGTCGTCGCTTCCTGAGAAGCTGAGCCGTCGCGCCGGGCTCGTCAAGTACACTGACCGATTGCGATTGGTCGGCGCAGGGTGATGCCCCACACCCTACGCTTGACTGAGTGTCGACCTGGCTTGACGCCGTTTGCTGGAGAGAACACATGCGTGCCTGCGGGCGCGGGGCGATGGGTCCCCGCGAGCGACCGGCGTGGGGTTCGGGGCGCGACCCCGTCTAAATATGACACAGAAAACCGTGGCGGAGCAGTTCGCTTACCTGACAAAGGGGTGCGTGGATGTGGTCCGCGAGTCCGAGCTTCGATCCAAACTGGAGCGGTCCGCTCAGGCCTCCACCCCCCTGGTGGTGAAAGTCGGATTCGACCCCACCGCGCCGGATTTGCACCTCGGCCACACCGTCCTGATCCGCAAGATGAAGCATTTTCAGGATCTGGGGCACACGGTCGTGTTCCTGATCGGTGACTTCACGGGGTTGATCGGAGACCCGACCGGTCGATCGAAAACACGACCGCCGCTGACCCGAGACGAGATCGACGCGAACGCCGAGACCTACAAGAAACAGGTCTTTACCCTGCTCGACCCCGAACGGACGGTCATCAAATTCAACCGGGTCTGGCTAGGGGCCCTGACGAGTGAGGACTGGGTCCGGCTGTCGGCCCGCTACAACGTGGCACAGATGCTGGAGCGGCGCCATTTTCGCCAGCGCTACGAGAAGGGCCAGCCGATCGGGATCCATGAGTTCTTGTATCCGTTGACCCAGGCCTACGACTCCGTGCATCTGAACGTGGACGTCGAGTTGGGGGGGACCGACCAGCTCTTCAATCTGAATGTAGGACGTGACATCATGCCGCGATTCGATCTCGCACCCCAGGTCGTGATGACGACGCCCTTGCTGGTCGGTCTTGACGGGGTCGAGAAGATGTCGAAGTCGGCTGCTAACTATGTCGGTATTGCGGACCCGCCGAACGACATGTTCGGCAAGGTCATGTCCGTATCTGACGACCTGATGTGGAGCTATTACGAGCTCCTGACAGACCTCTCCGTGGTCGAGATCGAGAGCATGCGGACGCAAGTTGGCGCCGGTGAGTTGCATCCGAAGCGCGCGAAACTGGATCTGGCCCAGCGTATCGTCACCGACTTCCACTCGCGCGATTCCGCAGTTGGCGCTGAGAGGGAGTTCGAGCGCCGATTCGCGCGGAAGGCCTTGCCGTCTGAGTTGGCGGAGCATGTGCTCGAGTTGGGGGCCGACGGCGCGCGACTGGCCGAAGTGATTGCGGACGTCGGTTTCGCCGGTTCCAATAGTGCTGCGACCAGATTGATCGAGCAGGGCAGCGTGCGGCTCGACGGCGAACGGGTGACCGAGCGGGGTCGACGTATTGCGTCGGACGGCCTGCCGTTCGTCTTGCAGGTCGGCAAACGGAGGGTGGTGCGCGTGTGCCCACGGCCCGTTGCTACCTGAGCGGCCGTTCCACGTTGAGCCCGGTCAGGTCGGAGACGGCACAGGGTGGGCGAAAAAAGATGCGAGCGAGGGTTGACGAAATTGACGCTTGTGATAACCTTAAAAGGTTCCCCCCACGGAGATATTCGTGGCAGGGGGGGCGCCGCGGCTGGTGCGAACGGTCCGGGGCGTCGGTTCTTTGAAAACTAGATAGGACGACGAAGCACAATTGTCGAGAATCAGCCTGACATTACAAGACTGAACAACGAAGAGCCATTATGGCTCTCGTGTTGAAGTTTGCTGACGGTCATTCGCGAGAGTGGCTTGAGGCTTCGTTCTTTAACTTGAGAGTTTGATCCTGGCTCAGAATCAACGCTGGCGGCGTGCCTAATACATGCAAGTCGTACGCGAAAGCGGCCTTCGGGCCGTGAGTAGAGTGGCAAACGGGTGAGTAACGCGTGGGTGACCTGCCTTCGAGTGGGGGATAACTCTCCGAAAGGAGAGCTAATACCGCATAATATCCCGCCCTTGGATGGGTGGAGATCAAAGCCGGGGATCGCAAGACCTGGTGCTTGAAGAGGGACCCGCGTCCGATTAGCTTGTTGGTGGGGTAGTGGCCTACCAAGGCTTCGATCGGTAGCCGGCCTGAGAGGGCGGACGGCCACACTGGGACTGAGACACGGCCCAGACTCCTACGGGAGGCAGCAGTGAGGAATTGTTCGCAATGGGCGCAAGCCTGACGACGCAATGCCGCGTGGAGGATGAAGGACCTCGGTTCGTAAACTCCTTTCGATCGGGACGAATACCCTTAACCTAATACGTTAAGGTTTGACGGTACCGGAATAAGAAGCCCCGGCTAACTCTGTGCCAGCAGCCGCGGTAATACAGGGGGGGCGAGCGTTGTTCGGAATTACTGGGCGTAAAGGGCGCGTAGGCGGCCTATTTAGTCGGACGTGAAATCCCCGAGCTTAACTCGGGAACTGCGTCCGATACTGGTGGGCTTGAATCCGGGAGAGGGATGTGGAATTCCAGGTGTAGCGGTGAAATGCGTAGATATCTGGGGGAACACCGGTGGCGAAGGCGACATCCTGGACCGGTATTGACGCTGAGGAGCGAAAGCTAGGGTAGCAAACGGGATTAGATACCCCGGTAGTCCTGGCCCTAAACGATGAATGCTTGGTGT